>JBMNUF010000020.1:0-44876 GCA_050946115.1 Christensenellales bacterium
AAATCAAGGTCGCTAAACGTGTCGGCTACGGCTACAGAGATGACGAGTATTTCTTTACTCTCGTCCGTTTTCTCTCGTTACCTGTTGCTTGGCTCGATTCCCACAACTTTCCGTGAAGAGCCAAAAAAGAGCGCCGTCTCCGCGAAAAATGCGGAAACGGCGCCCTTTGCATTCGTCAGTCTTCCACCGTGGTGAAGACGATCATGTAGTCCGAGCCGTTCATGAAATAGTCCACGACGATCGTGCGACTCGCCTTGACAAACTCCGCATACAGCGCATTGCCCTCGGGCACCGCGTCGCCCTGCTGCACCCAGCCCGCCATGGTCAGCTTCTCGCAATAGTCGAGCGCATCCGAAATGGAGGCGTTGCGCACGGTGAGGATCGCCATCTCCATGGTTTCGGGCACGTCTTCGTCCTCCTCGCCGTAGTTGAAAATGCCTTCCAGCGAGACGAGCCGACCCGTGTCGGGCATCGGATATTCCTCAAGCTCGGGGTACATCTCGATATCCTCTTTGTAGTCGTATGCCGGCTCCGCAAAGAAGGTAATCGAGGGCTCCTCCGGGTCGGGCATCAGCTGGATTTCCATCTCGCCAAGGGACAGCACCGTCAGCAGCTCGTTTTGCACATACAACGCCGCACCCGCGTCCGTAAGCGCCTTCACGTAGTCGGGGAAGCCCGCGTCCGCGCCCTTGGGCAGGTACACGATCACATGGTCGGTCGCGACCCAGCTTTCATAGGAATCCGCCTCGAATACCGGAACGCCCGTCAGCGTAGAAGGCCAGCCCTCCTCCACGTCCACGGAAAAGTCGCTATCCCAGTCCGAAAACTCCTCTACCATTCCTTCGCCTTCCATTTCTTGGACCTCCGTTTCTTCGGCATCCGTTTCCTCGGCAAACGCCGCGAACCCGGAAAACGCCAGAGCCAGAGCCAGAGCCAAAAGCATTGCCAAAATCCTGTTCATTTTCTTCCCTCCGTTTGTTGAGATATGCATTTGACGAAGCCGTTTTCTATTTTGTTCCGCCGAGCGCCGCGGTTTTGTTGGGACTGGATCGCCCTTCGAGGATGGCCTGCCTGCGTTCGATCACCGCGAGCGCGATCTCCACGTCCTCATGCACTTCCTCGGGCGTAAACGCGCCGAGCGTCACCATGTCGCACGGGCGGATCGTCGCGAAGGAGAACGAAAGCCCCACGAACGGCGAACAGCGCCCCGCCGCCATCGATTTGATCGTCATTACCGGCTTTTTCGCGTTCCAGATGACCTTGTTGATGTATTCGATCTCGACCTGCATCAAAAAGCCCATGCAATTGTAGATTTGGATATAGGTCTGTACGTCGTATCCGTTCGCGTCGGAATACAGGACCAGTTCCGGCATGTGCGCGGAAAGCCCGGGGACCATGCCCGCCTGCCGAATCATATCCAAGTAGTCGGGCAGGCGATCCATGGTGCCCTTGTTCTTGTTGACGAGCTGCTCTGCGGACGAATGGTGGATCAGGCAAAATGCCGCGCCGTTTTTCGCGCACGCCTCGATGACAGCCTTCGCTTCCCCGCGCGCCTTTTCGTTGTCGTCCACGTTGATGATCGGCGTATCGATCAGCGTGATGCGCTTGCCCGTCCTGTCCTCGGCGAGCTTGATGCCGCCGAGCAGCGCCTCCTTGCCGGTGAACGGCGCCATGCAGGCATCGATGTCGTATGTGAGATACGCCTCCATGAGCTCGCAGACGGCTTCCCTGTCGGCGTACTTTCTTTGGATCATGCGGTCGGAAGCGACGCTCGTGTGGCTGTACCCCAAAACCCAGTTGGAACCGATCAGCATGCGCGGCAGCGAGATGCTCGCCACCTCCGTGCGCGGAAACCCTGTCATGCCGAGTCCTCCCTTCTTCATGCGCGCATCGCGCATCTATTCGTCGCCCCGCAGCTGGAACCGCAGGTCGTCCTTCTTCTCGAGCGAAAGGTCGTAATCGCCCAGGTGCTCCAGCCTGAAGCCGTTCTTCTTGTACTCCCCGTAGTCGAACGCATCCAGTTCGTCCATCGCCAGCTTGTGGAATTCGTAGAAATTGTGCCACCACTCGTAGCCGCTTCCGAGCTCCGCGCTGAGATAGGCGTCCGCGATGTCGCACGCCATCGCCGGCGCGACGTAAAACGCGCCCATCGCGAGCACGTTGACGCCGTTGCCCGTGATCGCCCTCAACGCCGCCGGAACGGACTCCACCACGCCCGCGTGGACGCGCGGGCACTTGCTCGCGGCGATGTGGATGCCCATGCCCGTGCCGCAGAAGAGCAGCGCGCGCTCGTAAATCCCCTCGGAGATCATCGCGCCGGCGCGCAGCCCAACCCTGTGGAACATATTTTCGGTGTCGTTTGTGTTCGGATCGGTCACGCCGACGTCCTCGATCTCCCAGCCCTTGTTCTTCAGATGCTTTACGACTGCTTCCTTCAGCGGATAACCCGCGAAATCCGCGCCGACGAGCAGCTTTTTGTCCCGCACACGCTTCATGATAAGACATCCTTTCATACAGGGAAGCTGCCCCGAAGAAAAGGACAGCTTCCCACGAAACTCTCGTTGATTTAGATTTTTTCGTCCGTCACGTCGTAGCCGACATGCAGCTGCGGATAGTACGACGCAAACATGTACTTCGGCTTCTCCTCAAATTCCATCGCGATGATCGCGACGTTTGCGATCTTGTCGGGCGACTGCTCGGGCAGGTTCTTGAGGATGATGCGGTGCCCCTTGAACTCGAAATCGATGGGCGTTCCGTCCTTCATGAGGTAGACGCGCTTTGGCGCGGTCATATAGCCGCCGATGCCCATGCTGCCGCCGCGCGGCCAGATCCAGTTCCAGAGGTAGACGGTGTTGCCCTTCATGGACGCGCCGCACAGGCCGTTTCCGCCGAAGCTGCGCGTCGTCCAGTCGCCGCCCGGGCGCACGACCTTGCCGTACACCGCCTCGCCGTTCTCCTTCAGCCATTCGCCGACCTTCGCAAGGGGCTCCTTCGCGTCGTCCGGCACGGTGCCGTCGGGGCGCGGGCCCACGTTCAGCAGCAGGTTTCCGCCGCCGTTGGCGCAGGTGTTCAGCATGCGGATGATCCGCTGCGCGTTGTAGGCGTAGGGCGCGGTCTGGCTCTCGTCCACATAGCCCCACGAAATGCCGTTAAAGGTCATGCAGGCTTCCCAGTCGCGGGATTCCGCCGTGACGTGCTCCTCGGGCGTGCCGAAGTCCTCGGGCAGGCGGCTGCGGTCGTTGATGATGATATGCGGCTGCAGCGCGCGCATCCGCTGGTTGCGGGAGACGGAGTCCCAGCCCTCCCAGCTCTCAAACGGCGCGGGCACGTCGTACCACAGGATGTCGATCTTGCCGTAATTGGTGAGCAACTCCGTATTGAGCGCCTCGATATAGTCTAAGAAGCGCTTTCTCGCCTCCGCGTCGTTCACGCATGTCCAGCTGTCGGGGTGGTGCCAGTCCATGAGCGTGGTATAAAAGCCGATCCGCAGGTCGTATTCGCGGCACGCGTCCACGAACTCGCGCACGATGTCCCTCTTGGGGCCGTAATTCACGGAGTTGTACGGATTGACCTTGCTGTCCCAAAGGCTGAAACCCTCGTGGTGCCGCGAGGTCATGACCATGTATTTCATGCCCGCCTTCTTGGCGAGCGCCGCCCATTCGCGCGGCGCGCCGGGCTTGGGCGCAAAGGTAGATGCGAGCTTCTCGTACTCGGAGATCGGGATGTTCTCCTGCGTCATCGCCCACTCGTGCCGCCCCATCTGGGAATACAGGCCATAATGGATGAACATGCCGAAGCGCGCCTCGCGCCACCATGCCATCCTCTCGTCGCGGGTGGAAGCTATCCACTTCTCATACTCCGGTTTACTCAGGAGTTTACTCATTGCATTTCCCTCCTTGTCGTTGTCGAATCCATTATATTACAATCCTTCCAATGTGTCAAACTCGACGTTTTCATCCTTCAGCACAAATTCCAACACGTAGTTCTTCGGGAGCGCGACATCCTGCGGAATCTCGCACTGGAAGCGCGAAACGCTGCTGTTCGTCGTGAGCGTCTGCGTAAATTCGATTTCGCGCCCCGTCTCCAGGATGCGCAGCTTCTCGATCGGCGTCTTGATGCACGGCAGCTGCATCTTCCTTCTCCCGTCCAGGATATGCGCGTACAGGCGGAACGGGCGGCTCGTGAAGTTGCACCAGCGCACGTCGTAGGGGTACATGGGCGTCATGCTCGTGGCGTAGACGGAATCCGCGTTGCCGCGCACGTAGTGCCCCATTTCGCGCAGGATGTCCACGCTCGGCTGCGGGATCACGCCCTCGGCATCCGGCCCGACGTTCAGAAGATAGTTGCCGCCCCGGCTGTTGATGCGCGTCAGGATGTCGATGAGGTCGGACGCGGATTTCCAGTTGTGGTCGTCCGCCTTGAATCCCCACGTGTCGTTGAGCGTCGCCGGCACCTCCCAATCGCCCGCAAAGGGCATGGAGGGCAGCCAGTTGTCGCCGGTGGACATGTATTCGCCGATGCGGTTTCCGATGCGCCCCGAGACGATGCAGTTCGGCTGGATCGCCTTCACCGTGTCGAAAATAATCTTCGACTGCTCATACGTCATGGACATGGGCGTATCGAACCACAGCATGCCGATATCGCCGTATTGCGTCAAAAGCTCCTTCACCTGCGGCAGGCACTTGTCGTAGAGATACTGGTCAAAGTTCTGTCCGCGCTCGGGCTTTCCGGCGTACAGCCCGTTGTCCTCGTCCCAATCCTGCGCCTGCGAATAGTAAAAGCACAGGACGATTCCGGCTTTTTTGCAGGCGACCGCGAGCTCTGCCATCGGGTCGCGCCCGAACGGCGTCGCGTCCACGATGTTGTACTTCGAGCAGTGCGAATGGTACATCGCAAAGCCGTCGTGATGCTTTGCGGTAATGGTCAGATACTTCATTCCCGCATCTTTTGCGACCTGCACCCATGCGTCCGCGTCGAACTTGACGGGGTTGAACTGCGCGGCGAGCTTCCTGTATTCCTCCCTCGGAATATCCAGCCTGTTCATGATCCATTCGCCGATGCCCTCGACCTTCCTGCCGTTCCATTCTCCCGCCAGGATCGAGTACAGCCCCCAATGGATAAACATGCCGAACTTGGCTTCCTTCCACCACTTCTGTCCACAGTCTTTCACCGAAAAACCCCTCCTTCATAATGTTTAGAGTGTCGCCGATTTGCACGGCGTTTCCATACAATGTAGAACGCATTCCATAAATGCCGGTATTTCATCGCGGCGTCGTTCTCCGGTGCCTTTCAAATGACGCCTGCGCCGCGACGAATCCCCCATCTCGATCGCGCGGTTCCCGCAAAAGAGCATATAGCGAAAGCAGAGCATACTCGCAACGCTGTCTTCGGATTCCGAAAAAACCGCAGGCAGCGCCGGGAAAATGGCGTTTGTCCCAATATACACCGCGCCGATATGGGCGCCTCCGCCAACTCAAAGGCGTGGCAGTAGTTCTCGTAAGGCAGCGCGTTTTGCGACCGCATTACCCCTTGATCGCGCCGATCATGATGCCTCTGATGAAGTACTTCTGCACAAACGGGTAGATCGCGAGCACCGGCGCGCTCGAAACGACGATCAGCGAGAACTTGAGCAGCTCGCGCATGCCCTGGCTGCGCTCCATCTGCTCGACGGAGACCATCGTCGTGCCGTCCATCTGGTTCATGATGAGGATGTTGCGCAGGATGATCTGCAGGGGGTACTTCGCGCTGTCGCTGAGGTATATCAGCGCGTCGAAATAGCTGTTCCACTGCGTGACGGCGAAAAACAGCGCGAGCGTCGCGATCAACGGCCCCGACAGGGGCAGCACGATGCGGATCATGAAGCCGATATCGCTGCATCCGTCCAAATCCGCCGCTTCCGCGAGCTCATCGGGGATCGTCGTCTGAAAGTACGTGCGCGCAACGATCATATAATAGACGCTCAGCGCATTGGGGATGATGAGCGCGAGGCGCGAGTTGACCAGACCCAGGTCGCGCATGACCAGGTACGTCGGAATGAGGCCGCCGTTAAACATCATCGTGAAGGTGAAAAAGACCATCAGCGCGTTCCGACCGTACATCTCCTTGCGGGAGAGCGGATACGCTGCCATGAGCGTCGCGAGCAGCGCCGCGACCGTGCCCCCCGCCATGTAGATGAACGAATTCAGAAAGCCCATGCCCAGCTGGTTGCTGCTGAACACCGCCTCATACCCCTGCAGGGAGAAATCGACGGGCCAGAGCAGCACCCTGCCCGCGACGACCGCGGACGGGCTCGAAAACGATGCGGCCAGAATGTAGATCAGGGGGAGCAAGACGGCCAGCATCAGCGCCCACAAAAATACGTCGTTGAACGCGAGCAGCACCTTATCGCTTACGGGCACGCCGATCTTGTTGTTGATTTTCTTGGGATTGGATATCGATTGCTGCGCCATAACGGATCCTCCCCTCACCACAGGCTCGTCTCGCCGACCTTCTGCGAGACCTTGTTTACGATGATCAATATGATCATATTGATCGCCGAATTGAAGAGACCTATCGCTGCGGAATAGCTGTACTGCGCGCCCTGCAGGCCCTGCTTGTAGACGTATGTCGAAATAACCTCCGACGCCGCCTGGTTCATCGTGTTCTGCATCAGATAGACCTTTTCAAAGCCGATGTTCATGATCGAGCCGCAGTTCATAATAAACAGGATCGTCGCCGTGGGAATCACCGCAGGGATATCGATGTGGATTACGCGGCTGAACAGCGATGCGCCGTCCACGACCGCCGCCTCGTGCAGCGTCGGATCGACGCCCGCGAGCACCGCAATGTACATGATCGAGGCATAGCCCACGAACTGCCACACGCTCGTCCACACGTACATATGATAAAACAGGTCTTTACGCCCCAGGAAATTGACCGCCGTGCCGCCCGTGCGCATGATCAGGATGTTCACGATGCCGAAATTCTGGTGGAACACCTGCGTGATGATGGAGACCATGACGACCGTGGAGATGAAATACGGGGCATAGGTAATCATCTGCACGCTCTTTTTCAGGGAATTTCGGCGGCAAATGTTGAGCGCGAGCGCAAGCATCAGCGGCAGCGGAAAGCACGCGATGAGATAGTATACGTTGATAATCAGCGTGTTATTGAGAACCCTGCTGAACACGGGCGTCTTGAAGAACTGCGCAAAATGCTTGAAACCGACCCACTTCGCCGCCCAGATGCTGCCGCCGTTGTATTGCTTGAAGGCGATTACGGCGCCGTACATCGGGAAATACTTGAAGACGAGCGTCAGCAGAATCGGTATAATCAGCACGACATACCACTGCCAATGCCGCATGATCTGTTGCATGGGCGTGCGCTTGGTTCCGGAAAATGTCTTTGCATTGGATGTCATGGTCAAGCCTCCCATCATGCAATATAGAGACATGCGCGGACGAAAAAAACCTTCCGCGCATGTTGTTTCCTTAGCCGAATCCCGCTCCCCCCTCTCGGGAGGAGCGGGCAGAACGCAAGAATTACTCCTTGGGCATCACGATCTGATCGAGCGTGAATTCGGGGTTCATCGGGGAAGGCGCGGCATCTTTCAGGTAGCTCTGGTCGTAGTTGCGCTGCAGGATGTCGAGGTAGTAGGAAGCCTCAAAGCCCTCCAGGCCGTCCAGATACATCTGCCAGTCGGCGTCGCTGTCGATGTCGTAGTTGCCGATGATGAACTGGGTGATCATCTCGTCGCGATAGTTGTTGATGGAGGTCTTCACGCGGGTGATTTCGTTCGAATCGTCCTCGGACATATACAGCGGCGGGAACACCTTGTCCGGGCGGTGGGAAACGTATTTCGCGGTCTCGTTGTGCAGACGGCACTCGTATCCGCCGGTTCCGTAGTAGTCCTCAAGCGTCGACGGCACGTACCAGGACTCGCGCCAGTCGAAGGAGCGGAAGGACGGGCCCTGCTGATAGTAGTGCACGTTCTGCGCCTGGGAATAGGAGAACTCGGTGTCGATGCGGCGCCACTTTGCCTGGCGGCCCCACACGTCGAACTCGCCCTCTTCGCCGTAGCGCCACTCGATGCCTTCGCGGCCCGCTTCGATGTAGCCCAGAGAGGCCTCTTCAGAGTAGAGGTAGTCCGCCCACTTGATCGCGACTTCCGGAATCTTGCAGGCAGAGGTGATCACGTACTGACCCGTGCCGTAGCCATAGGGGAAGTAGCCGCACAGGGACACGCCTTCGGGGCCGGTCAACGGCTCGAGGGCGGTGAAGTCCTTCTGGCGCGAACCCGCGAGTTCGGAGAAGCCGCCGAACCAGCCGGAGGGCACGCAGCCGATGTACGGGATGTCGCCGGATTCGACCATCGTCTTCAGGTCGTCGCCGTTCTGCGTGAAGGTCGCCTCGGCGATCAGGCCGTTCTCGTACAGGTCGTTCAGGTATTTCAGGCCTTCGCGGAACTCGTCCTTGGTGAAGGACAGTTCCACCGTCTCCCCGTCCGCGGCGATGGAGATGCCGTCGTCCAGGTCCGTATAGCAGAACGGGCAGATGAGGAAGCCGTGTATCTGCGCCTGCCAGTCGTTCTGCGGGATCGCGGCGACCAGCGGAATCTCATCCGCGATGCCGTTGCCGTTCGGGTCGCCGTCGCGGAACGCAATCAAAACCTGCTTGAATTCTTCGGTCGTGGTCGGCGCCTCGAGTCCTAAGGCGTCCAGCCACGTCTGGTTGATCCACATCTTCTGCGAATAATAGCAGTGGAAGCACTCATTCACCTGCGGCAGCGAGTAGATCGCGCCGGTCGGCGTGGTGATACCTGCTTCGATGTACGGCACGGCCTCGTACATCTTCTTGATATAATAGCCATGTTCGTCGATCAGGGGCTTCAGGTCGACGAAGGTGCCGTTGGAGCCGTAAATAACCTCTGCGGTGGGCCTGATCGCGCGCGTGCAGGAGAAAAACACGTCGGGAAGGTCGGACGCCGCGAGCAGAAGGTTGACCTTCTCCCTCTCGGACTCCAACGGAACCGTCTCCCAATTGACGTGTATGCCTGTCAATTCCTCCATGCGGAGTGTCCATACGTTCGTGGCGTAGTCCGCGATGTCGGCGGTAATCCGTGCGAAGAAGTTGAGCTCCACGGGCTCATCCGCGATGGGGAACTCGTTCGGTCCGGAGATGGTCAGGGCGGATGCGCCTACACTGAGCAGCATGCACAGCGCAACCAAAAGCGTCAGGGTTTTTCTCATGCCAGGTCCCTCCTTGTGTAATTCGCTCTTAAAAGCGTTCATAGGAAGTATAGCATATTGGGCGGTTCCTGTCAATAGTTTGCATCATAATTTTGTGCGTTTCCTTGGCGTATGTCGCCCGAATTTATGAAGGTTTGCACAACCGCGCGATATTCGGCGCGCTTCTCGCCGCAACAAGTAAAAAACCGCCGTTTCCCGATTTTTCCGGGAAACGGCGGCAAAATGCGCTTAGCCCAAATCCGGCAGCGAGGCCGCGACCACGGACTGGCCGAGCCTGCGGCTCTTCTCGTCCGGGATTTCGAGGCTGATCTTCTCCGCGAGTTCGGGGAATTCGGCCTTCAGCACTTCCCTCGCCTTTTCGAGCAGGATCAGTCCGCCCTCCCCGCTCGTCACGCGCCCGAGGATGAGCACGTATTTGATGTTGTAGAACAGGGCGTAATACGGAATCTGGTAGCCGAAATACACGCCGATGGTCTCGTAGATGCCCCGCGTGCGCGGATCGCCCGCCGCGTGGAGCGTCTGCACGTGCTTGAGTTTTTCCGCGAGCGTCAGCCCCTCGGGGAATTCGATGCCTGCGGCGGGTGCGAGCTTGATGACGCCGTCCTGCGAGAAGTACTTCACGCCGCAGCCGTAGTCGCCCGACCACTCGTCGACCATCGCGTCCTTGTCCGCATCCACCGGCACGAACGCCAGTTCGTTCAGCCAGCCGGTGATGTTGCCCTTGTCGTCCACATAGCCGCCCGCTTCGCTGGTGCCCATCGCGATGCCCAAAACGTCCGTATCGTTCAGGTCCATCGCGCCCGCGAGTGCGGTCACGTCGCCGTCGTTGCATACCTCGATCGGGATGTCGTAGCCGAGCTCCTGAGAGAGCTCCTTCGCAGCATCCAGATAGACGTTTTTCACGCGGTCGCCGTACACGTCGCGCGGCACCTTGTTGAACAGCGAGGAGACCATCGCACGGTTGTCGATGAACACGCCTGCGGAGGATACACCGATCGCGTCCACGCGCGGCATTTTGGAAGCGGCCTCGCGGAATGCGGAGAGGATTCCGGCGTACTGGTATTCCAGGTTGGCGTGCTCCTTCGGGTGCCAGATGACCTCTTCGCTGAACACGCTCTCCCCGTCGATGACCGCGGACACCTTCCTGTCGCTTCCGCCCCCGTCAAAGCCGATGCGGCAGCCGTCCAGGTGCCTGCCGATCGCGTCGGAAGCTTCGTTCGTCGCGGGTGCGTCCGAAACGTTCTCGAGGTATTCCACCTCGAACGGGCGCTCGTACACGCCAGCCATGAAATCTCTGTCAAACGCGCGTGCGCCGTTTTCTTCGAGATAGCACTTTGCGATGTGCTCGTACACGGGCTTGGAGCCGGCGACGGTGATCTTGTATCCGCCCTTGATCCAAAGCAGCGTCTTGATGATGCGCTCCAGCACGAAGCAGTTCTCCTCGTCGTGTCCCGTGCCGTCCTTGAAGATCGTCAGTTCGGTCGTGGAGATAAAGCCCCTGTTGCGCGCGACGGAAACCGCGATCTTCTGGTTTTCGCTCTTTGCGACGTTAGCCTTGTACTCCCGAACCAGGATCGACATCGGCTTGAACTTCGGATCGAGCGGCGCCTTGATTTTCAGTTCCAAATCCTTCATGCCTCCTTTTTATAAATCGTCTCGCCCATGAGAATCGTCTCGCACACGTCAAACGCCTCGCTTGCGATCAGGATGTCCGCGTCCTTCCCCTTTTCGAGGGAGCCCTTTCTTTCGTTTACTTTGATCGCGGTCGCGGGGTTCAGCGTTGCCATTTTGACGATCTCATGCAGCGGGATATCCGTATAGGTAATCATGTTTTTTACGGCGTTGTTGAGCTTCAGAACGCTGCCAGCGATCGTGCCGTCCGCCATGCGGCACTGGATGCCCTTGAGCGTGAACGGCTGCCCGCCCAGCGTATATTCGCCGTCCGGAAGCCCGCCCGCGCGGGTGCAGTCGGTGATTAAGACGAGTTTGTCGCCCTTTAGGCGGTATACGATGGAAAACAGCGCGGGATGGATGTGGAACGCATCCGCGATGATTTCCGTATAGACCCTGTCGTCGCCCAATGCCGCGCCCACGACGCCTGGATCCCGGTGCACGAGCGGCGTCTGCGCGTTGAAAAGGTGCGTCGTGTGGCGCACGCCCGCCGCGATGCCCGCGATCGCCTGGTCGTATGTGGCGTCGGTGTGCCCCATGGAAATGAGCATGTCCGTATCGCGCGCGATCTCGCGGATGCAGTCCAAATTGCCCGGCATTTCCGGCGCGACCGTGAACACGCGGATGATGTCCCGATATTCCTTCAGGAATGCCGCGTCCGCGGGCTTTATGTGGCCTTCCGCCTGCGCGCCCTTTTTCTTCGGGTTGATGAACGGCCCCTCCGCGTTGACGCCCAGCACCTCCGCGCCCTTGGGGTTCAGTTTCTTATTGCCCACGAGTTCGCGGATCAGGGCGAACGATGTCCGCAGTTCGTCATAGGAGACCGTCATGGTGGTGGGAAGCCAGCTCGTCACGCCGTTTTTCGCGATACCTTCGGCCATCGCGATGAGCCCCTCCATTTTGCCGTCGGACGCATCCTCGCCCATATAGCCGTGGATGTGCATATCCACGAGTCCGGGCGAAACATATGCGCCTTGTGCGTCGATAACCTCCGCGCTTCCGACCTGCGCGGTAATGTCCCGAATCTTTTCGTCGAACACGAGCGCCTTTCCGGTCTCGATGCCGCAGGGGGTAATGATCTTTCCGTTTACAATCGCTTTCAAATGTACGCGCTCCCTTCAATCGCAATTTGCCATAGGATAAGTATACCGCAAAATCCGCACATTTGCAACCCCTCGGCGTTGACATTTATGCCGAAATATCCTATAATTCCCCATACGGAAAGGGGGATTCCCCATGCAATTCGACAACCACGACGCACGCATCAAATACTACCCGCTGCGCTTTGTGCGCGCGACGCTGGACGGCATCGTTCAGCCGCCGCTGCCCGACGGCTATTCCTTCTGTTTCTATCGGGACGGCGACCGCGACGCCTGGATCGACATCGAAAAATCCGCGAAGGAATTTCATACGTTTGAGGACGGCGTATCCGCGTGGAACCGCTATTACTCCGCGCATGAGGCGGAGCTGCCCGAAAGGATGCTCTTCGTGCGAGACGAAAGCGGCAAAAAAATCGCCACGGCGACCGCGTTTTGCGACGTGTTCGGAGAGGATACAACCGGCGCGGGCTGGCTGCACTGGGTCGCCGTACAAAGGGAGATACAGGGCAGGGGCCTTTCCAAGCCCCTGATCGCACGCACCCTGCTGCGATTAAAGGAACTCGGCTACACGCATGCGATCGTCCCTTCACAGACGACCACGTGGCTCGCCTGCAAGATCTATATGGATTTCGGCTTCGTGCCGACGGAGGACAGCGTGCGGGAAAATCGAGACGGCTGGCGCATATTGAAGGCGCTCACGCACCACCCCGCGCTCGCATCCTTCGATGCGGCAGATCTCTCGGAATTTCTCATCGAGAAGTAGAAAATCCCTCCGCCGAATTCGGCGGAGGGAAATCTTTTATTGCAAAGGGTGTTTTTACAGCTGCGGGCCGGCGGAGATCAGCGCCTTGCCTTCCGCATTGCCTTCGTACTTGGCGAAGTTCTTGATGAAGCGGCCTGCGAGGTCCTGCGCCTTCTTCTCCCAATCGGCGGGATCCTCGTAGGTGTCGCGCGGATCGAGGATGCCGCTGTCGACGCCAGCGAGTGCGGTGGGCGTCGTGAGGTTGAAGTAGGGGATGGTCTTGGTCGGGGCGTTCAGGATCGCGCCGCTCAGGATCGCATCGATGATGCCGCGCGTGTCCTTGATGGAGATGCGCTTGCCGGTGCCGTTCCAGCCGGTGTTGACCAGGAACGCCTTCGCGCCGCTCGCTTCCATCCTCCTGACGAGCTCATCGCCGTACTTGGTGGGATGCAGCTCGAGGAAGGCCTGGCCGAAGCACGCGGAGAAGGTCGGCGTGGGCTCGGTGATGCCGCGCTCGGTGCCGGCGAGCTTCGCGGTGAAGCCGGACAGGAAGTAGTACTTCGTCTGCTCGGAGGTCAGGATGGAGACCGGCGGCAGCACGCCGAACGCGTCCGCGGACAGGAAGATGACGTACTTCGCCGCGGGGGCAACGGAGACGGGACGCACGATCTTTTCGATGTGGGTGATCGGGTAGGAAACGCGGGTGTTCTCGGTGACGGACTTGTCGTCAAAGTCGATCTTGCCATCCTTGTCCACGGTCACGTTTTCGAGAAGGGCGTTCCTGCGGATGGCGTTATAGATGTCCGGCTCGGATTCCTTGTCCAGGTTGATGACCTTCGCGTAGCAGCCGCCCTCGAAGTTGAAGATGCCCGCGTCGTCCCAGCCGTGCTCGTCGTCGCCGACCAGAAGTCGCTTGGGGTCGGTGGACAGGGTGGTCTTGCCGGTGCCGGAAAGGCCGAAGAAGATGGCGGTGTTCTTGCCCTGCATGTCGGTGTTGGCGGAGCAGTGCATGGAGGCGATGCCCTTGAGCGGCAGGTAGTAGTTCATCATGGAGAACATACCCTTTTTCATCTCGCCGCCGTACCACGTGTTCAGGATGACCTGCTCGCGGGAGGTGAGGTTGAAGGCGGCTACCGTCTCGGAATTGAGGCCGAGCTCCTTATAGCAGGAGGCGCGCGCCTTGGAGGCGTTGAAGACGACGAAGTCCGGCTCGAAGGTTTCGAGCTCCTCTTCGGTGGGGCGGATGAACATGTTTTTCACGAAATGCGCCTGCCAGGCGACCTCCGTGATGAAGCGGATGGACATGCGGCTGTCCTTGTTCGCGCCGCAGTAGGCGTCCATCACAAAAAGGCGCTTGCCGGACAACTGCGTCTGCGCGATGTTCTTCAGCACGGCCCAGCTCGTCTCGGACAAGGGCTTGTTGTCGTTTTTGTACTCGGGGGTCGTCCACCAAACGGTGTCCTTGGAGGTCTCGTCCATGACGATGTACTTGTCCTTGGGGGAACGGCCCGTGTAGATGCCCGTCATGACGTTGATGGCGTCCAGCTCGGTCAGCTGGCCGACTTCATAGCCCCTCAGACCCTCCTTGGTCTCCTCCTCGAAGAGAACCTCAAAGGACGGGTTCCGGACGATCTCCGTCACGTCGTTGATTCCATATTGCTGCAGATCGATGTTTGCCATGTGACGTATCCCTCTCTTTTTACAAAATGCTGTCCGCGGTTGACTGCCAAACACTTTGAATTATACCAATCAGGCGCATATTGTCAACGCATAGAGCGCACAATACAGATTAATTTTTAGCACACCGCCCGATTACGCCTTCTCCTTTCGCTGCATCAGCACCGCGAAGATGACGATCGCGCCCTTAAACGCCTCGCGCAAAAACGCGGGCACGCCGATGAGGTTCAACAGGTTGTTCATCACGGCGATGATGAGCATTCCCAATACCGTGCCGATGATCGAGCCCCTGCCGCCCGCCATGCTCGTGCCGCCCACGATGACTGCGGCGATCGCGTCCAACTCATAGCCGCTGCCGGCGTTCGCGTAGTCCATGGATCCTATGCGCGCCACCTGAATCACCGAGGACAGCGCGACGATAAAGCCCATGAGCGCGTATACGCGCCGCTTTACCCTGTCCACGTCGATGCCCGAAAGACGCGTCGTGCGCTCGTTGGAGCCGACCGCGTAGACGTGTCTTCCGAACGCCGTGTATCGCGTGATGACGTAGAGGATTGCCGCGAGCAGCAGCCAGTAAAAAATCGGAAGCAATATCTGATCGCCGATCTTGAAGCGCGCAATATTTAGGAATTCCTTGGGAACCTTGGGCGACGCGTTCTGCGTGAAGTGCTGCGTGACCGAGCGGATGATCTTCATCGCGCCCAGGGTGGCGATGAAGGGCGGTACGCGCCCCTTGGTGATGACGACGCCGTTGATTTCGCCCAGCAGTGCGCCGAAAATCAGCGCGATCAGGACCGCTGCGATATACATCGGCACGCCGCCAAACCCGTTTGCGGCGAACCAGCCGCCCGAATCGATCAGCGTCATGACGAGCGCGCCCACGCCCACCAGGGTCGAGCCGACCGCGAGGTCGATGCCGCCCGAGATGATGACGAGCGTCATGCCCAGTGCGATCATGCCGACGTTGGAGTTATTGCGCAGGATGTTGATCCAGTTCTGCGTCCATTTGGCGAGCCAATCGCCAAACGACGCAAAGTCAAACCCCAGCGCGACCGTCTGCAAAACGATCATCACGATCAGCGCTATCCCCGTCGAAAACAAAGGGTTATTCTTCCAGTTGCGTTGGAACCAGTTTTCCCTCTTGGAAATATCTTTCGCCATGGGTCTTCTCTCCTTTAATTTCCGCCGGTCGCCAAGAGCATGATGCCCCGCTCGGTCATTTCCTTGTTTGTGAGCTCCCCGCGCACCTCTCCGTGGTACAGGACATACGCCCTGTCGCAAAGGCGCATGATCTCCTGCACCTCGCTGGACAGCACGACCACCGCGACGCCCTCTTTGGCGAGCGCGTGGATGATGCCGTAAATCTCTTCCTTCGCGCCCACGTCCACGCCCTGCGTCGGGTTGTCAAAAATCAGGATGCCGGGCTCGGCGAGCAGCCATTTGGAAAGCACCACTTTTTGCTGGTTGCCGCCGGAAAGGCTCCCGATCGGGTCATAGGGCGATTCCAACTTGATGCGCAGGAGCTCCGCCTGCTCGTCAAAGTGCGCCCGCTCCTCCCGTTCGCTGATGAAGCCGTGCTTCGTCAGGCGCTCCATGGTCGCGAGCGATGCGTTTTCGATGACGGACATGTCCTTGACGATGCCGTTCTCCTTGCGGTTGCGCGGCACGTAGCCGATCCCCAAGGCGACCGCCTGCTTCGCACTTGAAATCCTCACAGGAATCTCGTTCACGAATATCTCGCCCTCATACGCGCCCATCGCGCCGAACACCGTGCGGAAGATTTCGCTCCGCCCGTCGCCCAACAGCCCCGTAAACCCCAGCACCTCCCCCGAGCGCACGGAGAAGGAGATGTTTCGGAAATAGGGCTCGAGCGTGAGGTGCTTTACGCGAAGCCGCACCTCGCCAAACGCCCTTTCGACGTCCGGCGCGGACGGGCGCACCTCGTGCCCCACCATGTACGCCGCGAGCTCGTTCGTCGTGACGGAGGAGACGTCGCCCTGTGCCACCGTCACGCCGTCGCGCAGCACGACGTAGCGGTCGCACACCTCCAAAACCTCGGGCAGCTTGTGCGAAATGAACACGATACCCACGCCATTGTCGCGCACGCTGCGCATCATCTCGAACACGCGCTCGATCTCCGTAGGCGTTAGGGAGGTGGTCGGCTCGTCCATGATGATGATGCTCGCGTTCATGATGAGCGCGCGGGCGATCTCGACGATCTGCCTGTACGACGCATCCAGATCGCGCACCATCGCGCGGGGGTCGAGCTCTATCCCGATGCGCTCGAACACCGCAAGACAGTTTTGGCACATCGCGTCCCTGTCCAATACGGAAAACGGCCCTCTCTTTTTGAACAACTCGCGCCCGATATACATGTTCTCGTATACGGCGAGGTCGTTCACCAGGTTCAGCTCCTGGTGGATGAAGGCGATGCCCGCGTCCAACGATTCCGCGGGCGTCGAAAAGGAGACCTTTTTGCCGTCTATCAAAATCTCGCCCGCGTCCTGCTTGAGGATGCCGCCCAATATGTTCATGAGCGTCGATTTGCCCGCGCCGTTTTCGCCCAACAGCGCGCAGATTTCACCGCCCACCACGGAAAACGAAACATCCGTCAGCACGCGGTTCGCGGAAAAGCTCTTGTCGATGCCCCGCATCTCCACTTTCATATCAAAATCACATCCCTGCCAAAAAGGGACGGCATGTAGCCGCCCCTTTTATGGAAAATCCGATTAGTACGGCGTGTTGTCGTCGAAGAATTCCGCGACATTGTCCCTGTCCACGATGGTGGTCGGGATGATCTTGACCTCTTCGACCTCTTGGCCTTCCAGAAGCGCCAGCGCGGTATCCACGGCATCCTGCACCATCGCGGGGGAATACAGTGCGGACTGCACCCAGATATCGGCATAGTCTTCCATCATATGGAAGTACTCCTGGCATCCGCCGCCGCCGGTGACGACCTTGATGTCGGTGCGGCCGGCCTCTTCGATCGCCTGCAGAACGCCGATGGAGGTCTCGTCGTCCATGGAGTAGACGGCGTCGATCTCGGCATTGGCAATCAGGATGTCGGTCATGTCGGCGAGTCCGTCCTCACGGGTGAACTTGGTGGCATAGGTGCCGATGACCTCGATGTCCGGATAGTTCGCTTCGACGGTCTCCATAAAGCCCTTTTTGCGCAGTTCCGCGACGGAGCCGGAGGTCGGCACGTCCAGCACGACGACCTTGCCCTTGCCGCCGAGTTTTTCGGCGATGTAGTGCGCGCCCTCGACGCCCATGCTCTCGTTGTCGCCGGAGACGCGGTACACGCCCTCCGCATTGATGACGATGTCGAAATTCACGACAAAAATGCCTTCATCGATCGCGTCCTGGATCGGCACCTCCATGCCCTCCCACTGCGGGAACGCGACGATCGCCTGCGCGCCCCACGCCTTCAGGTCGTCGAGCTGCGTGGTCATTTCGTCGGCGTTGCTGGAGGTGTAGAGCTTGTACTCGACCTTGTCCGCAAGCTCCTTGCAGCGGACCTCGCTATTGTACGCGACGGCCGCGACCCAGCCGTGCGTGACGGCGGGCGCGAGGATGCCGATCTTGTACTTCGGGGCGGCTTCCGCGCCGACAAGGGAGAATGCGCTCACGGCGAGCATCAGAACCAGGGCGATACTCAGGATCTTCTTCATAAAACCATTGCCTCCTTCCATTTCATCCCATATGGATGTATATTTATTATAGCAAATTCTCGGACGGAATGCAACCGCATTTTACAGAGAATTTCGCGCGGAAAATCGCCGGAGCGCTGTGCCCCGATGTGGGATGAACCGTAACGTTTTCCGTTATACATACGCCCAAAGATAACAAAAAACCGCATTTACCCCCTTGCGTTTCGGGCATTTCCGTCGTATAGTATAAAGAAGAGGTGTTTTGGATGACGGAAAGGTTGTATTATGCAGATTCCTATCTGACGGAATTTTCCGCGACGGTGCTCGAGGTGCGCGAAAATCGCGTGCGGTTGGACCGCTCCGCGTTTTATCCGACCTCGGGCGGGCAGCCCTTTGACACGGGGAAGATCGGCTCCGCTGACGTAGTGGACGTTTCCGTCGACGCGGAGGGCGAAGTTTGGCACACGGTTGAAGGATCCCTCACGGAGGGCGAAACCGTCTCCTGCGCGATTGACTGGGACAGGCGGTTCGACCACATGCAGCAGCACGCGGGGGAGCATATGCTGGCAAGCGAGATTTTCCGTCAACTCGGCGGCAAGACGATAGGGTTGCACCTCGGGCAGGACGCCTCGACGATCGACGTGGAGCTTCCGAACGGCGCCATGCGCATATCGCGCGAGGAAATCGAAAAGATCGAAGACGCCGTAAACGCGGAGATCCAAAAAGACGTGCCGATTCGGTGTTGGTTCCCAACGGATGCGGAACTTTCCGCGCTTCCGCTGCGCAAGGCCCCCGCAGTTACAGAGCAAGTCCGCATCGTCGCGATCGGGCAGCGCGAGATGGTCGCCTGCGGCGGCACGCACCCCTCCTCCGCGGGACAGATCGGGCTCCTGAAAGTCCTCTCCGTCGCGCCCGCGCGCGGCAAGATGCGCGTATCCTTTGTTTGCGGAAAACGCGCGTTCCTCGATTATCGAAAGGCGACGAACGTCGCGGACGACGCGGCGCTCCTCTTTTCGACGGCGAGGGACAACCTCGTCTCCTCCGTCTCCCGCGCGCTCGAGCGGGCGAAGGACGCGGAGCGCGCGGCAAATAAGGCACAGGCGGCATACGCCTGCCTCCTTGCGGACACGCTGCTCGAAAAGGGCGAAAAAATCATCAAGGTAACGGATGCGGACATCGCGCCGGGCGCACTGTACGACATGGCGAAGCACATCATCGAGCGCGGCGCACACGCGCTGCTCGCGGCGAAAAACGGCGAAGGGATGCTCCTTCTCTTCGCGCGCCCCGCATCCTCTTCCGTCAAGATGGGAAAGCTGCTCTCCGAGTGCTGCAGGGCGCACGGCGGCAAGGGCGGCGGCAAGGACGACATCGCCCAGGGCGCAGCGCCCGACGCTTCGCCGATCGAGGACGCATACGAAGCCCTGCGCGCAGAATTGGAGGAAAAAGCATGAATCCCATCAAAAAAATGTTTGATATCTCCGCGCTCCTCCCCTCTTCCGGCGCGCTCGGCGAGGTACCGTCCACGCGGCAGGCATACAAGGACGTGGTCGACATCGCGCTCCCTTCCGTCACGGAAATGGTTTTGATGAGCCTGATCATGAGTATCGATACCATGTTGGTCGGAAAAACCGTCTCCTCCACCGGCATCGCGGCAATCGGGCTGGTCGCCCAGCCGCGCATGCTGCTTTTGTGCTTCTTTTTCGCGCTGAACACGGGCGTGACCGCGATCGTCGCGCGGCGAAAGGGCGAAAATCGGCAGGAGGAGGCGAACCGAACGCTTCGAAACGCGCTCGCCATCATCTTGGGGCTCGCATTGCTCCTGATGACGCTGGGGCTTTTGTTCTCGAGGCAGCTCATGCTGTTTGCGGGCGCGCAGGCGGACACCGTCGAGGTGGCGGAGACGTACTTTCGCATCCTCGCCTGGATGCTCCCGGTCAACGGGATCACGATGTGCGTCTGCGCGGCGCAGCGGGGCGTGGGCAATACCCGTATCGCCATGTTCGTAAACATCGTCTCCAACCTCACAAACGTCGTCTTCAGTTATCTCCTGATCGGCGGCAATTTCGGCTTCCCGAGGCTCGAGGTCGCAGGCGCGGCATACGCAGCCGCGATCGGCATGGGCGTGGGCTTTGTGCTGAGCCTCGTGACGCTGTTTGAGACGAAGCACGCCAAGGCTCCGCAGTTCCTGCACCTTCGCCTCAGCGACGATTGGCGGCTCGACAAGGAGACCGTGCTTTCCATCATCAAGCTCGGCGGAAACGCCATGCTCGAACAGGTAGCCCTGCGCATCGGCTTTTTCTCCTACGCGAAGATCGTCGCGGGGCTCGGCACGGAGGCGTTCGCCGCACACCATATCAGCATGCAGTTTTTGAACATCTCCTTCACCTTTGGCGACGGCATCGGCATCGCCGGAACGAGCCTCGTCGGCCAAATGCTCGGAAAGAAGCGCCCCGACCTCGCCCACGTGTACGGGAAGGCGAGCCAGCGCATGGCGCTCGTGGTCTCGCTCGTTCTGGCATCGATCATCGTGGTCTTCAGGCATCCCCTGGTTTCGCTGTTCGCGGATCCTTCGGAGGCGGGAGACGTGCTCGACCTCGCCGCAAACGTCCTGATCATAGTCGCGCTTTTCCAGCCGTTCCAGACGACGGCGGTGGTCATCTCCGGCGCGCTGCGCGGCGCGGGCGACAACCGCTTTGTCGCGGGCATCATGATGCTGTGCGTCGCGATCATCCGCCCGACCGTGTCGCTTTTGAGCATCTGGGCTTTGCGCGAGGTGTTCGGCAGAGCCGATATCGCCCTCATGGGCGCGTGGGCGGCGAGCCTCGTCGATATGATCATCCGCATGGTCTGCGTGTATAAGCGCTTTAACGGGGGAAAGTGGCATGATATTCGGGTATAAAGCGGCGATTTTCGATATGGACGGAACCATTTTGGATTCAATGCCCTATTGGCGGTTGCAGAACCTCACGCTCCTCGAGAAACGGAACCTCCCCGTGCCGGAGGAAATGGGGGAAGATGCGCTGTACTACACCTCGTCTGAGGCGCTGAAGCTGTATATCCGAAAATACAACCTCTCCATATCGATGGAGGAGGCACTTGCGGAATACGAGGCGAATATGGACATCTGCTATCAGACGCAGATCGAGCCCAAGCCCTTCGCCCGGGAATTTCTGGAGATGCTGCACGACAGGGGCGTTCGCATGTGCATCGCGACGCTCACGACATTGCCGGTCGCCAAGCGCGCGCTCGAAAAGCACGACCTTTTGCGCTATTTCGAGTTCATCGCAGGCGGCGATACGCACAGCGTCGGCAAGGGCAATCCGGCGTATTTTCCGCCCGTCGCGAAAAAACTCGGCTGCATCCCTTCCGAATGCCTTTTATTTGAGGATGCGCTCTACGCGATGCGCGGCGGAAAGCGCGCGGGCTGCCGCGTGATCGCGCTCGAAGACGACAAGGCGAAAGCCGACCGCGACGAAATCCTTTCGATCGCGGATATATACGCCGCGAATTTCTCCGAACTTTTTCAATACTTTTCGCCGTAAACGCGGCACACAAAAGGCGCGAATCGCCCGCGCCTTTTGCTATCGGTAAGATTTTCTTTACAGCGGCATTCCCATTTCGAGCCGCACGTCGTGCCGCTCCGGGTCCTCGTTCGAATAGCAGTACATATCCAGCCCGATCAGCCGAAACCCCAGTTTTCGGTAAAACGCGATGGCGTTTTCGTTGCGGTTCTGCGTTTCGAGCACCGCCATGCGCGCCCCGAGGCGCCTGCCCTCGGCCAAGATCGCCTGCATGAGCGCGGTTCCCACGCCGCTGCCCTTTTCCGCTTCCTCCAGTACGCACAGGTTGCAGATGCGCAGCCTGTTGTTCCATTTTTCGTGCATTCCCTCGACAAAGCCGAGTAGTTTCTCCCCGTCGAACGCGCCGAAATCGATCGCCCCGTCGATCCACTCGGCAAAGAGCGAATCCGTATACGTAACGCGCTCGGGCGTTTCGAGCTTTTTGTATTCGATCCGAAAGCCGTCTTCCTCGCATATCACGTCGTAGTAGCCGTTTGTCGTATACTGCATCGTAAACGGCATGCCGCCGTATTCCGATTCCCGCAGCCTTTTAATCTCCATGCCTTGCCTCCCGCAGCCGTTTTCTACGCACCCGTGCGCGCGTCAGTTGTTCCTGATGCAGCCTGACGCAGTCGCTGTGTTCCCTGATGCGCCGAATGAGCATTTGCACCACGCGCTCCAACTCGCTGTCCTGTGTGTAATCGGCGGGCACGGCGTAGTCCGCCCGCCCCTGCAGCAGCATATTGTCCGCCGTCCGCGCGTTGTCCGGGGTGTGTACGACGACGGAGTACCCGCCCTTGAGCTTGGTCAATTTCATGCACGGCACGTCCGTCAGCCCGTCGCCCACGTAGATCATGTCCGAAAACGGCACGCGCCGCATGCGCTCGGGCGTATAGCCGTTGAGATCCTCGTCGTTGGTCACGTCCAAGATGCCCTTGTTGATGCGGAACAGATACTGCGTCTTGCTCGTGTAGTTGACCGCCGTCGCGGGCCAGATGGCATAGCCGTCCTCGCCGTACACGAACGACGCCGCGAACACCGCCTTGAATCGATTCGCGATCGCCGTGCCGTCGATGATCTCCTTCAGTCCCGAGGAGATGATGTAGTGCTCCACCTCGACGCCGCAGCTTCTTCCGTATTCGTCGATGCGCGGAAACCACGTCTCCACGCCCGGATAAAACCCAATCGTTTCGCCCTGTTTGTTGAGCATCTCCTTCGTGAATTTCGTGCGGCAGTGCATCTCGAGCATGTAGGCGAGCACGCCGTCCATGCTGTGCTTTTCCGCGCGCTCGCGGCAGGCATCCCAAAACCGCGCGGGTTCCATGTCTATGGAGGGGATGAAGCCGTATTCCTGCATGTCGCGCGGCGACAGCGTCTTGTCAAAATCATATATCAGTGCCACGATCGGCGTTTCCCGCATATCTTTCCCTCCGCCATTTATGAAAATGCCCCGCTGCACGGCGGCAGCAGGGCGGTAAAGACGATCATCCCTCGTTCGGTTCCGCGGGCGCGTCGGTCGGCTCTGCCGCGGCGGGCTCGGCGTCCCCCGCCTCCGCCGCCTTGATGCCGTATCTCGGCGCCTCCTCGGAATAGAGTATCTCCTGCATTTCGCTCGTCGCGACGCCGTCCACCGTCAGCCCCGCCGCCTGCTGGAACTGCTTGACGGCGCGCCTGGTCACATCGCCGAACTTGCCGTCGCGCTTGCCGTTGAAATAGCCCAATTCGTACAGCCGCTGCTGGAGCTTTTTGACCTCCGGGGACTGTGCGCCCTTGGAGAGCGTGGTATACTTGGCCTCCGGTTCGGGCGTTTCCTCGGGCGCGGGCGTCGCCATTTCCGTCTCGGCCTCCGCCATGATGTTGGGCAACTCCTCCGCGTTGGTGCAGGTCTTGAGCCGCTTGATCGCGTAGTTGATGACCGACCACATCTGGCTCGACTGCGCCTGCATCGCGGTGTTTTCGCCGCTCGCAGCCGTCGCCTGCACGATCGCGTCCATCATCGTCACGTTGTCGATGCCGTCCTGTATGGTGAGCAGCGCGTTTAAGAACAATTCGTCGTTCTCCAGCGGCGCCTGGGGGAAGAGTGCCGTAAACGCCTCGTTATCGGCTTCCTGCTGGCTCAACGCCATGGCGCCGGTTCCGTCCTGCCGATAGAGCGAAATGATGTTCTTGCGATAGCTGTCCGTCGTATGCTGCTCGAGCAGCGCTATGCCCTTTTCGCGGAAATCCTTCGTGACGCCCGCGATCTGGCTCGTGTTGACGATGTTGTCCACCAGCATCACGCCGCCGATTACCAATAGCACCACCACGATCGCGACCGCCGCGCGAAGCCCCCATTTTTTCAAAAGCAATTTTTCGCGCTGCGATTTTTTCAGCCGCTTTTTGTCGCTTCTGCGCACGACGGGCGCGTCCTCGTCCTTCTCCTCCGACGCCTCGGGGAAAACGGGGAGCTCTTCGTCCTCGATTTCTTCCTCTTCTTCGTCCTCGGGCTCTTCCTCCCTGCGCTTCAAAAGCCCGAAGGGCGATGGCTTCCTGCCCTTGTTCTCGCGCACGCGCTGCATATACTCCTCGAGCTCGGGGCTTATGCCCTTCTGCACGGCGGGCTCAAGCGGCGGCATTTCGCTCTCGTCGAGCGGCTCGATGTATATCTCGGGCGCGGCCTCCTCGGGAGCAGGCTCCTCCTGCGCATACACCTCTTCCGATTCGGTCGCCTCGTCCGCAGCCTCCTCGGAATATGCCTTTGCCTCCTCCTGTGCGACCGCAAGCCGGGGGCGATAGCTCGTCTGCGTATATATATCGTCCTCGCCGCTCTCCTCGGAGGTGGAATAGCTGATCTTGGTGTAGGGCGTAAATCGCGTTTGGGCCTTTACCGTCTCGCCCGGCGCGATGACGCTCTGCACGGATGTAAAGCCGTACATCAGGCTGTCTCCCACGAGCGCGCCGCACGACGGACAGGCAGTGTTCTCCGCCCTGAGCGTCTTGCCACAGTTGCTGCAAAACATATTCCATCCCCCAGTTCTCGAAATCTGCAGAATATCCCTATTGTTATTCTATTATATGCGCCTGTGTCGTTTTCGTCAAGCCCAAACGGATATTTTTTCACAAATCGCGCCTCCGGCTGCCCTTTTCGGACGGATGAACCGTGCGGACACCCTATTTACCCTATTTCAGCGGGTTCGCCGGCACCGCCGTGGGAGAGGCGCCCTCCACGAACACGGGGGTGACGGGCGTTTCGATCTGCGTATAGCCGACCTCCTGTACGCCATATCGCATTTGCAGCGCGGTCGCCAGCATGACCGTCATGCATAGTACCGCGACGAGGGACAACAGCAGCCTGCCGCGAAGATTGCATTTCAGCCTGCCCCACACCAGAAAAAGCCCGACCGGCGGCAGGATCACGCAAAACAGGATCGCCCAAAAAAGCGTCGCGTGTCCCTTTTTTTTCGGCGGGCGAAAATATGTGGAATAGCCGTATATCGCCATAAACTCCTCCGCAACGAGAATATCTCTATGAATTTTGACGCGCAACGCAGCCGAAAATATCCCGCTTCGCGCATTCTTCGTAAACTTTACACAAATTTCTCATTTCCCGTTCGCGGGGACACCGCCCAAATAACATTTTTGTGCTATACTATTATTTCGATAGGAGTTATGAATCGGAGGCTATCCATGGCAGCGACGAATGAAATGATACGCATCGAGGGCTTATATAAGGTGTACGGCACGGGCGAGAACCAGGTGGTCGCGCTCAAAAACGTGAACCTTTCCGTAAAGCGCGGCGATATACACGGGATCATCGGCATGAGCGGCGCGGGCAAATCCACGCTGATCCGCTGCATGAACCTTTTGGATCGACCGACCGAGGGGCGCATCTTTATCGACGGCGTAGAAATGACGGGGCTTTCCGACAAGATGCTTCTCGGCATGCGGCGCAACGTGGGCATGATCTTCCAGCAGTTCAACCTGCTCATGCAGCGCAACGTCGAAAAAAACGTGCGCTTTCCCATGGAGATCAGCGGCGTTCCGCGCGAAAAGGCGATCGCCCGCGCGCTCGAACTGCTCGACATCGTGTCCCTCTCCGATAAGCGCTATGCGTATCCCGCGCAGCTCTCCGGCGGACAGAAGCAGCGCGTCGCCATCGCGAGGGCGTTGACCATGGAGCCGAAAGTGCTCTTGTGCGACGAGGCGACCAGCGCGCTCGACCCCATGACGACAGCTGCCATCCTCTCGCTCCTGAAGGATATCAACAAACGCCTGGGCATCACCATCATCGTCATCACGCACGAGATGGAGGTCATCAAGCAGATCTGCTCTCAGGTCTCCATCATCGACGGGGGCGAGATCGCCGAATCCGGCGCGGTCTCGGAAGTGTTCTCCCACCCCGCGAGCGAGGCGGGAAAGCGATTGTTTCATGGCGTCTCCGCCGTCAGAAACGGCCTTCCCGAGGGCAAAGTCGTGCGCGTGATCTTTAACGGCGGCTCCACCTACGAGCCGGTCATATCGAACATCGTCCTGTCCTGCGGCGCGCCCGTATCCATCCTCTCCGCGCAGATCGAAACCGTCGCGGGCGAATCGCGCGGGCAGATGCTCCTGCAGCTCCCCAAGGACGACGCCGTCGCGCAGAACATGCTGTCCATGCTCCGGCAAAAGGACGTCGTCATCGAGGAGGTGTCGCAGAAATGAGCGCGTTTTTGGAAGCCAACGCGAAACTGATTTCCATGATGAAGACGGGGCTCATCGAGACCGTCCAAATGACCCTGTTTTCGACGCTGTTCGCGTATATATTGGGGATTCCGCTGGGCGTCCTCCTCGTGGTCACGGAAAAGGGGCACATTCGGGAAAATCCGGTGCTGAACCAGGCGGTCGGAACGGTCGTGAATGTATTGCGCTCCATCCCGTTCCTCATCATGATCCTCATGCTTTTCCCCCTGACGCGCATCGTCATGGGAACCGCGTTGGGCGTGCGCGCGGCGATCTTCCCCCTGGTCATCGCGGCGTTCCCGTATGTCGCGCGCATGATCGAGTCCTCCCTAAAGGAAGTGGATTCGGGCGTGATCGAGGCGGCGCAGTCCATGGGCTCCTCCACCATGCAGATCATCTTCAAGGTCATGCTGCCGGAGGCCGTGCCCTCCCTCATCAACGGCGCGGCGATCTCCATGACGACGATCCTCGGCTATACCGCCATGGCGGGCGCGGTCGGTGCGGGCGGATTGGGCAAGATCGCCATCGACTACGGCATGTACCGCTACGACTACACGACGCTGTATGCCGCGAGCATCCTCTTGGTGCTGCTCGTGCAGATCATCCAGATCGCGGGCACCAAGATCGCCCTCGCGGTAGACAGGCGGCGCAGATAAATTTCGTATAGTGCCGCTGCTTCCATTCGGCATGCGCATTATATAGTGTTCCCAGCTTGCGAACGCGCGGCGAAAGCCAAATTCCAACGCATTCGCAAAAGAAAGGAGCGTTCCCCATGAAGAAACTCGTAACCATCCTCGTCGCCCTCGCACTCATGCTTTCCGTTTCTTCCATGGCGATGGCGGAGAAGCTCGTCATCGGCGCGACGCCCACGCCTCATGCCGAAATTCTGGAACAGATCGCATCCGATCTCGCCGAAAAGGGCATCGAGCTGGAAATCGTCGTCTATACCGAGTACACCACGCCCAACATGGCGCTGTCCAGCGGCGACCTCGACGCCAACTACTTCCAGCATAAGCCGTACATGGACGCGTACAACGAGTCCGTCGCCGACGATCAGAAGCTCGTTGCGGCGATCGGCGTGCACTACGAACCCTATGCGATCTATCCCGGCAAGTGCGCCTCCCTCGAGGAACTGGCGGACGGCGCGACCATCACCGTCACCAACGACCCCTCCAACGAAGCGCGCGCGCTGATGCTGCTCGAATCCGCGGGCCTCATTACGCTGGCGGAGGGCGCGGGGCTCCAGGCGACTGTCTACGACATCGTGGACAACCCCAAGAACCTCAACATCATGGAGATCGAAGCGGCGCAGCTGCCCAGAACGCTGAGCGACGTCGACATGGCGGTCATCAACGGCAACTTCGCGTTGGACGCGGGGCTGAACCCCTCCACCGATTCCGTATTCATCGAGCCCGCCGATTCCGAGGCGGCTGTGACCTACACGAACTACATCGTCGTCCGCGCGGACAACGCAGATGCCGAGTGGCTCGAGACGCTGCGCGAAGTGCTCTGCAGCCAAAAGGTGTACGACTTCATCACCACGAACGAAGCCTATCAGGGCGGCGTGATCCCGGCGTTCACCGTCGCAGAATAAACTCTCAGGCATACAAAAGCGGCCGTCTCCGCGCGGGAGGGCCGCTTTTTTGTATCGGTTTATCGCCTTTTGTAGCGCGAGAGCGCCCTTTGCAGCGCGATGATCTTCTCCGCCGCGTAGGACAGTTCCTCGCGCGTCGTCTGAGGCGACAGGGAAAAGCGCAGAGCGCCCTCCGCGACCTCGGGCTTTACGCCCATGGCGAGGAGTACGTGGCTGAGCTTTCGCTTTCTGGAGGAACAAGCGCTCCCCGCAGAGCAGTACACGCCCTCCGCCTCGAGCGCGTGGAGCATGACCTCCGCCCGCACGTCCGGAAGCGATACGTTCACGATGTGGGGCGCGGCATCTTCGATCGGCGCGCCGTTGACGACGAGCCCGTCGATTTTCCCCCGCAGCGCGCGTACAAATTCGCATTTCTTTTGCATCATGGTCTCGTCCACGGAAAATTCCTCGATGGCGGCGAGCAGCCCCGCGATCGCGCAGGTATTCTCGGTGCCGGAGCGAAGCCCGCTTTCCTGTCCCCCGCCGAGCTGGCGCGGCAAAAGCCGCACACCCTTTCGCACCCACAGCGCGCCGATGCCCTTGGGTCCGCACAGCTTATGCCCGCTGACGGTGACCATATCGACAAATGATGCATCGAACGGCACGCGCAGAAAGCCCTGCACGCAGTCGCAGTGGATGCGCGCTTGGGGCGACTTTTCGCGGACGGCGGCGGAAAGGCGCTTTATGTCTAAAATCGCGCCCGTCTCGTTGTTGACGAGCATGCAGCTTATGAGCGCGGTATCCTCGGTGAGCGCATCTTCCAACTGCGCCCAATCGGGCTGCCCCTGCCCGTCCACGCGCAGATAGACGATGTCGTGCCCGTCCTGCTCGAGCCTGCGAAACGCCTCCAGGACGCTCGGGTGCTCGGCGGAGGAGACGATCATGCGCATTTTGCCGCGCAGGGTCTCGGCATAGCCCAGGATTGCGAGGTTGTTCGCCTCCGTGCCGCCGGAGGCAAATACGACGCTTCCGGGCGCGCCCAATTTCTTTTCGATCGCTTCGCGGCATTTGTCCATGCGCTTTTCCGCCTGCAGCGCCGGGGCGTAAAGCGAGGAAGGGTTGTAAAAACCCTCCCTCATCTCCCGTTCCATCGCGGAAATGACGCACTCAAACGGCTTCGTCGTCGCGCTGTTGTCCAAATACGCGATCATTCCTGCCATATGCCGTAGTTCATGTAGTTCGGCTTCCGCACGAGCTCGATCATTTCGTCGGAAAGCTCGACGATGATCATGTGCTTCACGGAGTTCTTCGTGAAGTAGAAATAGTACAGCTTCGCGTCGCGGTTCGCGAACCAGTTGTGCTTTTTCACGTCCTTCATGGAGAGCAGCCTTTGAAACGCGGGCGTGTTGACGGGCCCGCACGATTCCACGATCTTGACGGGCATGTTCGTCAGGTACTTGCGGCGCACATTGTTGAGCACCTTGGACACGTCCAGTTCGCCGTTGGTGAAGGTGTATTCGTATTCCACGCGCAGTTCGTCCTTGCTGCGCCAGAGGAGGAACGCGCTCCCGCCGAACAGCACCAAAAAAATCAGCGAAATGAAGTTAAAGGAACCTTGCCCGCTGAACAGCAGCGTCAGCGAAGAATATACGTTAAAAAAGCTAATCAGCGCGACGATGCCGCAAAACCCGATCATCGCCCAAGAAAGGTAATACAGCGCCGTATACGTGCCCTGCTTGCGCCGAAACGCCACTTCCTCGCGAAAATTGTCCAAATTCCATCCCTCCGAGCTGTATGTTTTCCTCTATTATACCACATTTCCCGCGCTTGTCGAGCGGTTTTGGGAAAAAACACACGGTGTTCATAATCGCGCTACATGCTTTTGCGCGCGGTGAGCCTGTCCCACGTCTCAAACACCTTGCGCACGTTTTCGGGGCGACCGCCGGGGCCGAATTCGCACTGCGCGACGCAGCCGCCTTTATCCCACAAGGTTTCGTATACTTCGGTAACCGCATTTTCTATGTCCGAAGCGGTTCCGTGGGGCAAAAGGTGCTGCCTGTCGATCTCGCCCCAGAACGTGATCTTGCCTTTGAACGGCGCGAGCTTTTCGATGCCGATGCAGAAGATCTGCGTGTTCAGGGCGTCCAGCCCAAGCTCGATCAAATCCGGGATGATTTCCAGCGTATTCCCGTCCGAGTGCATGAAGATCTTCTTTCCATGCGCGTGCGCGATATCGATATAGTCCTTGTACATGGGCTTGAAAACCTGCCGCCACAGCGCGGGCGGGATGAGCAGGGACTGCTGCGAGCCCCAGTCGTCCATGAAGTTCAGCACATCGACCTCGGTCTTTGCCCAGGTTTCCAAAAGTTCGCAGTAAAACGCGTGCATTTTGGCAAGGAATCGCACCATGTTCTCGGGCATGTCCATTAGGTCCATGTACAGGTTCACGGTGCCGCGCAGGAACTGTAGCTGCTCAAAGGGCCTCGGGCAACAGCCGCCGAATCGGAGTTTGTCGGGATGCGCGCGGCAAAAGTCGTCGATCTTCTCCCTGTCGACAGTGAGCCATTCGCGCGGGATGTGTACACAATCGGCTTCCGCCCAATCGTCGGAGGCGATCTGCGGGCGCTTGACTTCGCCGATGATGCCTTCCTGAATGCTGACGAATTCGCAACCCCAGTCGTCCGTCGAGGTACCCGGTTCGTAGGCATTGCCGCGCCCTATGCCGCGCTCCTTCGGAAAGCCCGATGTGCCCACGCCATCGCCCGGGAAGGTCTTGCGAATTTCCGCAATGGCATCGGGATATCGCACTTCCGCCCACGGCAGAGTCCACAGGTCGCGCGGCGCGCGGGAATGGTCGTTGCGCATCTCGAGCGTGTCCAGATAAATCTTCCTCGAATGCATTCTCGTTACCTCTCGCTTCTCTTTTCTGTTTTTTATTGTATCCTACGCGCCCTCTCCTGTCAACGGTACAATCGCAACAGATTGCTTTTTTCCGCCAACCTCTGCACTATTTGCGGAACATTGTCGCATTTGTGTCCGTCAAAGAAACAGTAGTATTGAACGGAGGCGGTATTTCATGAAACGGTTCTTGTCCCTTTTCCTCGCGCTAACCCTGTTTGCCTGCTGCACTTTTGCAAGCGCGGCTATCAACCCGATCGTGGAAGTACACGACGACGATGCGTTTGAAGACGCGCTGGATATCGAAGTGGATGTCGACGATCTCTTTGAAAAGGCGCCGGAGATGTCCATCATTTCGGACAAAATCGGGCAGATCGCGTTTGCCACGGAAAACCCCGACGGCGACGCCGTACGCTGGACGCTGCGCTTCACCCGCGATGAAGCGTTCGACGGCGATGTCGAATTGTTCGCCGGTGTATATGCCGACGACTTTGTCGCGTCCGATCCTTTCGACTACACGTATACCGATTCGGATGACGACGACGATGATGACGACGATACCATAACCTTTCCCGTCACCCAAATGACATCCGAGGGCGAAAACACCGCCGTGTACTTCTGGAACCATCGCGGCACCTATTACGCGCTGACCGTCGCAGGCAACCCCAGCAACATGCAGTTTGCGGAAGTGTTCGACAGCGTGATGGATGTCTGCTTCGATTGATTCCGTCCCTTGAAAGAAACCCTCCCCAAGCCCTGAAAATTCGGCTCGGGGAGGTTTTTTGTTATCCTGCAAACGGTTCCTTTCCCAGAAACCTTTGCGGCGATTTGCCGAAATTCACGGCTCGTATCGCATCGAGGATTTCTTCTTTTCTCGTTTCGGCATCGGGCAAATCGCAGACGACGTCGTTAAGGTCATACAGGCCGTTACGAAAATGCCCGACCGACGCCCCGCAACCCCCCGTCGATCAAAAGATATTGCAAAGGCCCGCAATCGTATGCAAGGTTCTCGGTGAGCGGCTTTATCCACTCCTTCAGCCGATATTCGTTTGCCTTATAGAGGAAATCGTTTCGGTGAATGGCATACACAAAACGCATGGGCTTCGGTTCGTAGGTCTGTAATTTCTCCATATCGCCAAAAAGCACATATCCTGCGTCAACCGACACGAGGACGCCCTCTTTTTCAAGTTCTGTAGCGGCAAGTTGTATTTCCTTGCTCGGTATCTTATAAAAGGACTTTGCCATTTCTATATTGAACCACACAAGGCGATGCGCAAACCTTTGGAGCACGATTTTCAGCGCCTCGATCCGCGTATATTTTTCCGCATCGATACCGGGAAAGAACTCGCCGAATCTGTACCCTCCCCTGTCCCATTCGCCGTCGTACTGGTCTTCATAAATCAGAAACGCCTCCTGCAGGCGGTGCAGGATTGGGGTAATCTCCTTCACGAGCAGCCCCGTTTCTTCCTTGATCTGCTGAATGGTGAAGGGGCCTGCGCTTTCGATCAGCGCAAGCAGTTTGCGCTGCGTCTCCGTTGGCTTCGGCAGCGGCTTGCGATACAGCGCCATGAACAGCTCCAAATCTTCGGCCACGATCCACCCGAGGTTTCCGCCCGCAAAGCGCCCCTTTATCAATTTTCGCTCCCTTTGTCTTTCGCGATTCAACGCAACGTCGTCAAAGCGCGCGCGAAACGTGAGCGTCGGCGGTTGGCCAAAGCCGTTCCAGAACACGTTTTGTCCTGGCTGCGTGTCCCGAAATAGCTTTATATATTCGGCTTCATCGGCTTTGTCCAACAGGCATTGGCGTTCCATGCGGAGCGAAATCCATTTCTTTCTGTCCACTATGCAGTGCCCGCCTTCCACTTCTTGCATTGCTCGATCCTCGTCCCGGGCGGGTTGTCGCCGTGTTCGGGGTCGCAGGAATACCGCGTGAGCAGCGCGCAGGGGATGTCGGGGCATTCGCCGCAGTGGACGAAGCCCTTGTCCTGACAGCAAATCGCCACGGGGCATTCGCCGTGAAACGGGTGCCCGTTCGTCGCGATGCAGCCGCCGCATCCGCAGGTTTCCATATACCCGCATCCCTCGCAGCGAAGCCCGCAGCGGGTATCGATGGTCTCTTTTTTGTTCATCGTATTCCCTCCCTGCTTTTTGTATAAAAAAGCAGTAGTCGAGGATTACACCGGCCGTTTTGCCACCACGCATCCCAATGACCGAATCCGCCATACTTCTTTCCGATAAACCGCAACGCAGGGATATATTCCCTGAATGCGTTGATGATTTCAACCGTCCTCATCCCGCTCCGATCGCATTATAGCAGAGCGGCTTCGCTTTGTCGAGTGTTCGGAAAAAATCGTGGCAAATCGCCTTCGTTTCTGCTATAATAATCCCGAGATGTTCCCATAAGGAGTTGAGTGCAGGATGCAAATCGCGGCAATGACCTTTCGGCTGTACGCACCGTGGGTACACAGCCTGAAGGAAAAGAGAATGGTCGTCAAAAGCCTCATCGCGCAGCTGCAAAACCGCTTCCACGTGTCCGCGGCGGAGATCGACGAACAGGATACGCACCAGATCATCATGATCGGCGTCGCCGCCATCGTGCCTCACAGCGCCTTGGCGAACAGCTTCATGGACGAGGTGTCGCATTTTATGGAGGAATCCACGGAGGCGGAGATTTTGGACGAAGCGAGAGAAATCCGATAAGGGAGGAAAAAGATATGCTGAAAGTCTATTGCTACAGCCGATGCACCACCTGCAAGAAAGCCCTGAAGTGGCTGGACGACAGGGGCATCGCGTATACGCTTGTCGACATCAAGGCAAATCACCCCGATGAGGGAACGCTGCGCAAATATTACGCCATGAGCGGCCTTGCGCTGAAGCGTTTCTTTAACACCAGCGGCATCCCGTACAGGGAAATGGAGCTTGCAAAAAAGCTTCCAACCATGACCGAAGACGAGCAGTTCGCCCTTCTCGCGACGGACGGCATGCTGGTCAAGCGGCCGCTCGTGGTCGGAGAGGATTTTGTGCTGACGGGCTTCCGCGAGGCGGAGTGGGCAGAAAAACTGCAGGGAGGTATCTATGTTTAGACTTGGCTGGATCGAACCGGAGGAATACTCCTTCGAGTGTATGCTGCACATGGAGCGCTTTCAGATCAAAATGATGCTGGAAGACACGGACGAAGACGCGCATGCCGCCATGGCGATCGCGCTGAAGGGGAACCCGATCGTCGCGCGGTACTTCGCGCGCAAGTGCCCGGAAATGGCGGATACGGTCGCAGCGCGCATCGCTTCGGCGCCCGACGGGCTTTCTCCCGAACGGGTGCGGGCGGCGGAAGTTTGCATCTTGGGCGGGTACGAGGATTTCGTGATCTACACTGCGCCGGAGCGCATGGGCGAGAAATGCGATTTTATATACGGCTGGAACAAGGAGCGCCTGTTTGAGCTGTGCGATCTGGAAGGGAAAATCGCACTCGATGTGGGTAGCGGAACGGGGCGGCTCGCCTTTGCCGCGGCGGAGCGCGCTGCGTTCGTAGTCGCGAGCGAGCCGGTAGATTCCCTTCGGGAGTTCATGCGCAACGAGATCGAACGAAGGGGCATCCGCAACATGCGCGTGTGCGACGGGCTCTGCCACAGCCTGCCCTTCCCGGACGACAGTTTCGACGTGGTGATGAGCGGGCACGTGGTCGGAGATTTTTTCCGCGAAGAAATCAATGAGCTCACGCGCGTCGCCAAGCCCGGCGGCTGGCTGTTGGATGTGCCCGGAGACCAGCACAGGCAGATGCGTCGAAACGAACGGCTCCTGGCGGACGGCTGGGAGGAATGCGCCTATCAGGGCAGCTTCGGCACCACAATGTATCGCTACCGCAAACAGGTGCACAAATAAGCGCTTCTCCTTTCCAAATTCCTCAAAAAAAGAATCCGAACGGTCTGCGCATTCGGATTCTTTTTCTGCCCGTGGCGCAGTTCCGAAATGCGCTACGGCTCTTTCAGTTCCTCCGCCATCGACGTGATATCCACTTCGCTCCTTTGAAAGACGATGATGCACGTTCCGACATCCGGCGTCGGATTGGGGGTCGCCATCATGTGCAGGGTGTCCTTGCCGACGTAGAAGAACACCATGGTAAACTCTTTCCCCATATCCCGAATATACAGCGCGTCGCCCGAAAAATAATATGCCAATTGGGGCAGGTGGTGATCGATCGTTTCGCCGAACTGCACGTCGGTCATGTGCGCTCCGGAGTCAAACGCAATCCGCAGCGGCCCTTTGGGGGAGATGCCCGTCATCGTTCCCATCAGGTCGTAGGCAAAGTCCGCCCCCAGCGACATGCTCATTGGCGGGTCTATGAGTGTTACCTTCATGTCCGTGATTTCCCATGTGCCCGCAAACACCTTCGGCTCTACCTTTTGCGCCTTGTCGTACGATATGATCTCCAAATTGTCCGGCTCCGGTCTGACAAGGCGCATCCCGCTCTCCGCATGGTAGAGGCCTCCGGCGACGGTCGCCTGATATTCATAGAGTATGTCGTTCTTGTCGTCGTATACGGTGACGAGGACGTAAAACGGCCCCTCCTCCACCTTCCAGACGATCTCCGCCGATTGTCCGTCCTTGGTGATGTGCCCCGTGCCTCCCGGGTCCAGCTGCAGCTCGACTCCCGTGCCGTCCGCGCCCTCCTGCACCCAAAGGCCGGAGTATTCGTCCAGCGGCCCCTCGACGGTGATATCGTCATCGCCGACCGAATCCTCGGGCAAAGACGATGCGGAGGCGGCAAACGCGGATGCGGTTATGCTAAGCAACAAAATGAAAAGCAAAAGCATCCGTTTTTTCACTTCAAACCCTCCTCTCTCGGCAATGTTCTCTTCTCATCCATTGGCTTTTTACGGCCAGTACATCTGCTCTACCAGATTCACGTTTCCGTCCGCGTCCGTGTGGATGTAGTAGAAGTACGAATCCAACAGCAGAGACGAGTCGTGCGCATATAGCGCATAGAAATCTCCCGCGTTCGACGGCACGCCCTCGACTCCGTCGATCGGCTCCCCGCTCGGCTGATACATGAGTAGGAGCATCACCCCGTTGATATCCACGGGGCGCAGCGTCGCATCGGGGTCGAACATGATGAACTCCGAATCCGCAAAGTCCGAGACGGCATCTTCCGCATCCTCCTTGCTATATCCCTCCCAGTTGACGAGGTACTCGACGGCATCCGCCCCCTGCAGCATATCGAAGGAATCGAAATAGGCAATGCCCGTATCGGGATCGAACGAGGACAGGTTCGCATAGCCGGAATACATCGCGGCGCCTTCATCCCCGCCCTCCGGCGCTTCTTCGTCGCCGGTCGTCTCTAACTGGCAAAACAGTTCGTTGTTCTCAAACCACAGGTAGATCATGAACGGCCTTCCCGTATTCTTGAACCGAAAATCCTTCTCCGCCTTGTAATCCGTCATGATCGCATCGTCGTCCGAATCCACGTACTTGCCGACGAAATTGCTGCCATAGGTGTGCTTTTCCAGAATCTTGATGTCGTCGATCTCCTTGAGCGCAAGGTAGATTGTAGAGGCGACCTGCGCTACGCCGCCGCCCACGACCTTCGCACCTCGCCCGTTCGGTGCGGTTTTGAAGCCTGCCTCCTTTGTGCGCGGTCCGACGAGGCCGTTGAAGGTAAAGACCATGTCCGTCGCCATGTACATGCCGTTGATGCGCTCTGCGGCAAGCTCCACATTGTGGAGCCGCGCGTCGGAAGACCCTTTCAGCGGAGTGGATACGCACGTCAAAAGCCCCTCCGCCGCGGCGACGGTACAAAACATCGCGAAAAGACACGCGACCAACAAAATGGATATCCCTTTTTTCATAAAATCCCCTCCCTGTTCCCGTTTGAAAAATACATTCAAGTAGGTACGATTGCGGCAATATGCGTACAAAGCCTCAATGGCGGATGACTCACCTCCCGGATTCGCAGCGCATAAGTCCGATAAAAACAACTTCCCGTTTATTTGAAAAATCATCGATGCGCGGTTCAAGTTCGTATTTATATTAACGAGCCTCTATCCATCCATCGCGGGTAGCGCGGGCAAGTCGATCATAGCGAAGTTGTTGTATGAGGCAGACGGTAATTCGGTCAAGCAAGACCGAATGCGTTCGTTCGGAGCAAAAACTGTTTGCCTACCGTTCAATAATCCGAAGCCCCTCGAAGTCAAGCGTCCTCGAGGGGCTTTCCGCTCATTCTTTCATGAACAGGGATGGGGTGGCAGCTGCTTAGTACTTCACATAGGGAGCCACGCCCTCGCAGGCCGCCTTATACTGTTCGATCCACCATTCGATGTAGCGCTCCAGTCCCATGCCTTCGCAGGTCTGCTGCAGTTCGGTCCAAATGGCATCGAATTCCTCGTCGCCGGTGGCATACATGAGCTTCCAGTTGGCCACCTTGATTTCGGCGTTGACGCGGTCGACAATCATCTGCATATCGTCGGTGTTCTGGATACCCAAGGCAGCCGGCGGCACGCGATACATGTCGATGGACTTCATGTAGGCATAGGCAGTTCCGTAACCGTTGACAGTGTGCTCCTTCCAGTTCTTCACCAGCAGGTTGTCCTCAGGAGTCCATTCCTGAGCGGGCCACTGGGTGTAGTCCGTGGAATAGCCGTTAAAGCCGGGCAGGGGGGCGGAGAAGTGGTAGGTGAGCATGATTATGCAGCCGCGCTTGGAGAAATCCAGGTTCGCGCGGTTGGTGTAACCTTCCTCCAGCATGTAGGGGGTGCCGTCCTCCTTCTGATCCCACACATGCCCGCGGGTTCCGTTCATGTAGTTCACGGTGAATTCCGGATCATACATCAGGTTGATCAGGGCGCAGGCGGCATCGAGGTTCTTGCAGTCTTTGGAAATGGTGATGAAGGTATGGGTGCCGCCGGGGCAGGCGGAGCAGTCGTCTGCCACGTAGGGTTCGCCCATGTTGGGGACGCGGCGGAAACCGATGCCGTTATTCTGGTCTTCGGCAGAATACTCGGTATTCCAGTTGTCAAACGACAGTAGGGCGCGTCCGGTCGCGGTCTTGTTCTTGGAATCGTCGAAAGTCTGGGTGACGGAATCGGGATCCAACAGGCCCATGTTGTACGCCTTGTTCAGGAACTTCAGGAAGGCCTTGTAGCCGGAGTCGTCTGCCAGCGCGGAGCGCATCACGATGTCGTCCACGTTGCCGTCATTCTTATAGTTGTGATAGTCGCGCTCGACCAGACCACCGGTAAAGCCCATGCTGCGGGCCATATAGCCCCAGAAAGGCAATAGGCCATTATCCCAATCGGTGAACAGGGACATACCGTACACTTTCTGGCCTTCGGCGGTGGTGGGATGTTTCTCCTGCATGGCGGCAAGGGCGTTGAGCAGATCGTCATAGCCCTTAAGCTCGGGATAGCCGATCTCGCCGTAGTAGTCGTAGCGCAGGAAGATGCCGCCGATGTCCATGTCCGCCACTTCAGACTCGCAGAACATGCGATTGAGACCGTACAGCGCGCCGGTACCATTGGAGCAGTTGTCGCGTACATATTGCATCATGGTGGTATTCTCTTCGTACTTACTCAGGTTGGGCAGCTTGTCCATGACCTCGGTCAGGTCCAACAGCAGCTCCGCATCGATGGCGTAACCCAGGTTGTCTACCCCGCCGATGACGCATACGTCCGGCAGGGAACCTGAGGCTACCATCAACTCGAACTTGCCGCTCTCGTAGGCGATGCCAATCATGTCAACGCCCGCGGCCTCGCGGATGTAATCCGGCATCCAGCCGGTGCACAGGCCAACATTGGCAGCTTCTGCGTTGTACAACTCGACCTCGCCTACATATGGCACCTCGCCCGCCGAGGATTCGGCAAAGCAGGCACCCATGGAAACGATCATTGCCAACGCGAGAACCAGAGACAGAATCTTCTTCACGATATGTTCCTCCTTTTCTTATTCGCCGGCACATGGCCGGTTAGTATCAGGTTATTTATCCCTTTACGGCGCCGATCATGATACCGCCCACGAAATATTTCTGGAAGATGGGATATACAAACAGAATAGGCAAAACCGCAACGATGGTGATACTCATCTTCAGACTCGTAGAAGAGAGTCGGGCTGACACATCCAGCATCACTGCGGAACCACCGCCTGCTTCGCTTAAGTCTTTGATCATCTGGGCTACGCTGTTGGCCTCGTTAAGATACTGATACAGCCGGTACTGCAGCGTAAACAATTTGGCGTCGGTCACCAGATAAACCGTGGTCATGAAGTCGTTCCACTGACCTACGGCAGAGAAAATCATCAGCGTGGCGATAATGGGCTTGCACAGCGGCATGATGATACGGGTATATTTCACCAGATACCACGCTCCGTCAATGTCCGCAGACTCCTCAAGTGAGGTAGGAATGCTCTCCACGTATGTCTTGAACAGCATCAGGTTGAACGCCGAAATCATGCCCGGGATGATGTAGGCGAAGAAATTGTTCATAAAGTGCAGCGCCTTCATCAGCATGAACCAGGGAATCAGCCCGGCGTTGAAATACATCGTTGCCACCACCAGGCGGTACCACAGTTTTCTATGCCACAATTCAGGTCGGCTCAGGGCATATCCCAGGAAACTGGTGGTGATGAGCGAGAGTGACGTACCCAGCACCGTCCGGGCGATACTCACCACGAAGGAGTTGGCGATCTGGTCGATTTCAAAAATCTGCTTGTAGTTTTGGAAGTGGATTTCCTTGGGCCAGAACAGAATCTCCCCGTTGAGCACCATCCGGTTGTCGCTGATGGAGTTGATGAGGATGTAGTAGAACGGGAAGATACACAATATGGTAAACAGTCCGAACGCGATGTGGTTGACCGCATCAAACACCCGGTCTCCCGTGGTTTTTCTGACAAACGCCGAATTCATACTTCAATATCCTTTCATCTATCAGTTGTCTCCGAACGGAGAGAATCAGAACACCGTGTTGCCCCGTACCAACTTCGATAGCCTGTTGGCGAACGTAATCAGGCATAAGCTGATTACCGATTTCATCATGCCCACCGCCACAGAGAAAGAATACATACGGCCCGCCAAGCCCTGATTGTACACATACAGATCCAGCACCTCAATGGTCTTGTGGTTCATGGGGTTCTCAAACACGAAGTACTGATCCATACCGTTGTTGATCAGATTGCCGATAGAGAGAATCAGCAGCACGAAGAATGTGGGAACCAGACCCGGCAGGGAGATGTGCCACATCTTCCCGAACCGGCCCGCGCCATCCACGTCTGCTGCGTCGTAGAGTTCCTGATCCACGCCGGATAGAGCCGCAATGTATGTGACCGCACTCCAGCCCAAGCCCTTCCATACGCTCCACAGCCACATCTTAATCCATATGTGATCGCCGCTGGCCAGGAAATTGATGCCGTCCTCCACAAGGCCCATCCGAATTAGCAGCCTGTTGATAAATCCGTCGCCCACGGAAAACATGGAATACGCCACCGCGTAGACCAGCACCCAGCTGATGAAATTCGGAATGGTCGAAGCCGTCTGTACCAGTTTTTTATATCTCTTTGAACGGATTTCGGAAAGGAAGATGGCGAAGAACATGGGAAGCCACGAGCTCAATATGCCCATGAAACTCATCGCCAGTGTGTTGCGCATCACGCGCAGCATGTCCTGGCGATAGTATACATCCGATACCAGCAGCGTGAACCACTTCCACCCCACGAACTCACAGCTGAAAAGGCGCTTTCCGGGTTTATAGTTAAAGAAAGCATAAATCCAGCCATAGAGCGGTACGTAGGAAAACAGGAATACAACCAACAACAGCGGTAGAATCATCAGAAAAAGCCGGAAGCCATTCTGGTGTAGCAAAGGCACCTTTCTTTTTGCCTGCAACTCAAACACCCGTTTCCATTATTTTAATCATCCGTTCATTAATATTATTATATAACAAAAAATCAGTTTTGTAAACACCTATTTTTAAGGAACTGCCGATATGATTTAATTTTGGGAAAAGAGAGTATAATCGTCTTATCGAGAACATGCAGTTTTTCAGGCTGAAGCGGCAAGGTCTCCGCGCTATCGAATACGGCAGCCGAAAGCGGAAGACTACGTTCGAGGAGAACATTTCACAGAGCATCACAAGTCGTCCGTTTACAGCAAGGCGGAGCATCCGCTCCGGTTTCTGAAGGTGCGATTTGATTTCCGCAAATCGGTCTCATCGTAGGTTGAGAAGAATCTCCTCCGAAGTATTGGTGTTGTTTGCAAGCAGTATCCTTTATTCGCCGACGTGAACAATGCGCAATTTGGCAGTGGATTGGATCTGGTGCAGGTAACATCCACCCATTTTGCAAAATGGTGAATCACTTTCGCTCAAATGACAGCTTCGTGGGTGCCGCGCCTATTCCTTGAAACTTGCGAACCATTTATATGTCTTTCAGCTGCCTTGATCAACGGCTTCCAAATCTAACCGTAATCGAACAAAACGATTCCTGTAGGCGAAAACAAAAGCACCCCTTCCGTAAAAACAAAAAATCCGAACCCGTCTCCCCGCAGGGAAGACCCGATTCGGATTTCGTTGCTCTGGTGCGGTTGACGGGACTTGAACCCGTACTCGGTTAAGAACACGCCCCTCAAACGTGCGCGTATGCCAATTCCGCCACAACCGCAAGCATCACGTCGCTCTCGCGACAACAAATAGTATAGCAGATAGGCAATAAAAACGCAAGTTAATTTACGGTAATTCCGATCGCCGCCGGCCGGCACGGCATCAAACGGGGCGACAGTATACAACTTAATGCGTTTCGTACCGATATTGAACAAAACTTCCTCCAAGATCGTCAAACGTCAAGAGGTGATACTGTGAAACGCATGGCGCTTTTTCTTCTGCTCCTGTCTCTTTCTATACCGGCATTTGCGGAGGTCTATCCCGTGAATGCGGGCGATTTTGCGCTGCTCGTTTCGGATGAGGGCGAAATCACCTGCCCGCGAGGCGCATATTCCGCGCTTATCGATCTTGGCGGCGGCGCGTTTGCCGCGCAGGACACGAAGACGGGGCTGTGGTGCGTCGCGGACGAAAACGGCACGCCCCTTACGGACGCCGCCTATTCGCTGATCTATCCCGAAGGCGGCGCGGTCTTCGCCATCCTTGACGGCAAGATCGGCTCGCTCGATGAAACCTTCCGCGAGAACATCCCCTGCAAATATACGCAGCTCGTCGCAAACGGCAAGGGCGGCTTTTTGGGCATCACCTCCGATCCCTACGACGACCGCGCGGACGGCGTCTATCATGTCGCAGCCGACGGCACGCAGACCGCGACCGGCATCCGCATCATCTACGGATTGGGCTTCTTCTCGGAGGGGCTCATGCCGATCCTCTCCTCGGACACCAATGCCTACGGCTATCTCTCGCCCGAGGGTTCCTGGGCGATCGACGCGCAATACGACTACGCGGGTTCGTTCCACCACGGCACCGCAGAAGCCGCGCTCGAAAGCGGGCTCGGCCTCATCGATACGGACGGAAACTGGCTGCTGACGCCGCGCTACACCTCTCTTTCCATCAATACCGGGGACAGCAACATGGTGCTCGCGCAGGAGGACGCGGAGAGCGTCACCTTAATCGACGGCAAAACCGGAGAGAAAGTCAAAACCTTTGAGGGCGAGGAGATCTGGTTTATCGCAGGCTACTCGAAAGACATCGCGGAAATTCTGTATCCGGACAAATCGATTTTGATCGATGAGAAAGGCAACGTCCTTCGGGAGGACGGCACGGACACCTTTTATTATCTGTCAGACTGCGGGCATCTCTTCATGAGCGTCGGGGATTTGATGTTCCTCGTCGATTTACAGGGCAATACCCTTTCGGATGCGTACCGCCAGATCAGCTGCCTTGCGGAAATAGACGGGAAGAGCTATTTTGCGGTGACGAATTACGACGTCGAGGTCGAGGAGGAGGCGGATACCGGCTGGAGCGGCAGCTTTGCCGTCGAAGGCAGCATGACGATGGGCATCATCAACGAGGCGGGTAAATCCGTGCTCGAAATGGGCGAATATCGCGATATTCTCCCCGTCGGCGGGCGCTTCATCCTGCTCAAAACCGAAAAAGAAGCATTTTTGTACGACCTCATCTCCGGCGAATCGACAAAACTGTAGTACGAGGAGGCACGCGACATGTCCGTAGCAAGCGTTCGGGAGTATCTGAAGCAATATGGCCTTGACGGGCGCGTGATGGAGTTTGAAACATCCTCCGCGACCGTCGGGGAGGCAGCCCTTGCCGCGGGCGTCGAAGAAGCGCGCATCGCGAAGACGCTTTCCTTTCAGGGCGAGCAGGAAGATACCTGCATCCTGATTGTTGCGTCGGGCGATGCGCGCATAGACAACAAGAAGTTCAAGATAGTTTTCGGCAGGAAGGCTTCCATGCTCTCGCCCGATGCCGCGCTCCGAATGACGGGGTATGCCGTGGGCGGCGTGTGCCCCTTTATCCTGCCGGAGAACGTCCTCGTGTATCTGGATATCTCGCTCAAACGGTTTGACATCGTCTATCCCGCATGCGGCAGTGCGAACAGCGCCATTCCGCTCTCCTGCGACGAACTGTTCGCATCGTCCAAGGCGTTGGGCTGGGTCGATGTTTGCAAGGCGGGGGATTGAAAGGCTTTTTTATTCGACGACCTCGAAGATTGTTCCCTTCGGGCATTTCTGCCAGATCCACATCGCGTCCGGCTCGGACAGCAAGACGGAGTTTCCCAAGACCGCCTTTCCGAGCCCGTTTACGCTGACTCTGTCGGGCGTGCCGTTTTCCGCGTCGAACCACGTGGAATGAATGAAAAGATCGCCGTCCACCCGATAAACGTGTTTCGCCCATTTCCCGTTAGGAAACGCGATCCATATTGCCTCCTCAGGTTCGGTCTTTTCGAAATTTCCCGTCCTGCATCCCGCCGAGCAGGGGAATGTGTGGATCAGAGTTCGATAGGATTCATCTTTTCCCGCTTCGTAAACGAACACCTTTTGCTCCGAAAGCGAAACGACAACCTTATATGGCTTGAGGCTTGCCCTTGCGTTCTCCGAGTGGAGCAGGGCAAGCGTTTCTATATTCGCCTTGCCCGTCTTTTTTAGCCCGTTTCGCGCCTGAAATGCCGCGACCACACTTTTTGTCGCCTTTCCGTAGCCGCCGTCGGGCGGCGCATCCAGATACCCCAGCGCCTTCAGCCGCATTTGCAGCCGCCGAACCTCCATGCCCTCGTTGCCCGCCTCCGTGGGAGTAGGCGCAGCTGAGAAATCCGCAGCGAGGAAGACGGAAAGCAGTTTGGGATCAGCCGTGCCGTCCGCCGCGCCACCCGAAATCAAACGATATGCCTCGTCGGTTCCGTTGAGATAGCTCTGCAGGTTCTTCACGCCCTTTACCGTGTCCCTGCCGTATTGTCCGTCGGCATAGCCGTCCCAAAATCCCGCTATCAGCAGCTTTTCCTGCAATGCGGACACCGCATTTCCCTTGTCCCCGAGGTGCAGCGCGGCATGTACCGCCTGTACGGCGTTCTCCGAAAACAGAAGCAGCAACGCGCTTTCGTCCGCACCCTCCATCCCGTTGTCCGACGCGAAACAGCGCAGTGCCTTCATGGAGCCGCTCCCGAAAATCCCGTCCGGTGCGTCCGCGAGATATCGCAGCGCATAGAGCCGCCTTTGGATTCGTTTTGCATATTCGCCCTCTTCGTTTTCGCGAATCATCCCGGATACGCCGCTGTATCCGCCCTCAAACAGCGCTTTTGTGAGGGAATCGTCGATGTCTCCCTCAGAAAGCCCCAAATCTGCCCGCAAGCGCGATACGGCATCTTTTGTGGCATTTCCGTATATGCCGTCCGCCGCATCCTCCATGTATCCGAGGACGATTAGCCTCTCCTGTACGCGCACGATCTCACCTTCCGCAAGGGCGGATGCGCACAATACAAGCGCCGCAAGTATCAGTAGCGAAATTTTTTTCACCATTTTTTTGCTCCTTTTTATGCCGGAAGTTCCGCATGATTGCCGCAGCAGCCCCAGGGAGGTGCGGAGGGGCCGCGGCCCCTCCGCATAGGTTCCCCTACCCCACCGTCTTGCCAGGAGGCAAGACGGTGGGGT
>JBMNUF010000021.1:0-44680 GCA_050946115.1 Christensenellales bacterium
GATCCGTTAATCCCTGAAAGTATTCTTTCATTCTTTATCACCTCGTATCTCTATTTCGACGCTTGAGATGATAATTCCTTTTGGTAATGCAAAATTAACAATTCGACGCCGATTCGATTATTCTTTATTCATGCGGTGAACGTGCTGCTCGGCGATATTTGCCCCTCCTGCACAGAGTTCGCCAAGAGGCGGAAAGAGAAGGGCACCCCTTCTTCAGTAAAGCCGAAATTGCAGAATACGAAGCGGACTATGATAGAATTCTACAGCGCGGAAAAAACGAGAGTAAAAAAGACTGTCTAAAACCACCTACTGTGAAGAGAAAGCGCTGCTCAACCGCCTTGAAAAATACAAAGCGAATCATCTACTCTTCTTGCATGATTTCCGAACCCGTTCGAGAACAACCTGAGCAAGCGCGACTTGCGCAAATGTAAGACAGGGCAGAAAATCTACAGCTGTTTCAGGACAGAGACAGGCTCGAAGAATTACTACGCTGCCCTCTTCGTCCTCGAAACTCCCAAGCGCAGCCACATTGATCCGTTCCATATCATCCGATGCATTCTGGTGGGTGAAAAGTAACCCCGCCTGTAGATTGCAAGTTAATTTGCCGCCCTTAGATAAACACCGAGTAAGCCGAGGGTACAACGCTGTATGGGGGATTGGTAGTCAAACCGCCTTCTGGGAGTGCATAGTCTATTTTGCGCCGACATCACGCGCTCGCAGGTAAAGTATCTTCAATACCACCATTTCGTTTGCGAAGGCCGCCTTACGATTCGTCACTTTCCGCATTGCCGAACGGAAGCTTTCGATGCCATTGGCAGTGTAGATTGTTTTTCGAATCTCGATGGGATATCTAAACAGTCGTCGGACATATTCAAAAGTATCCTTCCGAATTGGGACAGCCGACGGATACCGTTTCCCCCAATTTCTCCTGAAGTGCCCTCAGAGCCTGTCCGGCTGTGCTCGCACTGACAGCGCCATATATCGCATTTAAGTCGGCGCGAAAAGATTACTGCGCCGCCCTCTCTGTCCTCGAAACCGCTAAACGCCGCAACGACGACCCGTTCCACATCATCCGATGTGTTCCGGTGGGTGAATGGTAGCGACGGCAGTTTCCGTTATCCCGCTTCAATGCCGTCCGTTCCCGATTCGAGAGATGCAGGCGGACAACACCATGACGGAAAAGCGAAACATCGGCATCGCATAGACCTTCAACCATCGCTTCCTCCCCCACCGAAACCGTCGTCCATATTTGACGCTGCAACCTGTGAAATGTGCGCATTGATTTCCAAATTGAAATGTGATACACTGTTTTTAGCAAGATGAGGGCGTTTAAAACCATAGAATATGAGGAGAAAAAACCATGAAGACGGTGGACTTTTTTGGAACGCAGGTCAGCAGGCTCATTTTAGGCGACAATCCCGTTAATGGGTATTCCTACATCGAACAGATTACCCCCGGAGAAATGATGCTCGACTACTATACCGCAGAGAACGCCGTGAGACTGCTTCGCCGCGCCCAGGAATTGGGCGTGAATGCGTATCTCGGTCTTGCCAACGATTTCGTGATGCGCGTGTGGCGGCAGTTCGTAAACGAGGGCGGGCGGATGAACCTGCTCTTCCAATCCTATGCCGCCGTGGAATTGGCAGACAATCTGCGGCAGATGTGTCGCTGGTCGCCCAAGGGCATTTACCATCAGGGCGGCACGTTGGACGATATGGTGGAGTGCGGCGAGATTCGGAAGGTGAAGGATCGCATCAGGATGATCAAGGACAGCGGCGTCCCCGCGGGGCTCGGCACGCACGTTCCCGAGGTAGTCATCCGCGCGGAGGAGGAAAACTGGGGCGCGGATTTCTACGTGACCTGCCTGTACAACGCCCGCAACACGCAGCGCAAAAACCAAAAGAGCTATATACCCGGCGAATATAACGATCTGAAATTCTATCCCGACGACAAGTGGAAAATGCTGGAGGTCGTCAGACAGGTGCCCAAGACATGCCTCGTGTTCAAGCTCCTCGCGGGCGGACAGGTGTTTTACGGGCATGCGCCGGAGGAATTCGAGGCGATCGCCGAAAGAGAGTTCCGCGATGCGTACGGAAACATGAAGCCTGACGACATCGGCGTGGTGGGCGTCTTCCAGCGGGATGCGGACCAGCTCGCGCAGAACGTCCGACTCGTCAACCGAATCCTCGACGGGAAATAATCATCCTCCCCGGAGCCGCCGCATTTCGCTTCGGCTTTTTTCTTGTGCACATAATGCTTCGCGATGCGGAAAAGCTCGGATTCGTATGCATTGACGGTTTGAGAGATTCGGAAAAAACCATAATCGGCACGTTTCCATCAGCGAACGCGCCCTTCGCAAACGCAAAAACCGCCAGAAGCAGTCCGGCGGCTTCGGTTTTCCCGGCGGTCACCCCATTCCTGCCGGTCTGATACGTTTGCCCGCTTTGACTTCACAGCAAGTTAGAAACCGCATTCATCCCTTGACCGCGCCCATCGTCAGGCCCTTCACCAGATGCTTTTGGGTCAGCCAGCCCAAAATCAGGGCGGGCAGTACACTGACCGTGGAGGATGCGGAGAGTTGGGCCGTAAACTGTCCCTGCTGTTCCCGGAAGCGGGACATGTACACGGGCAGGGTCTGCACCTGATTGGTGGTCAGCGAGAAGGCCAAGAAGAATTCGTTCCACACGAACACCGCCACCAGCATGCCTGCGCTGAAGATTCCCATCGTGGCCAGAGGGAGCACCACATAGCAGATCTGCTGGATACGGCTGCATCCGTCGATCTCCGCCGCCTCGATCAACTCGCTTGGGATGTCGGTGAGGAAGGAGTGCACCATCCAGATGACGATGGGCAAATGGAAGCCCACGTACAGAACCAATAGACCCAAACGGGTATGCATCAGCCCTGTGGTGTTATAGAACAAGAACAGGGGCATCAGGATGGCTACCGGCGGCAACAGGATGGTGGTGAGGAACCAGCCGTGCAGGAACCTGTTGGTGCCTTCCTTCTTAAACTTCCCAAAGCGGATGATGAAGGCTGCGGGCACGCCAAGGAGCAAACACAAGAGAGTGCTCATAATCACCTGAAACGCCGAATTGCTCAGGTTCAGGGACAGCCCTCCGTCTGCGAACACTTTTTTGAACGTCTCCAAGGTAGGGGTGAAGAACAGGCAGGGGCGGACAGCCTGAGTCTCGGTTTTAAAACCGGTGAGGAACATGTACAGGATGGGAAAGAAATACAGGATACCCAAGGCGTAGACCGCAATGCCGATGCCCAAATTCTTTGCGATGCGCCGGCGCCGTAGGGCTTTCTTCGCTTCTTTGAAAGCGTTTGTACTTCCGTTCGTCATTGTCTGCACCCCCTAATTCAGCATCTCGTTGCGACGGCGTATCAGCCGCAGCAGGATATTGACGGCCAGCGAGACGAGGATCACGGTGAGCACGGATATGGCTCCGGCGCGCCCTACGCGCTTGGAAGTAAAGACGATATCGTATATGAAGTAGGCCAGAGTGTAGCTGCTCTTGCCCGGCCCGCCCTTGGTAGTGACCAAGATCAGACCGAACTCCTTGACGAGGAAGATCAGGCCTAACATGATGGCTGTCTGCATGTAGTTCATAATCATGGGCAGTTTTATGCGCATCGTGGTGACCCACCAGTTGGCGCCGTCGATGCGGGCGCTCTCCAATACCTCCTCGGACAGCGACTGCAGACCGCCCAAGATAATCAACAAGAAGAAAGGCATCCACTGCCAGATAAAGAGAAAGGAAATAATCCCGATCGGGTGATAGCTGATGAAGTCAACGGGCTGTAAGCCCAGCGCTTTGCAGATCAGGGCGTACCAGCCGAAGTCCATGTTGAGGATGGTTACCTTCCAAATGACTCCGGAGGTGGTGCTCATGACGAAGAAAGGGCCGAGTACCAGCGTTCGCACCACATTGATGCCGGGGAGTCGGCGGTCCAGAAGCAATGCCATAAAAAAACCGATGACGGTACAGCCAAGCAGCGTGACGGCGAGCAGGGTAAAGGTCTGACCCAGGATCGGCCAGAAATCCTTTGCACCGTTGCCCGTGAAATAGTATAGGTAGTTATTGAACCAGTCAAAGTTGATGCCCTGATCCGGGCGCACCAGATTCCACTTTAAGGTGGATAGTACAATGGTGGCTACGAATGGAATCTGCGTGGTGACGGCGACCCAGATGATCGCCGGCAGCGCGAAGTATTTGTCGGTATATCGCCTTTTTTTGTGCGGCGGCGCCTGAATGGCAGATGCCGTCTTTTGCATGGGGAATCGCCCTCCTTCCGGGAGATTCGTGATACGGTGAAACCGGGGAGCGGAGCCAAGCCCCGCTCCCCGGCCGTAGATCAGCGCAACAGAAGGATTATTGCTTGTAGCCGCCTTCCTCGGCGATTTCTTCAAACAGCGCCTGCGTGTTGGCAATGGCTTCGTCCAAAGTGATTCCGTCGATCAGATAGTCCAAGACCCACTGGGTCATCTGGGTTGCGCCCTCTTGGAACTCCACGATGGCCATATACTGCAGGCCGACGTAGGGCGTCGGGTTGACGGCGGGTCTGGTGAAGTCCAGCGGCGCAAGGGCTGCCAAGGTGGCATCCGCGTAGGGCAGAGCTGCGATGACGTCCTTCTCATATGTGGAATAGCGGGAAGCCGGCGGAGTCACGGAGCCGTCGGGCTTATACTCCAGAGTCAGGTCGATGAAGTCCTTGGAGGTGCACCACAGGATGAAATCGAAGACCTGATCCTTGTGCTGCGAGTCGGGGTTGATGGCCATAGCCCAGTTCCACAGCCAGCCGGACTGGCCGCCTTCCACCTGCGTGGGAGCCTGCACATAGCCGACCTTTCCCTTGATGGGGGAATCCTCCGCCTCGAAGTTGCCGCACAGGGAAGTGGCATCGTAGTAGATGCCCACATCGCCCTGCAGGAACAGGTTTATGCACTCGTTGTAGCTGTTGCCGGTGAGGCTTGCGGGGCCGCAATCATTCAGCAGGTTCTTGTACATGGTCCAGCAGTTGCGCATCTCCTGCGTGTCGATGGTGGCATTCCACTCCATGTCATAGTACTGCGCGCCGAAGGCGTTCTGCATGGCGCCCAAGGGAGCGCCCAAGTTGCCCCAGCCAACGTCGGAGCGCATCACGATGCCGGTGTAACCTGCATCCTTGACGGCCTTGGCGAGGGTGTAGATCTCGTCCCAAGTGGGCTGCGCGGGCATCTCGAGGCCGACCTTCTCAAAGATCTCCTTGTTGTACATGATGAAAGAGCTCTCGCCATAGAATGGGACGGCCCACATGTGCCCTTCGGTGTCGGAGACGGACTTCAGCATGGCGGAGAAGATGTCCTCTGCATCGTACCAGGCTTTCTCTTCCTCGGTCATGGCGTCGAAGTAGGGCGTCAGATCTTCCAAGTAGCCGTACTGGCCCCAGCACATACCTTCGTAGGGGCCAACATAGAACATATCGTAGGTGACACCATCGGTTGTTGCGTCCAAGGTCTGCGCTGCGCGCAGTTCCTCCTCGGGAATGACGGAGATGTTGACCTTGAAATCGAAGCCGGCCTGATCGAAGTACTTGTCGACTACCGCTTGAAGGCCCTGCGAATAGGGGTTGTTGGCGAAGCCGATGTTCAGCACGACTTCGTCGGCGGACGCGGACACCATGGTCAGCGTCATCATGAGAACGAGGGCGAGACACAATAGTTTCTTCATTTGGATTTCTCCTCCTTCTTAATTTCCACGATGCATGACCGCATCGCCGGATACGCTCACAGTGGCAGTCCCACTACAACTGATTATATAACAAGTTTGTCGGGTTGTCAACATAGAATTACAATTCTATGTCAAATAGTTCCGAGTGGATTCATGCGCAATTAACCTATGGTTCGTTTGTCGGTATCGGGTTCGTAAGCGTCATTCGCATATCAAAGGGCGTTTTATCCACTCCGCAGTTGCGAGACAGCAGCGGGCTGCGCATTGACATATTTGCGCGCTAAGATAACGCACAGAAAAGTAGAGTTATGCTAAATATTTGTCAACGACGGCGCTACGGTTGGAATTTGTGGTATAATAAGGGCTGTTGGGTTCGTCTCTATTATTAACGAGGAGGGTTATTCATGGGATCAAGCATGACTCTGGTTTATCTGGTTTCGTTCTTGGCGGTTGCTATCGCAATGGCATTTGCGATATATCTCTACCTGTGGGTGAAGAAGCAGCCTATTGAAAACGCGACGATCATCAAGGTGACCGAACTGATCAAGGCCGGCGCCAACACCTTTATGCGCAAGGAATACCTGATTCTGGCCGCATACTCCGTCGTCGTTGGCCTCATCCTGTTCGTTCTTCTGCCCCAACCCATATGGAAGAGCGGAGACATCATGGACAATGTGTACATGGTGATCGCCTACCTTGGCGGCACCATCCTCTCCGCGATCGCCGGCAAGATGGGCATCGTCGTTTCCACTTCCTCCAACGGCCGCTGTGCCGAGGCCGCACAGAAGGGCATCGCGCCCGCTTTCCTGGTCGGCTTCCGCGGCGGCGCCGTCATGGGCCTGGCGGTCGTCGGCTTTAGCCTGTTCGGCGTTGCGGCAGTTCTCCTGATCTTCGGCAACAACATGATTTCCTTGGGCTTCTCCTTCGGCGCAAGCTCCCTTGCTCTGTTTGCAAAGGCGGGCGGCGGTATCTTCACCAAGACGGCCGACGTCGCCGCAGACCTGACCGGTAAGGTCGAGCTGGGCATCCCCGAGGATGACCCGCGCAACCCCGCCGTTATCGCCGACAACGTGGGCGACAACGTGGGCGACGTCGCCGGCATGGGCGCAGACCTGTTCGACTCCAACGTCGCGGCAATGACCTCTGCGCTGGTCATCGCATCTTCTCTGGGTGCGACCACCACTTTGGCAAATACCGCAATGGTATTCATGTATGCCGCGATCGGCCTTATCGCCTCCATCGTCGGCATCGCGACCGCGCGCATCCCCGAAGGCGGCTCCCCCACCAAGGCACTGAACTCTTCTACTTACGTCACTTCCGCCGTGTTCCTGGTGCTTACCGCCCTGGTGACCCTGATTTTCAGGGACTTCTCCTGGCGCATCTGGGGCGCTTCCGCTGCGGGCCTCTTGGTCGGCGTGATCATCGGGCTTGCCACCGACTATTTCACCGACGACTCCAAGCCCATCGTCAGGAAAGTAGCCCATGCGTCCAGATTGGGTCCCGCCTTCACCATCCTGTCCGGCGTTTCTTACGGCTTCATCTCCGCGCTGCCGGCAATGATCGGCATCGGCGTCTCCGCCCTGGTTGCATATAAGCTTTGCGATCCCATCGGCGAAGGCTATGCCATGTTCGGCATTGCCATGTCCGCCGTCGGCATGCTGTCCATCGTCGGCACCATCATCTCCAACGACGCGTACGGCCCCATCGTCGACAATGCCCGCGGTCTTGCCGAAATGGGCGGCCTCGGCGAGGATGTCATCGCCATTGCCGATGAGCTGGACTCCGCAGGCAATACCGTAAAGGCCGTAACCAAGGGCTTCTCCATCGGCGCAGCGGGTCTCACCGTCATCTCTCTCTTGGGTACCTATATGGCGGAAACCAATATCGCCCTTGCCGAGGCGGGCAAGGCCTTGATTAAAGGCTTCGACCTGCTCAATCCCACCGTGTTCTTCGGTATGCTGGTCGGCGCCGCAATCCCCGCGGTATTCTCCGCCATGCTGATTCTGGGCGTTGACAAGAACGCACAGCGCATGGTCGAGGAGATTCGTCGCCAGTTCCGCGAGATCGACGGCCTGCGCGAGGGCAAGGCTTCCGCCGACTACGACAAGTGCATCGACATCGCCACTTCCGGCGCACTGCGCGAGCTGATTCCCGCCGGTCTCGTCACGATTCTGGCCACCCTGCTCGTCGGTTTCATCGGCGGCCCCCATGCAATCGGCGGCTTCCTGATGGGCAACATCATATCGGGTCTGCTGCTGTCCCTGTTCATGTCCAATGCGGGCGGCCTCTGGGACAACTCCAAGAAATACATCGAATCCGGCGAAATGGGCGGCAAGGGCTCCGATGCGCATAAGGCGGCTGTCGTCGGCGACACCGTCGGCGATCCCTTCAAGGATACCGCAGGCCCCTCCATCAATACTCAGATCACCGTCGTATCGCTGGTAGCCTCTCTGACCTCTGCGCTGTTTGTGGCGTTCTCCATCTTCAGGTAAAGCAAGCGATCAAAAGACCTTCAAAAGGGACTGCGAACGTATAGAACTCGCAGTCCTTTTTGTTAATTCGCACCGTCGTCGTTGACTGCACATCTCAATGCTGGTATACTATTACCGTAAGCAGAACGCCCCGTCAGGTTCATAGAGGATATAGTATGAAAACCAAAATCATCCTTTGGCTATCCGTCCTCGTTCTGATATGCACAATGTCCGCATCTTGCGAATCCGTCAGCGGCAATGATGCAGGTGCCGCCGAATCGGGCATCGGTTTTGCCGATATATTCAAAGATGCGCTGCACAGGTTTCGGGATCGCGCAGCATCCGAGCACGTCGTTAAGGAAGATTCTCCGTACATCGATATGGAACGGAATGAAAAGGGCGAGCATGTGCTAAAGCTGCAGGAGCGGTTGCAAAACCTGGGCTACTACGACGGTCGGATGACCGGCAAGCTCGACAGCGAGACCATGAAGGCCATGAAGCTGTTCGAAAAAAGGAACGGCTTGAAGAACGACGGCCTGCCTTCCAAAGAGGATCAGGTCGTGCTGTATTCGGAAAGTGCCGTCGGCAAAGAGCCCGCTTCCACTCCGGTTCCCGAAGTGACCGCTACACCCGACCCGATGGAATCCGTGTATGCGCAGTACGGCGATTTGGATTATGAAGACGCTGCCACGTATCCCGAAAACCACTTCGATGAAAAGGTCGCCTTCAGCGGCAAGATCGGCCAGGTTTCGGGCAGCAGAAAAGACGGCTTTCGGCTTACCGTATCCACGGAAGGAACGGGTGATGTCGTATATGTATACATCAATCGGGATCCCGGGTACGACATCCTTGAAGAGGGCAATCTGACCGTATATGGGCGGATGATGAACACCGTCACATATACGGATGCAAACGGTCAATCCATAACTATACCCGCCTGCCTGGCGGACTATATAGTGCTACAATAAGAGAAGGGGGGCTTTTACGAATCTGTTCATTCCCGGTCTTTCAATCTGTCGCTTATGCTCATCGGAGCGGTTTTCTATGCGAATTTGAAGTAGTAGGAGGAAAGAAAGAATGAAGCGCTTTGTTTCGATCGCGATTGCCATCGTCCTGTTGACCTGCACGATGCCCGCCCTTGCCGCCGGCAAGTTAAGCGTAACGCAGGAGAATTTCACTCTTGTAAAATCGTATTCGCTGTATGGGTATGCCTACGCAAAGGTTGAAAACGTCGGCAACAAGCCCATTTCGGTGCATGCCGGCATCCTGGAGGTATTCAACGAAGAAGGCGAAACGTTGACCTCGACCGATTATCTGTCGCGGTATGCCGAATGTCTTCAGCCCGGCGAGTATACTTACGCAAGTATCCGCGCCGAACTCCCCGAAGGCATCGCCGAGGAAGATGTGGACGATTATATGCTGACCGTCACCGGCAAGACCAACGATTCCTACGAGACGAAGCGCCTTGCCTCGACCGCTGAATACAAACCCGGCGTGACGGAAGGCTACTGGACGAGCGACTATATCTATGTGGACGTTACGAATGACACGGACGAGCCGCTGCCCAATGTCGCCGTCGTCGCGACTCTTCTCGATGCGGAGGGCAACATCCTCTACATGACCTCCGATAGCCTGTATTCCTCTCAGGTGCTCATGCCCGGCAGCACGATTCAGTTCAGATTGGGCATAGACAGCAGCTGGACCGAAATCTTTGAAAAGAGTGAAGTCAAGGTTGATGGCGCCGACGCCATCGCGTATGTGAATATATCGAAGTAACCGCCGCCTCTCCGAAGGGGCCGGCGCATATCTTTTCTGAAAAACGGAGCGCAGGCATCCGCGAGCCGACAGCTCGAAGCGCTCCGTTTTTGTACTGAAGTGTAGCCCCGCCATGCGGTGCCGATCGGAAGTCTCGGTTTGTCTCTCTGTAAAGGGCGGAAATTCAACGCGCAACTCGCCGAATCCTGCAACAGAATGGGCGTTTGGCGCGTCTAAGGAGTAACATAAGACCGGAGGGGATGTTTCATGAAGAAAATCTGCACATGGGTGGTTCTGTTCGCACTTTTGTCCGCGATGTTTGCGACGTGCGCGTATGCCGCCACGATGTACACCACGGGTAATGTATACATGCGCTACGGTCCCGGCACCGAATACGAGCGCAGGTGCGTCCTGAAAAAGGGGACGAAGGTCGTAGAACTCGACTCCGACTTCAGCACCACCGGCAGGCTTTGGTACAAGGTGAAGGCGACGGGCAAGATAGGCTGGGTTTCCTCGCGGTATCTGACCGGCGGCGAAACCGTCATCGGCACCGTCAAGATGCGCTCGGGCAACAGCTTCATCCGCACGAAGCCCAACATCTACGCGAAAAAGCTCGGCGTCATGTACAAGGGCGATTCCGCCGGGTATACCGATACCGCCTACGACAGCCGCGGCGTGCTCTGGTATAAGGTACAGTACGACGGCATCGTCGGTTGGGTTTCTTCGAAGTATACAAAGAAGAGCGCTTCGTCCGGCATCAGCATCTACGCCAACGGCGATACGTATATCCGCAAAACGTACAGCATCCATTCCGCGCAGTTAGACATCCTGTACAAGGGCGAATCCGCCGTGTATCTCGGCGTATCCCGCTACGACAACCGCAGCCCCGCCGTGCTTTGGTACAAGGTAGAGCATAACGGTACGACCGGCTGGGTTTCCTCCAAGTACACCGTGAAGAAATAATCGCACCTTTGTCCGCAGCCATGATTGCCGCAAGTTTCATGGCTGCATTTTTCATCCGTCAAAGTTCGAATGGGCAATGCCGCACAAAGAATGTTTCTTGCAGAGTATCCGATTCCCTGGCGGAAGGCAAACCGCGCAGGCGGTGAAAATTCCCGATATAAAGTAGCTTCTTTCCCCGCGATACCGAAATAGACATTCGAAATTGACTGCCTGCGAAGGGGGTTGAGGGAAAATGGATTATCAGAAGTTATTGGAAATCAGCAATAACTGGCTGAAATATGCAGTCCGCCTTCATTTGGGACATGAAACTGAGAGCGGTCTCGTTGAAATCAGAAATGCGGCGTTGGCGGATGTCCGCATAAGAAAATACCTTGCAGACATTGCAAATTTCCATGGAACGTTGGTGACGAATCACAAAAATCCCGATTTGCCGATACAAAAACTGCTGTTTCTGCTCGACCTCGGATTTGGCACGGAGATTCCGGAAATCAAAGCGGGAATCGATGCAATACTTCGACACCGGGGAGAGCGCGGTATATATCAGTCTATGACCAATGTGCCCAAACACTATGGAGGTACGGGGCAAGATGTGTTTGGCTGGTGTCTTTGCGACGCGCCCTTACTTTTACTTGCTCTGCTCAAGGCGGGTATCGATTATCGGGAATATATCAAGTCCGGCGTCGACCATCTGGTATCCTTATGCCGCGACAACGGCTTTCCCTGCGCCGTTTCCCCTGATCTGGGCAGGTTTCGCGGTCCGGGGAAGAAAGACGACTGTTGCCCCTATGCGACGCTGATCATGGCCGATTTGCTGTCGCACATCCCGGAATACAGGAATTCCGAGGTTGCCGCTTCCTCCGTTAACGCATTGCTGAACCTATGGGAAAACAGCCTTTATCTGCATCCGTATATGTTCTTTATGGGCACGGACTTCCGCAAGTTAAAAGCACCTTCGTGCTGGTATGATATCGTCAGCGTAGCCGGGGTTCTGAGCAAATATCCGTTTGCGCGGGACGATTCGCGTTTTCTGGAGATGATGAAACTCATAAAAGAAAAGCAGGACAAGGACGGTTTTTTCACGCCCGAATCCGTATACCTGAGATTGAAGGATTGGGATTTTGGGCAGAAGAAAGTGCCGTCTCCGTATTTGACATACCTTTGCTATCGAATCTTTGAGCGCTTGGAATCATAGCGAAGCTTCGGAAGCGATGTCACGCAGAGCCAAATCGGTTGCCATAATGAATTTCCTTCATCAATATCTCAACCGACAAACAAGACCACAGGGCTTGCCTCCCGTGTGGTCTTGTTCTTTTCCTTCCATGTAAGAACAGGTTTTCTTTTTATTCCTGCGAAAGGAAGCGGTCCACCACCTGCTGGCGGTATTCCTTGGACAGGGACGCGAAGAACGCGGAATAGCCCGTCACGCGGACGACGAGATCGGGGTGCTTGGACGGGTCGGCGTGCGCCTTCAGGAGCGTCTCCCTGGAGAGGCAATTCAGGTTGATGAGCGTGCCGCCCATGTGGTTGTGCGCGTGGATCAAGGCTTGAAGCGCCTCGATGCCGCCCTCTTTGGAGAGCATGTTCGTATCGATATCCAGATGCAGCGGCGAAGAATTGCCGTATCCGGGCTGCACCTTGGCGACCGCCGTCGCCTTGAGCGTGGGCGAAAATGTGTTGTACGAGCGCGCAAACCCTGGGTCGGGCTCATTGGAATGGGAGATGGGGTCGCCGTCGAAGCGGCCGTTGGGCGTCGCCGGGAGCTTTGCGCCGTAGGCGTATATATTGCCGTGGGAGAACATGCCGGGCACGACCGGCAAACGGTATTTGGGCGTTCCGGAGTCCTTACACGCGGCGACAAAGCAGTCGCGGATGCGCAGCGCCCATTTTTCGGCGGGCGAATTCGGGGCGCCGAAGCGGTCGATGTTTTTGAGCATCAGCCGAATGGGTTCGGCATCCTGCCAGTTGGCATCCAGCGCTTCAAAGAGTGCATCCCACGTGAGCCGCTTTTCGTTCACGACGCGGCGCTCGATCGCAGCGAAGGAATCTGCGACGGTCGCAAGGCCTATGCCGTCGATGTTCAGATCCATAATGTCCACGCCGCCCTGCGAGCAGTCCAGCCCGCGCTCCACGCAGCCGTGCATGAATAAATTTAGCACGACCTCGGGGCGATTTTGAGCCTTCGATTCGTAGTGGATGTCATACCCGCGCTTGATGCTGTCCACGATAATGCGCGTGTGGTGTTCAAAGCGCGCAAAGAGCCTTTCCATGCTCCTTTCGCCGACGCGCAGATCGTCCAGCGCATATCTGAACGCGAAGGCGAGGTTTGCACGCGTCACGTCCTGCAGGGCATATTCGCGCCCGGGGATGACTACCCAGTTGCAGCCGACCTTCTTGCGCATCCGCCCCAGCGCCTCGGGATAGCCGTTTGCCGCGAACCCCTTTTCGACGCCGACATTCAGCGAATAGCTGACGCCGCTGCCGTCCTCCAGGATGTATTGCAGCGAGCGGCGAAACAGTTCCTCGTTCACGCCGTCGTGTACGCGCAGCGCGAGGTTTGCGGGGATGCCGAGCACGTGCATCGCCTCTAAAATCAAAAAGGACATTTGGCTCGTTGTATCGCGGCTTCCGTCCGGCGTGAGCCCCGCGATCTGCGAATAGTGCGTGTCGTTAAAAAACAGGCTTGCTATGAACCATACGACTTCGTCGTCCGTAATGAGCCCCGCCGCCTTGTCGCGCTCGTACCACGGGCGGAGCAGTTCGTCCAGCTGATCCAGCGCGCCGCCCAAAAAGTACACGCGGTCGACGGTCTGAAAATGCGCGATGAACTGGCACGCCTCGCGCAGCGAGCGCGGGGGATTTTCCGTGAGCCACTCGTTCACCTGCGCGATTTCCGTAAGGTTTTGTGCCTGCTCCGCATCGTCTGCGGTCTCCGCCATCTGCCTTGCCTTTTTCGCGAGCCGCGCGACCCATTCCTGCATGCCGATGACAAACTCCAATTCGCCGTCGAAGAAGGAGGTGTCCTTGGGGTTCAGGAAATCGCGGTAGGTTTCGAGTTTTTTCCGCAGCCCGCCCCAGCCGAGCTCTAAACCGATGTTCACGTCCGGCGCGCAGTGGTTCATGCCGTTCCAGCCGGGGTGCGTGTCGTATTTTTCCCAAATTGCGCGCAGATCGTCCGGCACCAGCGCGGGGTCGAATTCGACGGGTACAAAATTCGTAATCGCACCGTACCACGCGCCCGCGAGCGCGCTTGCGGGGTTCACGTATGCGGGGATTTCCGCCATGTATTTGCGGAGCGCCTTCCCGATCGGCACGAAGCCTCGGATCGTGCCGTCCTTCTCTTCCGACGAAAATTGAAAATGAAAATCGGGGTCGTGGATAAAGCCGTGGTCGTCCGTATCGTACTTGCCGTAGTGCGCGAGCTTGATGCGGTTGATCTCCATTTTGTCGTCGTGCAGGCGGCGGATGCGCGCGAGAACGCGCCCGTCGCGCAGGATGGTCGTCTTCATGCCCGAATCCTTCCTTTCTTCAGCCGATGCGGGCGGGGATGCCGCGCGCGGTGAAAAGCGACAGCCAATGCTGCATTTCCTCGTTTGAAGGCACGCGGAAAGCCTTCTGCGGCGCAAGCCCCAGGAGCTTCATCTTGCCGCCGCCCAACGGATGGTATGCCAAAAGCTCCAAGCACTCGACGGGCTTTCCCGCGAGCCAATCCGCGATGGTTTCGATCTCTCCGTCGTTGCCGCTGGGAACGCACGGCACGCGTACCCACACCCGCGCGCGGGCGGAGAGCAGTTTTTCAAGGTTTTCGAGAATTTCTTTGTTGTCCGCGCCCGTCATTTGGCGGTGAACATCCGCGTCCAGCGCCTTGATGTCGTAGAGGAAAAGATCGACAAACGGGAGGATTTCTTCGAAAACGCGCCACGGGACACTCCCCGCCGTGTCGATGGCGACGTGGATATTCTCCTCGCGGCAGAGGCTGCAGACAGAGCGCAGAAACCCCGCCTGCAGCATGCACTCGCCGCCGGAAAACGTCACCCCGCCGCCGGACTGCGCGAAATACGGTGCGTCGGTACGGATTTCGTCCATAAGGTCTTCGTCTGCAATCGCCGTGCCCGCAAGCCGCAAAGCGCCTGCGAAACACTCCTGTTCGCACACGCCGCAGCCCGTGCAGCGATCTCGGTGCAGGGCGGGTCTGTCGGTTTCGTGCACGTCGTTTCTGCACACCTCGGCGCAGCGCCCGCAGTGGATGCACAGCTCTTCGTTGTACTCCAAAGCGGGAGCGAAGGTCTGCGATTCCGGGTTGTGGCACCACGCGCAGGAAAGGTTACAGCCCTTCAGGAACACCGTCGTGCGGATGCCGGGGCCGTCGTGCGTCGAACAGCGCTGGATGTTGAATATTCTGCCTGTTGGCACGGTACCCCTCCCCTACAGCCGTATGGATACGGACCAAATGCCGCTTTTCTTCACCGCGAAGACGACGGCATTGCCTTCGATGCGCGCCTCACCCACCGCGCCACGCTCGGAAAGATCGACGAGGGACGCGCTTTGTATCGGCATATTGATCGCGATCCGCGCTTCGCCGTCCATGCCGCTCGCCTCGTACCCGCGTACGAGGATGCCGTTTTCGCTCGGCTGCACCGATGTGACCGCGACGCTGCCGCGCACCTCCCCGATCAGCCCGAACGACCGGGGGAGCGTTCCCTCGTGGACGTTGGAGGGCTGGTAGAAGAAGGGGTGATTCAACGCGTCCGTTAAGCGCTGCAAATCCTGCGCGGCGCCGTCCGATGCGGCGAGCCAGAGTACGATGTTGTGGATGCCGCGCTCGGGATACGGATCGGGGTTGACCGAGCTGTTGATGAGCGTGAGCGAAAGCGCATCCCCTTCCCCGCGATAGCCGTATTTGGAATCGCTGATGAGCGCGAGTGCGATGCCGTCGTTGCGCAGCGCCATGCCGCCGCCTATGCCGGGAACGTCGTTGTTGAGCGCCTTGCGCAGCTTGCTGCCCGACGGAATGAGATAGCGGAAGCTGCCGGAGAGGTTCGAGGCGGGCGTCTTCCATGTGAGCACGGGGATGGTCTCGCTGCCCTGCTCCTGCCAGTCTGCCTTGAGAGATACGCGCAGCGCGCGGCTGCCCGTGTCGAGGGAATAGGTCGCCTCGATTTTGGACGGGACGCGGCATCCGCCTTCGACCAAATAAGTCGCCTTGACAGCCTGCCGCACTTCGCCCACGCTCAGATTCACGAGCTCCATACACTTGTCCACGGGAATCTCCCTGAGTGTGCGCCCGATGTTCCACGCGCTGGAGGTGCGCCGTTCGGTCTCGAGGAACTGCAAGCCCGCCGTTTCGCCGCCTTTCAAAAGCTCCGCGCCGCTCTTGCGATCGACGAGGGATTTTACGCGGCCTGTGTTCGCGCAGAGTACCGCGCGGACGATGCCGTTGTCCAGTATGGCATCGTCATAAAAGCGCGCGACCTGTTCGCGATCCTGCAGATACGCGGGATAATTTTTCGCTTCGCGCTGACGCAACACGACCGTCGTATAGCCGACGGCGGGGACGGTCACGCGCGCGAGCACGCGGAAATAGCGGTGGTCCCAATACTTTTGCAGCGTATTGTCCAAGAGGCAGAAGGGGATTTCGTTTCCATCCGCATCCTGCATATATACGCGCGCGAGGTCGCCCCGATAGTCCCACACGGTAAGTTCCACCGTGTCCGTGCGCGTCTCGCTCAGCGTGTTGAATACGTGGAACACGCGAATCATGCCGCTTCCGCGCTCCGCTGCGGGAACGCCCGTAAAATGTTCAATGCCGTAGCCCACACCCGCGCCCTCGGACTGCGTGTCGAATTTCGCCGCCTCCGCCGTTTCCCACGGCTTCACGCTTTGGAGAACGGGCATATGCGCCGTATTGATGGATTTTGCAAGCGACGCCATCGCCTTTTCAAGCTGCGTGTTGGTCACCGCGGCGACGCCCTGAAACAGCCCCATTGCGTGCTCGCGGGAATCCTGCACGCAGGAGCCGGTCAAAATGTCGTGAAAGTGCGTGAACAGCACGTCGCGCCACGCTTCCACCACCTGCTTTTTCGCCATGGAAAAGCCCGTCTTCTGTTGGGCGAGTGCGGACAGCGCCTCCGCGTCGTACAGCGCCGCCTCGGCACGGCGATTTCCGCGCTTGATGCGGCTTTGCGTCGTGTAGCAGCCGGGCGCGAAGAAGTTCATCTCCTCGGTCACTACGGGGAGGGCATCGCGGATCACTTCCGCCTCGCGGAAGTAGTCGCGCAGGCCGCCGAAGCGGATCGTGGGATAGACGGGCCAGGTCATCATGTCGATGGCGCGCTCCACGTCGCGCCGCGTGGGGCCGCCACCGTGGTCGCCCACGCCGTACACCACCATGCCGACTTTGAGCCCGGAGGAGCGCCTGACGGCCTCCATCAGCCCGGAGGCGATCTGCGGCGTGATGGCGGCATTGTACCAGTTCGCCTCGCGAAGCACGAGGATTTCCCTGCCCGAAGGCGCGCGGTAGCGGTAGAGCAGGTCTTTGCGCGCGTTGCCGCGGCAGTGGTACATATACTTCACGCCGCCGAATGCGTCGATCTCCGGGATGGTTTCGGCGTGGCCGAAGGTGTCGGGCACAAAGTCGATGTCGAAATTCTTAACGCCCCAAATATCGCGCAGATAGCGCCTTGTGTATTCGATATGCCGCAGGAGCGACTCGCCGGAGGGCATGTTTTTGTCCGGCTCGACCCAGTTCGTTGCGGCAACCTCCCACCTGCCGGAGGCGATGTGCTTTTGTATGCGCGCCATGAGCTCGGGATCGTACTGCTCCGTAATGCGATATACGGAGCCCTGCGACTGCGTGAAGGTGAATTCGGGGTATTCGTCCATGATATCGCACATCGTGCGGAAGGTCGCGAGCGTCGCCGCGACGGTCTCCTGATAGCTCCACATCCAGTTCATATCGATGTGCGCATGCCCCGTAAGATAGAGCGTATACGACTTGGCGAGTTCTGCCATGGGCGAGAGGATCTCCTCCGCTCTGCGGCAGGCAGCATCCGTCAAAACGCCGTCCGAATCCAGCGCGCAGAGCAAGAAATTGAGCGCTTCTTCGATCTCCTTGGAAAATGCGTCGCCGTTTGCTTCGGATACGTGCAGCGCGTATTCCAGTTCCGCCAAAATGCGGCGGTTCATGCGGCTGGGCGGTGTGATGCGGTGCACCTCTTCCTCGGGCATGCCGAAGGTGTATTCAAAGCCGCTCTTTTCGCGGTTCCCGCCGACGGAGGTCTTTAGAAGTGTGAATTTTTCTGCAAGCGTAGTCATACCAAACGCTCCCTTCCTTATTGTCCTCGTTTGTTGCCAGTTATAGTTACCATTTTGCCGCTGCTGCGGTAGGTGAAAAGGGCGGTTTCCGTCCCTTCGTCGAAGGAATATGCCAAATCGACATCCTCCCCATCGGAATCGACGGCGCGCACATCCCCCATGGGATAGGGAAGCCTGAGACGGATGTGTACGAAAACGCGATCCGCCGCCTTCGCACGGAAGGAAAGCGCGTCCTCCTTGGCATCAACGGACAGGATACGCGCCGCCGTCGCGACGACCGCGAATGTGCCCCTTTCCATCCGATCCAGATCGCGAAGCAGCGCGACCTCGTCTGGCTTCACTACCTTTTTGCGGATTATCGGGAATCCATCTTCCAATAAATCCGCAAAGCATCCCTCAAACACCTTTTCGTCGTCCGTCGCGCTCTCGTCCATTACGGCGCTGATGAGATAGCTGCCTCTGCGCAAGGTGATGTCGTTGCGCCACTGCCATTTCGTTCCGCCCTTTGCGAGCGCGTCGCGAACGAGCGCGCGCCACTCGTCCGCATACGATTTCGCCATGCAGATGCGCGCGGGAAGCTGCGGATACAGGATGAATCGCCCGCGCCCGAAGGCGTGTTCGCCCGCAGAGGGCGCGCGATCCAGCCCCAGCGTCTCAAACAGGTGCTGCGCGGGGGTATCGTAGCCCGCCTCGCGCCACCACGAGGCAATGCCGTGAAAGGGATTGCTGCCATCGCCGACGTAGATCAGCGTACCGCCCGACCGCACCCATTCGGCGAGCGACGCGTTGATGTCGGGAGATGCGGGCTTCATAAACTCATAGCTTAGGACGGCGTAGCGAATGCCCTTCAGATACCCCGTGAAGCGGCGCACATTGTCCAACTGGATGGGGCGCACGGGCAGCCCGTACTTGAGAAGCGGCAGAGCAAGCCCGTAAAACTGCGGAAACGCGACGCTCGAAATGAAGCTGTTCATCATCGCCTCGTCATCTTCCGTCTCCGCCATGAACGCTTTGGAGCGCTCTATGCGCGCGGCAGCATCTTCGTCGTCCAATGTGTCCGCATTTTTCGTTAAAATGCCGCGCGCCTTTTCCAAATAGTGTTCGTCCGTTTTGACGGTATCGGGGAAGGTGCGCTCAAAGAGCGCGCTGTCGGACAGGAACACGCCAACGCTCTCCTCCATCCCATCAAATACCCAATCGGGCTGCTCCATGTCGCCGAAGAGCTGGAACATGGAGGAGAGGAATGTGCGATAGGTGTCGGGGATGGGCTTCGATTCGGGCGTTTCAAAGCTCGTCTCGTCCCTCTCGGCGATGCGCGGCTGAAAGCGCGGGAATTTCCCTTCGAACACGCGCGTCGGCCACGGGCAAATCTCGTAGTGCCACACATCGGGGTTGAGGAGAGACGCAACGGCGGTCTTTTGGTAGTTATAGCGGTAGTTCTCCCATGTGTACGAGGGCAAGTCCTCGATGGGGTCGTTCAAAAACCACATGCGCTTGCCCGTACCGCGCGTCAGTTCCTGCATAACACCGTATTCGAGGAACGCCGTTTCAAACGTGCGCTCGCGGTAGAACCCTTCGTACACGTTCGCCTCGCGGCTCGTACCCGTCCAAACCTGCGCGATAAAGCCGTCCACCGTCGGAATGTCGATCAGCGCCGCCTCGGGGCTCAAAATCTTCCACTGCGTGTAGTTGATGAGGCTGTGCGTGGGCACGTAAAAGCGCAAATCGCGCCCGTAGACCACCTTGGCATATTCCTTTACGGACTGGCTCACGCGGGAGAGTGCGCGCGCGTACAGATCCGCCTTGAGCTTTGCGGAGCGGTAGTGCCCGTCGAGGCTTTCGTGCTGCGGGCGGAACGGCTCGCGATAGCGTATTTCGTATTCGCGCCTGAACGCTTCGGAATAGCCGCTGCGATCCCAAAATTCCGGCTCCTCCAAGTGGATGGCGACGACCCCGCTGTCCACAGCGCGCTTGAGCCGCTCGGTCAGGTAATCCGAAAAGGATACGGTGGGAACCATGTACGGCACCGTGGGGCCGTGGATGACGTCCTTGCCGCTTCGCTCCTTCTGCCCCTCGTCCCAATGCTTTCTGCCGTCCCAGGAGCCGTCCAGATAGTCCTGATACCCGCCCCACGCGATGCCCGTCATGAGGTGCACCACATAGCCCGCATCAGCAAACTGCTTCACCCGATCGGGCATGCTTTCGTTAATGCCGTACACCATCACAAAGTCGCACATCAAATCGATGGACGGTTTGAGCGGCCTTGATTCCTGATAGCCCGTCAGTTCCTCGGTATTGTCGCGGATATATGCCATATGCTTTCCTCCATATATCGGATTTTGCCAGATGCGCCGTGTGCCGAAAAGCAGACCGCCACGCTCGCGCGCAGCGGCCTGCTCTGTCACAGGGCACAGCCGCTCATGCCTGCTGGCAGACATCTGTCCTTTGCTGACCCCGGGGTTGGAAAGAATACTCCTTAGAAGATGAAGTCGTCGCGGGTCGCGTACATCTCGGTCATGTAGTCGAGGAATTCAGCCATCTTGCCGTTATCGTTGGTGCGCAGATAGTTCTGATAGTCCTCGAGGATCGCGCGGGCCTCTTCCTCGGTCTCGGCAAAGAAAGCGCGCTGCACGTAGCTGTCCTGCTTGTCGCTGTCAAATGCCCATTCCGCAAATTCCTGATAGCCTTCAAAGCCGGAGGCGACTGCGTCGATCGGGTATCCGGGGATCTTCTCGACGGGGCGCATCTTCTTGTAGGCATCGATGTACTCGTTCGCGGCCTCGGATTCGAAGGGATTGCTTTCGCCGAACCAAAGCGTGTTCTTCTTCGCGACGTAGGTGCGCCCGGGGATGTAGCCGATGCCGCGCTGGCGGAGCTCCTTGCTGACGGAGTCGGAATCCTCTTTGTAGCGCGCGGTCAGTTCCGCGTTCATGCGGGGCTGGCCTTCCTCGTTGAGCACGTAGGTATCGCCTTCAAAGCCGTAGTACACGATCTTGCTGCCCTCTTTGCTGTTCACGTAATCGAGATACGTCATGGCGGCATCGAGGTTGGAGCAGGTGGTCGGGAAGAAGATGACGGGGGAACCGTTGCGGCCGTTGGGAGAGGTCTGTACCAGGGGCTGGCCGTCCGCATAGTTCAGGGGGCCGACGGCGATGTAGCGCATCTCGGGATGGCTGTCGTATAAGCCCGTGAGCTTCGTCGCGTTGACGGACATGCCGTACTGCGCGCAGGTGAAAAGCGCGGTGCCGTTTCCGACCTTCTCATTGGCGAGGTCGTCGTTGGTCTTGAAGCACTCCACGTCGAGGATGCCTTCATTGACAAGGCGCCAGATGAACAGGTTCCTGTTGACATAGTTCTCCGAGAGCGTGTCGTAGGTCACCTTGCCGTCCTCGCCCAGGCTGTAGCTCGTCATCTTCTTGCGCGTGAAGCCCTCGGAGAAGTTGCCGTAGCTCCAGCCGTTGTGGAAGGTGGTGGCGATGATGCAGTCGTTGCCGTTGACATCCTTGAAGCCGTATTCCTGCGCCTTCTTCATGAAGTCGTACAGCTGCTCGGTCGTCTTAATGGAAGCGGGGTCAATCCCTAAGGTCTGCGGCACGTCGCCGCGAACGAACACGCCGTAGCACCAGTTGGTGATGTCTGCATCGGTGCCTGCAACTTCGGTGGGCAGCACGTAGCGCGCGCCGCCGAACTGCGGATCGTCGATGTCGTTTTCGAGGTACTTCAGCCCGATGACGCCGATGGTATACGCGTCGGCGATGTTGGGGTAGTTGGGAACGATGTCCTTGATGTCGATCAGGCGGCCTTCCGCGCCCGCCTTTTTGATGACGCCGGTCTCGCCCGAGGTGCCGCCCCAGTAGGGCGCGTTGACCATGTCGGGCATGTCGCCGGAGGCGAACATCATGTTGAGCTTTTCGGTCTCGCTCATCATCAGGCCTTCGAACTCGACGGTGACGCCGATCTTCTCGCGGATCGCGGCGGCGACGTCATTGTTGTACTGGTCATCCGCGGTCAGGAAGCCGCCGTTCCAGCAGATGAGCATGGTCAGGTTGACGTCGTCGAACTTCTTATAGGTCAAGCCGTCCTCGTCGGTGTAGACCGCGTCATCCGCGAACGCAAAGGACGCCGCGCCGAGCGCAAGGATGAGAGCCATCAGGATTGCCAGATACTTTTTCGTCATGGTTTAGCTCCTTTCAAATAGTTGGGTCCTACAGGAAAGGCGAATATCTGCAAACGGCGCGGCGCCAGCTTCCGCGCCCATGCATTCTGTTTGAAAACGGGGAATCAGCCCTTGACAGAGCCGACCATCGCGCCCTTTACGAAGTATTTCTGCAGGAACGGGTAGATCACCACGATCGGCATCGTGAGGATCATGACGAACGCCATCTGCAGAGACTGCGAGGTGTAGGAGGTGATCACCTGCGCGGCGCTCTCCTGCCCCGCTTTGATGTTCGCGGTGGACGAGGCTTCCGCGAGGATCTTCTGCAATAGCGTCGCAGCGGGATACAGTTGCGCCTTAGACTGATAGTATGCGCCGGTGAACCAGTCGTTCCAGCGGCCGACGCCGATGAACAGCGCGATCGTCGCCAAAATGGGCTTGGAGACGGGCAGATACACCTGCGCGAAAATCCGCAGATCGCCAGCGCCGTCGATCTGCGCGGATTCGCGCATCTCATACGGCACGGCGGAGAAGTTCGTGCGCAATAAGATAAAGTTATAGAAACTGTATATGGATGGAATGATGTACAGCCATATGCTCTTTGTGAGGCCGAGCGTGCGCAGCACGATGTAGTACGGGATCATGCCGCCGCCGAAGATGGTGGTGAAATACCAGAAGAAGTTGAAGAACTGCCTGCCGGGCAGAGTCTTGACGCACATCGCGTATGCGACGAGCGCGGTAAAGAACAGCCCCGTCAATACGCAGGCGATCGTCGTGATGACGGAGATTTGCAGCGCGTCAAAGATCTGCTTGTCCTGAAAGGCGAGGGCATAGTTTTCGAGTGTGAACTCGCGCGGATACAGCCACACGCCGCCGCGCAGAAAATCGCGCCCCGTATTGAGGGAAGCGATCAAAACATACCAAAACGGATAAAACGTCGCAAACCCCAAGAGGGTCAGAAATGTGTAGTTGAACGCGGTAAACGATTTGTAGCCTAAAGAGGTACGGATATTTCTCTTGGCTTTTTTCGGATGGCTATTCATTGTACGCTCCTCCTTACCAAAGGCCGACTTCGCCGAACTTCTGCGCCAGATAGTTGGTCGAAACGACCAGAACCAGCGAGAACGCCGACTTGAAGAGACCTATCGCCGTGGCATATTCGAACTTGCCGTACTTGATACCCGTTTGCAGCACATAGGTGTCCAAAACCTGCGACAACTCGAGGTTCGCGGGCTGCTGCAAGAGCAGGATTTGGTCGTATCCGGCATTCAAAAGGCCGCCTACCGCCATGATGAACATGATGCCGATCGTCTGCATGATGCTGGGGATCGTGATGTGCCACACCTGCTGCGCGTGGTTCGCGCCGTCGATGACCGCCGCCTCGTACAGCTGTTGATCGACGGAGGTGATCGCCGCAAGATAGATGATGGAACCCCAGCCGATATTCTTCCAGAGATCGGACAGGACTACCATCGGGAGGAAGGCGTTTTTCAGCCCCATGATGAAGACGGATTCGTACCCCATGGCCTTTCGAATCTCGTTCACGACGCCGCCGTAGGGCGTAAACAGCGCGCGCATGAGCTGCACCACGACGACCCAGGAGACGAAGTTCGGGAGGTAGCTGACCGTCTGGATGACGCGCTTGAACTTTATGCGCTTGACTTCGTTGAGCAACAGCGCCAGGATGATCGGCGCGGGAAAGCAGATGCACAGCTTCAGCACCGTGATGCGAAGCGTGTTCTTGATGGTAAACCAAAATTCCGGCGAATTGATGAACTCCCGAAACCACTTGAGGCCCGCCCACGGGCTTCCGTAGATACCTAAGTTGAACTTGTAGTTCTTAAACGCCAGAACGATTCCGCCCATCGGCACGTAACTGAAAATAATCAGCCACACAAAGCAGGGCAGAATAAACAGATACAGCATCTTGTGCTTGCAAATCTCGCGCCACAATTGGCGCCTGCGCTTTCCGGGATCCTGTCTTGCGGCGGACTGTGCCATGCGACATATCATCTCCGTCTCTTAAAAATTGTGGCTTGTTATGAAAAATGTACGAGATGTACAATACAACCAAAAAACATATGCTCTTCTCGCGAAAATCGATATAATTTATGAATCCATTATAGCCCCGCGGCAATATGCTGTCAATGAAGGGCGTGTTAAATATGTTGCTTCGCAGACAAACGGGGGATTCCCAATGTCTCGTGCGCGGGATTTTGCGCGGTTTTACGAAGATAGTATAGCCAAAACACAGGATTTCTGCTATAATAAGCCTATATTCGTAAGGAGGATGATCTATGCGCCCGAAATTCGACTGGAAGCGGTTTTTGCCCGCACTCGCGGCGATCGCCGTGCCGGTCGCGCTGCAAAACCTGTTGGCGACGACCGCCGGCATGGTCGATACTATGATGATCGCCCCGCTCGGGCAGACGACCGTCGGCGCGATCGGGCTGTGCGCGCAGTTCTCCTCGCTTCTGTTCGCCGGATATTGGGGCTTTGTTGGCGGCGGCATGCTGTTTTACGGCCAGTATTGGGGCGCGAAGGACGATAGCGGCATCGACCGCACCTACGGCATCACGACGCTGTGCCTGATGACGGTCGCCTTTACGTTTACGGGCTTCGCGATTTTCGCGCCGGAACTGGTCATGCGGATGTATACCGACAAGGAATCCATCCGAGAGATCGGCATATCGTATCTGCGCATCGTCGGCTTTTCCTACCCACTGACGGTCTATTCCGTGGGGATGAGCGCACTCTTGCGCTCCACGGAGCGGGTGAAGATACCGCTCATCGCATCCATATGCTCCGTATTGACCAATGTAGGACTCAATTACTGCCTCATCGAGGGGCATTTCGGCTTCCCCGCCATGGGCGTTGAGGGCGCGGCGCTCGCGACCGTGTGCGCGGCATTTGTCAATGCGGCGGTCATGCTGGTTCTGGCGAAAATCGCGGGCTATCCGTATCTGTTCCACTTCGCGCGGCATTTCAAATGGGACGCGGAGTATCTGAAGCTGTATTTTTCGCGCTGCTTCCCGATCCTCTGCAACGAGGTGCTGATCGGCACGGGCTTCATGATCACCAACATCGTGCTCGGCCGCCAATCCGAGAATGCCATCGCCGCGATCGCGGTGTTCCGAACGTTCGAGGGCTTTGTCATTTCGTTCTTCAGCGGCTTCACCAGCGCGGCGAGCGTGCTCGTCGGAAAGCCCGTCGGCGCGGGCGAACTCGATACCGCATACGAGCGCGCAAAGCGGCTCGTATACCTGTGCGGCGCGACGATCCTCGCGCTGTGCCTGCTGATTTTTTCCATACACGCGCCGCTCCTTCGCAAAATGAGCCTTCGCGGCGAATCGTTTTCGATATGCAGGCAGATGCTTGCTGCATACTGCGTGATCGCCGTGATCCGCATGTGCAACTGGATGCAAAACGACACCTACCGCGCGGCAGGCGACGCGGCATACGGCACGATTTTGGAGATCGCGTTCATGTATGCCATGGTCATACCGTGCCTGTTTGCGGCGTGGCGGCTGTTCAATGCGCCGTTTCTTATCGTATTCCTGTGCTGCTATATCGACGAACCCGTGCGGTTCGCATTGATGCAGATGCATTTGTATAGCGGCAAATGGATCAAACCCGTGACGGAACAGGGCAGATTGGCACTGTCCGCGTTTCGCGAAAATCGAAGAAAAAAGGAGACTTTTGCATGATCGTAAGGCAGCTCACACCCGAAGAACGGTTTGAAGCGGGCAATGTCATGTCGGTCGCGTTTCACTATAAGCGCGGCAATCTCGAAAAGGAGCGCGAGGAAGCGCTGAAGAATACCACGGAGCATTGGGGCGCGTTTGCGGAGGACGGTGCGCTCATGGGCTGTGCAATCAACAATCGCTTTCGGTGCTTTTTGGACGGCACACCCGTCGAGACCTGCGGCATCGGCGGCGTTGCCACCTTGCCCGAATACCGCGCTTCGGGTGCAATCCGTGGGGTTTTTGAAGCGCTCATCCCCTATGCCTATCAAAACGGCGAGGTGCTCTCCGCATTGTATCCGTTCCGCCACGCCTTTTACCGCAAGTTCGGGTATGAGACAGTCTGCTGTCTCTATTATTATGACTTTGCGCCACTGTGCCTCAAACGGTATCGCGCGGAGGGGGATATCCGCCTCTGGCGCGAGGGCGAAAGCGTCTCGGCGTTTACCGACATCTATAATGCCTTCGCAAAAAAATACATGCTCGCGGAACTTAGAAACGACGAGATGACCAAGCGCCATATCAACGGGGATTACCGCACGACGCAGACGTATCGCTACCTTTTGCAGGATGCCTATGTCGCCTATTCCGCGGATCGCGACACGCTGCGCGTCACCGACTGCGCATGGAGCTCGGTGAAAGGCTTTTACAACCTGCTCGGGTTCCTCGGAAGGTTCACTGCGGATTACGCGAAGATTTCCCTCGTTTTGCCCGAGGATATCGAGCTGCACCACTTTGTGGACGACCCATTTGCCGTACCGAAAACCGCGGTGCAAAAATACATGGTGCGCATTATAAATGCAGAAAAGGCGCTTTCCGCGATCAAAAAGCCGCGCGGCGTCCGCTTCGCGCTGCGCGTCAGCGACCCGTATATCGAAAAAAACAACAACACCTTCCTCGTGGAGGATGGTGCGGTATCCATCGCGGATGTGCCTTGCGACATGGAGCTTTCCGTCGGCGCGCTTTCGCAGCTTCTCGCGGGAGCCGTAAACCTCGAAGGCCTCCTCTATCGCAGCGACGTGACCCTTTACGGAAACAAGGACGCACTATCCGAGACGTTTGTGCGCAAAGCCGCCTTCATCGGATATCGCTACTAAAAGATATGATGACGCAACTTCTCATCAAGCGCTTCGTCAAAGACGCAGAGAATACCTCCGACCCCGCTGTGCGCGCGCGCTACGGCGCGCTTTCGGGTGTCGTGGGGATCGTTTGCAACCTGCTTCTCTTCGCAGGTAAAACCGTCGTCGGTTTGTTTTCCGGCTCGGTATCCATCACTGCGGACGCCATCAACAACCTTTCCGACGCTTCCTCCTCCATCGTAACGCTCGGCGGCTTCCTGCTCTCTAGAAAACCTGCCGATCCGGAGCATCCCTTCGGACACGCGCGATACGAATACCTCGCGGGGCTGACGGTGGCGATGCTGATTCTCGCGATCGGCTTTTCGCTCGCGAAATCGAGCATCGAAAAGCTCATCCACCCGACGGAGGTGCTCTTTTCCGGTTGGCTCGTCGCGACGCTCGCAGCTTCCATTCTGGTGAAGCTGTGGATGATGCGCTTTTACGGATCTGTCGCGGAAAAGATCGGAAGCGACACCCTTCTCGCCGCCGCGTCGGACAGCCGAAACGACGTACTTTCGACATCGGCGGTACTTTTGAGCGCGATCCTTTCAAAGGTGACGGGGCTTCAGCTCGACGGCGCGATGGGGCTTTGTGTGGCGATCTTTATCCTCTACAGCGGATACGGCATCGCAAAGGATACCATCAGCCCCCTTTTAGGGCAAAACGCCGATAAAGAACTCGCCCATGCAATCCAAGAGGAAGCGCTCGCCTTCGATCCGCATATCTTGGGGCTGCACGATCTCATGGTGCACGACTACGGACCCGGCCAGCGCTTCGCATCCGCCCATATCGAGATCGACGCAAAGGAAGACGTGCTCAAGATGCACGACATCTTGGACAACTTGGAGCGGATGTTCATGGAAAAACACCGAATCCACCTGACGGTACACTACGACCCCATCGTGACGGACGACGAGGAGCTCAACCGAATGCGCGATTTCGTTTTAGACAAGGCGCACGAGATCGACGAATCCATCACCATCCATGATTTTCGCATGGTGCGCGGCGCGGAACACGACAACCTGGTCTTCGACATGGTGCTGCCCGACGCGCTTCGCGGGAAAGAGTGCGCCGTAAAATCGGCGCTCGACGAAAAAATACGGAAAGAAGAGAGAAGGTACTATACGGTAGTCACCTTTGACAACGCACAATTCAACCACTGACGGAGGCTATGCGTATGAAACTGTTTGATACGGGAACGCGAAAAAGTTCCGTCGCGCTATTGATCGTGCTGTGCGGTGCGATCCTCTTCGCGGCGGTGCTGTTCCGCATAAGCGACCTGATCGCGATTATCAGAACGGGATTCAATATCCTCTTGCCACTTTTTCTGGGGCTCGTGTTCGCCATGCTCATTTCGCCGGTCGTCAAGGGCATAGAGCGCTTGCTCCGATTCTTTTTCTGCCGCAAGAAAAACCGCACGCGCCTGTGCAGGACGCTGTCGACGGTCATCACCTATTTGCTGCTCTTGGGGCTCGTGATCGGGTGCATTTTCATCATCGTGCCGCAGCTCATCTCCTCTATCGTTTCGCTCTCCGTGAAGGTGACGCGCTACATACAGAGCAACTCGGGCGTCGTGGAGGAACTGTTTCAGACGCTCAACGTGTTCGGCTTGGACCTTTCGGGCTTTCTCATCACGTGGGAGAGTATGATCTCCAAGCTTCTCGAGTATTCCGGAAAGGCGCTCGCGAGCATCGTCTCGATCTCGACCGGCATCGGAAACGGGGTGGCGCAGTTCTCCATCGCGATCGCATTCAGCGTGTACATGGTTTTATACAGCGAAAAACTGTGCGCACAGAGCAAAAAAATCGCCTGCGCCCTCTGCCCGCGCGAGACAGCCGAGCGAATGATTTTCTGGACGCGAAAGACATACTCCATCTTTTCCAAATACATCGTCGGCATCATCCTCGTTTCGCTGATCGTAGGCGTGTTGTGCTATCTCTTTATGCTGATCGTGCGGTTTGAGTACGCGCTGCTCATTTCCGTCATCATCTGCGTGACCAACGTCCTCCCCTATTTCGGGCCGATCATCGGCGGCGGCATCGGCTGTCTGATCCTGCTCGTGGTCAACCCGATGCACGCACTGTGGTTTTTGCTGTTCCTGCTCGTGATGCAGCAGGTCGAAGGGAACATCATCAGCCCGCGCATCCTCGGAAGCTCCATCGGCATATCGCCATTTTGGATTCTGCTCGCGATCATCTTGGGAAGCGGCATATGGGGCGTCGGAGGCATTTTGTTCAGCATCCCGATCATGGGGCTGATCTACGCGTTCGTCAAGGCCTATACGGAAAGGCGCCTCGTCAAAAAAGGCATGCCGAAAGAAACCGATGCGTATCTGCCCGAAGGAGCGCTCCCGGGCGAACAACAACAGTAATCCGCTCGGAGGAAGAAACCATGCGCAAACAATCCCTGGCGATTTTGTCTTTGGCATATCCCATGCCAAACGAGCCTTCCTATACGTTTTTGGAGCAGTTGGTGAACGAATTTGTAAAACTCGGCACAACTTGCACGGTAATCGTGCCGACCTGCCACATCAAAAGGATACTTAAAAGGCTGCCTCGCGCGCCCTACAGGGAAGTGCGCAACGTTTCGGGCGGCGCGGTGACGATTCTACGCCCCGAATTTCTGAGCATCGGCAAGAGCAGGATGACGGTTTCCTCCTTTAAGCGCGCCGCGAAACGGGCGATTTTGTCCCTTCCCGAAAAGCCCGACGCGCTGTACTCGCACTTTCTGTTCCCTGCGGGGCTTGCGGCCTCCGAAATCTCCAAGGAGACCGGCATTCCCGCGTTTCTCGCGTTCGGAGAGAGCGACCCGTCGCTGTTTTCCTTCATAGACAAGGGCTATATGCGGGATAGGGTTTCAGACCTTCAGGGCATCGTCTGCGTATCGGAGGCAAATCGGCAAATGCTCATAGACGAGGGGCTCCTCGCCGATCCCGCCAAGGCCCACGTGTTTCCCAACGGCGTGGACACCTCCGTCTTCCGCCCGATGAGCCGCAAGGATGCGCGGAAAAAGCTCGGGATCCCGCAGGATGCATTTGTCGTGGGTTTTGTGGGCAGCTTCATCGAGCGAAAGGGCGTGCGCGTCCTGTGCGACGCGATCGACATGGTAGAGAGCGCATCAGGCCTCTTCATCGGCTACGGCGAGGAGCAAAAGCCCTCGTGCAAAAACATCGCCTTTGAAGGGCGGTTGGATCACAAAGAAATCCCCTCCGTATTGTGCGCGGCGGACATCTTCGCGCTGCCGACGCTCGCGGAGGGGTGCTGCAACGCGATTATCGAGGCCATGGCGTGCGGGCTCCCCGTCGTCTCGGCAGATGCGCCGTTTAACGACGGACTGCTAGACGAAACAAATTCCATCCGCATCGACCCAAAGGACGCAGCCGCCATCGCCCGCGCCATCTCGCTTCTCCAAAAAGACGACGCCCTCAGGCAGCGCCTCGCAGAAGGCGCATTGCTGAAGGCGCAATCGCTCGCCATCGAAAACCGCGCCGAAGCGATCCTGCGCTTTATGCGGTAAACGATTCCAAAATCTCGATCAGCGCGTTTTTTGCTTCCGCGCCGGCTCCCGCTCCCACGCAGGACGGGCAGCCGGCTTTGCATTTGCAGCCCTTTGCCATGGAAAGCGCCTGGCGGAACAGCTCCATATCCATTTCGTACACCTTTTCCGAGAGCCCGAGCCCGCCGGGGATCGCGTCGTGCAGGTATAGTGTGCTGCGGCCCGTAAAATCGTCCTTCACGCGGTAGAGGATGTGAATATCGCCGCGTGCGCACATCAGATACGCGGGCACGATGTCGCGCAGGATGTTCGCAAGCCCCAGCATCGCGCTCTGCGCAACGTCTTTTCCGTATTTCTGCTCCAAGCCGTCCGGCAAGATCCACCAGCACGCGCTCGTCTGCATCTCAAGCTCCGGCAGCGTCACGGGTCCCCAGCCGAGGTTTTCCTGCGTGTCCAGTTTCATCTTCTTAAACAGCGTCACGATGCTGCTGACGAGCACATCGCCCCTGTGCTTTTCGAGGAGCCCTGCCTGCTTTTCGTCGTCGTCCGCGAGCACCTTCAGGCTCGTTACGAGGTTCGCATCCGTGTAATAGTCCACGTCCACGCGCCGCACATACGCCTTTTTGTCGTCGAAATCGAGTTCCTCCACCTGATACTGCCTGCCCTCGTGCATGTAGATGGCGTATTTGTGCAGCAGCATCGGCACGGTGAATCTGTCCATCTCGCCGATGACCCTGCGCGCCTTCGCGTCCGTGATGTCGACGATCACAAAATTCTGGTCCGCCGCGCTGCGCAGGGATATGCCCGCCTGCGGGAACTCCTCCGCCATCCAGTGATAGCGCTCCCCCACCTTGCGCAGGATGTTCTCCTCCGCGAGGTATTCCAAAATTTCTCCCGTGGAAGCGCACTTGCCGAACATCTCCCCCCCCCGAAACGGAAGTTCATAGGCGGCGCACTTGATGTGGTTGATCAGGATATACAGATTGTCCGCGTTGATAAGCGCGCGCTCCGGCGACTTGCCGAAGAAATAGTCCGGGTGCGTCGCGATGTACTGGTCGAGCGGGCTGCTCGATGCGACGACGATCAACAGCGATTCGCTGTTGCGCCTGCCGGCTCTGCCCGCCCGTTGCCATGTGGAGGCAATCGTTCCGGGATAGCCGACCAGCACGCACGCCTCCAACTGCCCGATGTCGATGCCCAGTTCCAGCGCGTTCGTGGAGACGACGCACGCGATCTCGCCCGCGCGCAGCTTCTTTTCGATGTCGCGCCGCTCGCTCGGAAGGTATCCGCCGCGATAGCCGCGCACGCGCCCCGCCTCGCCAAGCGGATCGGCGACGAGGCGCTTTAGGTGGTTCACGAGCACCTCCACCACGAGCCGCGACCGCGCGAACACGATGGTCTGAATGCCGTTTTTGACGAGTTCGGTGACGATCTTCAGCGCCTCGCCCTGCGCGCTCTCGCGAATTCCGAGCTGTTCGTTGACGACGGGCGGATTGTAGAACACCACCTGCTTTTTGCCGGACGGCGCGCCGTTATCGTCTATCAACACGACGGGCCGCTCGATCAGTGCGGAGGCGAACTCCTCCGGGTTTTGGATCGTCGCGGAGCAGCAGATGAACACGGGATGCGAACCGTAAAACGCGCAGATGCGCATAAGCCGCCTGAGCACATTCGCCAGATTGCTCCCGAACACGCCGCGATAGGCGTGAATCTCGTCGATCACGATGTATTTCAGGTTCTCAAACAGCTTCACCCAGCGCGTATGGTGCGGCAGGATGCCGCTGTGCAGCATGTCCGGGTTCGTCACGACGACGTGCCCTGCCTGTCGGATCGCCGTGCGCGCCGCGGTGGGCGTGTCGCCGTCGTAGGTGAACGCCTTGATGTCCGCATTGAGCTCCGTAATCATGGAGTACAGTTCAGACACCTGATCCCCCGAGAGCGCCTTGGTCGGGAACAGATACAGCGCGCGGCTTTCGGGGTGCTCCAAAATCTCCGTCAGTACGGGCAGGTTGTAGCACATGGTCTTTCCCGAGGCGGTCGGCGTGACGACGACGAGGTCTTGCCCCCGATGCGCCGCGTCGAGCGCTTGCCTTTGGTGGGAGTAGAGCCTGTATATGCCGCGCTTTTGTAAGACGCCGCGAATGCGCGCATCGATATACTCGGGGATTTCCGCGTATTTCGCCTCCCGCGCGGGGATCTCGCGCCACACGGTCACGTTTTTGCGAAACTCTGCGTCGCTTTTCAGGCTCGATACGATTTGGCTTAGGTTCATCTTAGACCTCCGTTTCGACGGCGCGCCCTTCCTTCAGGGACTGCTTTACGTCGATCGCGCGCTGGTTTCTGCTCCCGCGAAAGCGCGCCTCGAGCGTGCGCTCCGCGAGGATGAAGGGGCCGTCGATTAAGATATCCGTCTTTTCGAGGAGCTTCTTTTTCTTATCGTCTTCCATGAGTTGCTCGAAGGTGTAGCCCGAATACGCCCAGACGGAAAGCCCGATCTCGTGCGCCGCATCACACAGCACGGCGCAGGGTTCCGGCTGCTCGAACGGCTCGCCGCCGGAGAGCGTGATGCCATCGAGCAGCGGATTCTCCGAAAATTCCCGGATGAGGTCGTCCGTATCGACAACTTTTCCGCCGTCAAAGGGCTGCGTTTCGGGATTGTGGCATCCGGGGCAATGGTGCGCACACCCTTGGGTAAAAACGGCATAGCGAAAGCCTGCGCCGTCCACGATGGAATCGTTGACGGTTCCGGCGATGCGAATCAGCATAATAAGCACCCTTCTTTCCGAATCTCTCGTATCTATTATACGGCAAACGGCGCCCCGATACAAGCATTTTTCTGTACAATCAAAAAGAGGGGGATTCGCCCCCCTCTCTTTTCGCACCGCGTTATTCCAACTCGAACGCGCCGGTATAGAGCTGGTAGTACTGATTCTTTTCGGCGATCAGCTGCTCATGCGTGCCGCGCTCGATGATCCTGCCGTGATCCAGCACCATAATCACATCGCTGTTCTGCACGGTCGAAAGCCTGTGCGCGATGACGAACACCGTGCGATCCTTCATGAGCCGATCCATGCCGCGCTGTACGAGCAGCTCGGTGCGCGTGTCGATGGAGCTCGTCGCCTCGTCCAGAATCATGACGGGCGGGTCGGCTACGGCGGCGCGGGCGATCGCGATCAGCTGCCTCTGCCCTTGCGAAAGGTTCGCGCCGTTTGCGGTCAGCATGGTTTGGTACCCCTCGGGAAGCCTGCGGATGAAGTCGTCCGCATTGGCGAGCTTTGCCGCCGCGTATACCTCTTCCTCCGTCGCATCCAGCTTTCCGTAGCGGATGTTCTCCATGACAGTTCCCGTAAACAGGTTCGTGTCCTGCAGGACGATCCCCAGCGACCTTCTGAGATCGGGCTTTTTGATCTTGTTGATGTTGATGCCGTCGTAGCGAATCTTGCCATCCGCGATGTCGTAGAAGCGGTTGATGAGGTTCGTGATGGTCGTCTTGCCCGCGCCCGTCGCGCCGACAAACGCCACCTTCTGCCCAGGCCTCGCATACAGCGAAATATCGAAGAGGACGGGTTTCCCTTCCTCGTAGGCAAAGTCCACGTCGTGCATTTCGATGTCGCCGGAAAGCTTTTTATACGTCACCGTGCCCTCCGCCCTGTGCGGATGCCGCCACGCCCAAGTGCCCGTGCGCCTTTCGGATTCGCCGATTGTGCCGTCCGGCGCGATCTCGGCGTTTACGAGCGTCACGTAGCCGTCGTCTTTCTCCTCCGCTTCGTCTATCAGGCGGAAGACGCGCTGCGCGCCCGCCATCGCGGAGATGATGGTGTTCACCTGCTGGGAAATCTGCGAAATCGGGTTGGTGAACGCGCGGGAGAGCTGCAAAAACGCCACGAGCGTGCCCAAAGAGAGCAGAGCTTCACCGCTTGCGATCGCGATCGCGCCGCCGACGATAGCCAGCAGTGCGTATTGCAGGTGCCCCATGTTGTTCATGATGGGGCCCATGATGTTGCCAAGGCGGTTCGCCTCTGTCGCCTGGTTGCACAGCGCGTCGTTCAGTTCGTCGAACTCCGCCTTCGCCTTTTCCTCGTGCCCGAATACCTTCACGACCTTCTGCCCGTTCGTCATTTCCTCGATAAAGGCGTTGAGCGCGCCGAGCGTGGACTGCTGCGCGACGAAGAACTTTGCGGAGCGGGTGCCGATGGATTTTGTAATCATCATCATCGCGAACGCGATTACCAGCGTACACAGCGTGAGCCAAATGCTGAGCCTGACCATGCTGATAAGCACCATGACCACCGTGATCGCCGAGGCGAAAAGATTCGGGATCGCCATGCCGACCATGTGGCGGATGGTCTCGGTATCGTTCGTGTAGCGCGACATGATGTCGCCGTGCGCGTTGGTATCGAAATAACGGATCGGAAGGCGCTGCATATGGGAGAACATCCTGTCGCGAAGCTGCTTCAGCGTCCCCTGCGAAACGCCGCACATGAGGAAGTTTTGCAGCCATGTGCAGAAAATCCCCGCAAGGTAGATGATCGCCATCTTGCCGACCATGCTCAATAGCGCCGCGTAGTCGACGAGGGATTCGTCCTTCGCCATGGGCGTAATGTAGTCGTCGATCAGTTCCCGCAGGAACAGGTTCGCCCTGACCGCCGCGAAACTCGACGCCACAATGCACGCAAACACCACCAGCATCACCCGCCAGTTCGGCGCGAATACCGTTTTGACGAGGCGCACGGCCGTGCCCTTGTCGAACTTGCCGCCGGGGCCGCCCATACGGTGCCCGGGGCCGCGCTGCATGCGCCTGCCCGCGTTCTTCTTGCTCACCCGCGCATAGCGCAGATAGACGTCGGAAGGCTTGCCCATGCCCGGAATCTCCTCGGGCATATTCGGCATACCCTCGCCCGCCGGGGGCATTTTCTTCTTGCCGATCATTCCTCCGCCGCCCCCTTCCTCTGCGATTCGTAGACCTCGCGGTAGATGCGGTTGTTTTCCAAGAGCTCTTCGTGCGTGCCGAAGCCGTTTACCCTGCCGCCGTCCAACACGAGAATCTTGTCCGCGTCCTCCACGGAGGCGACGCGCTGCGCGATGATGAGCTTGGTGGTATCCGGAATCTCCTCACGGAACGCCTTGCGGATGAGCGCGTCCGTCTTCGTATCGACGGCGGACGTGGAGTCGTCCAAAATCAAAATCTTCGGTTTTTTCAAGATCGCGCGGGCGATGCACAGGCGCTGCTTCTGGCCGCCGGACAGATTCGTGCCGCCCTGCTCGATAAAGGTGTTGTACCCATCCGGGAACGAGCGCACAAAGCCGTCCGCCTGCGCGAGCTGCGCGGCGCGCTCGACCTCCTCGTCCGTTGCCTCCTCGTTGCCCCAGCGCAGGTTCTGATAGATGGTGCCCGCGAAGAGCTCGTTTTTCTGCAGCACCATCGCGACGTTTTCGCGCAGCGCTGCGATGTCGTATTCGCGCACGTCCCTGCCGCCGACCTTTACGGAGCCGATCGTCGCATCGTACAGGCGCGGGATCAGCTGCACGAGCGACGTCTTCGAGGAACCCGTGCCGCCCAAAATGCCTACAGTCTCGCCCGATCGGATGGAGAGGTTTATGCCCTCCAGGCACAGATTGTCTTCCCGCTTGGAATAGGAAAAGCCGGCGTTTTCAAAGACGATGCTGCCGTCCGCAACCTCGGAAACGGGGTCCTCGGGGCTGTAGATGTCCGCTTCCTCGTCCAAAATCTCCACGATGCGCTCCGCCGCCGGGCGCGAAAGGTTCGTCATGACATACGCCATGGAAACCATCATGAGGCTGGAGAGGATCTGCCCCGCGTAGGACAGAAGGCTCGTGAGATAGCCGGTCGTAAGCCCGTCCGGCGCGCCGTGCGCGCCGATGATGAGCTTCGCGCCCAGATAGGACACGATGAGCATGCATCCGTTCATGCAGAACTGCATCAGGGGCCCAAAGAACGCGAGCAGGCGCTCCGCCCTGACGTTCAGGCGGTACACGGCGTCCGACGCCTCTTTGAATTTGTCCGTTTCATAGTCCTCGCGCACGAAGCTCTTGACGACGCGGATGCCGTGCAGGTTTTCCTGTACGACGAGGTTCATCTTATCCATCTTCTTGAACATCGCTTCAAAAACGGGGTACACGCTCTTTGCGATCCAAAGAAGGCCTACCGTGAGGATCGGAACCGTCGCGAGGAAGATGAGCGAAAGCTGCACGTTGATGCGGAAGGACATGATCATGGCAAAAATCAGCATCAAAGGGCATCTCACAGCCATGCGGATGATCATCGAATACGCATTTTGCACGTTCGTCACGTCCGTCGTCATGCGGGTGATGATGGAGGCGGTGGAAAACCTGTCGATGTTCGCGAAGGAAAAGGTCTGCACCTTGTGGTACATATCCCGACGCAGGTTTTTGGAGAAGCCCGCCGTCGCAACCGCCGCGAATTTGCCCGCCAATACGCCGAAAAGGAGCGATAGGCCGCAGCAGAGGATTACCAATGTCCCCATGCGCGCGATGACATCCATGTTGCGCGCTTGCACGCCCTGATCGATCATGATCGCCATCAGAAACGGCATCAGAACCTCCATCACGACCTCCATGCTTATAGACAGAGGGGCAAGCAGCGACGGCTTTTTGTATTCGCGCACGCTTGCAAGCAGTTTTTTAATCATGTTGCCGAAATTCCTCCATTCCCCGTTCTCGTATGTCCGTTTCCACCGCCGCGCGAAGCTTCGTCAGGATGCGGATCAATTCCGCCTTTTCCTCCGCCGAAACGGCGTTTTCCACCATCGCGTCGAGCGCGCGGTGCGTGTCGATGTGGCGCGCGTGCAAATCCTTCGCCTTTTCGGTGAGGACGAGACGTTTGAGCCGCGCGTCTCCCTCGACGCGCTCCCGTACGATCAGCCCCTTCTTTTCCATCAGCTTCAAAAGGCCGCTCGTACTCGAGCGCGTGATGTGAAATTCCCTCTCCACGTCCCTCTGGCAGACGATCTTCTCCCCGCCGTGGTCGTACAGGAAATGGATGATCCAGTGGTGCATCCGCGTGAGCTGCGCGTCCTCGTCCGCCGCGCGAAACACCGCCTCGCCATATCTTCGGAAGATGCCGTCTGTCATCTTCAGTTCCAAGACGATGCTTTCCTTTTGCGGGAACATCCTCCCACCTCCCCTCAACATAAGTAGTACGTAAACGAACTGTTCGGTCGCGAATAGTATAGAACCGAACAGTTCGTCTGTCAACAAGTATATCAGATATTTCCGTTAAATTTTCAGAATATCTTTTGCCCATTTCGCATGGACGGCGAGTGCGGGGAAATCCGAGGAGATATGCCCTTCGATAATCGGGAGCAGGTCGCGCCGCCCCATATTCGCCGCGACGATGCACGCACGCGCCTGCAGCCTCCTTGCCCTTGCGAAATTGCGCCCGATGATTTCGCCCAAAGGCGCTACATTCCCGTGCAGAATCTCCTCCAAGGAGAGCGCCTTTGCAAAACCTATTGGCATTTGCACCCTTCCGATTTGCCGGTTGCGCGGGCAGGCATCCATACAGATGTCGCAGCCCAACAGCTTTTTGCCGAGCAAATGCCGCTTATCCTCTGGCACGGGGAGCGCCTCATCGAATGCGCGCAGGCATTTTGTCAGGTCGACCTTGCCGCCTGTCGAAATCGCCCCCACGGGGCATGCCCTAATGCACAGGTCGCAGCTCGCGCAGAAATCGGAAAGCGCATCGCTTTCCTCCGCGTCGGGAAATTGCGGGCTCTCGCGCGACAGGATGCACTGCACGACAAAGCGCGAGCCGTATGTTTCGTGCAAAATCAATGCGTTGCGCCCGTATCTGCCCAGTCCCGCGCGAAGGAGCGCGGGCTTTAAGGGGATGTTGTCGCAAACCTCCCCCAGTTTTCGCGCCTCCGAATATGCGGCATTGGACGCCTCGTAATATGCGGACACGAACGGCAATTCCCGCACATCCGCATACGGCGCATACGGCCATACGAGGAGCTTTAACCCCTTCGCGTTTCCCGCGATTTGCGCGGGCTCGGCGCACAGACCGCCGTAGCGCTTATCCGGATTCGCCTCTGTAAGCGCCTTCCAGCGCGGAAAGGGCGAAAGGGAGATTACCCGTTCCTCCGCAAAGCCGCTCACGCTTCCTCGAGCACCGTCACGCGCTCATTCCAGACGCTGTGCACGCGAAGTTTGATTTTTCCGCCTTCCCTGTAGGGGTGAATGCGATAGGAGAAGGACGAGCCGACAGGATTTAGCAGCACCATGTACGGGTGCCCCAAAACGCCGCGCAGTGCAAACTGCATCTCCTCCGGCGCGCGCATCAGAAATCCCTTCGGCACCTTCTGCTGCGAGACGACGGGCGCGCCCCACGCATAGGGAAGCACCATTTTCCCATTTGGGAATTCCACCGTTAAGGTGTCCCGCGTAAGCGCAACGCGCTGCACGTCAATCTCGTTTTCCTTGCAGGCGATATCGAAAAGGAACGCATATTCGGGCGCAGGAGCCGCCTTGGGGTGACAAAGCCTTTCGCTTTCCGCGGCGAGTCGCGCCTGTAGCGCCTGGTCTTCAGGCAGCGGCGCATCGAAAAGGCCGTCCAGCAGGAAATCCTTGATCACATCCAAGGGATAGCCGATGTCGCTTCCGAGCGCGCTCGTAAAGACGAACACCGTCTCCTTCTCCGGCAGCATCACGATGTACTGCCCGCCCATGCCGTCCGCGCGGAACGCATCAAAGGCGCATCGCCACATCTGGTAGCAGTAGCCCGCCGCCCAGTTGGGGTTTTGTCGGGGATCGTCGGGGTTGCGGTTGTCGATGTGCTTTGTCTGCGCGTCGAGGACGTATTCATGGGGGATGATCTGTTCGTCCTCCCACTTGCCGCCGTTTAGGATGAGGAGCCCGAACCGCGCCATATCGATGGGCCTTATGTGCAGCCCCGTGCCGCCCAGGGAAACGCCGTTGGGGCTTTTCTCCCACTGTGCCTCGCCGATGCCGATTTTGTCAAAAATCCACTCGCGCGCGAGTTCGATCGCGGTCTTCCCCGTCGCCTTGGTCAAAATCGCGGAGAGCATATAGGTCGCGCCCGTGTTGTACACAAAATGCGTCCCCGGGCGATGGTCCACGCTCTGGTTCAGGAACACGCGCTCCCAGTCGTCCGAAGAGACCATGTTGCCGAAGGTGTCCTCGCCATGCCCCGAGCCCATCATGAGCAGGTCGCGAACCGTCATCTTTTCGAGGTTCTCCGTCCTGTTTTCGATCGGAACATCATTAAACCAATCGAGCACTGTATCGTCCAGCGTGAGAAGCCCCTTGCCCGCTGCGATGCCGATCAGCATGGAGGTAAAGGTCTTGCTGCAGGAGAACATGGAATGCAGCGTCTCCCGATCATACGGCGCGAAATAGTGCTCAAACGCCAGCACGCCATGGCGGACGATCAGCATGGAGTGAATCTCCTTGCCGGAAGTCTCGATCGCCTTGAGCGCCTTCAGGATTGCGAGGCTGTCGATGCCCATGCTCTCGGGCGTCGCGCGGAGAAAGTCTTCTTTCGGAAATACCATGCGTCATTCCTCCCTATGGTTCATCTTGGAAAGGGCGATCGTACACGCGATTCCCAGCGCAAAAAGGCACAGATTGATGCAGAACGGCGCGGCGGAAAACCTGTCCATCAAAAAACCCGCGAACGTCGGAAAAAATGTCGCAGGAAGCAGCATGACCGCGTACACCATGCCCATGACGCGCGCCTTCTCGACGGGGTCGGCGTTCACGATCAAGAGCGATTCGATCACCGGCGCGAGCACGGAAAGCGCCGCCGCCTCGAGCGCGATGGAAAAGAGCAGCACGGGAATCAACAGAGCGCCCTTCGGCGTCAGGATAAACAGGGTTTGGCTCGCCGCAAAGAGCAGCCAACAGACGACCACCGGCCTTTCAAACGTGCGCAGCCGGATTTTGGGTACGATCCAGAGAATCGCAAACAGGGTGATGAGCGACTTGAACGTGGAGAGCAGCGCGACATTGTCTTTCGCAAAACCGATGTCGTTTTTGAGGTATAGCGACCAGAAAGAGACATTCAGATTGTCCACGATCGTCAAAATCGCGAGCAGCCCGAGTACGAGGAGCATCCGCTTTTCGAAGATCAGCTTTTTGCATACGGGGACGCAGCCTTTGATCATCTGCCACACGCTGAGGTTCTTCGTCTCCTCCATGCGCCTTAAGCCCATTTCGGTCTCCGTCGAATAGCGGTATACGAGGATGAATTTCAGCGTGAAGAGCACGGCGGTAAACCCGTAGTAGAACCGCATCGTCGGCACGAGCCCGAAATGCCCCACGAAGAACTTCGAGACGGGGGCGATAAAGGAGACGATCGCCCCCGTGAGCGACGCAAGGGAATAGCAGCGCACGACGAGGTCGTCCTCCAAGCCCTCCGTGAGGAGCAGCCCCCACGAGCACACGGAAAAGCGCCACATGCCGTAAAAGAGCGACGCCACCAAAAACCACGTGAAGTTCTGCGACAGCATCCAAAGTATCGCAGGCATGGTCTGCGACAGGAGATCAAATACCAGTGTTGCGCGGCGGCGCCCCATCTTGTCTGCGGCGATGCCGCTTAAGATCGAGGAAATGATGTTCACGATGAAGGTGACCGTCGCAATGATGCCGATTTCCGCCGCCGTAAGCCCCAACGCCGCCATGTACAGCGTCACATAGGGGATATAGAGCCTGTATGGCAGCGCCCAGAGGGGTTCCGCCCAAATGCACACGCGGGCGTTTCCCTTGAGCGAAAGGAACGTATCCACCATGGGGTTTTTGCGAAGCCGTCGTAACATCTGCATGTCTATACTCCTTAAAACAATCCCCTCAGAAAGTCCGCAAGCGGGATATAGGCGATCGGCAGGAACACCGCGGGCAGCATGTTGCCCACCTTGATGCGCTTCTCTCCCATCACGCCTAGCATATCGATGCCCAAAGCCATGATGAGGACGCTTCCGACCGCGCTCATCTCGCGAATCATCGCATCGGAGAGCGCCTGCCCCGCGACGCGCGAGAGCAGCGCGATCCCGCCCTGATAGATCGTGAGCGGCAGCGCCGAAAGGCACACGCCGGCGCCCATGGAGGAGGCGAACACGACGGAGGACACGCCGTCCAGCACCGATTTTGCGAGCAGCGTCGAGGCGTTTCCCGCCATGCCCGCCTCCATGGAGCCGATGATCGCCATGGAGCCCACGCAAAACAGCAGCGTCGCGCTGATAAAGCCCTGCGCAAAGGAGGAATCGTCCTTGGCAAGCTTTTTCCGCGCGAAAGCGCCGAGTGCGTCGAGCCTGTCCTCCACGCGCAGCGCCTCGCCCGCGATGCTCCCCAATACGATGCACAATATCAAAAGCAAGGCGTCTTCCGTCTTGATCGCCCCCATGATGCCGATCAAAAGCACACAAAGAGCGAGTGCGTGGTTGATGGTCGCGCGAAATCGCTCCGGAATGCCGCCGCGCAGGAGCGTCCCGATGGCGCCGCCTGCGAGAACCGCGATAGAGTTCACCCAAACGCCGATCATACTATGCCATCCCCGTCCTATTCTGCCGACGGAAAATTTCCCTTCGGCACATCTGTGTGGTATCATACCATACGGAGAGCAATTTCGCAAGGCACAAACCGTGTTCAAACAAAAAACACCCTCCGGATCGTCCGGAGGGCGAAAAGAGATGTCCTTATTGCACCTTGGAAAGCACGGTGATGTGGGGGTTGGCACCCTCGTACCAGTAGAGGAAGCCTTCCATGTCGATCACATCGCCGACATTGAGCGCCTCGACGGCCTTATACACATCGGTATCTGCGCCGCGCAGATAGCTCTCCACGACGAAGTTGTACACGTTGCCCTCGTAGGACACGTTGAAATACAGGTCGTTGCCCTGCGTGCCGGAGCCGTCCCAGTTGTACAGGAACGCAGCTTCCTTGCCCTCCGCATCGGTGATGGGTTCGACGGTCATGCCCTTGAAGGAGACATATTCGTTCTGATGGTCGATGAGTTCGTCCGTGCCCAAGAGCGCGGTGGCATCGAGCGGCTGTGCGATAAAGGATTCGCCTTCGATGATCTCAAACGTCGCGTCGACGATCTCGATCTCGCCGCTCCACTCGGCCTTGTAGCCGCTCACGCGGATCTTCGTGCCGGGCACGAGCAGGGCATACTCTTCCTCGGTGCACGCCATGTTGTAGAGGAAATACGCGCCGTCTTCCGCCTGCGTATACACGGTCGCCTTGTCTTCCCACCAGGACTGCTTGTCCTGCACATAGGTCTCGACCACGACCGGAGTATCGAGCTCCGCCGCGATGTACTCGGCGTGGGTCATAACTACGACTTCTTCTGCCATCGCGGGAAGAACCGCGCACAGGGAAAGCACCAGTACCAGAGCAGCCGCAAACAGTTTCTTCATCGAAATAACCTCCCATGTATTTGATCCAAATCTATTATAGCGCATAAGATGGACGATTCAATGGTACTTCATGTTATTTCTTGGGACAGAACGCGAACGGGCAGCGTTTTCGTTTGCAATCCCAAGAAATATAGAGTATAATATAGAAAATTTGATGAACGTGAGGGACATAAATGAGCATGAACATGCGCGATCGCAGATCTTCCTCTCAGAGGCCATCCGCCTCCTCCCGCAGGCGCAGAAAAAAACAGGCGACGGGGCGCTTTTATGCCTTTGTCGCCCTTGTCGCGGTCGTTATCCTTGCCGCCATCTTCGTTCCGAAGATGCTTCGCAGCCGCGGCGCCGACAATCCCCCCGCCGCCCAAAACGAAGTGCAGAACCGGGTGCCCGACGACACCGCGCCCGACGATTCTTCCGAGATCAAGAGCATTTCCGATCTCATCGAGTCCGACGACGAGCTTGCCCCGCTCGAGGGAAGCCAAAAAGTGCAGACATCCGCCGACCTCAGCGTGAACACCTCCCTGCCTTCCACATGGCACAACATCCTGCTGCTCGGTACCGATTCGCGCAACAAGAACAAGGTATCGCGCACCGACACCATGATGATCGCTTCCATCAACGAAAAGGACGGGCGCATCAAGCTCATTTCCATCATGCGCGATATGATCGTCGATATCCCCGGGCACGGTCAGAACAAGATGAATGCCTGCGTCTATTTCGGCGGGCCGGAGCTTCTCATGCAGGTGCTCAACGAAAAGCTGCATATGAACATCACCGAATATGCGATGGTCAACTTCTACAGCTTCCAGCACGTGATCGATGCCATCGGCGGGATCGAATTGGACATCACGCAGGAGGAAATGGAGCGCCTCAATACCGTCCTCGGCGAAAACGCGAAGGCGTCCGGCATGGCGCAGGAAGACTGGAAGCGCGCGGAGGCGGAGCTGAAAACCTTCGGCGCAAACACGCACCTAAACGGCATGCAGGCGCTCGGCTATGCCCGCATCCGCCACATCGACAGCGACTATCAGAGGACGAAGCGCCAGCGCGACGTGTTGAACGCCGTACTAAAGAAGGCCAAGACGATGAATCTCACCGTGAAGGATATTCTCGGGCTCGCGCAGGACGTATACGGCTATATCGATACGAACATCCCCATCAACAGCGCGATAACGCTCGCGAGTTCCGTCCTTTCCAACGGCGTCGGCGAGATCGAGCAGGCGCGCATGCCCGCAAAAAACACCGCCAAATCCGAAACGCGGGGCGGCAAAGCCGCACTGTGGGACGTCGATTACGAGGCAAACGCCCGGGTACTGTACACGTACATCTACGAATCCTAAATGCTTTATGACAAAACCCAGCGGGGCGCGCCCCGCTGGGTTTGTGTATGCCTTCGTTTACAGTTTTGATACTATTCTCATTCTACCCCCTATACAAAAGGGAGAGGGAGTGGTATAATGGAAAGGGTGATGAGAGATGAGTCGATTCGAGATCAATGAAGCAGAATACGAAGCGATCAAACGAGCGGAAAAAGA
>JBMNUF010000022.1:0-43634 GCA_050946115.1 Christensenellales bacterium
AAATCAAGGTCGCTAAACGTGTCGGCTACGGCTACAGAGATGACGAGTATTTCTTTACTCTCGTCCGTTTTCTCTCGTTACCTGTTGCTTGGCTCGATTCCCACAACTTTCCGTGAAGAGCCTAAAATTTGCAGGTCGCGGATCGATTCGCGCAGGCGCGCGGTCTCCAGCGTACAGGTGATGTCCTTGCCGCTCTGTTTGAGCGCGGCGAGGACATTTTGCATATCGATATCGCCGTCCAAGAGGGGCGCGTGCAGATCGTCCATGGCGGGATACGTTGCGTCGGTTCTGCCGCGGTTGTTGTGCAGGTGCACATGCGAAAGATGGGGCAGGCAATCGGCAATCCATTTGGAAACGGGCGTCGGCGAGAGGTTCGCGTGCCCGACATCCAGGCAGATTTGCAGGCGCGGATCGTCCACGGCGGATACAATGTTTAGAAGCAGCGCAGGCTCTTCTTCCGTCACGTTTTCGAGGCAGATTACGGTGCTTCCCCCGCGTTCGGCGAGGAATTGTTTCCAAAAGGCGATCTGCCTTGCCCAAAACCATTCGGGGTGGTAGTTCATCCTATCGAAATTGGCGTGGACGACCATTTTCTCGATCCCGCGTCGGACGCAAAGGGCATATGCTTGGGCGTATTTGCGTTGCGCTACGGCGGCGACGTCCCGATCGATCGCGTGGGGCAGCATTTCATTATACGGCGCGTGCAGGATGCGGTGCTTGCAAGCGCGCAGGTTTTCCTCGAAATGCGGGAAAACGCCATCCAAATACAGGGCAAGGTTGTCCTCAATGCACAGCTCGGACAGTTCGAGCCCGAAGCCGTACTTTTCCGCGAGCGGTGCGGCGACGCGGGCATAATGCAGGCTGTAATCCGCCTCGTCGCAGGACACATCGGCTACGGTCGCGAGAAAAAAGCGCAGCACGAAATCACACCTTTCTGTAAGAGCCGTCATATTGCAGGACGTACCCGCAGCCGTTCGGCACGGAAAAATCGTAATACCCTCCCTTGGGGAGGGCGAATTTCTCCATGATCGCCATGATCGTGCCCCCGTGGACGACGAAGGCGATGTCCTCCTTCGGCGGATCCATCCAAAAAGGCGCGAATGCGGAGACGACGCGCTCCGAAAAGCGCGCCTTGCTTTCTCCGTTCGGAAACGGCGCTTCACCATCGGAATCGATCCACGCCTGATACGCGGGGTCGCCCGAGAGCTCAAGATAATTTCTGCCCTCGAAATCCCCGAAATCGCATTCGCGAAAATCGGATACGATTTCGGGGGCGATGTCGGGATAGAGGATGCGCGCGGTCTGGATGCAGCGCAAAAGCGGGCTCGTGACGACGCGGCGCGCCTTTGGCACCGCGCGCGGGGAAAAATCCAGTATCCCCTCGTCCGTGCGACAGCCGATGTACCGCCTTTCGAGGTTGCCCTTTGTCGCCGCGTGGCGAATCAAAATGAACGCCATTATTTGATCCGCACCCCGATTCCGCACACGGCGCGCACAACCGTGTCCGACTGTTGCGCAAGGATGCACAGCGCGCGCCCGACGCTTTCCCGAAATGCGCGGTCTTCGACATCGATCGGGACGACGCCGGAGCCGACCTCGTTCGCCACGACGACGCAATCGGGCTTTTCCCACACGAGCCGCCATGCGTACTCTTGCGGGTCTTCGCCGTTTTTGAGCAGCTCGAGAACGGTTTCGTGAAAATCATAAAAAATCTCGGATGCAGGATTTTCGCGGCGGGCGATCTCGTCCTGCCCCTGATATGCGCCGCCGATATACAGTTTCACAGGATAAACCTCCCCAACAGGCACGCAAAGATGCCGAAAATTTCAAAGACCTGCACGAACCAGCCCGCAAGATCGCCCGTCACCCCGCCGAAAGAGGAGAGCGCCATGTGCCTGTAATACAGGATGCAGCAGATCAGCGCGAGCGCGACAAACGCTGCCGTGCCGATGCCTGTGAGCGCGATGCCTGCGAGCGCGAGCGCGATATACGCAACGGAAGACAGGAGCACGGTGCGCTTTTGCGGCCCCTGCGAGAGGGCGGCGAGCATGCCGTCGGGCCTTGCGCTCGGGAGCAGCGCGACCGTCAATGCGCTCCCCGCGCGGGAGAGCACATAGCAAGTGCCGATCGCGGGCGCGAGGCGCGCGTCGGCAGAGCCGAGAAGCGCTGCCATGATGAGGAGATACGCCGCGCAGCCCATGACGGCGAATGCGCCGGTATGCGTGTCCTTTAATATCTCGAGCCGCCTTTCCCTGGGCTGCCACGAGGCGAGCGCGTCCACGGTGTCCATAAACCCGTCCATGTGGATGCCGCCGGTGATGCAAAGCGGCAATGCCGCGCCGACCGCGCCCTGAATCGCCGAAGGAATTGCGAGCGCGCCGCACAGCCATATCCAAAGCCCCACGGCGCCGCCCGCGACGAGCCCGACCATGGGGAAAAAGCACAGCGCGTACCGCCGGTTCTCCTCCGACCAGTCCGCGCGGGGCATGGGGATTCGGGAATAGGTCGCAAAGGCGATGATAAGGGAATGCATGGCTTCTCTCCTCGTAAAACGGTACTGTCAACCGGGGCGTGTGTTTTCCTCGAAGGGGAAGTTTGCCGCCCTCAACGCCATTGGGCGACGGTTTCCACCAACGCCGCCAGGTTTTCAAAAGGGAAGCCGTTATCGGCTTCGATGTAGAACCACGAACCGCCGTCCGTCATGCGGAAAATGTCGAACTCGCGCCGTACCAGATCGCGCACCTGTTGGGGCGTGCCGCTTGTCATGGTGCGGGCGCGATCGGTGTGGATGGCCACGGCGAGCCCCAGACTGCAGCAGCGATCCGCCAGTTCTTTCATATCATAGGCGGGCAGTTGCGGCCATATCGAGGTGATGCCCACTTCCCTCAGGTCTTCCAATATGGGCATGATGTTTCCGCAGCTGTGAAAGTGTATATCCAGCCCTGCCTTCGCCGCGGGCTCCAGCATTTCGCGCATGCGGGGCTTGAAAAACTCGCGCCAGCGCTTAGGGCTCAGGATCATGCCCCGCTCTGTCCCGTAGTCGTCGCCGAGGGCAATGCCATCTGCGCCGGCCTTCACGGATCGACGCACATTCGCCAAGCCGCGCCGCATCAGTCGGTCTGCCAAATCGTGTATGGCGGGTTCGTCTAATGCGATGTCGCACAGCACGTTCTCGTCGCCGTACAGTGCCAGCAGGATTTCATACAGCGACCCCGCGCCGCCAAATGTATAAAAACCGTCTTCCTGCCGTTTGCGCACCTGCCGGGCATACGCATCAAATTCCTCCCCCGCATCGGCGGGATCCGGCGGCAGGCGATAGGCCATCATTTCCTCCGGTGAGGAGATGGGATGATGCTTTGGGATGCCGGCGACGCCGAAGATGCGGTACTCCCAAACGACGCCCCATTCGTCGCGCCGAAGTTCGTGATAGCGCCCGTCGATGTCGTAACAGCTTTCCGCGATTTTGGGGATGGGCATGCGCCTATAGGGCTCGAAATCGCCGGGGAGGGATGCATACAGGTCGTTGAGTTTTTCCCCGTGCTCATAATACCCGACCGGGGTGTAATAATATTGCAGGGGCACTTTATCGACGGATCGATAGTGCATTGCCCGCCGCACGCGCTCACGGCTGTTCATACATGCCATCCTCCTTTGACGGCGATCGGAACGGAATAGACGACCTCGACCACGGCATCCGCAATCTCCGCCGCGAAGCGGTTGATCTCGGCGAGCGTGCGCAGGTAGGCGTCCGTCCCCTCGGGATAGGAAATGCCGTCAGAAAACACGTCGTTCGTCACCATGATGAGGTGCTCCGCCGCTTCCGCAAGGCGCATCAGGCCGCGCGGGATGCGGGCGACATCGCCCCCGTCAAACATCTCGTTCGCCGTGAGATTTACGAGGTCTTCCAGCAAAACGACGCTGCCTGCGGGGACTTCGATGCTTTCCAAATCCTTGGGGCATTCGACCGTCTGAAAACCGCGGTGCTTCCGCATTTCGCGGTGCCGCTCAACGCGCAAGGCGGATTCCTCGTCGTACACCTGCATGGTGGCGATGTATATGCGCGATCTTTGGGGGAGCGAATCGATCAAGCGCTCCGCATAGGTCGATTTGCCGCAGCCGCTGCCGCCCGTCACGAGGAGGGTCATTTCGCGCCTCCCTGCGGGGTATAGGCGTCGAGCCCGATCCCCGAAAAGGTGTGCGCGCCGGAATACACGGCATACGCCATGTCCAGCAGCGGAAACAGCATGACCGCGCCCGTGCCCTCGCCGAGCGCCATCTCCGCGTCGATCACGGGCGCAAGGTTCAGCGCGTCCATAATCTTCCGCGCGGCGGGCTCGCGGCTCATGTGGGATGCGAGCATGAAATCTTTGCATTCGGGGCGGATTCTCTGCGCGAGCAGCGCGGATACGCAGGAGATCACGCCGTCCGCGACGGTGGGCACGCCGTATTCCATGCCGCCCAGAAACGCGCCCACCATGCCGGCGATTTCAAAGCCGCCGAGCTTTGCCAATATGCCCACGGGGTCGCCTTTTTCGGGCGCGTGCAGGGTGAGCGCCGTCTGTATCGCGCGGATTTTGCGGCGCAGGCCTTCGTCCGAAAGCCCTGATCCCCTGCCCGCCATGTCTTCGGGCTCTTCGCCCAGCAGCGCGCAGGCGATCGCGGCGGCGGATGTCGTGTTGCCGATGCCCATTTCGCCAGTCGCGATGAGGCGGTACCCCCTGTCCCGCATCTCGCCGACGAGTGCCCTTCCGCAGTTTATGGCGAAGAGCGCGTCCTCCCGCGCCATCGCGGGAAAAAATGTGATGTCGCGCGTGCCGTGCGCGCGCTTTTTTACGATTAGGCGCGGATCGTGAACATCCTCCGCCATGCCCATGTCTATGGCGAACACGTCCGCATCGGCGGCGCGCGCCATGAGGTTGACGTTGGACGTGCCCTCGCAAACGGTTTTCGCGACGAGCGCGGTCACGGAGGAATCCGACTGCGTCACGCCCTGCGCGACGACGCCGTGATCGCTGCAGAACACGAGGACGCACCGCGGCTTCAGGCGGATGTCCTCCGTTCCCTGTATGCCCGCGATCTGCGATATAGCGCGTTCAAGCCGCCCGAGCGAAGAGAGCGGCTTTGCGACGGCGTCCCATTTTTCCTTCGCGCGCAGGTGCGCGCGCTCATCCCATTTGCGCATCGCTATTGCGGACGACCTCCAGTATTTCGGAATACCTTTCGAGAATGCGCTCGCAGCTTCCCTCCGCGTGCGGGAAGGCGCAGTCTGAGCAGTCCTTGATGCCTTTCTCCGTATAAGAAAAGTGCCCGCCGCATCTCTTTCCGAGCGTGTAGAGCGGGCAATAGCAAAATAGGCAGTTGAAGTTCTCCCCTTCTACACCTTCATGGCAGGGGAAGTATTCGCACGCGGTGTTTTGATAGAAGGCGCTGTGCTTCATTTTTTGCCGCCGCCCGAGGACGCGGTCTTGGGCATGATGAGGCCGTCCGACGTGATGCCGTCACGCGCCATCATCGTCTCGAGCACGCGGATGTCGCTCGAAATGTCCTTGGCTTCTGCGTCGAAAAGGTCGTTCAGCTGCTTGTCGAATGCGAAGACGAGGCGATCGAGCATATCCTCGATGCGCTTGCGGGAGGAAACGATGTTTTCGCCAGCCGTGGGCATTTTTTCGAGCTCCGCGTAGGCGTTTAGGAGTTTGAGCGTCGTGGGGAGGTAGTAGTTCATGAAGGTGTGGATCTGCCGCTCCTTTTCGGGGCGCCCGGACACCTGCTCGAAGATGCTCTGCGTGACGGACTCGATGTGTTCGATCGCGGCAGATACGCGCTTATCGGCGATGCGGTCGTTCATGCGGCGGATCTCCCGCAGCTTCTTTTCGTATTCGGAAATCGTCTCTTCCTTGACTTCGGGTTTCTTTTCCTCGGGCTTTTTCGCCTCGGACTTTTTCGCCTCGGACTTTTTTTCCTCGCGAATGGGCTGCGCGGAAACGTCGGGCTCCGGCGCGAACACCGCGTCCAACACGAAAAGGTCTGCAGCCCTGTCCACGTAGGGGTTCCACAGGCCCTCGTAGTAGCCCATTTCGATCATGCGCTCTATGTCGCTTTCGCAAGTTTTGATATCGACGCCCATCTTGGCGGCGATCTCCGCGAGCGGGACGACCTTCCTGTCGCCGATGACCGCCTTGTATTTTCTGAACTTCACGTCCTCCTTGGACCTGTAAAAGCTCATGCCCGCGGCGAACAGGCCGCCGAGCAGCCACATCCAGGCGCTTGTAAAGCTGCTCGTCAGCAAAATGGCGCCGAAGGCGAACATGCCGATGCCTGCCTTGCGCAGGTTCTTTTGCCGGTCGTTCGCTTTTTTGACGGGCACATCCCGCTCCCCGTAGAGCTTTGCCAGCAGCAGCGCGATGCCGACGAAGGGCTGCGCAAAGAGCAGGGTAATGATCAACCACCACGGAATGCCGGAGAACACATTCTTTTTCACGGTCTTTCAACTCCTTATGTCTTATAGTATACACCATTTTTCGCGGCAAAGAAAGCGATTTTGTGTCAAAACATCGTTTCTCGCGTCCATTTGTCCCGCGGACGGTTCATAAGCCCGCGTGTGAGAAAAGGGCGATTCGCCTTACGGAAAAATCGCGACCTCCGTCCCGATTTCGCAGGCGGCAAAGAGGATATCCATATCGGAATCGTTCAGGGCGACGCAGCCCGCCGTCCAATCGCCTTTCTCGATGCCGCCGCCGTGCAGCATGATGTACCCGCCGAGCAGGGTGTCCCACGGGGGCCTGCGCCGCGCGCTGCACGCGCGTTCGATTTGAGAGAATGTATCCTCCCCGATGCGCCCTTCCTCAAGCGCCGCCTTTGCGTCTTGGACATTGGGGTAGGAAATGCCGAGCGAGAGATAGTACTTGCTGCGGGGGTTTTTGACGCACACAAAATACGCCCCCTCGGGCGTCTTTCCGTCGCCCTCCGCGCGCTTCGTCCCGACGGGGCATTTTCCGAGCGCAACGGGGAATTCCGTAACGGTATCGCCCTCGAAAAGGTATAGTCTTCTTTGGGATTTATGAATCTCCACGCGCGTCATACCCTCGCCCTGTACACCTTTCCCGGGGCGCGGGCGATCTTGCCCGTCAGCTCCATGGTGGTCAGAAGGGAGTTCAGCTCCGGCGCTGCAAAGCCCGTCTCGTCGATCAGTTCGTCAAAGGACAGTTCCTCCCGCCGCAAGAGCGCGAGGATGCGCTTTTCCTCATCCGTCAGCGCGATGTGCGGCGCGCGGCTTTCACCGTTTGTCTCGCGCTGCGCCCACCTGTAGTATTCCAAAATGTCCCATGCGTCGCACACGGGGCTGTTGCAGTCGCGAAGTAGCGCGTTCGAGCCCGCGCAGCTTTCGGAATAGATGCTGCCCGGCACGACGAACAGCTCCTTGCCCTGTTCGGCGGCAAATTCGGTCGTGATGAGCCCGCCCGAGCGCTTGCCCGCCTCGACGAGCAGCACGCCCTCGGAAAGCGCGGAGATGATGCGGTTGCGCGCGGGGAAGTTCTGCGCGAGCGGGCCCGTGCCGGGCATTTGCTCGGATACGATCATGCCGCCGCACTGCAAAATCCGCTCGTAGAGCTTTTTGTTTTCGGGCGGATAGACGACGTCCGCGCCGCTGCCCAGTACCGCGACCGTCCTGCCGCAGCCGTCGAGGCAGCCCAAGTGCGCCTGCGTATCGATGCCGCGCGCCATGCCCGAAACGATGGTGACCCCGTGCTGCGCGAGTTCTTTGCATATGTCATATGCCGCGCGAAGCCCGTCCCGCGTGGCGTTTCGCGTGCCGACGACGGAGATCGCCCTGTCGAAGAGGAGGTTTCCCTCTCCCTTGACGTACAAGACGTTCGGCGCGTCCTCGATGCGCGCGAGGCTCTGCGGGTATAGCTCCGAGATGAGCGGGATGCAGGCGATCTCCCGCTCCTCAAAGCGGCGAAAGAGCGCGTAGAAGTATTCGTCCGTGCGCGCGCCCAGGATCGCCTGATAGACCTTTTGCGGCAGATACGGCACGGGGGTGCCCCGAATATTGTCCCAAAGCGTCCTCGCGTCCCCAAAATCGGCGAGCAGGCGGTTGAACCGCTTGATGCCCACGCCCTGTACGCTCGAAAGCCATATCCAATATTGCTCCATCTGTGTGTATTCCACAAAAATCCCTCCCGAAGCCGTTTCCGTACACCATTATAGCGCAAACGGCGGGAAAATGCACCCGTTTCGGAAGATTTCGCGATGCGCGCGCCGAAACGGGGAGCCTTTTAACAGAATCTTCTGTTGACAGGCGCGGTTTCATCTGCTATCATGGCACTACAGTAAAGCGAATACAGATCGACAGGAGGAACGGTTTGATGAAAAAGGTTCTTGCGGCAGCTCTGGTTCTCATGATGGCGCTTGCGACGTTTGCGGGCGCGGAAGGCCCTGCGGTCTCCATCGATTGGGAGGCGCGGTATAGGTACAGCGAACTCGAGGGGCAGTTGGAGGAAATGTGCGCGCTCCGGCCCGACATCACGCAGCTCTACCCCATCGGCATCTCCTGGCAGGGGCGAAACCTTTGGTGCATGGAAATCACCAACTACGCCGTCCCCGAAGAGGAGAAGACGGGCATCTCCGTCCTGGCAAACATACACGGCGGCGAGCGGGAATCCGCATCCTGCGCGATGTATTTCGCGTGGTGGATGACGGAAAACGCCGATACCGAGCAGGTGCGGCAGATTCTCGATAAATACATCGTGTACATGGTACCCGTCATCAATCCCGACGGCTACGAGCAGTCCTTCGTGTACAACACCCGCCAGAACCTGCGCGCCCGCGACCTGAACGGCGACGGCGTGGTATTCTCCGACCCGTACACCGACATCGACGGCGACGGCTACATCGCCACGCTCTATCGCGGCACGGCGGACGTACAGCCCGAGGTGACGCGCAGCACGCCGACGTTTGGCATGGAGAGCCCCGATTGGGACGGCAACGGTATCCTGGGCGACGACCCGCGCAACAGCGGCATCGACCTGAACCGCACGTTCGATTATCAGTACCTGCGCTTCGACATCGAGACGAAGGAGACCGGCGTCATCGGCGCGAACGCGCTTGCGAGCGCTGGCCCGGGCGCGGCATCCGAGCCGGAGATCAAGGCGGTGCAGAATTTCCTGAAGAACAAGAAGATCAATGCGCTCGCGACGCTGCACACGGGCATCCAGTGCGTACTCTATCCGTGGTGCTACCGCCCCTATGACGAGGCGATCGATTCCGACGACATCCCCTACATGAAGGATGTCGCCGCGAGGATGGCTGCGGCGTTTCAGGAGACGACGGGGCGCGGCTGCTACACCAAGTCCTCCTACGAGGATTACCCGACCGCCGCGGAGATGATCGACTACGCATACGGCGTGTTGAACATCAAGGCGTACACGATCGAAGTGTACGACGGCGGCAAGTCCGAGGACGGCGACATCGCCGCCTGCAAATGGGAAAACGCGCTGCCCGAGGACAAGTGGGTGTTCTACACGCAGGAAGAACTCGCGGCATTTGGGCTGAATTTGGAGACGCTCAAGGACGCAAGCGGCGTCGGGCTTGCGGAGGGCGAAGGCCTCTGGTTCTACACGAACGGCAGGGCGCAGATGGTCGACAAGGCGCCCGAGGATCAGACGACGATGTGCGAGGGCTGCAAGGATTCCCTGCTCGTCATGATCGACAGCGAGCCCTACGGCGAAGGCTACAAAAAGCCCGAATACCTGAACTGGAACTGACGATACCTATCCCAAAGGCGCTCCCGCGAGGGGGCGCTTTTTTGAACGGCACAGGCACATACTTCTTGTGCTCTTTCGGGATGCGTGGTATACTGTGTGTACAAAATAAACCTTGCCGTTCGGCAGGGAAACGGAGATGAGGAAAAATAGGCGAAAGGAAAACAGCCGTACATGAACTATACGACGAAGACATGATCCTCGTGCGATACAAAAGCGGCACGGTAGAAGGAAGCCTGACGGAAGACAGGGTATACGACGCAGGATATTTCACGCGATTGGGCAGTGATGGGTCTGTGAAAAAAGCAGAGCGTTTTGCCGTGCAGGACGACACCGGCTACTATTGCTTTTACAAAAACGATTTATTCGAAGTGATTTGGCGGGCGACGGACGGGACGCCCAAGCCGATGGAGGGCTCTATTTCCCGCCAAACGGCAGGTGCTGACGGGCGCAAACAAACGGGAGACAGATGCCTGCACAATGCAAAAAACAGCCTGCGCGGGGGACGCATCCTCCCGAATGCAGGCTGTTGCACTGTATAGCCGCGCGCGTTTCGGGGGATATCCGAAAATACCCCCAAAATCGCTGAAAATAAGAAGTGCGTTTTTTCGCGGACGATATAATTTTTGCCTGAAAAGCTTGACAGACGCCATGATATGCCTTAAAATAAAGATACCCTCCGATTGAGGAAAACTCGAGCATTACACACTTACCATTTAATATGGGTCTAAAACTATCTGTATTACTCCATGAGTTATGCAAAGTAGATACGTATAGAAAAGAGATTGGCCGCGAACGAATAGACGGAGTATGGAGAGGTACAATTAAATTTCACCGTGATGAAAAATTCGTTTTCGGAGATTACGGCTCTAAATCTGTTTATTTGTGTCGGAAATATTTTCCGTTAACAGACAAAGAGGCTACAGCTATCAATTGCCACATGGGTTGCAGCGAAGGCACAGGAATAGAAGCGTTACAGGCGTGTAAATCGCATCCGCTTGCATGGGTGCTGCACGTTGCATATGAAGCTGCAACATTCTATCTGGAGACAGTGCCGTAACAGGCGTTATCTATAGTAACAATTATTTATTAAGGAAGGTAAGGTAATCAAAAATGACTAAAAAGGGAATTAAGGAAACTATGACTGTTCAGAAAGCACTTGAACAGGCAACGCTGATCGATAAGAAGATTAATGACTCTATTCGGCTGCTTGACACATCTAATGTCAAGAAGGCGTCCGAAGATACAATAAGGCTCACTAAGATGAAAGTCGGAGAGTATATCGACAGGGCTAATGCCGACATGCAGAGTATCGAAGATTTGTTCATGCGGCGTCGTGCATTGCGCGCTGCACTTCACAAGTCTAACGCAAATACGCAAGTCGTTATAGGCGGCGAAACGTATTCTGTTGCAGAAGCAATTGAAATGCGCAAGACTGGAATCGGACTTCAGGAAGAATACTATCGCAAGCTTGCTTCTAATAGGGCTTCCGCAGCAAGCGCTGTATCTCAGTCCGAAGAAAAGGTTACTCGCGTAGCCGATGAAATGGTGGCAAAGGCATTTACTGAGAATAAGAGCAGTAAAGAGGCAATGGCGCTGCATGAAGGTTATGTTTCTATGAACAAGCTTGAGCTAATCGAGCCTAAAGGCATTGACGACAAGATGCGTGCGATTGTTGATTCTATCAATAATTTCATGGCGGATGTCAATGTTGCAATTACAGCATCTAACGCAACAACTGTAATCGAGTTCGAATACTAAAATAGCGACGTAGAAAGATTATGCGCTTTGCATTATAGCTGAAAATACAAAAATAGACAGGACTGCGTTTTTCTCCGTTTTCGCAGTAAATAAAAAACAGGAGAGCATTATGTTTAAATACAAATGCATAATTGAATGCGAACTTATATGGATTATAAGTTGCATAAATTTAGAACTTCAAAGTTCTGACTTATCGCATACATTAAGTATTAATCTTTATAAGTTATGCGTTATGAATTAAAAATTAGAACTGTTATGCTTTAAATAATTAACGCTTAAACTATAAACATTGAGAAAATCCGAGCTCTCAAAAGTTTAGCGTTCCTGTCCGCAATTTGTGTTTCCTTCTCGGCTGGCTATAATGCAAAGCTATAAATTACTCTTAAATAGATGAGAACGTTTAAATAAATGGCTATTCATGATAGGGGAAATAAAAATGTATCTACTCTTTATTTAATGCACGACGAAAGTGTAAATGTTGATTGGATTCTCGAGAAAATTCAAAAACGCTCAAGAATAAATAGCTGAATTTGATTATGAAGACTGTGCTATATTGAAGAAATTAGTCCAGAAGAAATAGAAGATGAAAACATGTTCATAAATCCTGCGGATGAATAGTATGGATATTATTATAATCCAAGTTTCTTGTTCGATCGGTATGAAACAAGATATTCAAAACGTATACTTAAAAATATTAGTATTATGAAACTCGGCATATCTTGCCATGCATCCTTTCGTTTCGGTTCCCACAATGGGCATAAAAAACAGCCTATACGGGGTGAAAAGTCTCCCCGCACAGGCTGTTTCTGTATATTCGTATAGTCGCTCGGAGGAGCGGCATTCAAGCGGAAGTCAATCCCGCGCGCGTTTCGGACGATATCCGAAAATAACCCCAGCATCGTTGACAAAATGCGCGCAATCCGATATAAATGGAGGAAATACTCGAAACGAACGGAGGCGCACGCAGCGCATATGGAACCCCTCTTTTTTGACGGCGCGTTTGGCACCTATTACCGAACGCTCACAGGGCTGGACGATCTCTGCGAATATGCCAATACCGCAAACCCCGCACTCGTCCGCCGCATACACCGCGAATACCTCGCATCGGGCGCGACGGCAATCAAGACCAATACCTTCTGCCTGAATCCCGTCCTCTTCCCGGACGCGGAAACCCGCAGGGCACTTCTGCGCGCCGGGTACGAACTCGCGACATCGGAGGCGGCGGCGTTCGGCGCGCGGGTGTTTGCCGACATCGGCCCGATCTCCCCCGAATCCCGCGACGCGGCGGGCGACTATCTGTCCGTCGCGGAGGACTTTCTGCGGCTGGGCGCGCGGGATTTTCTGTTTGAGACGCAAGACGATTTTCCCCCGATGCTGCCCGCCATCCGCCGGATTTATGAAGAAACGCCCGATGCGACGGTGATCGTCTCCTTTGCGATCTCGCAGGACGGGCATTCCCGCGCGGGCAGGCAGTACGCCGAGCTTTTGAAGGAGGCGCGCGAAGCGGGCGTAAGCGCGGCGGGGCTCAACTGCATCTGCGGGCCGACGCATATGCTGCAGCTGATCCGCGCGCTGCCGCATTCGGATACGCCGCTGATCGCGATGCCGAACGCGGGCTATCCCTCCGTCGTCGCCGGGCGGCTGACGTATCGGGACAATCCCGAGTACTTTGCGGAGCGGCTTGCGGAAATCGGGAGGGCGGGCGCGGCGATTTTGGGCGGCTGCTGCGGCACTACGCCCGCGCACATCGCGTGCGCCGCGCGGATTCTTCCGAAATCGGGCGTGGAGCGCGGAACGCAGGCGCCGCGCATCGAGGAAATGCCCGCCCCCGCGCGCCTGAGCCGCACGCATCGCGCGCTGAAAACGGGAAAACTTCTGCTGGCGGCGGAAATCAGCCCGCCGGACGATGCGGACTGTTCCTTCTGCCTGCGCGCGGCGGAGGAGCTTCGGCAGGCGGGCGCGGACGTCATCACTTTGCCCGATTCGCCGCTCGCGCGCTCCCGCGCGGATTCATTTTTGATGGCGGCGAAGGTTTTGCGCGAGGCGGGGATCGATGTGATGCCGCATTTGACCTGCCGCGACCGCAACCGCATCGCGATCCGCGGCGCGCTGCTCGGCGCGAGCATGGAGGGCGTGGGGAACGTGCTCGTTGTGACGGGCGACCCGATCGTTACGGACGAGCGACAGGAGGGCGAACAGCGCAGCGACAAAAACGTGTTCAGCATAAGCTCGGTCAAGCTCATCGGTTTCATCCGAAACCTCAACGAATCTACGTTTGCAGAGAGCCCCTTTCTCGTCGCGGGCGCGCTGGACGTAGGCGTGGAGAACTTTGACTACGAGCTCCGCCGCGCGATGCGAAAAAAAGAGGCGGGGGTCGATCTGCTGATCACGCAGCCGATCTTCGGGGAGAAGACGATAGAAAACCTCAAACGCGCGCGGGAAACGCTGCAGATCCCGATTTTGGCGGGCATATTGCCCGTCGCGAGCTACAAAAACGCCGTCTTTCTGAACAGCGAGGTGCGCGGCATTGCCGTGCCGGAGGATTTCGTTGAAAGCCTGAAGGGGCTGGATCGCGCGGCGGTCGAGGAAAAATCCGTCGCCTTTGCCAAGGAGCAGATGCGCGCCGCGCGGCCGTTCTGCGACGGATTCTATCTGATGATGCCGATGAAAAAGGTGCGCCTCACGCGGGCGCTCATCGCATTTGCAAGGGAGGAACTGCTATGATCCTGATCGGAGAAAAACTGGTCAGCTCGATTCCGAGGACGCTCGCCGCCATGCAGGCGCGCAATTTTGCGGCACTGGACAGGATGATCGAAAAACAGATCGAGGCGGGCGCGCGCTATCTGGACGTGAACACCGCGCTTTTGGGGGAGGACGAGCTCCCCATGATGCTGGAACTGATCGAGCGCATCGGCGCGCATGAGGGCGCGGGAGTCATGATCGATTCGCCGTCCGCAAAGGTGCTGGGCGCGGCGCTCAAAGCCAGTGCGGGGATGGATATCATCGTCAATTCCGTCACCGTGACCGAGCGCATCGACGAGCTTTTGCCCCTGATAGCGGGCACTTCCGTCGGCGTGGTCGGCATGCCGGTCGCCGAGAGGATGCCCCAAAATGCGCGGGAGCGCGTGGAGAATGCCGAAAGACTGATTTCGCGGCTCACCCAAGCGGGCATTCCGCTTGACAAAATCTATATCGACTGCGTCGTGGAGACGCTGGCGACGGACGACGGAAACCCCATGAAATCCATCGAAGCCGTCCGCGAACTCCGCGCGCGATACGGGGACGTGCATTTGATTGCGGGGCTTTCGAATATTTCCTACGGCCTACCCAATAGGGCGGCGCTCAACGCCGCATTTTTGGCGATGGCGGTCGGCGCGGGGCTGGACAGCGCGATACTCGACGTGACGAGCGCGCAGATGCGCCTTGCCATCGCCGCGACGCGCGCGGTCGCGGGCGAGGACGAATACTCGATGGATTACATCGCGCTCTGTCGGGAGCTGCGCAACGACGGTAAAGAGGGCAAAGCCATGAAAAAGAAATCGGCGGCGATTTCAAACGACTACTGCCCGCAGACGCTCTTTGCCTACGGCACGACGCGGGAGGACGGGAAGGCGAACTTCGAGATACGGCGGCTCACACCCGACAGAGCCGAGGACTACCTGCGCTTTTTCGACACCACGCCGCATTCGACGGGAAAGGACGAGCATCGCTGTTACTGCGTCTGTTGGGCGGGCGAGGATTGCGACGGGCGCGATTTTTCGACCGCCGAAAAGAGGCGTGTCGTTGCCGCCGAGTATGTGAAACGCGACATAATACAGGGCTATCTCGCCTATCGCGGACACGAGGTCGTCGGCTGGTGCAACGCCAACACAAAATCCGCCTGCTACGATTGCATTTCCTGGAAAATGTTTATGCAGGCGGTGAAAAAGGACGCGCCGGAAACAAAGGTCAAATCGATCTTCTGCTTTGCCGTCGCGCCTGAGATGCGCGAAAAGGGCATCGCGACGATGCTTTTGCATCGCGTATGCGATGACGCGGCGAAGGACGGCTTTCATTTTGTCGAGGCGTATCCGAACAGGGAATTCGTAAGCGCGGAGGATGACTTTATGGGCGCTGCCCGGATGTACGAAAAGGCGGGCTTTGAACTATGGTATGAGGCGGGCGGCAGGCTCGTCATGAGAAAAAAACTGTAGCGGCAAGGGGCTTGTTCTCCGCGCCCCGAAAGGAAACATCGTGACGATACTGCAAGGGAGAAATTTGCGGTATGCGGTCAAAGGGCAGTGCGGGTACTGTGTGTCGCAGCGCTTGGCGCAAAAAAGGGAACATCCCAATGCGCGAAGAATATCCCTTCACTGTACATAGTTACAGGCGGCTGCGGATGAAGGAAAGGCGGCGGTTGAGCGTCTCCGTATCCACGCCCTGCGCGAGCATGGCGGGCGCTTCCAGCGTAACGGAGCCGCGATAGGGCAATTTGCGCAGCCCTTCAAAGAGGGATTCCCAGTCGACGTCCCCCGTTCCGAACGGCGGGGTGCGCCCCAAGGCGTCCCATTCCTTATGGTTGCCCGCAAAATCGTTGATGTGCATGTGCACGGCGTGTCTTTGGAACGATTCGGCGCGCAGCATCTCCGGAATCTGCCGATGAAACTGCGCGAGGCGCGTATCGAAGATGAAGTGCATGCGCGGCTCCAACCGCAACAGGCTGTCGAACATCGCGATGGGGTCGCGATATTCGCAGCAGCAGTTTTCGGGGAGGAGGTCCACGCCGCGCAGCCGCGCGATCTCCCAAAGGCGCAGGATCCGTTCGCAGATGAGGTCGTGCTCGCGGTCCCTGTCGGGCCTGCCCCAGCCGTGCAGGACCATTTTCGTCGCGCCGACTGCCTCGCACACGTCCAAATTTGTGCGCAAAAGGCGCTCCGCGGCGGCATAGGCTTCCTCCTCCGGCGCGCTCAGGAGATCCCCTATGGTCTTGTCCGAATGCACGACGGGGATGGGAATATCGCGATACAGGGGCAGCGCGTCGGGCAGCCGCTCGTAAATGTCCTCAAAAAGCAGCAGTTCAAAGCCGTCACAGGCAAATTCGCGCCAGTGTTCGGCGAGAAGGCGCAGGTTTCTGCCGTTCACGCGCCCCGTGAACGTGCCGGTGGAGAGATATATCGGATTCAAGCGCGTCTCTTCCTTCCAAGGCAGAATGATAAAAGTATATTAACACATGGGCGGGGCAAAAGCAAGCGCGCCAAAGATATGGTATAATGAAAAAAACGCGCAAAGAGGGGAATGGGATGGAGTTTCGGCACGAGCCGGTGCTGCTCGCGGAGTGTATCGAGGGGCTTGCGATCGAGCCCGACGGCGCATATCTGGACGGCACGCTGGGCGGCGGCGGGCATTCGGAGGCGATCCTGCAGCGGATTTCGGGCGGCGCGCTCTACGGCATCGACCGCGACGAGGACGCGATCGCAGCCGCCGTCGCGCGACTGGGGAAAAACCAAAGCTTCCACGCGATCCACGGGAATTTTCACGACGCGAAGAAGTTCGGCCTGCCCGCCCTCGACGGGGCACTGCTCGACCTCGGCGTGTCCTCACACCAGTTAGACGTGCGGGAGCGCGGGTTTTCCTATCACGACGACGCGCCGCTCGACATGCGCATGGACAGGTCGCAGCCCTTTTCCGCGCGGGACATCGTGAACGGGTGGAGCGAAAGGGACATTGCGCGCATCCTGCGCGACTACGGAGAGGAAAACTGGGCGGCGCACATCGCAAAGGTATTGGTCGACAGGCGGCCGATCGAGACGACGGGGCAGCTGGCGAATATCATCGACGCGGCGATCCCGAAAAAGCTGCGCGAAAAAGAAAAGCACCCCGCGCGCAGGACGTTTCAGGCGCTGCGGATCGCCGTGAACGACGAATTGGAGCCGCTGGAACAGGCGCTTCGGGACATCGTCGATTTGCTCAAGCCGAAGGGGCGCCTGTGCGTGATCGCCTTCCATTCGCTGGAGGATCGGATCGTCAAAAACACGTTCCGAAGCCTTGCGGACCCGTGTACGTGCCCCAAGAACATCCCCATATGCGTATGCGGAAAGAAGCCCGTCGCGAAACTGATTACGCGAAAGCCGATCACGGCGACGGAGGAGGAGCTTGAACGGAACCCGCGCTCCCGAAGCGCGACGCTTCGGATCGTCGAGAAATCGGAGGAACCATGAACGACACGCTTTTGACGAACCACGGGGAAGTGCCGCTTCCGGCGTTTTTCCCGGATGCGACCTACGGCGCGCTGCGGTGTACGGGCTTTGAGGATGCGGAGGACGCGCGGCTTTTCGGCTGCGTGATGAATACGTATCACCTGTACAATCGCCCCGGTGCGAAGACCGTAAAATCGCTCGGCGGGCTGCACGCCTTTACGGGCTGGAACAGGACGATCCTCACGGATTCGGGCGGGTTTCAGCTCTATTCGCTGATCCGTGAAAACGCCGCATATGGCGAGATTCGCGACAACGAAATACTGTTTCGCCCCGACATGGGGAAGGAAAAGCTGATTTTCACGCCGGAAAAGTGCATTCAGGCGCAGTTCCAGTACGGATCGGACATCATGATGACGCTGGACGTATGCACGCACCCGGACGACTCCATAGAAGAGCAAATCCGCAGCGTGGAGCTGACCGTCAAATGGGCGAAGCGGTGCAGGGACGAATTCGACAAGAACGCGAAAAAGGGGAAGAGGCCGTACCTGTTTGCAATCGTGCAGGGCGGAGGCGACAGGGCGCTGCGGCTGGAATGCGGGCAGCGGCTTCAGGAGATCGGCTTTGACGGCTACGGCTTCGGCGGGTGGCCGGTGGACGCGGACGGCACGCTGCGGGACGACATCCTGCAATATGCAGCCGAGGCGATGGAGGACGGAAAGCCCAAATACGCCATGGGCGTCGGGCGGCCGGAGGAGATCGTCAGGTGCCATAAAATGGGGTATACGCTGTTCGACTGCGTGATCCCCACGCGCGAGGCGCGCCATTTCAGGCTGTATACATTCGTGGACGGGCGGGAGACGCACGAGGACGTCATGCGGGGCGACGGCAGCTTCTATAAATTCTATTACGCGCTCGATGCCCACCACGTTCGCGAAAAGGAGCCGGTCGATGCGAACTGCGATTGCGTTTTGTGCAGGCGGTATTCGAGGGGCTATCTCTACCACCTGTTCAAGATCGGCGATCCGCAGGCGTACAGGCTCGCAACGGCGCACAACCTGCGCTTTTACGCGCGGCTGATGGAGTTGATTCGCGGTGTTTGACGGAAAGAAATACGCGGACGTATGCATCGACGCCGTGAACCGCATATACCAGCGGGAACTGAAAAACCGAGGCAACGCCAAGGAGGCCGAAAAGGCGACAAAGGCAAAGCTGCACCAGATGACGGGCGCGTTTATGACCGTCGAAGAGATGAAGCGCGCGCGGGAATGTCTTGCGCGATACCTTGAGGGGGATGTATCCGCGCTTACGGATGCGCTCAAAACGCACGCCTCGACGCGGGAGCGCCTGCGCGACATGGACGCGCTGTATGACAGGGTGTTTTCCGCGACGGGCGCGCCCAAGGCGATCAAAGACCTCGCCTGCGGCATCAATCCGCTGTACCTCGGCGCGAAGGGGTTTCGCGTACGGGGGTACGACGTCGGCGGCGGGCAGGTGCGCATCGTGAACGAATGGGCGCGGGCGCTTTCGTGGGATGTGCAGGCGGACGTGTGCGACCTCGCGGCGGGAATGCCCGAGGGGGATGCCGACCTGGTGCTCATGATGAAGCTTTTGCCGGTGTTGGAAGCGCAGGAAAAGGGCGCGGGGGCGCGGCTTTTGGCGCAAACGCAGGGGTTTGCGCTCGTGACGTTTCCGACGCGGACGCTCGGCGGGCGATCCGTCGGCATGGAAAGACAGTATTCCCATTGGATGGAGAACAATCTCCCAAATGGGATGGAAATCCTCGACCGATACGCCGTGACGGGGGAACTGTGCTACGTCGTAAAGGGCGGAAAGGAGGGCGCGCACGATGGCGGAACTTTGGGTGGTCGCGACGCCGATAGGCAATCTGAACGACCTGACGCCAAGGATGCGGGAGGCGCTTGAAAAATGCGACCTGATCGCGGCGGAGGACACGCGGGTGACGATGAAGCTGCTGTCAAAACTGGACGTGCGAAAGCCCATGGTCTCCAGCCACAGGCACAACGAGGTGCAAAGGGCGGACGGGCTGATCGACAAGATGCTGCGCGAGGATATGACGGTCGCGCTCGTCTGCGACGCGGGCACGCCCGGCATTTCCGACCCCGGCTCCCCCGTGGTGCGCGCGGCGATCGAAGCGGGCATTCGCGTGGTGCCGATATGCGGTCCCTGCGCGGCGGTTGCCGCGATCTCCGCGAGCGGGTTCGACGCGCGGGAATTCGCGTTCTACGGCTTTTTGCCGCGTGAAAAAAAGCCGCTGCGCGAGAAATTGGAGAAGATATCCAATGGCGATGTGCGCGTCGCGGTGTTCTACGAATCGCCGCACAGGGTGGTAGACCTTGTGGAGATGATTTCCGAGGTATCGCCCGAGTGCATGCTGTCCGTCGCGTGCGACATCAGCAAGCTCTACGAAAAAATCGACACGGGCACGTGCGAAGAGGTGCTCGCGCGGCTGCGGGCAAATGAAAACGTCGAAAAAGGTGAATACTGCGTGGTGTGCGCGTTCCCGGAAAGAGAAGAAGCGGAGGAGGCGCTGAATACCGCCGCGTCCGTCGAGGCGCGGATGGTGGAGCTTTTGCTCGCGGGGCTCTCCGTGCGGCAGGCATCGGAGACGCTCATGGAGCAGGGCGTGTCCAGAAACGATGCGTACAGGGCGAAGCTTAGGCTTTCGCGTCTTTTCGGGGAGGAATGAGGGGATTGGAGGAGCAACTTCTCGGCGGAAGGGTCACCGTCGGACTGGTTCGGGACGGCGATGTGATCAAACGGCCGATGCCGCAAAACGCGCAATTCCAAATGCGGGCGCTTTCGCATATGCGAAAGCGGGGCATATGCTTTGTGCCGAAGTGCTTTGGGGCGGATGAAAAGAACAGGCTCGTTTTGGAATATATCGAGGGGGAATGCCCCGCAAACCTCGGGCTTTTTACGGATGAGCAGTGCGAAAAGGCGTTTCGGATGATCCGCGCGCTGCACGATGCGGGGCGCGATTTCGGTTCCGACGGCGAAACGATTTGCCACGGGGACCTTTCGCCGTGCAATTTTGTGTTTCGAGAAGGGATGCCGCAGGCGATCATCGACTGGGACGCGGCGCACATGGGCGATGCCGCGACGGATGTCGCCTATGCCATATGGATGTGGCTCGACGCGGGAAACGAAGAAATCCCCGCCGAGGCGTTTCGGCGGAGGATGGGAAAAGTACTCGATGCATATGGCGCGGAGATTCGGGACATAAAAGAAAGAATGGTTGCGGAAGCTCTGCGCGTCGCGGCGAGCGTTTTCCCCACGGTAGAACAGACCGAAGCGACGAAGAAGTGGGCGCTACACTGCGCCGCGTGGATGAAAGACAATCTGTGACTGCTCTTTTCCCTCCTCGCGGAGAGAAAAAGTCGCGCCCCACCCACCCGCCCTTCCGCCCTGCGGGCGGACGAGGAGGATTTACGGCGCTTTGTATGCTTTAAGATATAGGAGTGCCTGCCTGTACCCCTCAAAGCCGAGCCCCATATAGGTTTTGACACACGCCATGCCCGCGTAGGAGATTTGCCGAAATGCCTCCCGCGTCGAAACATCGGACAGGTGTACCTCGACGGCGGGCAGCGCGACCGCCTTTAAGGCGTCCAGTATCGCGATGCTTGTGTGCGTGTATGCCGCGGGATTGATAACGATGGCATCGTATACGCCGAGCGCATTTTGGATGCATTCGACGATTTCTCCCTCGTGGTTGCTCTGAAAGCAATCGACCTCGAGCCCGATTTCCGCTGCGGCATCTTCGATGAAGCGCACGAGGTCATTATAACTCTGCGCACCGTACAGGGATGGCTCCCGAATGCCGAGCATATTGAGATTGGGTCCGTTAATGACGCGCACTTTCATCTTCGATTCCTCCGCGCAACAGATTTTCGATTTGCATATCGCGATCCGCGCCGTCCATATCGACGGAGATATCCGCGAATTCCCTGTAGAGTGGCTCCCGTTCGGCGTAGAGCGCGGCGGGCGTCTTTTTTTGCGAGAGCGGGCGATTGTCGATCGGAAGGTTTTCAACATTGCGCCGAAGCCAAACGATGGCGCCGTTTTGGCGGAGCGAGGCGTAGTTCTCGCGGCGCGTCACGACACCGCCGCCCGTCGCGATGACGCAGCCGGAGAGTTTTCCGATGTCCTTCAACACCGCGCATTCCGCGTCGCGAAAGGCGGCTTCCCCTTTTTGGAGGATCATTTCCGAAGGCGTCATGCCGTGTTTTTTATAAATCTCTTCGTCAGAATCGAGTACTTTGCGCCCCGTCTTTTGCCCGATTTCCTTTGCGAGGGTGCTTTTGCCGCAGCCCGGCATGCCGATGAGGACGATGTTCCTAAGCGATTGAGAGAGCGTTTCGTAGATGCGCCCGATTTCTTCATCCGCGATGGCGCGCCCCGTGAAAAGCTCCGCGCTGCGCTTTGCCTGCGCCACGAGCATATATAGGCCGTTTGCGGTCGGGATGCCTTTTTCTTCCGCCTGCAGGAGCAGCTTTGTGCGCAGGGGATTGTAGATGAGGTCGATCACGCCCCGACAATGGGGGAAATCTTCCAGATCGACGGCGGCTTCGCCGTTGTTCGGATACATGCCGAGCGGCGTCGTATTGACGATGTATTTTGTATATCTGAAGGGGGAAAGGGTTTGGTAGGTGATTTCACCGCGCCTGCTGACGACGATGGGCTTGCAGCCGAAGGATTTCAGCGCGGCGCACACGGCGGCGGACGCGCCGCCGCTCCCCAAGACGAGCACATCCTCTCCCGCGGCGGGGATGGCGAAGCGACGCACCGTCTCCGCAAAGCCGTATACGTCGGTATTGTCGCCGTACAGCTTTCCGTTTCGCCTGACGACGGTGTTGACGCACCCCGTCAGCGCGGCATCGGGGCCTACTTCGTCCATATAGGGGAAGACGGCCTTTTTGTAGGGGATGGTCACGTTGAGCCCGTCCCACGCGCCGCATTTCAGGAAGGACGGGATGTCTGAGGCGGCCATCTCATACAGACTGTATGCGTACTCCCCGAGCATGCGGTGGATCTGCGGCGAATGGCTGTGCGCAAGCACTTCCCCCAAGAGGCCGTATTGCGGCATATCAATGCACCTCGCTGTAGCTTCCGAGACACCGGAAGTACTTATATGAATTCGGTATCCTCTCCCGGAACGGAGCGCCGAAAGGTGGCTCCTGCGGTTCGCGCCGGGGTACTCTTGCAGGAGAGCGTATACAACATGAAGCGGAACGACGCCGTACCCACAAACCCCGCTTCGTCGGCGGAAAAGAGGGCTTCAAGGGGATCGCGAACAAGTTTGGCTATGCACCGTTCTTTTGCTATTATTCGCAGTATATCCTTGCGCAGACGGTTTGTCAAGCGGGCGCGCTGCGTGGGTTCTTCTCTCATTACCGTGAAAAGTCACTCAAAGAGCGGGATGCAGTCCGGTTTGAGCCTTCCGACCAGAAGCATGATCATACAGCGAAATCCCTCGTAAGTCCGAAAGCCCCGTGCCTTCCGCTTCGCGGCTTGGATCAGGCTGTTCAGGCCCTCTGAAACAGCATTGGTCAGTCGGGCGGCAAAATAGTTCAGAATCTCCCATTCGTTCTCCTTGAGCGTCTGTGCCGCTACTTTCATCGGCTCCAAACGACTTCTACGCATCCAACGGCAAAGCTTGTCAAAATAGGTTTTTCCTTCGGCGATCGTCTTTGCACTATACATCTCGTCCAGACTCTGTACCATTCGGAATGCACGACCGGTCTTCGGGTACGCTTTGCTCAATGTGTCCATCTTCGCACGCTGTTCCTCTGTCATTCGCGCCTCCGGAATCATCAGTAGCTTGCGTCCGGCGTCCCGACGCTTCGCTTGACGCCCCTGTTCTTCTATGCGCACCTTGTTCAGGGCATCAAGCAATAGCTTCTTCACATGAAACTTGTCAATCGTCCGTTTGGCATTTGGAAAACACACGCTCACGCCCGATTTATACGCTCCCGACATATCACATGTCACGCGTTCGATCTCCGAGCTGTCACCTTTATGCGCATCCAAATATGTCGAAAAACGTTCCACTGTCGTAGCGTCTCGCCCTTCCTCAACATCAATTACTTTGTGAGAAGCTCCGTCTATTATCACCGTTACATAGCTCTGTCCACGCTTGAACGATGTTTCGTCGATGTGTAGCATCTTGACATCGCTCAAGTTCTGCCTCTCTTCGGCGTGGCTGACCCAGTACCGCATGATGTGCGTCAGTGCCGTTCCGCTTATCCTCAACACCTTGCGCGCTTCGTTCACCGTCATTGCACTCAATAGCAGCATCGCATAGCTTTCGAACAGCATCGTGAAGCGACTGCCCTTCCTTGCCCACGGTGCGGTCACGACGTGGATATTGTGCGTTTCGCACTCCACGCGTGGTCGCCTACAGTGCACATAACATGGAAAAAACACCACGTCTCCGTGCCGCCACACGCATTCTTCTTCATCGTCATAACGCTTGCACATGGCTCCGCAAATCGGACACGCATATTTCGCTGTCTTTCGCGCACTGACGTATATGTGCACTGCACGTTCCTGTCCATTAAATTCCGCTCGTTCGATCCTCCATGGCTCTTTCAAACCCAAGGACTGCGCAAACATTTCCGCGCTATTCGCAAAGCTCTCCACTGTCATCACCCTTCACTATTTTACCACTTTCACGGTTTTAAGTGAAGAGCGCGCTGCGCGGCTTGCGTTATGATTTACACATTCGGACAAGGGAACCATTTTGCGCGCATCCCGTCAGAATAGAAGGCGGCGGAAAACCGCCGCAAAAGAAAAGGAGTGAACCCGAAATGAAAAAATCTATGCCCATGATGATCGTCTGTTTTATGATGTTCGCGCTTCTGGCGCTCGGCGGCATTTCCGCCGGTGCGCAGGAAATCGAAGACGCGCGGCTCGAGGGATTTGTGCTGCACAGCGAAGAGGAAATGATCCTGCTCGACACGCAGGAATACGGCGAGATTCAGGTCAACGTGGACGAGAACACCGCGTTTGAAGGCATCGACCCAATGCCCGAGGAGAACGCGTATCTGTACATCACCTACGACGGCAACATGAGCGCCTCCCTCCCCGGCCAGATTTACGCCCAAAAGGTCGAGGCGTTTGTGATTTCCGGCGAAGTGCTGGACGCTGCGGAAGGGTATTTGCGCATTGCAGAAGACGACACGGCCGAAGAAGTGATCGTGCTCCTGCCCGAGGGCGCGGAACTGCCGATTGTCGGCTTGCGTATTCGCGCATATACCGACGGAATGATGGCGCTGTCGCTTCCGCCGCAGGTGAACGCTCTGAGCATCTGCGCGGCGGAACCCACCTGTATAGAGGGCGAAACGTTCGCGATGTGCATCGATTGACATAGAAACTTAATCATTTCTTTCTTGACAGGGCAAGGGCTTGCGCGATATACTTATTGGTGCTCGATGGAATCACTAGCCCCGAGTCCATCGAATCAGGCATGCCGCGCCTGACCTCGCGGGATGCACGAAGTTTGAACCAACGACAGGGGAGGGTATTCCGGTGAGCAGTTATGTCGCCAAAGCAAGCACCGTAGAGCGGAAATGGTACGTTATCGACGCGGAAGGCCAGGTGCTGGGTCGCCTCGCGACGCAGGTCGCCACGATTCTCCGCGGTAAGCATAAGCCCACGTTCACGCCCCATGTGGATACGGGCGATTTCGTCGTCATCATCAATGCGGACAAGATCCGCCTGACGGGCAAGAAGCTCGATCAGAAGATTTACTATCGTCACACCGGCTATCCGGGCGGCCTCAAGAAGACCACCGCGCGCAGGATGTTGGAGACCAAGCCGGTCTTCATGTTCCGCGAAGCGGTTCGGGGAATGCTCCCGAAGGGCCCGCTCGGCTACAAGATGCTCAAGAAGCTGCGCGTATACGCCGGACCCGAGCACGACCAGGCTGCGCAGAAGCCCGAAGTGCTCGAGGTCAAATAAAGGGAGGAGGATGAAACATGTCTGAGGTTTGCTACAGTGCCGTTGGCAGGAGAAAAAAGGCGATCGCTCGCGTGCGTCTGCTCCCCGGCGAAGGTCGTATCACCATCAACAAGCGCGACATCGAGGAGTACTTTGGCCTTGAGACGCTCAAGACCATCGTGCGCGCCCCGCTGACGCTGACCGATACGCTCGGTCGTTTCGACATCATAATCACCGTCACCGGCGGCGGATACACCGGTCAGGCGGGCGCCGCGAGGCACGGAATCTCCCGCGCCCTCGTCAAGGCGGATCAGGACCTGAAGGACGCCATCAAAAAGGCGGGCTTCCTCACGCGCGACCCGCGCATGAAGGAACGCAAAAAGTACGGCCTCAAAGCCGCGCGCCGCGCGCCCCAGTTCTCCAAGAGATAACAACCCACTCGCACAAATGCCCGTATGCCAAGGCGTTTCGCCCCGGTTACGGGCTTTTTTGATGCTCCGAATCGGATGTAAATCAACAATGAATCGGCGGGCGAACGGAAAACGGATGTTGCGCCTTTGGCATTTACAGGCGCTACTGCGGCATTTCGATATCGAATCCACCGCTCAGAATGAAATCGCGAAGCAGCTTGTCTGTTTTCATGGAGACTTTCGGGGGGATGACCTTGGCGCCTTCGATCTTCTCAAAGTATTCCTTCGCCTTTTTCTTATCGACGGTAGCCTTCAACGCATCAAACCGTCCGAACTCATTGATATTTGCATCCTCAACCTTAAGCGCCATCATGCCGCGAAGCTTGCTTTCATCGAGTCCGAGCGCGACGGCGACCCTGTGAATCTGGTCATCCTTCGCTCTGGACATATATTCTGTTATGTAGTCGCGAAGGGTCTTTCCCTCTTCGGGAACGACGTCGCCGCGCTGCATATCGTGAAGAAAGATATTGGCATACTTCTGCTCATACTGCGACAGCGTGGCAAACGTCTTATGCAGCTCATCCTCGGCTTGTTTGATCAGTTCGGCGGATGCGCCTTTTTGGTGGAGTAGCTTCAGATATTTCTCAAAACGCGAGTTCATGTAGTCGGCATCGATCACATCGGTATCGATTGCAGTAAGATAGCCGTCGATATCATACGGCAAATCGTCGCTGCCCCCGTCGCCGCTGCCGGACAGCTCTTTGTATCGCAGCGCGAGGACCAGATAGGTTTTTTCATCTAACACCACCTCAATCGTGTACTTCTCACAGGTATCGGGATGGGCAAAGTCATAGGATAGCCTGTTCCAGAAGAACCCCTGAACCTTCGCCGCCTCGAGGAAACTGTTCAGGCTCGAAAAGAGCTCTGCGAACTTCTTCTTTTCGGCAATCTCATCCGGCAACCGCGAAAAATCCGCCACGCCGGCATTTTCAAACAAGGCTTTGATTTCGCCATACAATAGATTGATTTTCTCGAGGTTTTCGATCAGGCGCTCGGCGAATAGGCCATAGGGCTTTTCGCCCGAATATAGATTGAACGCCTCTTCGATATACTTCTCTATGGTATGCGGCCTTCTGTAATAGCGAATGGTGCCGAACGGCTTTTCCGGGCCGAAAAGGCGATTGGTGCGGGAAAAAGCCTGAATAATGTTCTCGTACCGCAGCATTTTATCCATATAGAGGGTATTGATCCACTTGGAGTCAAACCCGGTGAGCATTTGATCGACGACGATAAGCAAATCAATCTGCTTTTCAGGCTCTCGTTCGATGCGCTCATACGGCCTTTTGTGCGCCAGCCTCGCGGCGATATCCCTTTTCATCTTTGCAAAGGTGGGAATGGAAAAATCCTGGCCGTACCTTGCGTTATAATCTACGATGATTTCCGAAAGCCCATCCTCCTTGGTGATGGCATTTTCGTTGTTGTCGATATTGGGATCAAAGAGCGCGGCAATCTTTAGCTGCGGGGCGGCGGCTTTCAGCAGGCGATAATATCGGATTGCCTCTTGAATGCTTCCCGTTGCAAAAATGGCGTGGAACTTGCCGTTGCGGCTCAGGACCAGCCAATTTTCAAGGATGTCTCGGACGACCATTTTCTGATGCTCGTCACAGGTATATTGGCTGTTGGGCAAGTAATCCTCGATGCCCTTGATGTAATTGCCTTCGGCATCCTTCCCGCCCGCCATCGGAAGATCCATGTACGCATAGAATGCCTTGCTCTTTGCCGGGTCGGCAATTGCCTCGGCGACGGTGGCGGCCTTTGCTTTCTCAAGGGCAACGGCTTCGCGCAGGTCCTTATCTTTGTATGTCAAAACTTTGTACGGGTCAAACCCGAGCACGTTTTTATCCCGTATGCCGTCTGCAATGCTGTATCTGTGCAGTTCGTCGCCAAACACCGTTGCCGTGGTGTTCATCTTTTTTTCGTTTTCGGGGTGAATGGGCGTTCCCGTAAAGCCAAAGAACAACGCATCCGGGAAGGTGCGCTTGATGGTGAGCAGCATTTCGCCAAATGTGGAGCGATGGCATTCATCCACTATAATGACAATGCGCTTTGCGTTCATGCGCTCTATATCCGCCGCGTTCAGCCCTCCGTCCGCCTCGTCCTTGATGTTGCTCATCTTCTGGATGGAGGTTACGATCAGCGTATCGGAGGGGTCGCTGCTCTTGAGTTTATTCACGAGCACGCCCGTGTTCTCGGTCGCCTGCACGGCCTCGTTTTCGTCGGCAAACCCGCGATATTCCTTCAGGCTCTGCGTGCCGAGCTCTATGCGGTCCATGAGGAAGATCACCTTATCGGCGTCTTTGGATGACGCGATGAGCTGCGCGGATTTGAAGGATGTCATCGTCTTGCCCGATCCCGTCGTGTGCCATATATACCCGCCGCGCTGGCTTGTATCCTGCCGGTTGGTCTTGGACACTTTATCGGAGATTGCGTTTGCGGCATAGTACTGATAGCTGCGCATAACCTTCAAAACGCCGTCGGAATCGTCCGCAACGGTATAAAACCCGATGAGCTGATGCGCCATGGGGATGGAGAGGAGGGATGAAGACACCCGCTTCCAGTCGGTAATGGGCTCGTTGTCGAAGTCTGCCCAGCGGAAATAGTAATCGGGATTGAACCTGCCCTCGGGCCCCGGGTTCGCAAAGTACACGGCATCTTCGGGGCTCATCGCGACAAATATCTGCACCAATGCGAACAACCCGCTGAAGATTCCCTCGGCGGCGTATTTCGCAATTTGGTTGCACGCCTGGCTGACCGGCACGCCGCTCTTCTTCAGCTCGATGTGGATGACCGGCATGCCGTTGATCAGCAGCATCAAATCGCCGCGGCGATCGTTGAGGATTTTCGATTTTGTGGGAAATATCGGCTGCTTCGCAATTTGGTATCGGCTTTGGCCGGCGGCGATCTCGCGGCGGTCGTAGATTTTCAGGGATACCTCCTTGCCGAAGTGCCGCCCGTCTTGCGGATTGTCGCGGACGATGGTCACGCTGCGCCCGTTGATGAAGCCGTTGAGCTTCAGCGGCGTTTTTAAGCTGCCGATTTGCTCGATGATCTGCTGCATTTCGCCGGCTGTGAGGGGATAGTCGTTCAGGCGGTCGATATCGCGGTTGTTTTCAAACAGGATATCCGCCCAGTTCCGAATAAGCTGCCGTTCCGTATAGTTCTTCAAAACGGCGCTTTCCCAACCCTTTTCGGAGAGGATTTTGATGAGGGCGCTTTCAAAATCGGCCTCTTTGCTGAATGCCATGGGGCGCTCCTTTCTGCCTCATACGAACATCTTTTCGAGCATGGATTTTTTGATGTTTTGCAGGCGCTCTAACTTTTGCTTATGGAGGGTGATGAGGTTGTCGAGCTTAGTAAAGAACTCAGCGATTTTTTGCTGCTCAGAGAGTTGTGATGGTTTTTGAATGTCCATTTCTGAAATCATCTCAAAACGAACAGAATCAACTGTTGCTTTTGCCGTCATCTTCATCGCACGGTCGTAGAACTTAGCTGAGAAGAAGTAGAAGAAATATTTTCCCCAAATATCCTGAAAATCCGTCATTTTATAGCATCTTTGGTGTAAATCGAACTTCCCGTTTATATAATGAAACACTCTACCGATATTTCCGTCACCAATAGTAATGACCGCCTCACAATCATAGAGATATTTGTTGCTTCTCACGGGGACATCTGACCTTATATAAAATGGATACTTTCCATCATCAACTTGGTCTTGTGTATTGCTTTTACCTGTGCCAATTGAACAAAGCTCTTTTACCTTACGCCGTTCCCAAGCGTCGGTAAAACCGGCGAAGCGGATTTCGGGAACGAGTGCGCCATCTTTCGGGAACATCTTTTCGAGCATGGATTTTTTGATGTTCACGAGCTTTGCATACTTGCGCTGGTGAAGGGTGATGAGATTTTCGAGCCGATAAAAATACGCACCGATATGCTGCTGTTCTTTAATACTACAGATAGATATCTTTTGAGAGGCAAGCAGTGATTGGTTTATACTTGCTTGGCTTACGGCTTGATTTGCATGCGATTTTGCCCAGTTACGACTTCTTTCAGTGCTTAACGCTTGCAGCAGAAAATCAGATAATACAGTATCGAATGGAGCTATTCGCAGGAGATTTATTCCGTGGTAGAGAACGGATTTCCCTTCGAATTTAGCTACTTTTCCCATATGCGATATTGAATTGATATTACTATATAAAATATCGCCTGCCTTTAATAAAAAGCTGTCATCTGGTTTTATATTCGAGAATCCTATTCTTGTCTCATCAACAATACCCTCGGCAATAGTTTCTATTCGTGTTAGCTTATATTCTGCATCAGAGAGAAGTGAATTCCCCATAAACCCCGATGTAATGCTCGCAATCTCTCCGAGTTCACGCTGTTCCCAATCATCGGTAAACCCTTCAAAGCGAACAGCCGGTATTTTTGCGGTATCCTGCATACTATTCACCCCCGAGGAGCAGTTTCAGCTCCGCGATGCCCTTCATATCGAATGCATCGCCGGTAAGGCCGTCGAGCAGGGAAGCGAGGGATGCTTCGGTTTCGGCGATCTCCTGCTCGACCTGCGCAAATGTGGTCTCATACTTGGCGCACAGCGCCTCGAGCTTTGCGATGAAGCCGTCGATGACGCCGTGGGGAAGGCGCGCGATGCCCTTGCAAAGCGGAACAATCCACTTCCGTTTTATGAGTTCTGTCGCCTGCGCGTCGCTCAGGTTTTCAATCGCCTTCTTGGTCAGGAGATGCAGCGCGGCGCCGTCCTCTTTGACTTTCTTTTTGAGCGCCTTTTCCTCCGCATTGAGCGCATCGACCTTTTCCAAGACCGCAAGCGTTTCAGGCTCGGCATCCTTCGCCTTCAGCGCCTTTTTCACCTCGGCGGAAACGAAGGCATCCTTCGCATCGTTTACAAAACCCTTTTCTTTTTCCTCTTCGTCCAGCTCGTCCAAGAGGCCTTCGTACTCCGCGGCAATCTCGCCGAGGCGGACTTCACACGCCTTCAGCGCATCGAGGTTCGCCGAGAGCATGGTTTCCTGAACGAGCGCAAAGGGGATGATGTGGCCAACCCAGCCGTCCTGCACCTCCTGCTCCTTGCCGTCCTTCTTTTTGAGCACCATGTTCGGATCGACCTGCCTGGTTGCCGCAAAGCCCTCGGTCTGAATCACTTCGAGATCGATGGCGATTTCCCTCCACTGCTCATCGAGAAGCTGATATGCGCCGTATCTGTCCACGAGGGGGATGTTCTCCAAACGGGCGAAAATGTCGTCGCTGAGGACGGCTTTCTCCTTGGAGATGTTCAGCGTTTCCATGCCGGAAAGGAGCTCGGACGAAAGGAATGCCTCAAAATCATCGAAGGCGCGGTGATAGCCTTCTATGAACGCGATCACATCGGGGTGCGTGTAGACGGCCGCCTTGAGATCATCCACATGCAAATGGAAATATGCCGCGTTTTCGGAAGAAAACAGCGCCGCCTTCAAATTCGGAAACGATGCCCAATATGCATGCAAGTCCGCAAGCTCGCCCTTCGGAATGCCGCCGAACATGGAGGCGTAAATATCCCAACTCTCGGCTTTTTCCGAAGAATCGACATATCGGGGGATGTTCAGGTTGTACTCGTTTGAGCGAATCTCGTTGCGGGGGACGACGCGGGAGAATTTTTCGACGGAAGAACGGGCGGTCACGGCATCCACGATCTTCTTGATGTCGCAAGCGCGAAGGATGTTGTTCTTCCCGACCTTCGCAAACCCCTTTGATGCATCCACGATCAATACATCGGTATTGGCGCGCCGCTGCTTCAATACCATGATGATCGTCGGGATGCCCGTGCCGAAGAAGATGTTCGGGGGAAGGCCGATGACGGCATCGATGTGATTCTGCTCGATCAGGTTTTTGCGAATGGTGCCCTCTTCACCGCCGCGGAAAAGAACGCCGTGGGGAAGGACGATGGTCATGATGCCATCGCTCTTCAAATGGAAAAGATCGTGCAGCAGGAAGGCATAATCCGCCTTTCCCCTTGGAGCGAGGCCGAAACGGGAATACCGAGGGTCGGCCTCCTTGTCGGCGGGGTTCCACGCCTGCGAATAGGGAGGATTTGAAACCACCGCATCGACATAGAGGGGGTTATAGGTATTGACCGGGTCGTTTTCTTCGAAGTACGGCCAGTCCTCCTCGAGCGTGTCGCCGTTTCTGGTGACGATGTTATCGGGCAGGATGCCGCGCATGACCAGGTTCATCCGCGTGAGGTTATAGGTGTTTTCTTTTAGCTCCTGCGCGTAGTATTTGATGTTGTTTTCGTCGTCCATATAGCGGGCGGCACATTTGCCGATATTTATCAACAGGGAGCCCGAGCCGCTGGTCGGGTCGTATATTTTTATCTCCGTTCTGTCCTTCAAATGGTCCGCCACGATCTCGGACATGAGCAAAGAAACCTCGTGCGGCGTATAGAACTCGCCGGCTTTCTTCCCTGCGTTTGCAGCGAAGTTCCCGATCAGGTATTCATAGATGAAGCCGAGGACGTCATAGTCCTGCCTGTCGTCCATGGGGATGTCTTTTATGAGATAAATCAGGTCGCGGATCGCCTTCGTCCTTGCGCCGGATGTCTCGCCCAATTTCGAAAGGCCTGTTTCCAGCGTTTTGAAAACGCCGTCGAAGACTTTTTTGTGTGTGGCGTTGATAAGCCTGCCGAATGCGGCAAGAGCGACGGTTACATCGTCCGCAGAGAAGTCGCTCCCCTTGGCAATCCATGTGGAAAAGAGATTCTCATAGGAAATAAAGTAGCCGATGTTTTTCTGGATGTTCTCAACGACGTCGGCAGCTTCTTCCCTGACTTCGGGCAGGTATTCGTCGGTCCAATCGTTTTCCTTCAGGTACCTGACTTCCTTGTCGGAAAGAAACTTATAAAAAATAAAGCCAAGAATGTAATCCTTGTATTCATATGCCTCGATTTTGGAGCGCATCTTGTTTGCTGACTCCCATATCTTTGAGGCGAGCTGTTGCTTGTTCATGCCGTTTTCCTCCCCCACAAATGCAGCACGGTCGCGGATGGGCGGTAATGTCTTTTTCTGTCGGTGTTTTCGCAATGGCTTTCCGAATGAGAAGCAGGCACGATGCATACAGAACATTCCGGCGCCCTGTGCGCGGCCTGCCATGGGGAACACACTTAGCATTTTAACACATATTATCTGCGTTTTCAATTGCCCGCCGCGGGAATTTGCAATAAAATTCGTGCGCATGCGGCAAACGGAAAAGAACCCGCTCCTATTGCCTTTGGCGATTCCCTTTCTGCCTCGAAGCGGGGGCTCCGAAAACCGGGGATTCGAATACGCAAGGTGCCAAAGACGGGGGAAAACGCTCCGTGCCGTTTCCGTTGAGGCAAGAAAAAATTCCGGAAGGAAATCCTTCCGGAAAATCGCGTCCCGTTACAGGGGGGTGCTTCTTATCTGCGCAGGGTTCTCTATCGATTAATCGTCGTCATCGTCGTCGTCATCGTCATCGTCGTCGTCCCTGTCTCTGCGCTTCCTGTCCTTCTTGGTGCGCTTGCGCTTGTCTTCCTTGTCGTCCTCATCATCATCGTCATCATCATCATCGTCGTCGTCGTCCTTGTCGTCATCCTTGTCATCGTCGTCGTCATCCTTGTCGTCGTCCCTGTCATCGTCGTCATCGTCATCGTCATCATCATCGTCGTCGCGGTCGTCGTCCCAGTCGTCATCCCAGTCGTCGTCATCGCCGAAGTCTATGGGGGTATCCCAGTCGTTTTCGTCCAAGGCCTTGCGGACTTCCTCGGCGATGTCTTCGAGGAAATCGTCGTCGGGGAGCTCGGAGCCAGGCTCGATCTCGAGCTTGATGCGGCGGTATTCGCCTTCGACCTCTTCCACGAAGTAGCCGGCTTTGCCGATGGCGGTCACCAGTTCGGCGAGCACGATCTTGCAGGGTTTGCCCTCGAAGTCGGTGAAGTCGGCGAGAATCTCGCTGCCGTCGTCGTTGTAGCCTTCCACGCCGGTGACGTTGCCGTAGTCGTCGTAGGATACGGCGATCTCGGGGTTCACGGACAGCCGAATGACGCCGGCCGGGGCAGGGATCTGATCGCCCTTGGCGTTGAGGGGGCAGGCACCGATGCACAGTGCGAGGACCAGGGTATAGGCAAGAACAGTGAGCAGCTTCTTCATTGAGAATCATCCTCCTTTGATTTGGTTGTTTTGCCTTACGATATAGGATTACGGAACCGATTCCGGGAAAGTGGGGTCGGATGCAAACTTTTTTTCGTATTGCCGCCTTTTTTTCGCACAAACAGAAATCGCCTGCCCCGGAGAAGACCGAGGCAGGCGTAAAATCATGCATTTGTATTTGCGAGGGGTTTAGTCGTCGTCATCGTCGTCGTCATCATCGTCGTCATCCCTGGGTTTGCGTTTCCTGTCTTTCTTGGTGCGCTTGCGCTTTTCCTCCTTGTCGTCGTCATCGTCATCATCGTCATCATCGTCGTCATCGTCATCATCGTCATCATCGTCGTCATCGTCGTCATCTTTGTCGTCGTCTTTGTCGTCATCTTTGTCGTCATCTTTGTCGTCGTCTTTGTCGTCGTCTTTGTCGTCATCTTTGTCGTCGTCTTTGTCGTCATCCCTGTCGTCGTCATCGTCGTCCCTGCTAAGATCGATGTCGTCCTCATCGATGTCGTCTTTGCCGATATCGTCGTCATCCCAAATGTCGTCCCGGTCGTCGTCATCCCCGAATCCTATGGGAGTAGACCAGTCGTTCTCGTCCAAGGCCCTGCGAACTTCTTCGGCGATTTCATCCAGGAACGCATCGTTGGGGAGCTTGGAACCGGGCTCGATTTCGAGTCAAATATCCTTTGTGGAAGTTGAGAGAAATTGGAGCCTTTATGCGGAAGATGGCCGAAGTTGCGGAAGCCCGAAAAATAAGGCGTTTCAGGCATCCGAGGACCCCAAAACGCCGGAAACCCTTGATATATCAAGGGAGTTCGAATCACACCGTATTCTCCCCGATTTCGCGCCTTTTTCGGGACGTTGGGGAGAACTGGGGGAGAACAAAAGCGTGGTTGCACCTGTCGTTGGCCAGATTGAGAGGTGAAAATCACATGACTAAAAAAGAAGCAGAATACAAAGAAATCAAACGCAAATATCCGCAGACGATGAGCAAGGATCAGTTCTATCGGATCGCTCACATCAGCAAGGCGACGGCGCTTTTTCTTCTCAAAAACGGCCTTGTCCCCTGCGTTGATTCAGGCAAGAAGACAAGGCGCTATACAATCAAAACCGACGATGTAATTGAGTACCTGAAAGACCGGGAGGCTCGCCCGGATTACTACAAGGCAATACGCGGCTGGTACAGCGGAACAGCCGGAAAGAGAGGCACGATCAACGAATTGATTTCTCCGAACCTTACACCGGAACAGCACCGGCTCCTGATTCAATACCTATCGAGGCTGATGAAATCCTATGATGATCTGATGACAGTAAAGCAGTTGGCTGGATTCAGCGGATATAACACGACGACGGTCATCAACTGGTGCAACAAAAACCTGAAACACTTCAATATCGCGGGGCGATTCCTGATCCCGAAGATCTGCGCGACGGAATATCTTGCCTCACCTCAACTTTGTTCCTTGCCGCAGAAATCCAAACGGCATCGAGAGCTGCTTACGGACTTTCTTTCCATCAATGGAATCTCATCGTAATACTTCCCCTTAAATTCATGCCTGTTTTAATGGAAAGTCCGCACCGTTAAGGGAATCCAATCTCTTGACGGAAGCCATAGTGTCGTACCAATACATAAGCGTGTCTGCCTGCCCTTGAAATACGGGGCTGACAGACACGCTTTTTTTGTGCCCAAAAACGGGCGGAAGGAGGTGAAACCTTTGAGAGCATACGGAAAGACCTGGAACTATAACGTGTATTCGTGCCGGTACTGTCTTTACTGGAAGGGCCGAAAAAAAGGCTGCGTCTATCCATCCGGCTGCTGCTGCCCGATACCGCAGAAACCGCCTGTCAGGAACGGCGTTTTGATGACGTATCCCAAACAGGAAACTGTGACAGTTCCTAAGTCAGAGTGTGATGGATGTCCTTACGGACGAGCCTCTCCCTGCCTGGGCTGGTGTACCAAGAAAGTGATGGGGTCTCTCGGTTTCGCAAAGGAGCGTGTGAGCCCATGACCTACGACTATTTCTATGGGCAGCAGGCGGAACAATTCTCGTTTTACCGGATTCCAAAGGCGTTGTTCACGGATGAAGCCTTTGGGTCTATTTCGACTGACGCGAAGCTGCTATATGGGATTCTTCTCGACCGTATGAATCTTTCAGCCAAGAACGGCTGGCTGGATAAGGAAGGCCGCGTCTACATCATCTTTACTTTGGATGAGGTACAAGACTCTCTCGGCTGCGGCCACGGGAAAGCTGCGAAGCTCCTCGATGAATTGGATGGCGATACCGGGCTTATTGAACGAAAGCGTCAAGGGCTTGGAAAGCCAAACTTGATCTTCGTCAAGAACTTCATTTCCCGTGTCCGAAAATCGAACTTCTTGAAGTCCGAAAAACGTACTTCTGGAAGTTCGCAAATCGGAGTTCAAGAAATCCCCATAGCGGACGGTAGTAATACTGACTTCAAAAAAACTGATCCTATTGATACTGACTCCTATCTTTTCATTTCTTCCGAGCCAAGCCGAACGGAAACGAAAAGAAGCGATGCGGCGCAGAGAGAAATATACAGGAGCATTATCAAAGAGAACATCGACTATGACATTATCCGGTTTGACCGAAAGACCTCGCAGGACATTCTGGAAGAAATCGTGGAGCTGATGGTCGATGTGGTCTGCTCTAACGCCCCATATATCAGAGTTCTCCGAGAAGAGAAACCCACGGAAGTCGTGAAATCGCAGTTCCTCAAGCTGAACAGCGAACACATCCGGTTTGTCATGGACTGTCTGGAGGAGAACACCACCAAGGTCAAAAATATGCGCCAGTACCTGATTTCCACACTGTATAACGCTCCCCTGACAATCGGTAACTACTACCGCAGCCTCGTCAACCACGATATGTATGGAGATAAGGGATAAATCACTTGTAGGAGGTGATGTATTTGTCTGAAACGAACCAAGCCCGTGACAAGCTGGAAGAAGTGCAGCAGATTTCTCTCTCGCAGATCCATCCCTTCCCTGAACACCCTTTTCAGGTGAGGGACGATGAGCTGATGCAGCAGACGATTGACAGTATTCAACAAGTCGGAATACTCACTCCGGTCATCCTCCGGCCTGATGACAGCGGCGGATTTGAAATGATCTCCGGGCACAGACGGCTTTACGCGGCTGGGCTTGCCGGTCTTGATACGATCCCTGCTATCGTCAGAAACATGACCGATGATGAAGCGATCATCTTCATGGTGGACAGCAACTTGCAGAGGGAAACCATTCTCCCAAGCGAGCGAGCCAAAGCCTATAAGATGAAACTGGACGCAATCAAACGGCAAGGCTCACGCACCGATTTAACTTCTGTCCAAGTTGGACAGAAGTTGACTTCACGGGAACGCATTGCCGAATCCTCGCCTGATAGTCCCTCGCAGATCAGACGTTTTATCCGCCTGAACGAGCTCGATCCCGCCCTTCTGAAAATGGTTGACGATGGAAAAATCGGGCTGACCCCTGCCGTTGAGCTTTCTTTCCTGAATCCGCAGGAACAGACAATGCTCTTGGATACCATCGACAGCGAACAGGCTACGCCGTCTCTTTCTCAGGCACAGCGGATGAAAAAGCTCTCCGGCGAGGGCAAGCTCAACGATGACACCATGCTGTCCATTATGATGGAACAGAAAAAACCGGAGAATTGGAATCTGACTCTGCCGATGGATCGGATCAGAAAATTCTTTCCCCGGTCATTTACTCCCCAGCAGATGGAGAACACAATCCTCAAGCTGCTTGAAGCATGGCAGAAGAAAAGGCAGCGCCAAAATGAACATTAAAAAGGAGAATCAAGCTATGTATAACGTAAACTTCAACATTTCCGGCGATCTTCATATCCACCTCGGCGACGACGTGCTCGACAGCATTTTACCTGACGATCTGCCCGATGATGAGGCCGAAGACGAAATCGAAGACTTTGAGCCTGACGAAATCGCTCCCTCTGGTCTTATCGTCTCTGTGGAAGGTCTGCCTGCTGACGTTGACCGTGAGGCCATCGAATCCATCATCGCGGCGGCAGTCGAACTCCTGAACGCGGAAGTGCGCGAGACTCTGGCGAACCGGAAGGACGAAACTCATGAAAGAGTTTGACGTTACCATCACCGAAAAGCTCCAGGCGGTCGTAACCGTTCAGGCAGAGACAGCCCAAGAAGCCGAGCAGATGGTAAACGATCAATGGCGCTCCGGAGATCATGTTCTGGATGCGGACAACTTCATTGATGTGGAGTTTGAAGTGTCCAAGGAACGGGAGCTCGCCCAGGAGAAAGCACAATCCGACAAGACCCTGGATGTTCTGCTGGTCGAACCCGGTCAGTATCCGCGTATGGTTTCCATTTCCGGCGAGCTGGAATCCCTCCAGAAAACGGTCGGCGGATATATCCAGGCCGTCTATCCCTTCGACGATCCCGTGGCCATTGTCTGTGACGAGGAAGGCAAGATGAACGGAGCGGCTCTGAACCGCGCCCTGAGGGACGAGGACGGTCAGATCGTGGACATCCTCGCCGGTCCTTTCTTTGTGTGCGGTCTCGGAGAGGAAGACTTCGCTTCTCTGCCGAAGGAGCTGACTGAGAAATACGAAAGCATGTTTCATCAGCCGGAGAGCTTCCTCAAATTGGGCTCCCGCATCATGGCGATCCCGATGGAGCCCGCAAAGCCCGCCCCGATGAAAACCGACCATTCTATCGGAGAACGCTGAATGAATTGTTTCCCCTTCTGTTCGGGAACGCCGCCTTAGCGCGGCTTTTTTGCTGTCTCAACCGTGAAAACTGAAAACACAGGAGGAATAAAATGTCCACCAAAGGAAGCAACAACAAGCGCAACACCACCACCCGGAACGCTCTGATCGCTATCGCGGTGCTTCTCGTGATCGCGGTTATCGTGTATTTCGTGCAGAGCGGCAAGCCCGGCACGGACAAACAGGATGGGACTGAGCCCAGCAATCCCGGCATCATCTACGATTCCAACGCGGTCGAAGGCGGCTGGAACGAAGCCGATCTCGATACAATCGTCGAAGGGCTCAACGAAAAGGTCGAGGAAGGAATGATAAACATTTCCATGAATACCTCGCCCTCTTTCGAGAACGGGTCTGCCGCTGGGAATCTGATGATCGTCAACGAGGGCGTCAACCGCTATCCGCAGGTCGTGGAGATCATCCGCAACGACACGAATGAGCAGATTTACAAGTCCGGCGCGATCCCTGTCGGAAGCAAGATCGAATCCGCAAAGCTCAATACCGTCCTGAGTGCCGGCACCTACGAGTGCACGGCGCTTTTCTATAATGTTGATCCCGATACCGGCAATTACCTCGGCTGCGCTGGCGCGATCATTCAACTCACCGTCCTTCATTAAGGCGGTTTCAGAAAAGGAGTAATCAAAATGAAGAAAATTCTCTCTCTCATTCTCGTCCTCTGCCTGTCCCTTGCCGTCAGCGTCACCGCGTTCGCTGCTGAAATCGACACTTCCGGGGGAACCGGGAGCACCCCGGTCGAGCTGACCACCACCAACGGCGGCATCGGCGGCGGTGAAGACGACATCGCGCCGACCAAGCTCAGCGTGACCGTCCCGACCGCTCTGCCTATGGCTATGTCCGACGACGGCTCCGTCGTTACCGCTACCGGCTGCAAGATCGTCAACAACAGCTATGGCCCGGTGCGCGTGAAGAACGTCACCATTACCGCGGCAAACGGCTGGCACCTGACTGCTTACGGCGACAAGGCTTCTCTGGCGTGGGAAAAGGTTGACTCTCACAAGCTCGGCTTCGCTATCCGCGTCGGCGGGAGCACCTGGGGTCTTACCACCACTGACGACGACACGCAGCTCCTGATCGACGGCCCGATTGTCGGCTGCTATATGTCCGGCGTCGGCAATCCCAACGGCAACTACGCCAATATCGACTACGCGGCTATCGTTACCCCCATGTCCAGCGCCGTAACCAGCGCCACCGTCGCCACCGTCGTGTTCGTGGTCGAGTGGGACGCTGTGGAATACGCGAAATAAGCAATCCCACAGACAAATCAGCGGAGGGATGGCGGTTTCCCGCATTCCCTCCGCGGAAAGGAAGTAGAAATGAAGAAGAAAACCGTAATGGCATTGATCCTTTCGCTTCTCCTGATGTTCTCGGTCTCGGTAACGGCCTTTGCGGACAGCAGCACCACGGCGACGGTGCCGGTCACCCTCACCGTTTCCAATGAGTACCGTTCCGTGAACGTGACCGTGCCCGCTTCGCTCCCGATTTACGTTATCAACGGCAAGGTTGTTGTAGCGGACAGCGCCAAGATCACGAACAACAGCAAAACCGTGTCTGTCCAGGTCACCGGCCTTTCGGTCACAGATGGGGCGTACAAGGTCGGCAACTATGACAGCTTCAGCGGTTCCAAGACTATCGCGCTCAAAATCAACGGATGCAGCACCAAGGGTTCCGGCAGCGTTGCAATCACTCCTTCCGCGTTTCCCGTGATCTCGGCGCAGGGCTCTATGCTTCTGGAATACTTTGCGAAAGTTTCCGGCGACGCGCCCAACGCGGAGAACGTCCCTGCGGCCAGCGTCATTTTCACTATCTCAATCGTTGACTAAGGAGGACGCCATGACAAGAACAAGACGCAGACCGTTTGGAGCAATGCTTCTGGCTGTTCTGTTCCTGATGTCCCTGTTCAGCACCACCGCTTTTGCCTCCGACTTAGAGGAAATCCCCGATGAAGAACCGGCGTTTTCGGAAGAACCTGTCCAGCTGTCCGATACGGATATTGAGATCGAGGTGATCCCGGAAACCGAGATCGAGCATACGGAACACAGCTTCAACGCGGTCTCCTGGGCTTCCCTGAATACCGTCGAACATGAAGTGTATCTGCTTTGTTCTGTGTGCGGAGCTCTTGAAACGGTCACGGAGGGTCATGAACTGGCCTTCTCCGACTGGATTGCCATCAGCGACACGGAACACCAGCGGGAGAAAAGCTGTATTTGCGGCTTTTCCACCACTGAAACCGCTTTGCACCATGACGACGACGGCGATTATCTCTGCGACGACTGTGGCTATCAGCTCGTGCAGCGATTCTCGGTAACCGTACCCGCTTGTCTTCCTATCGCCGTTTCCGAAACCGGCGCGGTCACTACCGCCGCTAACGCTCAGATCTTCAACAACTCTGCCGGAACGGTCATGGTGACAGATATTTGGGTTTCCGGTGAGAACGGCTGGAGCGTTGTCCCTTACAACAGAAACATGGCGTCGGAAAAAGTGGACAGCAAACAGATCGGCTTGATGCTAAACAACACGGCTACGGAAATAATCGGCGGCGATAACACTGCGGTTCTCACGCTCACAGAATACGAGTGGATCATCGCGCCGGATAGTGCGCTGCCTCTGACCTATGATGCCGTCATATCCGCCAACTCACGCCCCATCATTGGAGAAACCGTTCTGACCCTGTATTTCGTGGTCGGCTGGGCTCCGAAATAAACCTTAATTCCATCTTGAAAGGAGGGATTTTATGCAGGAAGAGGTTGAAAACAGGACGGTAACGCTGGCGGTTCGTTCTGCCAAGCTCACCGGGGACGTGCTGAAACAGGCAATCTCCAAATACCTTGCTTATCGGAAGGAAAAAACCAAAAGCAAAGCCGCTCTCTCTGTGAAGCCCTCCGGCAAACAGACAGTCAAGGAGCTGGTCGGCCAGAATCAAGGCGTCTCAAACATTGAGGTTACGGAGAAGAATATCAAGGGATTTGAACGGGTAGCCCGGAAGTATGGTGTGGATTACGCCGTCAAGAAGGACTGCTCCGGCGAGATTCCGAAGTACCTTGTCTTCTTCAAGGCGCGGGACGCCGACGCTCTGACCGCTGCCTTTACCGAGTATTCCAGGAAAGCGGAGAAGAAGAAAGAAAAGCCCTCCGTCATAAAGCTCATCAGGTCGCTCAAGCCGAAAGAACTCACGAAGGATGTCAACAAGGTTCGGAACAAGGATAAGGGGTTGGAGCTGTGAAAAAGCCGGTCAATCTCAAGAAAATCATCCTCCCGAACCTGCCCTATGCGTTCATAGCCCTGTTCGCAACTAAGGTCGGACAGGGCTGGCGTCTGGCACCCGGAGCTGATTTCTCGCAGAAGGTTCTGCACATCCTGGAAGGGTTCAGAGAGGCGTTTCAGAGTCTCGCTCCCAGCTTTCACCCCGCAGATCTGCTGATCGGTATCGCGCTTGCCGTCATTCTGCGGCTTGTCGTCTATGTGAAAAGCAAAAACGCAAAGAAGTTCCGCAAGAACATGGAGTACGGCAGCGCCCGCTGGGGAACGCATGAGGACATTGCCCCTTTTGAAGACCCCGTATTCAAAAACAACGTAATCCTGACGGAGACTGAGCGGCTTATGATGTCAAACAGGCCGAAAGACCCGCGAAATGCTCGGAACAAGAACGTCCTTGTTGTGGGTGGCTCCGGTTCCGGCAAAACCCGCTTCTTCATTAAGCCGAACCTCATGCAGCTCCATTCCAGCTACGTTGTCACAGACCCGAAAGGCAGCATCGTAATCGAGTGCGGGAAGCTCCTCCAGCGCAATCACTACAAGATCAGAATATTCAACACGATCAATTTCAAAAAGTCCCATCACTACAACCCGTTCGAGTATATCCACTCCGAAAAAGATATTCTGAAGCTCGTCAACACCCTAATCGCCAACACCAAGGGGGACGGCAAATCCGGCGACGACTTCTGGCAGAAAGCCGAAACGCTTCTCTATACGGCTTTGATTGGGTATATCCATTATGAAGCCCCGAAAGAAGAACAGAACTTTGCTACGCTGATCGAAATGGTCAATGCGATGGAAGTCCGCGAGGATGACGAAACCTTTGAAAACCCGGTCGATCTGGCGTTCAAGGAGCTCGCAAGCCGCGAACCGAACCACTTCGCTTGCCGACAGTATGCCAAATATAAGCTGGCGGCGGGCAAAACCGCAAAGTCGATCAATATCTCCTGCGGCGCGCGCCTCGCTCCCTTTGACATCCAGGAACTCCGGGAGATCACGATGTACGACGAGCTGGAGCTGGACAAGCTCGGAGACAGGAAAACCGCGCTGTTCCTTATCATGTCCGATACCGACAGCACCTTCAATTTCCTGATTTCAATGGTCTATTCTCAGCTTTTCAATCTGCTCTGTGAGAAGGCCGACGATGTGTACGGCGGGCGTCTGCCGATTCATGTCCGATGCCTGATCGACGAGTGCGCCAACATCGGCCAGATACCCAACCTCGAAAAGCTGATGGCCACCATCCGCAGCCGTGAGATCTCTGCCTGCCTCGTTTTGCAGGCGCAGTCACAGCTCAAAGCCCTATACAAAGACAACGCAGACACCATCA
>JBMNUF010000023.1:0-43355 GCA_050946115.1 Christensenellales bacterium
ATCTCGACAATGCGAACGCCGCCATCGCAAGTCTGCAAGAGCAGCTTGAAAATGCACCCTCGCAAGACGATTTGGACGAAGCCAACGCAACCATCGCGAACCTGCAGGAGCAGTTGGAAAATGCACCCTCGCAGGACGACCTCGACACAGCAAACGCGACCATCGCGAACCTGCAAGAACAGCTTGCAGCTGCACCCTCGCAGGACGATTTGGACGAGGCGAACGCGACCATCGCAAACCTGCAAGAGCAGCTTGAAAACGCACCCTCGCAGGATGATTTGGACGAGGCCAACGCTGCCATCGCGGAATTGCAGGCGCAGCTGGAAAACACCCTCTCGAAGGACGATCTCCTTGAGACGCTCACCACGCTCGATACCTGCCTCAGAACCGCGCTCGACGGCGTCGAAAACGGCGAGGCGAGCAACGTGCTGAAATGGATCGCCTCCGCGATCAAGCAGCTTGAGAAGGGAAAGAACATCCCGCCGCTCGAGCCCATCGAATAAAACCGTCGAATAGAAAGAGCCCGTTCCGATGAAAAAATGTCGGAACGGGCTCTTTTTGGCACTTACTTATGAACGATGTAGCCCTCATGGCAGAGCAATTCCGCCATGAGCACAGCGCCGCCCGCCGCGCCCCGCAGCGTATTGTGCGCAAGGCTCACGAACTTGTAGTCGAAAATGGGGTCCTCGCGGAGCCTGCCGATGGAAACGCCCATGCCGCGATACAGATCCCTGTCGAGCCTCGTCTGCGGGCGGTTGTCCTCCGTAAAATAGGTGAGGAACTTCTCCGGTGCGCTCGGGAGCTTATACTTCTGCGACAATCCCTCAAACGCCTCCCAGCGCGTAAGGATTTCCTCTGTCGAGGGCTTTCTCGCAAACGCCACCGATACCGCCGCCATATGCCCGTCCGTCGCCGCCACGCGGTAGCACTGCGCGCTGATGACGGGCTTGTCCGCTGGCACGATCTCGCCGCCCGCGACGTGTCCCCAGATTTTCAGGGGCTCCGCCTCGCTCTTGTATTCCTCGCCGCCGATGAAGGGGATCACATTGTCCGTCATTTCGGGCCATGTCGCAAACGTCTTCCCCGCGCCGGAAATCGCCTGATACGTGCATACCATGATCTTTTCGACCCCGAAATCGAAAAGCGGCGTCAGTGCGGGCACATAGCCCTGAATGGAGCAGTTCGGCTTGCATGCGATAAAGCCGGTTTTCGTCCCGAGCCGTTTGCGCTGCGCGGGGATGATGTCCATGTGCGCCGCGTTGACTTCGGGAATCATCATGGGGATGTCCGGCGTATAGCGGAACGCAGAGTTGTTCGACACGACGGGCGTCTCCGCCTTTGCGTAGGCCTCTTCCAGCGCGCGGATGTCTTCCTTGGGCATTTCGACCGCGCAGAACACAAAATCGACCTCGGCGGAAACCGCTTCCACGTCCGCAGCGTTCATGACGACCATGTCGGCTACGTTTTCCGGAATCTCCCGGTCAAACTCCCATTTCGAGCCGACGGCTTCCCGATACGTCTTGCCCGCAGAGCGCGCGCTCGCGGCAAGTGTCTTGATCTCAAACCACGGATGCTCGCTCAGGAGCGAAACAAAGCGCTGTCCGACCATGCCGGTCGCGCCGATGATGCCAACCTTATACTTTTCCATGAATATGCCTCCTCATCCGATGTCGAGCCCCGGGCGTCTGCATAGCACTTCCACCCGCTTGTACCCGCTCGATGCCGCCAGTCGTTCCGCCGCGTCGAGCCGCGTCCATACATCAAACCGCGCCGCGCGCACGCCGCGCTCCGTCCAGTATTCGCGCGCGAGCTCCATGAGATATCCCGCCACGCCGCTCTTCCGATACGCGACGTTCGTCTCGATCGAGCCGACGACGCCCGTGTCCCCCTCGTGCCAGAGGAGCATTTCCCCCATGAGCCCCGAGGCGTTCACGAGCATGAGCCTTTGAAAGCCATCCGTTGCGCGAAGGTTTTGCAGCACTTTCTCGGTTAGATTCTGCGCGAACAGCGCGTTGAAGCGCTTCAGGAAATAGGCGCGCTCGCTCTCGTCCTCCAGCGCGTCGCGGACATAGGTGCAGCCGAGCGGCATGGGCTTGATGACGGGTCCGCTGGATAGCGCGCGCCACATCCTTACGAGGGCATCCTCGTCCCTGTAGCCCAGCGTCCGAAGGATTTCGAGCTTTCTTTCGTCCTGCGCGGCGCACTCCGTATAGATGTGCGCGGGCACATCGGGCTTACTCCGCGCGAGGAAGATCGATCGCGCCGTCACTGCGCTGATGAGGGCGTCCATCGATTCCTCGTCCGCGTCCACTTCCACGAACAAATGGTGCGGCCTGTCCGGGAAGACATGCGGCATCATCATCTCTGTGACGGTCGCCGTCCCGATGACTTCGCCCCGTTCATTCATCGCCGTGAAGGCGTTCGGATCGTCCCGCTTTCCCCGATAGCCGTATCCGTTCCAGATCGTCAAGGAAAAAACCTCTTTCTGTCTATATCCATTCCGGCACCGCCGGCTGTCTGGGCGTCGCGTCGTACAGCACGCGATCGACGCCCGGAATCTCCTCCAGGATGCGCGAAACAACGCGCTCCAACAGATCGTAGGGGAGCCTGTGCGCCATCCATTTGTCCACGCCGACGCCGCTCAGCGCCCGCAGTGCCACGATGTCCTCCGCGTACAGCACGGCGTAGCACTGCCAGATGCGCTTCTCAAGCCCGGCAAGCGCGATCTCCTCGAGGTAGATCGCATCCGCCACGCGCAGCATCGCGATCCTGTCGCCCGTCGCCTCTCCGCCGATGCGCACCGCGAAACCCGCGCCCGGAAAGGACTGCCTGTGTACCATCTCGGGCGGCAGCCCGAGATATTCGCCCAACTCGCGCACTTCGCTCTTGAAGAGGTAGCGGATCGGCGCAAGCAGCGTCGCGCCCTCAAACGCGGTCGGAATCGCCGGCCACGCGGAACCGTCCAAAATATCCGTATAGATCGTCCCCACCGCAATGCAGTCGGTGATGCCGAATCTCTCCGCCTCCTCCCGGCAGACAGCCGCGAACGCATCCTCGATCGCCGCGCGCTTCGCCTCGAGATCGGCAATCCCTCGAAGGCATGCAAGGAATCTTTCAGAGGCGTTTGTTGATTGCAGGTTTACGCCCATGTTTGTACGGAAGACGCGGGAGACGAAATCCCCCTCGCCCTGCCGCAAGAGCCCCGTATCGATGTGTAGACACTGCAGCTGCTCTCCGACCGCCCTGTGCACGAGCGCCGCCGTCACCGCCGAATCCACGCCGCCCGTGACCGTCATCAAAACGCGGCGATCCAAGGCGATTTCCCGGATTTCGCGAATCGCACGTTCCGCGTATTCCTCCACCGCCCAATCCGTCTTTGCGCCTGCAATTTCCACGCAGAAATTGTGCAGCATGCGCAGCCCGTCCGGGTCGTTCTGCTCTATGCCGAACTGCGTGCCGAAAATCGGCAAATCCCTGACCGCGAAAGCGACGGGCACGTCGTCCTGCGCCCATGCGATCTCGGTAAATTTCTCCTCGGGCAGCGAAAACCTGTCGACGCCGGAAAAATAGCGCTCGCTCTCCTCCAGTGCATCAAAAAGGCGGCTCTCCCCAAAGCGCACGACGGACGCGCCGCGCATTTTGGGCATCGTCGAAAGAAATTGTCCGCCGAACGCCTCCGCGACGCATTTTGCACTGCGCCCCATCGCGAGGATCGGAATGCCCATGGAAAAAATCGCCGTATTCGCCGCGCATTCCTCCTCGGGTGTCCCGACAAAAAGGATTCCCTTCGGGCTGCGCCGCGATATCTCTTCCAAGGGCGATGCGGCGGGCAGGATTTCGCAGTATACCTTTTCGCCGCGCACCTTGCGCGCCAGTGCGCGCCCTTCCTTTCCGCCGAATTCCAGCACAAGGATCATGCTATCGATCATGGTGATTTCCTCCTCGGGTCGTTCTCATTCCGCTTTCGGATAGCTGCGCGCAGAGACGATGTCGATCTTGCGCAAAATCGCTTCCTCCGCATCCAGCCCCAGCGCGTTCATGAGCTGCAAGCCGTAAATCATGACATCCGCAAATTCTTCGCCGATCTCCTCGGCCTCCTCGGGATTTTCGCCGCGCCGGATCTTCTCGACGTCCGCCTTGTCGATCCATGCGAAGTGCTCTAAAAGTTCGCCCATCTCCACGGACATAGCCATCGCGACATGGAGGGGGTCCTGTACGCCGTCTTCGCCCCAGCCCTGTCTTTTCACCATTTCAAGAACCTTCTCCAAAATATCCCGCAGTGAAATCTTATCCCCGACCATGGCGAACCTCCGAAATATCCCACTATATGCATAGTATATACAAAAAAATGTTACGCCTGCAAGCAAAGGGCGCATTTTTTCCGAACATTTTTTGAATATCACAATAATTTACCCGATTTTGCCTTTCCGCCCGCCTCGGCTGTGCTATAATGCAGGCAGTATCCTGAAACATCGGGAGGGTTGCTTATGAAACGCATCGTCCTGACCGGCGGCGGCACCGCCGGGCACGTCACGCCGAATCTGGCGCTCATCCCCGTCCTGCTGAACGAGGGATGGGACGTGCATTATATCGCCACAAAGGACGGCATCGAGAAAAAGCTCCTCGCGCAGGTGCCGAACGTGACCTATCACGAAGTACACACGGGAAAGCTCCGCCGCTATATCGACATCAAAAACCTGTCCGACCCCTTCCGCGTGCTTTGGGGCATCGCGGAAGCCGCGCAAATCATCCGCAACCTCAGGCCGAACATCGTCTTTTCCAAGGGCGGGTTCGTCGCGGTGCCCGTCGTATACGGCGCGGCGCTCAACCGCGTGCCCGTGCTGGCGCACGAATCCGACATGACGGCGGGGCTCGCAAACAAGCTCTCCGCGCCGTTTTGCAAGAAGATCCTCTGCACCTTCCCCGAAACCGCCGGCGCCGCCGGAATCAAGGGCTGCTACGTGGGAACGCCCATGCGCGCTTCCCTCTTTACGGGCAGGCGCGAGAACGGTCTCAAGCGCTTCGGCTTCAGCGGCTCGCGCCCCGTCCTCATGATCACGGGCGGCTCCTCCGGCGCCGCCGCGATAAACCGCGCGGTGCGGCAGGCGCTCCCGCGGTTCACGCAGTTCTTCGACGTGCTGCACCTTTGCGGAGAGGGCAACCTCGTGACGGAATTGGACGGCACAAAGGGCTACTGCCAGGTCGAATACCTCAACGAAGAAATGCCCGACGCATACGCGATGGCGGACGTCATAATCTCAAGAGCCGGCAGCAACACGGTCTGCGAAATCCTCGCGCTGCGAAAGCCGTCGCTGCTCATCCCCTATCCTTCCGACATCAGCCGCGGCGATCAGGAGCTCAACGCCGAATCCTTTGAAAAGCGCGGCCTCGCGCGTGTGCTGCCGCAGGCGGACATGACGCCGGATACGCTGTTCGAGCATCTCAAAAACACGTATCGCGACAGGGGACAGCTCATCGACGCGATGGAAAAGGAGCCGAACGAAAACGGCGTAAAGGCCGTGATGGAATACATTCGCCGATACGCGCTCCCCGAATAGCGCGCCTTTCTGCCCGTAAACGCATGCCCGCCGCGCCTTTCGCCTGAGGAAAGGCGGCGGGCATCGTTTCCGATAACGAATCTTCAAACGAAATGCGCTTCTTCGTAGCCTTATTCGGTAACTTGGGGTGGGCGGGCGGGCGTTCCCGTCGGAGCATTGCCGAAAGCACCTTACTAAACGATTTCGTTTGCAATCGCCGCAATCCCGTTGTATAATATAGGTATGTCGTACGGTAACCACCCCGGTAGGAGGAATATATGCCAAGAAAAAAAACCACAACCAAATCGGCGCCGAAGCAGGCAGCCGAACCGAAGGCCAAGCCCCGGCAGAAGGCTGCGCCCCAGCCGCCCGAAGCGCGCGAGGGCGCGCCGCGCAGCGAGATTCTGGGCTTTGTTCTCATCGGCGCGGGCATCATGGCGCTGTATTTTTTGATCGCCGATGCCGCAAGCGGCAACACGCACGGCGCGGTAGGCGTGCTTGCAGGGCTCTTCGGCGTGCTGAAATGGGCGCTGCCGTTCGCGCTTCTGTTTGCGGGCATCCGCACCGCGATGTGCAAAAAAGCCGCGAACCTCACCATGGGCGCGGCGTTGGGCGTGCTGCTCGCGCTGCTTGTAACCGCGCTCGTGCACACCTTTGTGGTGGACGGCATCGCGCGCTCGCTCCCCGTGTCGTCTTTTACAGGCTTTGTGCAAAAGAGCTACCGCTTGGGATACGGCGGCGGCGCGGTCGGCGCGCTCTTCTGCTGGCCGCTGTATCAGGTGCTCGGCATGGACAAGACGGGCACGGTGCTCATCCTGTTCCTATTGATCATAGGCGATCTCGTGCTGATGAACAAACTCTCCCTCAAAAAGTTCGGCGAGAAGGTGCAAAAGGGCTACGCCGATGCCAGAACCAACCTCGAAAAGCGCAGAACAGAGCGCGAAACCCAAGCCACGGAAAAATCCGCGCCGCCCGAACGCGATTTCGACCTGTTTGCGGAGCGAAAGATCGTGCCCAAGCGCCCGCTGACAAAGCAACGGGCCGCGCGGGTGCCGCGCCATTTCATCGTGGAGAAGATAAACCCCGCCGCCGAACCGCGCGCCACCGTCCCTTCGGACGTGCCGAATTTCCTGCGAAACGAACCGATGCCTGAAGCGCCCGTCGCGGAGCCGGAAATCGCGCCCGTTACGGAGGAGCCTTCTTCCATCGACGTATACGACCTTCCGCAGGAAGACGATCTCCCGCCGTTTGAGCCGGATGCGGAGGACGTCCCGGAAGCGCCCATCCCGGAGGAGCCCGTCCAATTGGAAATTCCCATGTTCCTGAAAAACTCCCGGGGCGACGCGCCGCAGCCGAAAAAAGAGACGATGAAGAAAGAAGCGACGCGGGAGCGGTACAGCTATCCCCCTATCGACATCCTGCACGTTGCCAAGACGCAGCAGCAGAACATTTCGCAGGGGCAAAACGACCAGATCAAGGGGCAAAAGCTCGTCGATACCCTGGCGAGTTTTGGCATCGCCGTCTCCCTCGTCGGCATCGCGCACGGCCCCACCGTCACGCGGTTCGAGCTTTCACCCGCGCCCGGCGTCAAGGTGAGCCGCATCACATCCCTTGCGGACGACATCGCGCTCAACCTCGCCGCCGTGAGCGTGCGCATCGAAGCGCCCATCCCGGGCAAGGCCGCCGTGGGCGTGGAAGTGCCCAACGACGTGATCGAGACCGTGCCCCTGCGCGAAGTCTTGGAGAGCGACGCGGCGAAAAAGAACCCCTCGCACCTCGCGGCGGGGCTCGGCAGGGACAATGCGGGCAGGTTCATCATATGCGATCTGTCCAAAATGCCGCATCTGCTCATCGCGGGGCAAACCGGCTCCGGCAAGAGCGTCTGCATCAACTCCATCATCTGCTCCATCCTCTACCGCGCATCGCCCGAGGAAGTGCGCATGATCCTGATCGACCCCAAGGTCGTAGAGCTCTCCGCGTACAACGGCATTCCGCACCTGCTCGTCCCCGTCGTGACCGATCCCAAAAAGGCGGCGGGCGCGCTCGGTTGGGCGGTCACGGAAATGCAGCAGCGCTACAAGAAATTCGCCGATGCGGGCGTCAGGGACATCAAGGGCTTCAACGCCCGCCTCCCCGAAGGCGAAGAGTTCATGCCGCAAATCGTCATCATCATCGACGAACTCGCCGACCTCATGATGGTCGCCCCGGGTGACGTCGAGGACGCGATCTGCCGCCTCGCGCAGCTCGCGCGCGCGGCGGGCATCTATCTCGTCATCGCGACGCAGCGGCCGTCCGTCAATGTCATCACGGGCGTCATCAAGGCGAACATCCCCTCGCGCATCGCGTTCACCGTGGCTTCGCAGGTGGACAGCCGCACCATTTTGGATTACGGCGGCGCGGAGAAGCTGCTCGGGCGCGGCGATATGCTCTACGCGCCCTCGGGCATCGGAAAACCGTGGCGCGCACAGGGCGCGTGGGTGTCTGACGACGAGGTGCACGAGGTCGTGGACTACATCCGAACGCGCCACACCGCCTCCTATAACGAGGATGTGATCGAGCACCTCAACAACCTCCCGCGCTCCGACGCGGAGAGGGAGGAAGCGGCCGAAGCGTTTGACGAACTGCTGCCCGACGCCGTCTCCTTCGTGGTCGAGCAGGGGCAGGCCTCCACGTCCATGCTGCAAAGGCGGCTGCGTATCGGCTATGCGCGGGCGGGCAGGCTCATCGACGAAATGGAAAAGCGCGGCATCGTCTCCCCCGGCGAAGGCTCCAAGGCGCGAAGCGTCCTCATGACGCGCGAACAGTTTCGTCAGCTCTTCGGCGAGGACGCGGGGCAGCCATGACGACAGCAGCGGAGGGGTTCCCCATGCAAAACGAAAAAACCGCCGGCATCGTTTCCCTCGGATGCGCGAAAAACCGCGTGGATACCGAAAATCTGCTGGGGGTGCTCGGAAAGTGCGGCTACCGCATCGTGTCAAATCCGCAGGATGCCACGCTCCTCATCGTCAATACCTGCGGCTTCATCGAGCCCGCGAAGCAGGAATCCATCGACGCGGTGCTCGAAATGGCGCAATATAAAGAAACGGGACGCTGCAAAAAGCTTCTGGTCGTCGGCTGCCTCGCGCAGCGCTACGCAGAGGAACTTTCCGAGGGCATCCCCGAGGCGGACGGCTTCATGGGCGTCGCGGACTACGCGCGCCTTCGGGAATGCCTCGCCGAAATGGAGCGCGGGAAAAGGCCGATCTATACCGAATACGGCGCGCGCTTCCTCCCGTGCGACCGCGTGCTGACCACGCCGCCCTATTCCGCATACGTCAAGATTTCCGACGGCTGCAACAACCGCTGCAGCTATTGCGCAATCCCCCTGATCCGCGGAAAGTACGTTTCGCGGGACTATGGGGACATCCTCGCCGAATGCCGGCGGCTCGCGAAAGCGGGCGTTCGGGAGCTGACGCTCATCGCGCAGGACACCTCCCGCTACGGCAACGATTTTCCCGAGCGGACACTGCTGCTCCCGAAAATGCTGAAAGAAGTCTCCGCAATCGAGGGCGTTACGTGGACGCGCGTCCTGTACTGCTATCCCGACACCGTGACGGACGAATTGCTCGATACGATCGCTGAAACAGAGGGCGTATGCAAATACATGGATTTGCCCTTGCAGCACATAAGTGCCGCGCTGCTTCGGAAAATGCATCGGCGCGGCTCGCCCGAACTCATTCGCTCGCTGCTGCAAAAGTGCCGCGACAGGGGCATCCTCGTGCGCACGACGTTTATCGTCGGTTTCCCCGGCGAAACGGAGGCCATGTTCTCCGAACTGTGCGATTTCGTAAAAGAAGCGCGGTTTGACCGCATGGGCGCGTTCACCTATTCGCCCGAGGAGGGAACGCCCGCATGCGACATGCCCAACCAAATCGGCGAGGAGGAAAAGCAGCGGCGGCTGGATCTCCTCATGACGCTGCAGCAGGGCATCTCGCTCGAAAAAAACGAGCAGCGCATAGGAAAAACCTATATCGTGCTGACGGAGGGTTTTGAGGACGGGCGCTATGTCGGGCGGAGCGACTTGGAAGCGCCGGAGGTGGACGGCAATATCCTGTTCACGTCGGACGCGCCCGTCAAAGCCGGCGAATTCGTCCGCGTAAAAATCACGGGCTGCGATGCCTACGACCTGTACGGGGAGGCAATACTATGAACCTGCCAAATCGTTTGACCGTGCTGCGCGTGGCCATGGTGCCGGCGTTTGTCGCCTTTCTGATGCAGGGCGCGGCATGGAGCTACTACGCAAGCGCGGCGATCTTCATCGCCGCATCGCTCACAGATCTGTTGGACGGCATGATCGCGCGAAAAAACAACCTCATCACCAATTTCGGCAAATTCATGGACCCCATCGCGGACAAATTGCTCGTGATGAGCGCGCTGATCGGGCTTTGCGCACTCGGCAAGGTGCATTATCTCATCGTGATGCTCTCCGTCGCGCGCGAATTCGTGATCGGCGGCGTGCGCATGGTCGCGGCGGACAAGGGCATCGTCATCGCGGCGGGCGCGATCGGAAAGCGCAAGACGGAGACGCAGATGGTCGGAACCGCCATGCGCATCTTTGCGTGTACGGACGCGCTGGCTTTCCTCTGGATTCCGTCCGAAATCCTGCTCTGGATATCGGTCGCATTGTCCGTGTGGTCGTGCGTGGACTATATCCGGGGCGCGCGGGAGGTTTTTTCCGATGGTATGTGAAATCCTGTCCATAGGCACGGAGCTCCTGATGGGGCAGATCGCCAATACCGATGCGCAGTACATCTCCAGGCACCTGGCGGAACTGGGCATCATGGTCTACCGCCAGACGACGGTCGGCGACAACCCCGCGCGCGTCAAAGAGGCGCTCTCGACCGCCGTTTCCCGAAGCGACCTCGTCATCACGACGGGCGGGCTCGGCCCCACCGAGGACGACCTGACCAAGGAAGTCGTCGCGGAGCACTTCGGGCTCCCCATGGAGTTGGACCAAAGAAGCCTCGATGCGCTGCAGGCGCGCATGGCGGCATACGGCCAGCCGAACATGACATCCAACAACCTGAAGCAGGCGTATTTCCCGAAGGGCGCCATCATCATGGAGAACCTGCGCGGCACCGCGCCCGGCTGCATCGTGGAGCAGGGCGGCAAGGCGGTCGCGGTGCTCCCGGGGCCGCCGCGCGAAATGCAGGACATGTTCATGCGGCAGCTCGCGCCGTATCTTTCGGGCAAGACGGGCATCGAAATCGTATCGCGGTACCTGCGCGTGTTCGGCGTGGGCGAATCGAAGGCGGAGACGATCCTCTTGGACCTGTTCCATTCCGACAACCCGACGCTCGCGCTCTACTGCGGCGCGGGCGAGGTGCAGGCGCGGCTCAGCGCGAGGGTCGAGCGGAAAGAGGACGCGAAGCGCCTGTTGGACCCCCTCGAAAAAGAGATTCGCGCGCGGCTGGGCAGCGCGGTGTACGGCGAGGACGAGGACGACACGCTCGCCAAAGCCGTCATGCGCGACCTGATCCGCGCGAAAAAGACCGTCGCCACGGCGGAAAGCTGCACGGCGGGGATGCTCGCGTCGCGGCTGGTGGACATGCCCGGCGCGTCGCAATCGTTTCAGCAGGGCTTCATCACCTACGCGAACGAGGCGAAGACGCGCCTTCTGGGCGTATCGGAGGAAATCTTAAGCACCTTCGGCGCGGTCTCCGAGCCCTGCGCGATCGCGATGGCGGAAGGCGCGGCGCGCTCCTGCGGCGCGGACTACGCGCTTTCGATCACGGGCATCGCGGGCCCCGGGGGCGGCACGGAGGAAAAGCCCGTCGGCACGGTATATGTCGGGCTGTACACCAAAAAAGGCACGACCGCGCGGCGCTTTCACATCCTGGGCGACCGCAGCTGGATTCGGGAGATTTCCTGCCAAAACGCGCTCAATATGCTGCGCTTGGCATTGCTCGAAGAAAAGTAAAAATGCAAGGGGCTTCGGCAGAAAACAAACTGCCGAAGCCCCTGTGTTTTTTGCGCTTTATACGGGAATGCGGAAGTACTCTACGGCATTGTCGTAGCATATCCCGCGCACGAGGGCGTACAGCGTATCCCAGTCCGCCGGATACTCGCCGTTTTCGACCCATCCTCCGATGATGTCGCACAAAATCCGCCGGAAATATTCGTGCCGGGGATAGCTCAAAAACGACCTCGAATCCGTGAGCATTCCGACAAACGTACCGAGGAGCCCGATGGATGCGAGCGCTCGCATCTGGTCCTTCATGCCGTACTGCTGGTCGCAGAACCACCAGCCGCTGCCGAACTGCATCTTTCCGGGCGTTCCGCCCTGGAAATTCCCCGCCATGGAGGCAAGCACGTAGTTGTCGGAGGGGTTGAGCGTATACAGGATGGTTCGCGGGAGCGCGCCGCGCACGTCCTGCTCGTCCAAAAGGCGCGAAAGCGCCTCCGCGAGCGGCGCGTCCGCGACGGAATCGTACCCCGTATCGGGGCCGTGCTTCGCGAACATCCGCGAATTGTTGCTGCGCAGCGCGTTCATGTGGTATTGCTGCGTCCAGTCCCTTTCGGCGTACATCGCGCCGAGGTTCGTAAGCATGTGCGTCTTATAGCTCGCAAGGTCCTGCGAATCCACCTCTTCGCCCCGCAGCCCCTTCGCAAACGCCCTTTCGACCGCCGCCTTATCGTACGGCGCGTAGACGACGCGGTTCAGCCCGTGGTCCGATATGCGCGCGCCGTTTTCGTGGAAAAAGTCAAGCCGCTTTTCGAGCGCCGCGAGCACGTCGTCCGCGCAGCGGATCGAAACGCCCGATGCGTGCGACAGTTTTTCGATATACGCGGCAAAGCCCGCCTTTTCGGGGCAGGTCGCGCTGTCCGGGCGGAACGAGGGCAGTACTTTCACGGGAAAGCTCGCGTCTTGCGCGATCTGCCTGTGCCATGGGATGTTGTCCGCAGGGTCGTCCGTCGTGCAGATGAGCTTCACCCGAAACTTGTTTATGAGCCCGCGCGCAGAAAAGGCATCCTCCTTCAGGCGCGCGTTCGCGCGCTCCCAAATCGAAGGCGCGCTCTTTTCGTTCAGTGGCTCATGGATGTCGAATGCGCGCGCGAGCTCCATATGCGTCCAGTGGTACAGCGGGTTCCCGATCGCGAGGGGCAGCATCTTCGCATATGCCATAAATTTCTCGTAGTCCGTCGCATCGCCGCGCACATATCGGTCGTCGATGCCGAATGCATCCATCGCGCGCCACTTGTAGTGGTCGCCGCCCAACATCATCTGCCCGATGTTGTCGAACCGCACGTCCTGCGCGATGTCCTTTACGGGCAGGTGGCAGTGATAGTCGTAAATCGGCATGTCCTGCGCCGCCTCGAAATAGAGTTTTTGCGCCGCCTCCGTGTGCAGCATGAAGTTTTCGTCCATAAAAGGCCTCATTGCAGCGTAGCCTCCTTATTTTGGATTAAGGATACTATACACCCTGCGCGCGTCTCTGTCAAGACGATTGACAGGCACGCGCGCAGGTGGTACAATATGCGGGAAAATGACGACTATGGGGTGTTCCAACCTATGAATGAAGATTCGAGACTATTTTTCTCCCGCTTTCCCGACGCGCGCGGCGCGATCTATCACGCGTTCACGCCATACCGCTTCTGCCCGCTCGGCGCGCACGTGGACCATCAGTACGGCTTTGTCACCGGCTTTGCCATCGACAGGGGCGTGAAGCTCTTGTACCAGCGGACGGACGACGCCAGCGTCCGCCTCTTCAGCGAGGATTTCCCGACGGAGGTCGCCTTCTCCCTCCACGACGACCCGATCAAAAAACAGGGCGATTGGGGCGACTATCTGCGGGGCGCGGTGTATGCGCTCGGCAAAAAACATCGGCTCCTGCGCGGCATTCGCGGGGTCATCAAGGGCTCCATGCCCATCGGCGGGCTTTCCTCCTCTGCGGCGGTCATCCTGTGCTATCTGCAGGCGCTCATGCAGGCGAACGACCACATCTTAAACCCGCGCGAGACCATCGACACGGCGTATATCGCCGAGCACAACTTTGTGGGCGTGAGCGTGGGGCTGTTGGATCAGAGCTGCGAGATGTACTGCCGCAAAAACCACCTTCTCTATTTGGATACGAAGGATCGAAATTACGAACTCATCCCCGCGAACCCCGATATGCCCGATTTTGACATCGTGATCTTCTATTCGGGGCTTTCGCGGCGGCTCGGATCGGGCTTCAACAACCGCGTGGACGAGCTTCGCGCCGCCTCGTGGTACCTGAAATCGCTCGAAAATCTCCCGCTCAACCCGTTTTCCGAGACGCGGCTTCGCGACGTGCCCGAGGAAGTGTACCGCAAGCACGAGCATTCCCTGCCCGAGCCGTTCCGCCGCCGCGCGCGGCACTTCTACGAGGAGTGCGCGCGCGTACACAGGGGCGCGCAGGCGTGGCGCAAGGGCGACCTCGTGGAATTCGGAAAGCAGGTGTTCCTGTCCGGCGAAAGCTCCATCAACAATTACGAGACCGGCTCGCCCCACCTCATCGCGCTGCACGAAGCGCTCTTAGAGGCGCCGGGCGTATACGGCGGCCGCTTCTGCGGCGCGGGCTTCAAGGGCTGCGCGGGCGCGATCGTCGATCCGGCGAAGACGGAGGACTGCATCGAGTTCGTCACGAAGCGCTATCTGGACAAATATCCGAACCTGCTGGGCGCGTATTCGGCGCACATCTGCCGCACGGCGGACGGCGTGAGCGCGCTACTGAAATAGAAAAGGGGGAGCAATTATGATAAAGCACATCGTTCTTTTCAAGATCAAGCCCGAATACATGGAGGAAATCCCGCAGTTGGTCCGCAATTTCCACGGGATGCGCGGGCAAATCGACGGGCTTTTGTCGCTCGAGGCGGGCGGCGATATCCTGCACAGCGAGCGCAGCTACGACCTCGCGCTCGTGTGCACCTTCCGCGACAGGGCGGCGTTTGACGCCTACCAGACCCACCCCGCGCACATGCCTGTGAAAAAGCGGATGCACGAGGTGCGCAGCGGCTCCGTCGCGTGCGATTTCGAGATCTGAAGAACCGCAGGGCAGGTAGGCTTTGACGCAATCGCGCAAAGCCCCCTGCCATTTTTGAGACAATTCGAGCGATGGTTGTTCGCCCATTTTCACGTTTGAATCATTATTTTTAGATCTGCCGATAAGAGCACACAGGAGTATAAAAGCCAACCCTAAAATTACAACAAGGAATATCCAGTTCTTTTTTTGCGTATGCGCAAAACACGCCCAACTTTCTCTGATTGACGTTCGAGTAGCTTTTTTTCGAATTTGACCTATTGATAGAATACGTATCCGTCTTCCTTCTATAGCCCTTGCCGCAGCTTGGACATGCAAAGCGTTCTACCTTCGTTATTTCATTGGGAATTGGTTTCCCACACGCCCTGCAAATCATTTTCCTAACCCATCTCGCCCAGAACTTGCATAATATCCGAAAATACTTGTTTGGCGTAAGCAAAAAGAATGCGTCTGTTTACTGAGAACCAACTCGGGTGAACAAATTCGAGATAAATTCTTTTCCCACGAGAAAAATAGTGCGCGCCACAGGGCAGCATGACGTCTTGATTTCGTTCAACCTCGAACAGTAGTTTTGCGTATTCAAACGTTCCACCACAAATAACCAATGTCGGATTTATAATATCGATTTGCTCTTTCAGCATTGTCCGACCGTAGCAGACAGCTTCTCGTATTTCACTGTCCACACTACTTCCACTCCCGTGTGTCTTTTTTAAGTTAATTATCGAAACAGAAAGTATATTCTCCCGTAATTTCGCCTCATTAAAGTTTTCATTCTCAGAGATACAATCGGAATATACGCAATCCGGATTCTTAAGCAACTCAACCCACAAGCAAACATTCGGCCATGTTGGATATAGGTTCTTGTCTTTATTGTCTTTAGCCAAAATATGGCTGCGCAAATCGGTCATGTACTCCCAATCTGCTTTCATTATTTGTTGCACTTTGACCCCGTTTTCTTCAATCGTCTCTTTACCATTTATTTCTTTCAGAAGAAATGCGGTTCGTATTGGGGAGGCAAGAAAAGAATCTTCGTCAACAACACCATCGAATGAAATGGGATTTCCCTCGAACAGCGAACGATTTTTCTCAAGCAATTCGCGAATTCTCTGATTAATCATAACTGCCTCCTTTATGTATAAGTTTGTGTATGCATTATATCACGCTTCATCTAAAAAAACAATAGCTTTTTCGATTTTAAATACCTTCATCTCGGCATCATCTCGGCATATTAATTACGCCCGTTACATTTCCAGAATACCTCATGGCTTGGAGCTCCTTTTAATAGTGCAAAGTAGTCACCCCGCGCTATTTTGCACATCTGTCGCCTTTCCGTGATTATATTACAGAACTTCCTTCCCAAACATGGTATCCTTATACTATCATCGGACGGGAGGTTGTGTATGGGCGCGGTGAAGGCAAAGCGTCGCAGGGCGCAGATCGATCAGGGGCGCTGCGTCGCCTGCGGGTGCTGCGTGAGGGTGTGTCGCCTGCACGCGATCGAGGTATATCGCGGAATGTACGCGCAGATCGATGAGAAACGGTGCGTCGGCTGCGGAAAGTGCGTCAAGGAATGCCCCGCAGGCATCCTTACGATTGCGGAGGTGCAGGCATGAAAAAGAAGTGGCACGAATATCTTTGGATCGCCTCGCTGGTCTACATGATCCTGGGCTTCTTCAACATCCTGTTTGCGTGGCTGGGGCTGCTGTGCTTTTTTATCCCGATGCTTGTCGCCGCCGTCAAAGGCAGCAAGAGCTATTGCGGCAAGTACTGCGGGCGCGGGCAGCTGTTCTCCATTTTGGGCGGGCGGTTGGGCCTCTCCCGCAAAAAGGATATGCCCCGCTGGATGACGGGCAAGGCGTTTCGTTACGGCTTCCTGGCGTTCTTCTTTGCCATGTTCTTCCTGATGCTGTGGAACACCTACCTGGTGTTTGCGGGCGTGCAAACGCTGAAGCAGGCGGCAAAGAAAGTGGAAGATGGCATTGAGGAAACGCTGACTTACTATGATTTCCCCTCCGAGCACTGGATACGAATCCGCACGAACAACGTGATTGAACGTTTGAACCGCGAGATACGCAGGCGCACTCGCGTTGTGGGAACCTTCCCCGACAGTAATTCCGCGCTAATGCTCGTCTGCGCTCGCCTACGCCATGTCGCAGGCACTCAATGGGGTAACAAGAAATACATGCACATGAAGCATTTGGAGCCCGCCTTTAGCGATCCCTCTATTGCCTGATGACGACTCTCTGAAGATGTCCGCGAACCATTTTGCGCATAATGCTTGACAGTACCTACCCATTCACGCAAGGTACAATTTCTTGCGATAAGCGAAATGATAAAGTTTCTTAAATTACCATAACGCGCTCCTTTTTCGATTTATGGCAATTCAGACACTCTTCAAAACGCCAACAACATTTACTATAATAAATGTACTCATCGTGATTAATCCAATTATGTCTTTCCTTTTATCGCTTCCGAAAAAAGTTTTAATAATTCTGAATGGTGCGGTAATGTCGCCTGCAATCAGTCTGCTGGTGTACTGAAAAATATTGTACGTGCCATCCCCGTAATGAGGCAAATATACTGCCCAAAATATGATGGACAATACCAACGAAATTACTAGCGCAACCAAAGACCAATGCAGAAACCCATGATAGCCCAAAAGGAAGGCGTCTGTCGAATACGGACCTCCAATTATCATACTGCTTGGAATATCAAGGGCAGTTACGTTAAAAACGAGCATAATCAAGCCCCAAAATGATAGACGTCGAAAGAAATGTAGAACATTTCCATTTTTTGAATATGTAAGAACACCCGTGAAGGAATCTATCATTTGATTTCTCTCATCCATATGTGCGCGACAAATCACTCTAACAATCAAGGAGATGACCGAAACAACCAGATACAACCCGCCGGCGCCAACAAAAAGCAATGTTAGAAGCGCTCCTGAGGCTGTTTTAATATTGGCACGAGAAACACATAGTACAAGTCCTATAATCATCGCAATTGAGAGGAGAACTCTACGAAGACCAGCCGCAAACCTTTTCATTTTAGAAGCTCCTTTTTAACGTCTATTCTATCATTGTATATTATACGCTTAGCCTCGCAGCCTGTCAACGAACAGATACAAATTTAATATCATAATCGACGGAAAGCAGACTTGGTTTTGACATACCATACAAAAAGAAACGGTCGCGGTCCCCGAACATCCGACAGAACAAAGTCGTGAGACCAAATTCTACAGGGTGCTCGAGAGCCATGCCCGAAATACAAACCATGCCAAAACCGTCGAGGGAGGGAAAAGCCGCTACTGCTGGTGCTTCATCAGTTCGCCCAGGGTGGTTTCGCCCCAGCTGTAGTTTGTCAGGTAGCTGCCCTTAAAGAGGTGCGCATGCTCCTTCTTGCCGGAGAGGTAGTCGTACAGGTCGCACTGCACGTTTTCCATGACGATGCGGCGCTTGCCGTCGACGGATTCTATCACGTCGGGGATTCCGTATTCCTCGAGCGTGCTCTTTAATCGGAGGGCGACCTTGCGGTATCTCGAAAGCGTTACCGAGCTTACGGATTCGTCCTCCCACAGGAAGCTGATCGCCTCTTCGGAGGCGACGTAGCCGCCCTTGCGGTCGACGAGCAGCGCGAACAATTCCTTGGACTTCTTGTTGCGGAACGCGATCGGCTTGTCGCCGACGAATACATCGAAGTAGCCGAACGTGCGGATGGAAACGGTGCGATTTTCGAGCAGGGTTTGTCTCCCGCTCGGCTCGCTGTCCTCCACGGCGTAGAGCATGACATACCGGCTGGAGCGGCTGTTCGGCTCTCTCTGCGAACAGATCGCCTTGATCTTCCGCTCCGTTTCGGTCGCATAGTCAAAATACGCGAACTCCGCCTCGCCGCTTTTCAGGAGCTCTACGAAATCCTCGTAGAGCGCCTCGCTGTATGCGACGAAGTTTTCGAGCGGCGTGAAGCGCTGCGTCAGGGGAATCCACTCTTCTTTTGTATAGCCGAAGAACTTGTATACGTTTTCGCTGGCGTACAGCGGCTTAACGGAGCCCTCCGGCGACACCTCGAACGCGGCGATTCCGTCGGAAAAGCGCATCACCAGGTCGCGCAGGCCTTCCTTTAGCTGATCGTTTTCCGTTTTCAGAGCCGTCGTGTCGCCCGTGTCCTGCATTTCGCGACAGCAATAAAAGCTGACCGCTTCATCGACCTTGATGAAGACGCCCGTGTACGTCTTGATATTTCCGTCGGCGGAGCGCGCCTCATAAGTGATCTGCGGCGGCCTTTCCTCCGCTTCGTACAGCCTTTTCTGGCAAAAGCTCTTGAAGAAGTCGCGGACGCGCTCCTGATTTTCGGGCGCCACGGAGAAGATGAGCCATTTCTCCAGCGCATCCTCGATGCGCATCGCGAGGTTTTCAAATGCCTTGAAGGTCGATTCTTCGCTGCAATGCAGGCAGCTCACGGTGTTCGCGTCCAAATTGAACTCGAAAATCTTGTCGTACACATCCGTGAGCGCCTTCAGGTACCGCTTGTTTTCGTTCGCCTTTCGCGCCTGATACACATCGGTAATATCCATGCAGACGCTCTGGAATTCCGCCTCGCCCTGTTCGTTGATGCTCTTGGTCACCCATCCGAAGAGGTAGGCGCGCGTCCCGTCGCAGCGTAGCAGCGTCATTTCGCCCGCGATGGGCGTTTCGGCGGAATACACGCGGTTGAGGTATTTGGAAAACCTGCGGCGCTCCTCCATGGGGATCATGAGGAAGATGTTGCTCTTATACATCTCCAGATAATCCAATTCGCCCTCCCTCGCCGCGGGAAAGCGCAGGAACTCGATCATCTTCTGGTTGATGTAGGTGATCTTCGGCTGTTTTTCGCAGGTATATCGCAGGAATCCGCAGGGGATGGTTTCGTTCAAAAACTGCAGATTGTCGTTTTCGTTTCGAATGTCCGTGATGTCCGCCAGGACGGAATAGCCGGCAAGGGTTCCGTCCTCGAGCCTTTTCGATGTCATCGTATCCCGTACGCAGAGGATCGTGCCGTCTTTTTTCACAAGGCGGTACTCGCAGGTATGCGTTTCTTCTTTCAGTGCGACGGTGCGGAGAAAGTCGGAATACGCCTCGCGATCGGCGGGATGCACCAGCTGCACGTAAAGATCCCTGCCGCCATCCAGCAATTCCTCTTCGCGGACGCCGAGCATTTCACACAGATTATCGCTCACATAGGTCAGGTGCGCAGGGGCATTCAGCGCATATACGTGAAAGCCGCTCACCTGACAGCGGAGAATTTCCTCTATATTGTTTGGCATATTGCTCATTGGTAACTCCTTTTGCAGGGCATGGTTTATCGCGGGCGGGCATTGCATCGCATATAGTATATCACAAAAATGTTATGCGCGTGCGTTCCCTTTATGTGCAAACCTCCGATCGATCGAAATTTTCCTACTTTTGGCCGCGCAGGACGGTTTTTTTGATCTTTCCGCTGATGGTCTTCGGCATTTCAGCGACGAACTCGATCAGCCGAATCCACTTGTATTCCGCGAGATTGTGGTTGCAGAAATGCTTGATGTCCGCTTCGAGCGCCGCAGAGGGCTCATAGCCCGCGCCGAGCACGACTGCCGCCTTGATTGCCTGCCCCCTTAAAGGATCCGGCACGCCGACCACGCTGCATTCCACGACGGCGGGATGCTCCATCAGCACGTTTTCCACCTCATAGGGGCCTACGCGGAAGCCGCCGGTCTTGATGATGTCGTCAAACCGGCCGTGGAACCAATACCTGCCGTTTTCGTCCCGATACGCCGCATCGCCCGTGTGGTACACGCCGTCGCGCCATACATGGGCGTATTGCTCCCCGTCGTCGAGATATGCGGTAAACACGCCCAGCTGTTTCCCCGCCTCGTCGGGAACGACGACGACCTCGCCGATCTCGCCGATCGCTACGGGTTTTCCGTCCTTTCCGCGAAGCTCGATGTTGTAAAAGGGCGAGGGCGTGCCCATGGAGCCCTCCACAGGTTCCGTTCCCTTGAAATTTGCCAGGAGGAGCGTCGTTTCCGTCTGTCCGTAGCCCTCGCACAGCGGAAGCCCCGTGCGCGCCGTGAATTTCCGGAATACCTCGGGTGCCAGCATTTCGCCTGCGGTCGTCGCGTGCTTCAGCGTCGGCATGGCGGGAATGCCCTTGCGCACGAGATAGCGGTATATCGTGGGCGGCGCGCAAAAGGAGGTCACGCCGTACCGGTTGATGACGTGCGTGAGCTGCTTCGGGTCGAAGTTGTCGAAATCGTACACCATGACGGCGCTGCCCACGAGCCATTGTCCGTACATCTTGCCCCAGGAGGCCTTCGCCCAGCCCGTTTCCGCGACGGTGAAGTGCAGCCCATTATCCTCCGCCTGTTGCCAATATTTCGCCGTAACGATGTGCGCCAAGGGATAGCTGTGTTCGTGGATTACCCCCTTGGGTTCTCCGGTGGTGCCGGATGTGAAATACAGCATCATCGGGTCGGTCGCCAAGGTGGGGACGCGCTCCAAGTGTTCGCTCGCGTCCTTCGTCGCGGCGGTCAGGTTTTCAAAGCCGTCGCGGTTTTCCTGTACGCACCACAGTTTTGCGGACATGTTCGCCTGCTTGAGCGCCGCCAACACTTTTTCGGGCACCTCGTTCTCGGTGGTGCAGACGATCGCCTTGGCTTTGGATGCGTTCAGGCGGTAGACCAGATCGCCTGCCGTCAGCATGTGCGTTGCGGGGATCATCACGGCGCCCAGTTTGTGCAGCGCGACCGCCGCAAACCAATATTCGTAGTGGCGCTTCAAGATCAGCATAACGGAATCTCCGCGCCCGATGCCTGCGCCGCGAAACACGTTCGCCATTTTATTGCTGTACTTTTTGACGTCGGAAAACGTGAAGGTGCGCTCGTCGTTTTCGACATTGCACCATACGAGCGCCCTTTTATCGGGCGTCTTCTCCGCGATGGCATCGACGACGTCGTAGCCGAAGTTGAAATCTTCAGGATAGTGCAAAACGAGCTTTTTCAGATTGCCGTTTTCATCCAAAATCTCTTGGCAGTAGTTTTGATACATATTTACTCCTTCGCAACCGCACTTACGCCGATTCTGCGGAACCTTTCATACCGATTTTGAACCAGATCCACATCGCACGCCAGCTCCCTGAGTTCTTCGAGCAAAAGGGCGCGGATCCGGTCGTAAAACTCTTTTTTGCCGATGTCCTTCTCCGACAGAATCCGCTCGATGACGCCGAGGCTCTTCGCGTCTTCGGCAGTCAGCTTCAGGCTCGCCGCCGCCTCTTCGGCCTTCGCGGAGTCCTTCCAGAGGATGCTCGCGCAGCCCTCGGGGGAAATCACCGAATACACGGCGTTTTGCAGCATCCACACCCTGTCCGCGACGGCGAGCGCCAAAGCGCCGCCGCTTCCGCCTTCGCCGACCAAAATGGAAATGATCGGGACGCACAGCGTCGACATCTCCATCAGGTTCTCGGCGATCGCCTGCCCCTGCCCCCGCTCCTCCGCGCCCACGCCGCAATACGCGCCGGAAGTGTCGACAAAGCAGATGACGGGCCTTCCGAATTTCTCCGCCTGTTTCATCAGGCGCAGCGCCTTTCTGTAGCCCTCCGGCTGCGGCGCGCCGAAATTGCGGTAGCTGCGCTCCCGCGCGGTATGCCCCTTTTCGATGGCGATCGCGGTCACGGGATATGCCTCCAGCTTCGCAATGCCGCCCACGATGGCGGGATCATCCGCATAGCGGCGGTCTCCGTGAAACTCGAAAAAGCTTCCGAAGATGTTTTTGATATAATCCAGCCCGGTCGGCCTCTTGCTGTCGCGGGCGAGCTTCACGCGGTCGTATGCCGTTTCGCTCACAGGATCTCCCTCCCGTCGTGCAGTTTCAGAAGGTCGGTCAGATATTGCCTTTGGTTGGAACGGAGCACGATGCTGTCGATAAATCCGTGCTCCAGCACGAATTCCGACTTTTGGAACCCCGCGGGAAGCGCTTTTCTCGTCGTCTGTTCGATGACCCTCGCGCCCGCAAAGCCCACGGTCGCGCCGGGTTCCGCAAGGATGATGTCCGCCTCCATCGCAAAACTTGCGGTGACGCCGCCGGTCGTCGGGTCGGTAAGCACGGCGATATAGAGCAGCCCCGCATCGCTGTGGCGCTTGACCGCGGCGCTCGTCTTTGCCATCTGCATCAGGGACAAAAGCCCCTCCTGCATGCGCGCGCCGCCGGAAACGGTAAAGCCGATCACGGGCAGCCGCTGCTGCACGGCATATTCAAAGAGCATGGCGATCTTTTCGCCGACGGCGCTGCCCATGCTGCCCATCATAAAATAGGACTCCATGGCAAACAGGCAACAGTCGCTGCCCCCTACCGTAGCCGTTCCGCAGAGCACCGCCTCTTCCTCGCCGCTCGCGACACGCGCGGTTTCAACCTTTTCCTTATAGCCGGGAAAGTTCAGGGGATTATCCGCTTTTATGCCGGAATACATTTCGCGGAAGCTGTCCTTGTCGGCGATCATCTGGATGCGCTGGCGCGCCTTCATGCGGAAGTGATACCCGCAGGGGCAGACGAGGTCGTTCGCCCAAAGGCGGCTCATCGGAAAGGTTTTGCGGCAATTCGGGCAGCTCTTCTCGGGCTCCCCGGCATCGCGATGCAGCGGAGCGGAAGAGCGGCCGCCTTCCTCCAATTTGTTTTTCGGTTTCAAAAAATTCAATAACGCCATGGTATCACCTGTTTTCCATAAAAGTTAAATCGTAGCCGCCGGAGGTGAAGCGTTCATCCTCCACGATCCGAAGCTGCTCCTCGATGTTCGTCGGGATGCCGTCGATGACCAGTTCGCAAAGCGCCGCCCGCATTTTGCGCAGGGTCTCCTCCCTCGTCTTGGCGTATACGATCAGCTTGCCCAATAGGGAATCGTAATACGGCGAGACGACCGTACCCGCCACCAGACAGGTATCGAAGCGCACGGAAGGGCCGCCGGGTACGTGAATCATCTTCAGCGTTCCGCAGCTGCCCGCATTGATGCGGCATTCGATCGCGCTGCCCTTGATTTTTATGTCCTCTTGCGTAAAGTTCAGCGGAATGCCCGCGGCGATGCGGATCTGCCACTTCACGAGATCGACCCCCGTCAGCATCTCCGTGACGCAGTGCTCCACCTGCAGCCGCACGTTCATCTCCATGAACCAGAAGTTTCCGTTTTGGTCGAGCAAAAACTCGAGCGTGCCCGCGCCGACATAGCCGATTTGCTTCACGGCGTCCACTGCGAGCGCCATGATTCTTTTCCGTTGTTCGTCGTTTACGGCGGGGGAGGGCGTTTCCTCAAGCAGCTTTTGGTTTCGCCTCTGAATGGAGCAGTCGCGATCGCCCAAGCACACGGCGTTTCCGTGTTCGTCGGCGAGGATTTGCAGCTCCACATGGCGCGCGGGGTAGATGTATTTTTCCAGATACACGCTGCCGTCGCCGAATGCGCCCAATGCTTCGCCCGTCGCCTGATAGTACGCCTCGTCCAACTGTCCTTCGGAGCGGATCAGCCGTATGCCGCGGCCGCCGCCGCCCGCACAGGCTTTGAGCATCACCGGGTATCCGATCCGCGCTGCAGCCCGCCTCGCCTCGGCGACGGAAGCCAATGCTTTTGTGCCGGGGATGACGGAAAGGCCGGTCTTTCGGATCAGTTCTTTTAGGATCGCCTTGTCGCTGAGGCGCTCCATGCTGTCGGCATCGGGGCCGATGAATACCAATCCGTTCTTCCGGCAAAGCCTTGCAAAATGGGCGTTTTCGGAAAGAAACCCGTATCCGGGGTGGATCGCCTGCGCCCCCGCCAGGACGGCGGCGCTGATGATCTGATTTTCGTTCAGATAGCTTTCGGAGGCCTCGGGGCCGCCGATGCAATAGCTCTCATCGGCGAGCGCCACGTGCAGGGCGGTTTTGTCCGCCTCGGAATATACGGCTACCGTGGCAACGCCCATTTCCTTGCAGGCGCGAATGATGCGCACGGCGATCTCGCCGCGGTTGGCGATCAGTATTTTCGAAAACATCGTCTACGCTCCTGTAATCGCGAAGGAAAACTCCGCCGATGCGCAAAGCCTTTCGCCCACCGAGATCGTTCCCTCCGCGAAATAGAAGGGGTGTTTCGCCCTTTTGATGTGGCACTTTGCTTCGATCGTATCGCCCGGCCGCACGGGAGAGCGGAATTTCACGTTGTTGAGGCCCGTATACACGGGCAGCTTCCCCTCGCTTATCGCATCTTGCATCAAAACGCACGCGGACTGCGCGAGGATTTCGCACAGAATCACGCCCGGGACGATGGGGTTGCCGGGGAAATGTCCGTTCAGGAAAAACTCGTCGCCGCGCACGGTATAGTGCGCGACCGCCGTGCCGTCCGCGCTTTCCGCATCGTCGAGCAGGAGCATATCGTCTCTGTGCGGCAATATCTGCATGATTTCTTCTCTGTTCATCTTCCTACCTCTTGATGCGGAACAGTTCCGTGCCGTACTCCACCACCTGGCCGTTGGAAGCGCAGATCTCCGAAATCACGCCGTCTTGTTCGGCATGGATTTCGTTCATCAACTTCATCGCCTCCACGATGCAGAGGGTTTGCCCCTTCTTCACGCTGTCGCCGACGGAGACATACGGGTCCGCATTTTCGGCGGGCGCCGTGTAAAACACGCCGACGATCGGGGATTTCACGCTGACATAGTCCGCGCTTTGCGGTGCGGGCTGGGCGCTCGAAGCGGGTGCGGGCGCGGAATATACCGCCTCTTTCGCCGATACGGAGACGGCGCAGCGCTCCAGGCGCAGCTTGCTGTTTTCTTCCGTGATCTCGATCCCGGTAAGGCCGAGTTCCTTCATCAGTTCCGCATATTTGCGAATGTCTGCCTCTTTCATCGGATTACACCTTTCTGAATGCGAGACAGGCGTTGTGCCCGCCGAATCCGAGGGAGTTGGAAAGCGCAAGGGTGATGTCCGCCCGCACGGCGGTATTCGGTACGCAGTTCAGGTCGCAGGCTTCGTCCTGCTCCTTCAGGTTGATCGTCGGGGGGATGATGCCCTCGTTCAGCGCGAACAGGCATGCAAGCGCCTCGACCGCGCCCGCCGCGCCCAACATATGCCCGGTCATGGACTTTGTGGAGCTGACGTAGGCCTTTTTCGCATTGTCTTCGCCGAGCGCCTTTTTGATGGCGATAGTTTCGATCGCGTCGTTCAGCGGCGTTCCCGTTCCGTGCGCGTTGACGTATACGGTGTCGCTTTCGGTATATCCGGCCTCATCCATCGCGTCTTTCATCGCCTGCGCCGCGCCGCGCGCTTCGGGATGGGGTGCGGTGATGTGGTATGCGTCGCAGGTGGAGCCGTAGCCGCACACCTCGCCGTAGATTTTTGCGCCGCGCGCCTTTGCATGTTCGTATTCTTCGAGCACGAGCGCCACCGCGCCCTCGCCGATCACGAAGCCGCCCCTGCGCCTGTCGAAAGGCAGGGACGCCTCGTCGGGATTTTCGGACGTGGAGAGCGCCTGCATATTGACGAAGCCCGCGAGCGCAGAGGGGACGATCGGCGCCTCGGTACCGCCGGTGATCGCGGCATCCGCATAGCCGTGGCGCACGAGGCGCAGAGCCTCGCCGATGGCATTGGAGCCGGAAGCGCACGCCGTAACCATGGGGATCGCGGAACCGCGGCAATCGTAGCGAATCGCAATCATTCCCGCCGCCATGTTGTCGATCATCATCGGGATAAACAGCGGGGAGACGCGGCGGGGGCCCTTCTCCAGCAGCTTCGTGTGTTCCGCTTCAAACGTACGGATGCCGCCGACGCCCGTGCCGAGAACCACCGAGAAGCGGTCCGGCTCCACGGTGCCCTCTATGCCGCTTTCAAGCACCGCCTGCTGCGCGGCGGCGACGGCAAACTGCGCATAGCGGTCGGTTCTAAGCACTTCGTTCACTTCGAGATAGTCCTTGGGTTCAAAGTCCTTGACCTCGGCGCCCAATTTCGCCTTGAATTTCTCCGTATCGAAATGGGTAATTGGGGCGATGCCGTTTTTTCCGTTTTTCAAGTTTTCCCACGTCTTGGTGGCGCTGTTCCCCAAGGGGGTGATCGCGCCGATACCCGTTACGACAACTCTTCTGTTTTCGCGCATGATGTTCTCCTTACATGGCGATGCCGCCGTCTACGCGGAGGACTTCGCCTGTTACGTATTTTGCCGTGGCGAGATACAATACCGCATCCGCCACATCGTCCGTATCGCCCATGGTTCCCAAGGGAACCATCTTCAACAGCGGATTGTCCGCCTGGTTTCCCGTCATATCGGTCGCGATGAATCCGGGGGCGACCGCATTGCAGCGGATGTTCCTCGGTGCAAGCTCCTTCGCGACGGACTTGGTGAGCCCGATGAGCCCCGCCTTGGATGCGGAGTAGTTGCACTGCCCCACATTCCCCGTTATGCCTACGACCGAGGTGATGTTGATGATGCAGCCCTCGCGCCCCCTGATGAATATGCCCGCCATGTGGCGAATCATGTTGAACGCGCCCTTGAGGTTCGTGTCCAGAACCGCATCGTAGTCCTCTTCCTTCATCATCGCGAGCAGGCCGTCGCGCGTGATTCCGGCGTTATTGACGAGGATATGCGCCGTGCCAAAGTCCGATTTGATCTTCGCAACGGTGTCCTTCACCGCCGCAAAATCCGCCACGTCGCATTGATACGATATGGCCTTTACGCCGTACTTCTCTTTGCACGTGTCGCAGACAGCTTCTGCGGCGGCGGTGTTTCCCGCATATAGCACGGCGACGTTTGCGCCGTTGGCTGCAAATTTGTACGCGATCGCTTTTCCGATGCCGCGGGAGCCCCCGGTCACGACGGCGGTTTTTCCGTTCAGCATGCCTCCACCTCCGCAAGGTACTCCGTAACAGGTACGGCCTTCACGTCCGCGTCGATTTTTTTGATCATGTTGGTCAGCGTCTTGCCGGGGCCGATTTCGACGAACGTGTCCGTGCCGTCCGCGATCAGGTTGCGCACGATCTCCTCCCACTGTACGGGGCTGCAAATCTGTTTGGACAGCAAGCCCACCACGTCGTCCCCGTAGGGCTGTGCCGTCATATTGGAATAGAGGGGGATCGCCCGCTCCCCTATGCGCACAGCCTTCAGTTCTTCGGCAAACGCCTCTGCCGCATCCTTCATAAACGGCGAATGGAACGCGCCCTTCACCTTCAGGGGAAGCGCCCTGCCGCCCGCCGCCTTGACGTCCGCAGAGAAATCCGCCATCTGCGCGGAAAGGCCGGAAACGGTAATCTGCCCGGGGCAGTTGAAGTTCACGGGGTACACGTCGGAATATTTCGCGCACAGCTCCCGCACCTGTTCGGGCGTAAGCTTCACGACTGCCGCCATGGAGGTATCGAACTTCTCCGCTTCGCGCTGCATCAATTCTCCGCGCCTGCATACGAGGCGGAACCCCGTCTCGCGGTCAAATGCGCCGCTGACCGTCGCCGCGACCGCTTCGCCGAGCGAAAAGCCCGCGACCGCATCGGGCACGATGCCCTTTTCCGTCAATACGCTCGCCGCTGCAAGCTCCATCGCGAAAAGGCAGGGCTGCGTGTTCTTCGTCTCCTTCAGTTCCTCCTCCGTGCCGCAAAAGCATTGGGCGGAGGTGCCGGGGCGAATCGCGTCGCACATATCGAAGACATCTTTGGCGACGGCGTATTTCTCATAGAGGTCTTTCCCCATGCCGGGGTACTGGTCGCCCTGCCCCGAAAAGACAAACGCTATTTTACCCATTGTCCTGCCCTCCGAAGGACTGCTTCCGCTTCCTCCATAACTTCCTTTATAATCCCTGCCGCGGGCTGCTCTTTTTTCACCATGGCGGCGACCTGCCCGGAGAGGAAGCAACCCTTTTCGTTGTCGCCCTCCTGCACGGCGAGCCGAAGCGCGCCCGTCGCGAGCGCCTCCAGCTCCGCATCGGGCATGCCGCCGTATTCCGCCTTGGAATAGTCCCTTGCAAACTGCGTTCTCAGGCTGCGGACGGGGTGCCCCAGCCGCTTTCCCGTCACCATGGTGCAAAGGTCGGTGGCGTTCAGGATTTTTTCTTTGTATGTGGGGTGGATGCTGCACTCATATGCGCTCAAAAAGCGGGTGCCCATCTGTACGCCCTGTGCGCCGAGCATATATGCCGCGGCGACGCCCCTTCCGTCCGCGATGCCGCCCGCCGCGATGACGGGGAGCTTCGTCGCATCGCAAATCTGGGGAACGAGCACCATCGTGGTGAGTTCCCCCACGTGGCCGCCGCTTTCCCCGCCCTCCGCGATGAGCGCGGATGCGTCGAGGCGCGTCATCAATTTCGCCATCGCGACGGACGCGACGACGGGGATCACGCGAATTCCTGCGGCAAGCCATTCCTTGATGTACTTGGAAGGGTTCCCCGCGCCGGTGGTAACGACTTCGACCTTTTCATCGAGCACCACGTTTGCCACGTCGTCCGCAAAGGGGCTCAGCAGCATGATGTTTACGCCGATGGGCTTGTCGGTTGCGCTTCGGGCGATTTGAATCTGCTTTCTTACGTATTCGCCCGGCGCATTTCCCGCCGCAATAATGCCAAGACCGCCGCCGTTGGACACGGCAGCGGCCAGTTTCCCGTCGGCGATCCAAGCCATGCCACCCTGAAATACCGGATACTCGATCCCCAGCATCTCACAAATTGCCGACCGAATCATGGAAATTACCCCTGCTTGCTCTGGATGAACTTGTCCAGATCGTCAATGGTTTCCACTTTCTGATCCAACTCGATTTCGATGCCGATCTCGTCCTCCAGATTCATGAGGAGCTCCACCGTGTCGAGGGAGTCGATGCCGAGCTCGGAGAACTTGCTCTCCGGCTTCACGGCGGAGACGTCACAGCCCGTGCGTTCCGAAACGATTTTTGCGATGATGTCAAAGTACATAGGAAAAAGCCTCCACAAAATTTTTCAAGCAGGCGCGCTGCTCTGTCTTCCATTATACCGATGCGCCGTTCCCGCAAAGCAACCCCCGCGTTCCCGAAGCGTTCCCGATGTGTAAATCCTTTATGAAATCGTGGAAGGCGGCCTCGCAAGCGCTCCGTGCGGATGCATCGCGCCCGTTTTCGATCAAAAAAGCGCACCCGCCGGGTGCAAATTGCCCGCGCGGGTGCGCCTGTTGCCCTTCCTATCGGATGAACATACTCTCTAATGCCACATCTCTTCTACCACCGTGACGGTGACCGTCGCCTTCTTCCCGCTGCCGTCCAGGGCGGTTGCGGTGATCTTCGCCGTGCCTTCGGATATGGCGTATATCTCGCCAAATCCGTCGACGAAGACCACGCCGGGCTTGCTGCTGCTCCAACGAACGGCTTGATAGGCCGCATCCTCATTGAACTCGGGAATGAAGTTGAAACTTTCATTTCCTGCAAGAATCAGGCTCTTCACATACCCGCCTCCCGGACCCTTGAGCCTGATATCGGTGACAAATCCCTTCACCGTTACGGAGACCTTTGTTGTCTTCATGTTGGGCGCGAACACCGTGACGGTGGCTTTCCCGGGTCTGACGGCGTAAACCCTTCCTTTCATATCCACCTGCGCCACTCCGGGGTTGCTACTGACATACGTGCAGTTTTTCGCCCATTCGTCCGCAAAGGGGAGATTTGCCGGGGTGAACGTGGGGACGATCGCCTCATTTTTCGGGTAGCCCGCCGCTCCCGCAGGGTGTAGGGTCATCTTCTTGGGGGCTGCGGCAACCTTGCGCGCGGTCGCAACGCCCTTCGCAAATACCCTCAGGGGAATGTCGTGGGTTGTTCCCGGCTTCAAGGGCTGCCCGTTCAGCGTGAGCGCCTTGCCCTTGGCTGCCAGCACCTCCAACTTCAAAGCGGCTTCGCCCGCCTGTACGCCTTTGATCTTTTTGCCCTTATCGGTGATCTCAACTGCTTCCCCTACGATGTGCCACTTCACCTTCGCGCCATTGAATTTGGGCAGCGCCATCGTCTGCCCCACCTGCAGGAACAGCGCCGGGGGCAGCAGGTCGTTCGGCAAGTGCAGTATCGCAAACGTGCTGTCCGGAAATGCACCTCCCAGCAACCCTTGCACGGCTTCCGACGCGGTGATGAGCCGCACGTTCGGGCAATTGTAGAAGGCGCCCTCTGCGATCGTCGTCGCACTCTCCGGGATTATGATGCTGCCAAGCCCGGTACAATGCGCGAAAGCATCTCTTTCGATGGTTTGGACTCTGTTCGGGAGTGCGATATCCGTAAGACTTATGCATTCCTCGAAAGCTCGGCTTTCGATGGTCGTGATGCCGTTTCCCATGTCGACTTGGGCGAGACTATAACAACAGTAAAAAGTTCCATAGCGAATCGTCGCGACGCCATCGGGGACGGAAATGCGGGCGAGGCGGTGACAGCTGGCAAAAGCCGTCTCCCCGATCTCGGTGACGCTGTTCGGTATGGAAATGCCGGTGAGGCGCAAGCAGCCGGCAAACGCCCAGTTCCCGATCGTCGTGACGCCGTTCGGGATGCTGACTTTCTTGAGGGCGGTGCAGCAGTAGAAAGTCCCCGTCCGGATTGCAAGGACCCCCTTCGGGATGGAAACGGCGGCGAGGCGTATACAGCGGGCAAAAGCGTCCTCCCCGATCTCCGTGACGTTCTTCGATATGGAAATGCGGGTGAGGCCTATGCATTCACGGAAAGCATTATTCCCAATCTTCTTGACGCTCTGCGGGAGGGTGACTTTTTTGAGGCCGGTACACCACAAAAAAGCCGCATCCCCGATCTCCGTGACCGTGTTCGGGATGGTGATACCGGTGATGTCGTAGCGATTCAGGAAGACTCCGGGTCCGATCACCTTGACCTCCTTGGGAATCTTCACGTTGCCGCCGGGGCCGTTGTATGCCGTCAGCACGCCGTCATTGTCAATGACGAACGGCCCCTCCGCGACGGCGGGGGACAGGGGCACCGCCGTCGCCAAAAGCAGCGCCAGCAGCAAAAGGGACAGGATTCGCCGCAAACTCCTCTTCATTATACTCTCTCCTCTTTCGTTTTGTACGATCGGTTTTCCACGGGGAAATTCCGACGGATTCTTCGGCATTTGTCAACGGGATTTTCCCAACAGGCGCATCCGCGCGGATGCGTCTGTCGCGCTTCCTGTCGGATGAATGCTCTCTCTAATTCCATATGTTTTCTACCACCGTGACGGTGACCGTCGTCTTCTTCCCGCTGCCGTCCAAGGCGGTTGCGGTGATCTTCGCCGTACCCTCGGACGTGGCGAATATCCTGCCAGATCCGTTAACATAGACCACGGCAGGCTTGCTGCTGCTCCAACGAACGGCCGTTAAGGCAGCATCGGCATTAAATTCGGGAATGAGCTCGAAATATCCGTTTGTTGCGAGAGTCAGGCTCTTCAAATACCCGCCTCCCGGACCCTTGAGCCTGATATCGGTGACAAATCCCTTCACCGTCACGGAGACCTTTGTTGTCTTCATGTTGGGCGCGAACACCGTGACGGTGGCTTTCCCGGGCCTGACGGCGTGAACCGTTCCTTTCATATCCACCTGCGCCACTCCGGGGTTGCTGCTGACATACGTGCAGTTTTTCGCCCATTCGTCCGCAAAGGGGAGATTTGCCGGGGTGAACGTGGGGACGATCGCCTCATTTTTCGGGTAGCCCGCCGCTCCCGCGGGGTGCAGGGTCATCTTCTTGGGGGCTGCGGCAACCTTGCGCGCGGTCGCAACGCCCTTCGCAAATACCCTCAGGGGAATGTCGTGGGTTGTTCCCGGCTTCAAGGGCTGCCCGTTCAGCGTGAGCGCCTTGCCCTTGGCTGCCAGCACCTCCAACTTCAAAGCGCCTTCACCCGCCTGTACGCCTTTGATCTTTTTGCCCTTATCGGTGATCTCAACTGCTTCCCCTACGATGTGCCACTTCACCTTCGCTCCATTGAATTTGGGCAGCGCCATCGTCTGCCCCACCTGCAGGAACAGCGCCGGGGGCAGCAGGTCGTTCGGCAAGTGCAGTATCGCAAACGCGCTGTCCGGAAATGCACCTCCCAGCGACTCTTGCACGGCTTCCGATGCGGTGATGAGCCGCACGTTCGGGCACCTGTAGAAGGCGTCCCCTTCGATCGTCGTCGCACTCTCCGGGATTATGACGCTGCTGAGCCCGGTACAATGCGCGAAAGCATCTCCTTCGATGGTTTGGACGCTGTTCGGGAGTACGATATCCGTAAGACTTGTACACCTCATAAAAGCCCCGCTCTCGATGGTCGTAATGCCTCTTCCCATGTCGACTTGGGAGAGACTATAACAACGGTAAAAAGTTGAATTACGAATCGTCGTGACGCCATCGGGGATAGAAATGCGGGCGAGGCTTTCACAGTAGGAAAAAGCATACTTCCCGATCTGCGTGACGCTTTTCGGGATGGAAATGCCGGTGAGGCGCCAGCAACCATAAAAAGCCCAGTCCCCGATCGTCGTGACGCCGTTCGGGATGTTGACTTTCTTGAGGGCGGCGCAGCCGGCGAAAGTATCCCCCCGGATTTCAAGGACCCCCTTCGGGATGGAAACGGCGGCGAGGCGTACGCAGTTCTCAAAAGCGCCCGCCCCGATCTGCGTGACGTTCTTCGAGATGGAAATGCGGGTGAGGCCTAAGCATTCACGGAAAGCTTGATTCCCAATCGTCTTGACACTCTGCGGGAGGGTGACTTTTTTGAGGCCGGTACACCTGAAAAAAGCCTTATCCCCGATCTCCGTGACCGTGTTCGGAATGGTGATACCGGTGATGTCGTAGCGATCCCGGAAGACTTCAGGCCCGATCACCTTGACCTCCTTGGGGATCTTCACGTTGCCGCCGGGGCCGTTGTATGCCGTCAACACGCCGTCATTGTCAATGACGAACGGACCTTCCGCGACGGCGGGGGACAGGGGCACCGCCGACACCAAAAGCAGCGCCAGCAGCAAAAGGGACAGGATTCGCCTCAAATTCCTCTTCATTATACTCTCTCCTCTCATATTTCACGCGGGCATTATTCCTTGGGCAAAGTCTAACACTTTCTTTGCAACTTGTCAATAAGAAATTTCGCGATTTCCTGCGCCTTTTTGCACAAAAGCGCATCCGCCGGATGCATATTGCCCGCGCGGATGCGCTTGTTTCTCTTCTATATATTATATATATATGGTGCAGCTTTACGGCATCTACGGTGCCTCCGTCACCGTGACGATGACCGTAGCCTTCTTCCTGCTGTCGTCCAGGGCGGTGGCGGTAATCTTCGTCTTGCCCTTGGAAACGGCGACTATCTTTCCGTATCCGTTCACGGTAGCCACGGCGGGCTTGCTGCTGCTCCAGCGAAGGGCTGTAAATGCCGCGTCCTCATTGAATTCGGGTTCGAGCTGCGTACTGTTCCCTTTGCTGAGGGTCAGCGTATTTACATAGGTGCCGTCCGCTTTCTTCAGCTTGATGTCGGTGACGAATCCCTTCACCGCAACAGAAACCCTCGCGCTCTTCATATTGGGGGCGTATACCGTTATCCTTGCCTTGCCGGGCCTGACGGCGATGATCGTGCCGTCGCTGCGCACCTTCGCCACCTTGAGGTTGTTGCTGATGTAGAGGCAGTTTTCCCTCCATTCGTCGCTCTCGGGGAGGGTTGCCGGGGTGAATCTGGGAGTAATCTTTGCGGTTTTTTCGTATCCTCCCTTCCCCAGCGGGTGCAGGGTCAGCTTTTGGGGGCTTGCCGTCACTTTCCGTACGGTCGCATCTTTCTTTCCGAATACCCGAAGCTTGATAGTGTATGTCTCCCCCGGTTTTAGCGGCCGTCCGCTCACCGTGAGCGCCTTGCCCTTGGCGGCCTGCTCCACGGTCATCTCCAGATTGGCCCTGCCCTCTGTCACGCCCTTGATGCTTTTGTTTTTGACGATGCCTGCAATGGGTTCTCCGTCTATGCGCCAGACTACCTTTGCACCGTTGAACCTGGGCAGCGCCATGCTCTGCCCCACCTTCAGGAAGATTGCCGGGGGCAGCAGGTCATCCGGGAGAAACAGAATCTCAGGGAGGCCGCCGGGAAAGGCGTTTTCCACCATCTCGCCGTCCATTTTTTTCGACACGGTGACGACCCGCAGGTTCGGGCAACCGATAAACGCGTCCTTCCCAATCGTCGTTACGCCGTCCGGGATTACGATACCGCTGAGCCCGACACATCCCTTGAAGGCATATTGCTCGATGGATCGAACACTGCCTGGAAGTATGATGTGCGTGATGCCGACACATCCCGAGAAAGCGGAAATGCCGATGGTCTCTACGCCGTTTGCCATATTGACTTGCGCAAGGTTATGGCACGCAAGGAAAGCATCCCGCCCGATCGTCCTGACCGTGCTCGGAACGGATATGCGGGCGAGGCGTTCACAGCCGGCAAACACCCCTTCCCCGATCGTCTCGACCCCCTTCGGGATGGCAATGCGGGTGAGGCGTTCGCAGCCGGAAAAAGCCCAGTCCCCGATCTCGGTGACGCTTTTCGGGATGGAGATGCGGTTGAGGTTTTTACAGCCGGAAAAAGTCGCGACCTCGATCTTTGTGACGCCCTCCGGGACAGTGATGCGGACAAGGCGCTCGCATTGGGCAAATGCCGAAGGCCCGATCTCCGTGACGCCCTTCGGGACGGTGACCACGGCAAGCCTTTTGCAGTCAAAGAAAGCCAACGCCCCTATCGTCTTGACGCCCTTCGGGATGGTGACCCCTGTGATGTCGTTGCGCTTCTGAAAGACCGAAACCCCGATCGCCGTGACCCCCTTCGGGATCTTCACTCTGCCGCCGCGACCGTTGTACCGGACAAGTACCCCATTCTCGATGACGAAAGGGCTCTCCGCGACGGCAGACGACAGCCACGACAGGGAAACGCTCGCCGCATTCAGTAGCAAGACCGACAGAAGCACGAGGGACAGGATTCTCCCCGGTTTCCTATTCATGGTGCATCTCCTTTCGCATTTCATACAGTTACCATTCCATGATTAGAGTCTAACAGTTTTCTTGCGTCTTGTCAACATGAATACTGTTCGTTTCCCTGCCGTTCGCACAAAAGCGCATCCGCCGGATGTCCGTTCCCCGTGCGGATGCGCTCGTCGCTCTTTCTTCTATTATTTAGTGCCTTCCGTGCGGCTCTACGGCGTCTCGGGCGGCTCCGTCACCGTAACGGTGACCGTCGCCTTCTTCCTGCTGCCGTCCATCGCGGTTGCGGTAATCTTCGCCGTGCCCTTGGAAAGGGCTATTACCCTGCCGAATCCGGTCACGGCAACCACGGCGGGCTTGCTGCTGCTCCAGCGAAGCGCCGTATAAGCCGCGTCCGCATTGAATTCGGGAATGAGTCGGGGATTCTCCCATATATTGAGATTGAGGGTCAGCTTGTCCACATAGTCGCCGCCCTCATTCTTCAGCTTGAGGTCGGTAATCAAGCCCTTCACCGTCACGGAAACCTTCGCCGTCTTCATGTTGGGCGCGTATGCCGTAATGGTCGCCTTGCCGGGCTTAATGGCGATGATCGTACCGTCGCTGCGCACCTGCGCAACCTTGGGGTTGCCGCTGATGTAGAAGCAGTTTCCCTTCCAGTCGTCGTCCGCATTGAGCGCTGCCGGAGTGAATGCGAGCTCGATCTTTTCGGTTTTCGGGTAATCGATCCCCAAGGGGTGCAGAACCGGCTTCTTCGGTTGGACGACGGTCACTTTGCGCGCGGTCGGCTCTTTCTTCCCAAATACCTGAAGCTTGATCGTATAGGTTTCCCCCGGCTTCAGCGGGCGGCCGTTCAGCGTGAGCGCCTTGCCCTTCGCCGCCTGCACCGTCATCTTCAGATCGGCAGTCCCCGCTTGCACGCCCCTGATTCGGTTGCCTCTGCCGACGGTCGCAACGGCTTCCCCTTCGATGCGCCAAGCTACCTTCGCGCCCTTGAACTTGGGCAGCGCCATTGCCTGCCCCACCTTCAGGAAGATCGCCGGGGGGAGCAGGTCGTCCGGGAGGTACAGGAACTCCGTGAGACCGCCCTGAAAGGCGTGAGCCAGCATATCTTCTTCATCATCCATATCTTTCGGTACGGTGGCGACCCGCAGGTTCGGGCAGCGGCAGAAAGCGCCATCTCCAATCCACTCTACGCTCCCCGGGATTGTGATGCTGCCGAGCGCGGTGCATTCCGCGAAAGCGAACGGCCAGATGGTTCGAAGGCTGTTTGGGAGTTCGACGTCGGTCAGAGCGGTACATCCCATGAAAGCAGAATCCTCGATGGTCTCGACGCCACTTCCCATATCGACCCGAGCGAGGCGAATGCAGCAAGCGAAAGCACCAGAACCGATCGTCTTGACCGTGCCCGGGATGGAAATGCGGGTGAGACCACAGCCTTCAAAAGCCGCCCAACCGATCTTCGTGACTCCTTCCGGGATGGAAATGCGGGTAAGGCGTTCACAGCCGACAAAAGCCCAGCTCCCGATCTCCGTGACGCCCTTCGGGACGGAAATGCGGGTAAGGCTTTTACAGTTGCCAAATGTCCCCCTCCCAATCTTCTCGACGCCCTTCGGGATGGTGACTGCTTTTAGATTGCTGCAGTTATCGAAAGCGCTGTCCCCGATCTTCGTGACGCTTTTCGGGATGGTGACCGTCCTAAGGCCGGCGCAGCGGTTGAAAGCGTAGTCTCCAATCGTCGTGACGCCCCTCGGGATGGTGGCTTTTTTGAGATTGACGCAGTTCTCAAAAGCGTTGTTCCCGATCCTCGTGACGCCCTTCGGGATAGCGACTGTTTTGAGACCGAAGCAGTCTTTGAAAGCATTCTCCCCGATCTCCGTAATGCCCTTGGGGATTCGCACGTTGCCGCCGGGGCCGTTGTACTTCTTGAGCACGCCGTTATCGATGACGAAAACATCGTCCGCGTGGGCGACGGCGGGGGACAGGGGTGCGTACACTGCCGACACCAAGAGCAATGCCAACAGTGCGAGCGACAGGATTCGCCTCAGGTTCCTCTTCATGGCAATCTCTCCTCTTTCGTTTTTTGGTTTCCCACGGAAATTTTAACAGATTCTTTGGCTTCCTGTCAATATATATTCTTTCGATTTTCCGCGCTTTTTGCGACGAGCGCATCCGCCGGACGCAAAACGCCCGCGCGGATGCGCTTCCTGTACGCCTGTGTATTTTGTACGGAAACTCCGTTTACCCTTGTGGTCCTACCACCGTAACGGTGACCGTCGCCTTCTTCCGGCTGCCGTCCATGGCGGTCGCGGTAATCTTCGCCGTGCCCTTGGAAAGGGCTTCTACCACGCCATCTCCGTTCACGGTAGCCACGGCGGGCTTGCTGCTGGTCCAGCGAACGACTCGGAAGGCTGCGTCCGCATTGAATTCGGGAATGAGTTGAGAAAACTCCCCTTTTCTGAGGTGCATCCTTTTTACATAGTTGTAGTTCCCGTCCCTCATCCTGATGTAGGTGACGAATCCCTTCACCGTCACGCTGACCTTCGCCGCCTTCATATTGGGTGCGTATACCGTAATCTTTGCCTTTCCGGGCCTGACGGCGAAAACCATACCATTATTATCTACCTGCGCCACCCTGGGGTTGCTGCTGACATACGTGCAGTTTCCCTTCCAGTCGTCGTCTTCGTTGAGTGCTGCCGGGGTGAACGTGGGGACGATGTTTGCCTTTTTCGGATAATCTATTCCCGTGGGGTGCAGGGTCATCTTCTTGGGGGCTGCGGTGACTTTGCGCGCGGTCAAAGCGCCCTTAGCAAACACCCGCAGGGGGATATCATAGGTTTTGTCCGGCTTCAAGGGCTGTCCGTTCAGCGTGAGCGCCTTGCCCTTGACCGCCGCGAGCACCGTCAGCCTGAGCATGGCATCGCCCGCCATCACGCCCCTGATCTTGTTCCCCTTGCCGGTCGCAACGGGGTTCCCTTCAATGCTCCATTTGACCTTCGCGCCCCTGAACTTGGGCAGCGCCATGCTTTGCCCCACCTTGAGGAAGATCGCCGGAGGGAGCAGGTCGTCCGGAAGTTGCAGCAGCTCAATGGGTATGGCAGGAAAGGCGTTTCTCGCCGTATCCTCATCCATATCTTTCGGTATGGTGACGACCCGCACGTTCGGACAGCCGTGGAAAGCGTTCTCCGCAAGCGTCGCAATGCCGTCTGGGATTACGATGCTGCTGAGCCCGCTACACGAAGCGAAAGCATATTCCTCGATGGTTCGAATGCTGTTCGGGAGTACGATGTCGGTGAGGCTTCTGCATCTCTCGAAGGCTGCCATCCCGATGGTCTCGACGCCGTTTCCCATGTCGACTTGGGCGAGGCTATGGCAAAAACTGAAAGCATGCCACCCGATCGTCGTGACCGTGTTCGGAATGGAAACGCGGGCGAGGCGTATACAGGCGAAAAAAGCCTGGGCCCCAATCTCCGTGACGCCCTCCGCGATGGAAACGCGGGTGAGGCGTTCGCAGTAGGAAAAAGCGCCTACCCCGATCGTCTCAACGCCCTTCGGGATGGAAATGCGGTTGAGGCGTTTGCAGTAGGCAAAAGTCTCAACCTTGATCTCCGTGACGCCCTTCGGAATGGTGATGTCGGTGAGATTCTGGCAGTAATAAAAAGCTCTCTTCCCGATCGTCGTGACGCTCTTCGGGATGTTGATCTTCTTGAGGTTGTAGCAGGCGCGGAAAGCCTCCTCCCCGATCGTCACAACCGTATTCGGGAGGACGATCGCGGTGATGTCGTCGCATTGAAGGAAGGCCTGAATCCCAATTTCCGTAACGCCCCTCGGGATGTTGACTTTTCTAAGGTTGAGGCAGCCATAGAAAGCTTGATTTCCGATCGCGGTGACGCCCTTTGGGATGCTGACCGTTATGAGACCGACACAGTTCTTAAAAGCGTTGTTCCCGATCTTTGTGACACCATTCGGAATCTTCACGTTGCCGCCGTCGCCGTTGTACTTGATAAGCACGCCCTGTTCGTCGATTTCGAATTCGCGCTCCGCGACGGCGGAGGACAGGGGCACAGCCGACACCAACAGCAGCGCCAACAGCAAAAGGGACAGGGTTCGCCGCAAATTCCTCCTCATACCGCTCTCTCCTCTCATATGTCACAAGGGCATTGTTCCGTGAGAAAAGTCTAACAGAATCTTCGGCATTTGTCAACGGAAGTTTTCCCAAAAAAGCGCATCCGCCGGGGTGCATATTGCCCGCGCGGATGCGCCTGTCGCTCTTTCTTCTATTATATAGTGCCTTCCGTGCGGCTTACGGCATCTCGGGCGGCTCCGACACCCTGACGATAGCCGTCGCCTTCTTCCCGCTGCCGTCCATGGGGTAATCCTCGCCGCGCCCTTGGAATTGGCGTTATTTGGGCGGCAACACCGTAATGATGACAGTCGCCTTCTTCCGGCTGCCGTCCATGGCGGTTGCGGTGATCTTTGCCGTGCCGGCGGAAAGGGTGTTTACCTCGCCGAATCCGTCCACGTAGGCCACGGCGGGCTTGCTGCTGCTCCAGCGAAGCGCCGTATAGGCCGCATCCTCATTGAATTCGGGTTTGAGCACAATCCTTTCACCTTCGCCGAGGGTCAGCTTTTTCACATATTCGTCGTCCTCCTTCAGCTTGATGTCGGTAATCAAGCCCTTCACCGTCACGGTGACCTTCGCCGTCTTCATGTTGGGCGCGTATACCGTAATCCTTGCCTTGTCCGGTTTGACGGCGATGATCGTTCCGTCGGCCCGCACCTGCGCAACCTTGGGGTTGCTGCTGATGTAGAAGCAGTTTCCCTTCCAGTCGTCGTCCGCATTGAGCGCTGCCGGAGTGAACGCGAGCTCGATCTTTTCGGTTTTCGGGTAACCAATCCCCAAGGGGTGCAGAACCGGCTTCTTCGGTTGGACGACGGTCACTTTGCGCGCGGTCGGGTCTTTCTTCCCAAATACCTTCAGTTTGATCGTATAGGTTTCCCCCGGCTTCAGCGGACGGCCGTTCAGCGTGAGCGCCTTGCCCTTTGCCGCCGCCTGCACATCCAGCTTCAGGTCGGTGTCGCCCTCTGCCAGCCCCTTAATCCTGTTGCCTCTGCCGACAGTCGCGACGGACTGGTCATCGGTGCGCCAGTTGACCTTCGCGCCCTGAAACTTGGGCAGCGCCATTGTCTGCCCCACCTTCAGGAAGATCGCCGGGGGCAGCAGGTCGTCCGGGAGGTACAGGAACTCCGTGGCACCGTCCGGAAAGGCTTGTTCCAGCATATCATCTTCATCGTCATCGAAGCCTTTCGACACGGTGGCGACCCGCAGGTTCGGGCAGCCGGCGAAGGCGTGCGGTCCAATCTCCTCTACGCTCTCCGGGATTGTGATGCTGCCAAGTCCGGTGCAATACGCGAAAGCCATCATCCCGATCTCTTGAACGCTGTTTGGAAGCTCGACGTCTGTGAGGCCGGTGCATCCCATGAAAGCATGCATATCGATGGTCTCGACGCCACTTCCCATGTCGACCCGAGCGAGGCGAAAGCAGTTCCTGAAAGCAAAAGGAGAGATCGTCTTAACCGTGTCCGGGATGGAAATGCGGGTGAGCCCACAGCCTTCAAAAGCCGAGAACCCGATCTTTGTTACGCCCTTCGGAATGTCGACACGGGCGAGGCGTACGCATATGGCAAAAGCCCCGTCCTCGATCGCCGCGACGCCCCTCGGGATGGTGACACGGGTGAGGCGTACGCATTTGCCAAAAGCCCCGACCTCAATCGTCGTGATGCCCCTCGGGATGGTGATACGGGTGAGACTTGCGCAGTTATAGAAAGCCCAAAATCCGATCGTCGTGATGCCCCTTGGGATGGTGATTTTCTTGAGGTTGATGCAGTTCTTAAAAGCGCTGTTCCCAATCTTCGTTACGTCCTTCGGGATGGTGACGCTCGTGATGTCGGCGCGGTTCGCAAAGACGCCCTCCCCGATCTCCGTGACGCCCTTCGGGATTCGCACGTTGCCGCCGGGGCCGTTGTACCTCATGAGCACACCGTTATCGATGTCGAACGGACCCTCCGCAATGGCGGGGGACAGGGGCAGGGGCACCGCCGACACCAAAAGCAGCGCCAACAGCGCGAGCGACAGGATTCGCCGCAATCTCCTCTTCATGGTCTATCTCTCCTCTTTCGATTTTAGTTTTATGGGCAAAGCCTAACAGAATCTTCGGCATTTGTCAACGGAAAATATCACAAAATGCGCCTCCGCCGGAGACGGTGTATCGCTCGGCGGAGGCGCGTTTTTCGGGTTCTTTACGGCGCCTCGGGCGGCTCCGTCACCCTAACGGTGATCGTCGCCTTCTTCCCGCTGCCGTCCAGCGCGGTGGCGGTAATCTTTGCCGTGCCCTTGGAAACGGCTCCTATTTTACCGTTTCCGTTCATGATCGCCACGGCAGGGTTGCTGCTGCTCCAGCGAATGGCTGTAAAAGCCGCGTCCACATTGAATTCGGGGGTAACCGCAAAAACACTGCCTTCACTAAGGGTCACCTGTTTCAGGTAATTGCCGTCACTGTCCTTTAGCTTGATGTAGGTGACTAAGCCCATTACCGTCACGGAGACCTTAGCGCTCTTCAGGTTGGGCGCGTATACGAAAATTGTCGCCTTGCCGGGCTTGATTGCGAAAATCATCCCCTCTTGGTTCACCTGCGCCACGTTCGGGTTGCTGCTGACAAAGAGGCAGTTCCCCTTCCATTCCGCGCTCCCGGTAAGGGACGCAGGGGTGAACGCGAGGTGTATTTTCGCCTTGGCGGGGTATCCGTAGCCTTTGGGGTGCATGAGTATGCTCTTGGCGCTTACGGAAACCTTTTTCACGGTCTCCTCATGTTTCCCGAAGACCTTCAGGGGAATGTCGTAGGTCTTTTCCGGCTTCAAGGGCTGCCCGTTCAGCGTGAGCGCCTTGCCCTTGACCGCCGCAAGTACGTCCAACTTCAGTACGGCTTCGCCCGCCTGTACGCCCTTTAGCTTATTGCCCCTGCCGACGGTCGCGACGGTGTTTTCTCCCCCTTGTACGCTCCACTTTACCTTCGCTCCCTTGAACTTGGGCAGCGCCATCGTCTGCCCCACCTGCAGGAACAGCGCCGGGGGCAGCAGGTCGTCCGGCAGGCGCACGATTTCAAGCGCCGCATCCGGGGCGGCACTTTGCACATCCGCCTCGGAAATGCCTTCCGGCGCAGCGACGACGCGCAGGTGCGGGCAACCCTTAAAAGCGTCCGCATCAATCTCTCCCATGCTGTCTGGGAGCACGATGCTGCTGAGCCCGGTGCATTCTCTGAAAGCGTGTTTCTTGATGGTTTGCATGCTGTTTGGGAGTACGATGTCCGTAAGACTCCTGCATCTCGCGAAAGCATCCTCCCCGATGGTCTCGACGCCGTTTCCCATGTCGACTTGGGTGAGATCAAGGCAATCAAGAAAAGTGGACTTCTCGATCTTCCTGACCGTACTCGGGACGGAAACGCGGGTAAGGCTTATGCAACTATAGAAAGCCGAGTACCCTAACGTCGTGACGCCCTCCGGGATGGTGACACGGGTGAGGCTGTTACAGAGGATAAATGCGCTATTCCCGATCGTCGTAACCGTGTTCGGGATGGAAACGCGGGTGAGGCTTTTGCAACTATAGAAAGCCGAACTCTCAATCGTCGTGACGCCCCTCGGGATGGTGACTGTTTTGAGGCTGATGCAGCGAAAGAAAGCCGCCACCCCAATCGTCGTGACGCTCCCCGGGATGGAAATGCGGGTGAGGTTTGCACAGTTTTTGAAAGCATTTTTTCCGATCTTCGTGACGCCATTCGGGATGGTGACCGTCTTAAGGTTGATGCGGTCCTCAAAAGCGCTT
>JBMNUF010000024.1:0-42850 GCA_050946115.1 Christensenellales bacterium
GCTATAGTATCCCTGCCGACGGTGACAGAACTCAGGAATCTCTAAAATGCGCATGCAGCGTCGTCTGTTAAGTTTAGCATTTTTACGGATAACCCGTCAAGGCCATGCCGCCGCAAGCGGCGGGGGCCGCGGTAGTTCTTATCGCAACGGGAACGGAGTTACGGCCTCTGGTTCCTGAATCTTGGAATCTCTGATTTCGTCACAGAAGTCGTCTTTACAGAAAATTTTGAATAGGGCCGCAGAGAGTCTTTTGGCAGACAGAGTCTATGACACATCCGAAATCATTTCATAATGGTTGTTCCCATTTCCGCCTTTTTGTACTATTATTCTCTTGACCCATTCTGCTCACCTCGGTTATTTTGTTGGCCGCAACCTCAATATACTCGATGTGCGGGATGGACCTCGCTTTTTCTCTTCAGGCGCTTCAATTCATTTTTTCAAATTACCGAGAGTGAATTATAAAATAAAAGTATGGTCGAATGGTGGTCTAAACGCAGCGTTTCCCCTTCAAGGTAAACTAACCGATGGGAATCTCGCACCGGATTCAACGCGGTCCTTCCTTTGCCGAACTAAATGCAGTGCCTCTCGCTCTGCACTTGCATTTACCATGGCAATTAACCCCGCGCTATAAATGTACCGGCGTTCTTTTTGTTCATGTATTGTGTCTTGATTTCTGGGGAATCCTGTATTATAATTTAGATGCAGTCTACATCTGAAGATACATGGAAAAATCCTTGAGAGTACAATGAAGCGAAGTCATGTCCCGATTCAAGGAGGCAAAGAGGGGCATCGGTGGACTTTGTATCAATATCGTCGTGCCGAGGAACCCCTGCCCGATGACGGACGGCGCAATGAAACTTCTGCGCACGACGGTCGACTCGATGGGGCTCTCCAACCGCGCGTATACGCGGGTGCTCAAGGTGGCGCGAACGATCGCCGACCTCGCCCGCCGCGACGAGATCTGCGAGCAGGACGTCGCCGAATCCGTGCAGTACCGCTCGCTCGATAACAAATACTGGGGGTAGCAATGACGAAGGAGATCAAAAAGGCGCTGTCGCATCTGCGCGTCCCGCCCTCGGGCACGGAGCAGGAGCTCCACGCATTGATCCTGCGCGCTCTCTCGGACGCGAATCTCCCCGTCGAGCACGAGGTCGTCCTGGCGCCTAGGTGCCGAATCGATTTCGTGGTCGGCCGCACGGGCATCGAGGTCAAACAGGGAACCCCCGCGAAATCCGCGCTCCTCAAACAGGCGAAGCGCTACCTCGCGACGGACGCGATCGACGAGCTTCTGCTCGTGACGCGCGACAACGCAAACCTGCCCGCCGAGATCGGGGGCAAGCGCGTGGAGGTGTTCGGCCTGTCGCGCCTTTGGGGAATCGCGCTCCCATGAACGCATTGCGCCAATCGGAGATGGTTTTATTGCAATATCCCGCCTATCTCGCGGACGCCCCGGCTGAGGGGCACATATACGGCACCCTATCCTACAACAAGCGCGCGAAGTGCTGGGTCATCAAGGGGGAACCCTCGGTGACCGAGTTCGCCAAGCGGCTCTTCCCCGGCTGCGCGGGCAAGCGGCGCGGGGAAGCGCGGTTTACCGCGCACAGGCGTGTGGTGGGCGATCTCAACTGGCTCATGCTGCGCTATCCCCTGTCCGTCAAAGAGGCGGACGTGCCGCGCTGGGAAAAGGCGCTCGCGGACGCGCGCGACTACGCCATCCGCCGCGAGGCGGCGCGCATCGCCCCGCAGACGGCATCGCCCGATCCCGCGACGTTTTCGGGCGAACTCATGCCCTTTCAGCAGGAGGGGCTCGCGTTCCTCCTCAACAACCGCCGCTCGCTCCTCGCGGACGAAATGGGGCTTGGGAAGACCGTGCAGTCGCTGTCCTTCATCGCGAAGACGGAAGGATACCCCGTGCTGCTCGTCGTTCCGCCGCACCTCATGCGCAACTGGGCGTCGGAGGCGGCACGCTTTCTCGTCAAGGACGGCGGGGTGAACATCCACGTCCTGCGCGGGCTCACGCCGTATGAACTTCCAAAGGCGGACATATACATTGTCCACTACCTGCTCTTGCGCGGCTGGAAAAACGCGCTGCCCAAAATGGAGTTCAAGACTGTCGTCTTCGACGAGATTCAGGAATTGCGCCGTTCGGGCACGGAAAAATACTCGGCAGCATCGCTGCTTTCGGATTCCTGCGAGAACGTGATTGGGCTCTCGGGCACGCCCATATACAACCACGGCGGGGAGATCTGGAACGTCGTCAACATTTTGGACTATCACTTTCTGGGCGATTGGGAGAGCTTCACGCGCGAATGGTGCTACGGCTACAGCAGCGCGATCGTCGCAAAGCCCGACCTTCTGGGCGAATTCCTGCGGCGGGAAGGGCTCATGCTGCGCCGCATCAAGGCGGACGTATTGAAGCAGCTTCCGCCCAAGCGGCGGCTCGTGCAGCAGATCGACTGGGACGATGCCGTCTATCGGGAGCTGATGCTCCCCGTCGCGGAGAAGTTGGATGCGCTAAAGGACGCACCGGACGCCTCCAAGCGAGCGCTGCTCGAAGAGCAGATTTCCATGCAGCAGCGGCAGGCGACGGGCATCGCCAAGGCGCCGTTCGTGGCGGCGTTCGTCAAGGCGCTGCTCGACGACGGGGAAAAGGTGCTGCTCTTCGCGCACCATCACGCCGTCATGGACTGTTATAAGGCGGAGATGAAATCGTACCGGCCCGCATTCATCACGGGGCGCGAGACGGACGCGGAAAAGGCGCGCTCAGTCTCCCGCTTCATGGAGGGCAAGACCGATTTGTGCTGCATATCGCTGCGCTCCGCGAGCGGGCTGAACCTGCAGCGCGCGACGTGCGTCGTCTTCGGCGAACTCGACTGGTCGCCCGCCGTCCATTCGCAGGCGGAGGATCGCGCGCATCGGATCGGGCAGGAGGATTCGCTTTTGTGCTACTACCTCGTGAGCCCCAAGGGCTCCGACTTGGACATGCAGGAGGCGCTCGGCCTCAAGGTGAGCCAGTTCGTACAGCTGATGGGAGACAGAGTGCTCTCCGGCGACGAACAGATGCTGCGCGAGAGCGAAGCGAGGGCGCACATACAAAAACTGGTAGAAAAGCTCCTGCGCGAAAAAAAGGAGGACTCAGGCAAATGAAATTGAAGATTTTCGGAAACAACGGTCCCTTCCCCGGACCGCTCGGCGCGTGCTCGGGCTACATGGTGTCGACGGATGACGAAAATACGAACATCGCGCTCGATATGGGCACGGGGACACTCGCAAGGCTGCTCTCCGATACCCCGATAGAGCATGTAACCGCAGTTATCCTCTCGCACCTGCATTTGGACCATATGTCGGACATCTTGCCGCTGCAATACGTGTTGCAGTTTTCGGATCGGGCAAATCTCCCCGTATACGCGCCGACGCAGCCGGAAAACGTCGCCGCACTGCTGCATTGCCCCCGCTTCGATCTGCGCGAACACGCAGCGTTTGAAACGGGCGGCATACGGGTCGATTTCATGGCAGCGCTGCACCCCGTGCCGGGTTCCGCAATCTCCCTTTCGGACGGCAAGCGCCGCATCGTCTATACCGGGGATACGAATTGGTTCGACGCGCTCGTCCCCTTCTGCGAAAATGCGGACATCCTGCTCGCCGACGCGGGGCTGCCCGACGCGAAGTGGAGCGAAAAGGCACCGCACCTGTCCGCGAAAAAATGCGGGGAACTTGCAAAGACCGCAAACGCGAAAAAGCTCCTCCTGACGCACCTGAACCCGAATTTCGATGAGGGCGCGCTCCTCGCGGAAGCCGCCTCGGTATTCCCGAACTGCGCCCTGGCGCGGATAGGCGATGCATACCCCGCCTGACCCCGCAGCGCGGTTCCTCCGCATACGGCCGCTGTGCCTGCTCGGCATCTTTTCGGTCGTCGGCTGCGCGGCGGGCGCGTACAGCGCGGTGCCGCCCTTCGTATGGGGAATCTGCCTGTGCTGTTTCGCGCTGCTGTTCGCGCTCAAAAGGGAAATTCTCTTTTGCATGATCGCGGTGCTGTTTTCGTTCGCGTGCGTGACCGCTTCCTCCCTCCCGCGAGGCGACTTGCCGACGCATGCCGATGCGAAAATCCGCGGCGTTGTAACGGGAGAGGTGCTCGACAAGGGCGATAAGCGCACGATAGAGCTGCGAAACTGCACGATAAACGGCGAAAAATGGGCTTCGGGGCTGCGCGTCACGCTGTACGATACGACGGAAGACATCTTCGCGGGCGATACGGTGTCCTTTTCGGGATACACCTACGTCCCCTCCGGCGCGACCAACCCCGGCGGGTTCGATTACGCGCTCTTTTTGGCGCGGCGCGGCATCTCCCTGTGCGCGGTCTGCAAGGGCGACCTCGCCGTCAGAAAAGGTTTTGCGTGGGACACGCTCCCGATGCGCCTGAAAAAGGCCGCGCAAAAGCGGATCGATACCCTCTTCGGGGACGATGCGCCGCTCGTCAGGGGGCTGCTCTTGTCCGACAAGTCCGACATGGACGAGGACGCCTATGCCGCGTATCGCGGCGCGGGGCTCGCGCACGTGCTTGCGGTTTCGGGGCTGCACATCTCCTGCCTCGCCCTCGCACTGGAGTACCTCTTGCGAAACATCTTCGGGGTCGGGAGGAAAGTGTCGCTCTCGATCCTCACGGGGCTTTTGCTGGTATACGGCGCGATGATCGGCTTTCCCGCGTCCGTCCTGCGCGCGACGGCGATGTATCTGGCGATTTCCGCCGCGCCGCTTTCGGGGCGCCCCTCCGACACGCTGACGAACATCTCCTTCGCCGCGCTGCTCCTGCTCGCGCTGCGCCCGCTCTCCGTCACCGACGCGGGCTTCCAACTGTCGTTCCTATCGGTCTTGGGCATCGTGACGGGCATGGAATGGTTTCGCGGCGCGCGGAACAAGGTGCTTTCGCTGTTCCTGACGGGGCTTTTCGCATCCCTCGGGACGCTGCCCGTCGCCGCGACGAATTACGGCAGCATCTCCCTGCTCGCGCCCATAACGGGCATCCTCGCGATCCCGCTCGTGACGATCGCGCTGCCGCTGTGTGCCGCGGTGACGCTGTTCCCGTTCCTCAAGGTGCTCGTGTATCTCGCAAAGGGGCTGCTGTTTCTTTTGAACGCGATCGCGTATCTCTCCTCCGCGCTGCCGTTTGCATCGGTGCGGATGCCCGCGTGGACGGGGTACGGCATTATCCTATATTATGCGCTCGCGTTTATGCTGCTGCCGCATTTTGACATCAGGCGCGGATTGCGCACCCTCGCGCTTTGCGGCATGGCTCTGTGCGCCGCACTATCCTATCCCCTCGCGCGCATCGCGATCCCTTCGGGGCTCGCGCTCGATGTTCTGGACGCGGGGCAGGCGGATTCCATCGTGCTCCACGCGGACGGGGCGACATATCTCGTGGATGTCGGGCTGCCCTCATCGCCCGCAGACGAATACCTTCGCCATACGGGTCTCGCGCCCAAGGCGATCTTTCTGACGCACCCCGACGACGACCACGCGGGCGGGCTGGCGCAGGCGCTGTCCGTCGCGCCGGTCGAGACGATCTATCTCCCCTGCGCGTGGGAAAAAGTCCCGCACAACGAGGCACTCGACGAAGCGCTCGCTGGGCAAAACGTCGTCTACCTCAAGCGCGGCGACATCGTGCCCCTTTCGGACGGCATCGCGGCGGAGGTACTCTATCCGACAGAGGGTGAAACCTATGCGACGCCGAACGAGATGTCGCTGGTATTGCTTGTTCGATCCGAAGGCGGCAGCGCGCTTTTGACGGGCGACGCATCGCCGCAAAAGGCGCCCGCGCTCCCCGATGCGGACGTTTTGAAGGTCTCCCACCACGGCTCGCAATACGACACCACGCGCCTCACGGCGCTGCAGGTGACGCCCTCCGTGTCCGTCGTGAGCGTCGGGCGCAACAGCTACGGGCACCCGTCGCCTTCCGTCCTGGAGACGCTCGCGGTTTCGGGGAGCGCGGTATATACGACGGAACTATCCGGCATGGTCCGCGTACACATCGAGCCGACGGGCGAAATCGCGGTATATCCCTACAAAGGAGGCGACACGCATTGGACTGGAAAGCGTTTTACGGCGAAATAAAAAAAGGCACCGTCCGAAACGTATATCTGTTTACGGGGCAGGAGGAATATACCAAGGAAAACGCGCTCAAGCAGCTCGAAAAGGCGCTGCTCCCCGAGGGCATGGAGCTTCTCAACAGCGCGACCTACGAAAACGCGCCCGCGCAGCAGATCATCGAAGCGTGCGAGACGCTGCCGCTTCTGTGCGAAAAGCGGCTCGTCGTGGTGAAGGACTATGCGCCGCTGCTCTCGGGCAAGGCGAAGGACGAAGCAAACGAAGCGGAGCGCCTGTCAAATTGGCTTCAAAACCCGCCCCAAAGCTGCTGCCTCGTGTTTTTCGTGCGCGGCGATGCCGACGCGCGGAAAAAACTCACCGCTCAGCTCACAAAAATGGGCGCGAACGTGCGCTTTGACGCGCTTTCCGAATCGCAAATCTCCAAATGGATCGCGCGGAGCCTCAGGCCCTACGGAAAGACCATGGATGCGGCGGCGGAAAACCGCCTCGTGTTCATGGCGGGGCGCTCGCTCACCTCGCTCGAAGGGGAGCTGCAAAAGCTCCTGTCCTATGTGGGGGACAGGAGCGCGATCACGGAAAACGACGTCGCAAAGCTCGTCACGCCGCAGACGGAATACACCGTGTTTCAGATGATCGACCGCGCGATGGCGGGCGACAGCGCCGGCGCACACAGGCTCCTCAAGTCGTCGCTCGAACGGGGCGAATCGCGCATCGGCATCATCGCGATGCTGACGCGCCAAATGCGCCTCCTCACGCACATTTCCTTCATGAAGCAGGCGGGAGCGCGCCTGCCGGAGATCGAAAAGCGGCTGGAGCTCACGCGCTATGTGGCATCCCTCGCCGAAAGGCAGGCGAACCGCTTTGCGCCGGAAAGGGCGAAAGCGGGCTATGAGGCCTGCGTCGCGGCGGACTACGCCGTAAAGACGGGGCGCGCGCGGGACGAGCAGGCGCTCGATTCGCTGATGCTGCTCCTCCCGAGCCTCGCCACCCGCACATAGGATGAAGCCCCTTCGGAAATCCGTACGCAAGGGATTTGAGCGATGAATCCGTTGTTGTTATAGTCGCCAGTCTGCGAATTGTAATGACCAGCCCATTTAATTCTGCCAAGTTCCATAAATCAAACCTCTTGGCTACGAAATTCAAAAGTCGACGCTATTCTCAAGATTACTATTATGCTTCAGTATATCCACGCTCAATCAGGGGCTTAGCCTTCTGAAAATCCGCTGCATTTTTAATCGTTACTTCGAGATCTCCGGTTCCATAATGCCCGATCCCTTTGGTATTGCGGGTGAAACCCTCTTCTAACGCAACGGTGTCCGGATCAATCTTTGAGCGAAGCAGAATATATGAACCATACAATTCAATACAGAATACATTTTTTGCTTTCTTGTAGGCAAGATAATACTTCAACGGAGTGGCAACAAGATCGTCTCCAAGAGACTCGATATAGTTGCACAGCGAGTCGTACAAGGTTCGCATTGAATTACTTGCCGAGGCTACTTTATCGATATGCGTTTTGGAACTTGATCCGCCATTGCTCCCTACGCCAGTATTAGACGCCTCGGGGATCGCTCTCGATGACGGCGCGTTCAGATATTCAAATAACAAAAGGTCATTCCCATACTGCCGATACTTAACCAGTTTAATAGTCCTTTGCATCTGATTGACTGCATGAATATCATAACGGGTGAAATCACCGGCAATACATATCACACAGGGATCTGACCAGTCTATCTGATTTGCTACTTCATCGCCAAGTTTATCAATAACAAGCAATTTGAAGTCAGCCTTGTGATCCAACAGCCAATCAAGATAAAATAACCCTTGGTTAATGACATTCTCGTTGACGCTCCTTTTGTACTCAAAAATAACAGGACAGTTATTTTCATCGATACCGATGCTATCCATTCTACCGGACGAAATCACATACTCGCTTTTCAAAAAGCGCACACCGAAGAAAACATCCATGTGTTTTTCGATGGTGGTCTGCAAATCTCTTTCGAGAAGTATCGTTGATTGCGGACGTTCCTTAACGCTTGCACCTAAATCAAACAATTTAATGTCTGCCATACACAAAACTCCTTATGTAGCAATTTTTGGTCGCTAAGGCAACACCGCGGAATGTGCGAAATCAATCCGATTTAGTTGACATCCACACTCCTTAAACTGCCGGCATCTGTCTGTCATCAAGTATGAGGTTTGCAAGTGCGAATTTCATATAGTGCGCCGCTGCCGTCTTTGCATCAGTTCCGAGCCATAGGGCTTAATGCCGCGCTCTCCCTTGTAGTAGTACGGCTCGATTTCTCCCACCCATTCGCCTCATGGCACCAGTCGATTCATTTGTTCCGGAAATATCTTTTTATCCGTTTTCACATCTGCCGGTTCATCCCGGATTATTAAAATACGCAGCTGCTTGTTCATATGTTCATTATACTACATCCTCTCGCCTTTTACCAGCGTTTTCTGTGCGATATTGCCTTAGCAGATCTTCAAAAGCATGGTGTGCTGTTCGTCCATCTCCACGACGAGCAGCCCCTTCTTTTCCAGCTCCTTCATGACGTCGCTGAAGCGCTTGAAGCCGAGCTTTCTCTCGTCGTAATCGGGATAGTCCGCCTTCACCGCGCCCTTTAAGATCGAGGGATTGATGCGGTCGAAGCCGTCCTGCTTGAAGCGGTTCAGCGCCTCGGTAAAGACCGCAAGCCAGTTGGATTTGCTGATCTGCCCGCTCGGCTGCGCGTTCGCCGTCATGCCGACCATGAGCGACGAATCCACCGTCCACACCTTGATGCGCTCGCTGCGCGACGCCAGGAGCGCGAGCAGCTTTCCGAACGTCGAGCAGCCGTAATTTCTCTCGTCGAAATCCGGATACAGGCGCGTGATAATGTCCTTGAGCTCGCTCGCGTACATCTGGTCCTCGTCCTGATCCTCCAAAATCGTCTCCGCCACGTTGATCAGCGCCTGCAGGTCGCCGGATATCTCCTTCGTCTTTTCGGCGGACTGCTTTTTGACCGTGACGGACTCGAGAAAGATGAATTCGTTGCACGCCTTGATGAAGATGTTCGAGGCGACCTCCGAGCGCGAGATGCCCAGCACGTGCTTGCCCATGGACTTCAATTTTCCGACGAGCGGCGTATAGTCGCTGTCGCCCGAGACGATGCAAAAGCAGTCGATGAGCGGGTTCGTATACGCGACCTCCAGCGCGTCGATCACGAGCTGGATATCGAGATTGTTCTTCTGGTTCTTCCCGTAGCGGATGGACGGCACCACGTTAAACGTGTTGCTCAAAAGGCATTCCTTCAGTTCCGTGTACCTGTCCGTATAGCCGTATACCTTGCCGAGCAGGATGTCCCCCCGGATTTTCACTTTTTCGATGATGTTGTTTAACATCGATTCCTTGGCGCCCGCGTTTTCCAAATCCACGAACACCGCATAATTGGATTTTCCCACAGTATCTCTCCCCATATCATTTTTCATTACATTGTACCCATTATATTCCCCACGCGTTCGCTTGTCAAGCGATTGACAAACGGCGCAAAATCATGTATCATGTAGCAGGCAAAACCAACTTTGACCGGAGGCATTCATGGACAAAAGACGCTATTCGCCCCCCTCGTTCCGAAAAAAGAGCACCGCCGTATTGTGGTTTCTCGTAGGCGTCGCGCTGCTTTTCGCGGCGGGGCTTTTTCTCAGGCACATCCTCTCGCTCGACTACGCGAGCTATATCGCGGAGGACTATCCCCAAAAAAACACGCTCGCCGAGGGCGGCTACGTCGCCATCACGCCCCCGCCCGTCGCGGTCGTGACCCCGTCCCCCCAAATGCGCGATTACGCGCAGGCGACCCCCTCCCCCACCAAGGTGCCCTACGAAAAGTATTCGACCAAGGCGCAGCGCGTGGTCATGCCGGACATGATGTTTGACACCGTGGAGGCGGAGATTACGCGGTTTGAAACCTCGCAGGCGGACGACAACCAGGTGCTGTTCATCGAGGGCTGGGGCTTTTTGAAGGGATACGACGCGGAACTCAGCCGCGTCTATATCGCGCTGTCCTCCTTCCACGCATCGGACTATCGCTTTTACAACGTCGCGCGCCGCACGGACTTCGGCACCGAATTCGGCTCCGGAAGCGGCGAAAACCTGCAGTATGCGGGCTTTGAGAGCATCATCCGCATCGACCTTCTGCCCGACGGCATGTACAACTTAGGCGTATTCGTCGTAAACCAAATCAACAAGAAGGAGACGGCGGAGGGGTATCTGAGCCTCGCCTCCTCCACGCGGTTCACCGTCAAAAACGGGGCAGTCGAATCCATCGGGTGATATGCGATACACCGTAAAAAGCGCCTCCACGCGGAAGCGCTTTTTTTGTTTGGATTATTCGTCCTTTGCGTCCTCAAAGCCGTCTTCGTCAAAGAAGTCGTCCTCGTCGTCCTCATCCGCATACAGTTCGTTCTGCACGAAATCGATCAGCTTCTCGACGAGCGCGTCGTCCTCGATGTCGGAGAAGGATTCCTCATCCTCGCCCACCTGATCCACCCGCATGACGTACACTTCGGTGTTCTCGCACGCAGCGCAGTCTTCGTCCTCGCAGTCCTCGCACGCAGCCCCGTTTGTCTCCGCGAGCAGCGCGTATTCCTGCCCTTCGTAGAAGAAGTAATCGAGCACCTCAAGCGTAATCGTATTCCCCTGATCGTCCACGAACTCTACCAAATCGCGTTCTTCGTCCATGACATTTCCCTCCGGTTCTTTTTGTCGCACATTCATTATACAGGCGCCATGTTAAGTGTACAAGTGTTTGCCGTGCAAAAGCCGTTCGGCGATGAAGCGCGCCTTTTCTTTGGGCTTCATCTGTTGCAGGAGCCTTTCGTAACACGAGGCAGCCGCCTTCAAAGCGCCGTCCTCCGGCTCGTGCATGCCGTAGATGTGCCGCTCCAGCTGCAGCGCGACCTCGGCAAACTGCGCGGGGCACGCCTTTTCGCCCTCCAACCGCCGCGCAAACAGGCACGGCGATTCCCCGTTTTCGGGGACGCTCCCCAAAAGGGACAACACGAACAGCGACGCCCTGTACCAGATATAGAGCTTTTTCCCGCGCCCTTTCGCGCCCTTTGCGACGTTTTGCGGCTCCCCGGCGATCCACCTTCTGTACGTAAGATACAGCAGCGCGGCGAAAAGGGCGATCCACAATAGCCACCACGGGGGGCGGCTGTCCTCGGGCCCGTCGGGTTGGTCTTCGGGCTGATCCTCGGGTTGGTCTTCCGGCTGTTCTTCGGGCTGATCTTCGGGTTGCTCCTTCGGCTGTTCTTCGGGCTGGTCTTCCGGCTCCTGTTCGCCTTCGGATTCGCCGTCTTCCGGCTCTTCGGGCGGCTCCTCGGGCGGCTCATCCTCTCCGCCCTCGGGTTCTTCGCTCCCGCCGTCGGGCGCTCCGCTGCCGTCTGTGGTGCCCCCATCGTCCGAATCCTCGTTGCCGGGCGTCGGGTTGAAGGTGATCCAGCCCGCGCCTTCAAAGTACACCTCCGCCCATGCGTGCGCGTTGCGCCCCGTGACGACCTTCGCGCCGTCCGCCGATGGCGATACGAGATACCCCTCGATGTACCGCGTCGGAATGCCCGCCGCGCGGCAGAGCACGGAAAACGCGCTCGCGAAATAGGTGCAGTAGCCCTTTCTCTGCTTCAAAAGAAAATACGACACGAAGTCCTGCCCGTTGGGCGTATAGGGAACGTCCAGCGTATACTCGCAGTTCTTTACCAGCCAGCTTTCGATGGCGGTCGCCTTTTCATAGGGCGTATCGAGCCCCTGCACGATGCGCGCAGAAAGTTCGTACACCGCCTTGTCGATGCCCTGCGGCAGCGCGGTATAGGTTTTTTGGACGGTCTCATACCTGTCGTCGCCCCTTGACGCGGCATCTGTGAGGAGCCGCAAAAGCCCCGCGGAGCCCGCGGGCTGCACGACGGCGCGGAAGGAATACTCGTCGCCCTCCAAGACGCCGCGCGTCAGAAACACCTCGCCGTTTGTCGAGTAATACACGGGCATGTCGATTGCGGTAGAGATGTCCTGCAAACGGTGCGGCAGAAACAGCGCCGAAATGCCGTCCGAAAGCATCGTCACCCCTACGTCCGCATACGCGAGCGGCGATATGTCCAGCCCGTCCAAGCGCCTGGAATCGAACACCCTGTCGCGGACGGAATAGTTCGTCGGGTCGATGAACAGGTACCTGCTGTTGACCGCGTTTTCCGTCCACGAATAGCCCGTATACGTGCGCTTGACGGAACCGCGAAGGTACAGCGGCACGTCCGTATCCACGACCATGACCTCATGCTCCTTCGGGTCTGCGGGCCCGCCCAGGGTATCGCCCAAGGGCTGAAAGCCGTCCGAATAGAGCGTATAGGTCTGCCGCGCGTCGTTAAAGCTTGTATAATCGCTCAGGAGTTGGCGCACCTTGCGCGCGAATTCGTGCAGCGGCTCGTATACCGTGCCGCCCGGCGGCACCAGGGGCAGCGCCAACAGCGCCACTACAAGCGCGAAGGGGAGGATGCGGATATACGGCCCGTTTTCCTGATAGGATTTGGCGATCAGCGCAATCGCACAGGCGGCGGTGAGCACCGTATAGGTTTTATCGAGGCTGTTCGAGATCGCCCACGAAACGGCGAGCGACACCATGCACAGCGTGCACACGGGGTACGCCCCCATCGCCATGCGCCCGCTCCAAAAAAGGAGCGCGGTAAGGAGTATACAGGCGACGGAAAAGAGCAGCAGCAGCGCGGCTTCGGAGGGCGCCGTTCCCTCCGCGGCGTAGAGGGAGAGCTCCCGAAAAGCCTCCACAATCCGCCCGATAAGACCGCGAAACGCGATGCCGAATGCGAGCGCGCCGCCCGAAAGCAAGAGCGCCAGACGCCGCACGGTTTTGTTCAGCGTGAGCCCCGTTCCGAGAAGCGTTATGAGAAGCGCCCAGGGCGCGATCTTCCACACCGAAAGCTCGATGCCGAGCGCGCGAACGGGCAGCATCGTAAGCGAAAGCCCGAGCGCGGCGTACAGCAGCACGTCGCTCGCGGCGTTTATTATCCGTCTTTTATCCATTGTCCGTCTCCTCAGGCAGCGCATACGGGTCGATCCGCTTTGCCAAAATCCCGTCGCGCAATAAATGCGCGAGCAGATCGTCCGCCTCCGATTCGCCGACGGAATACACCGCCGCCGAAACGCCCGATTTGTGAAACTGCCGCGCCAGATCGGCGATGCGCGCATCGAGCCGCGCGGTGATCAGCACCACGCCGCCCGTCCTTTGGTTGCGTCGCATCTCCAGCGTCAGCACCTTCATATAGGGATAGGGGCTGTCAAACGAAACGTGCGTGAGCGCTTCCTCAAAGCGCGCAAGGTCGCCCGCCGTCTGCCCCGCGATCTCGGTGGGGCTTTCGCTCATGAGCGGCATGCGTACGGGATAGCCCTCGACGAGCTGTGCCTTGGCGACCGAAAGCGCGGTCTCGCAGATCGCGTCCTCCAGGGCAAGGCGATGGCTTTCGGGGAGGTTCAGCCGCTTCAAATCCGGCAGGACCAGGGTGTCCGGGCGCACGGTTTCCTCATAGGTTCGCACCATCAGTTCGCGCTTGCGCATGGAGAGCTTCCAATGGATCTTTTTCATCGCGTCGCCGCTCTGCCACGTCCGCACGTCCGCGGGCGAATCGGTATCCTCGCTCGAGCGCGCGTTCATCGCGTCGTAGCCGTCGGGCGCGGTGAGCACCAACGGCAACAGCCGCATACTGCGCGGCGCGACCTCGACCGTAAAGCGCATCCCGCTCTTTCGCGCGGAAAAGCGGAACAACCCCAGCATGTCCTGCACTTCGGCCTTTTCCACGCCCACGCCGTATATGCCCCTGTGCGGGCACGGAAACGACAATGTCACCGCATGTTCCGCAATCGGCAGAAACGGCACGTCCGCCGTCAGCACGCCGCGCGCGGGGTCGGGCGAGGACAGGAATAGCCGTATCCGCCCGACGGGGAGCAGCGCCATGTGCCGCGCGCGGATTTTCAGCGGCACAAAGTCGTTGCGCACGACCCTGCGCGGCTTCGAGCCCGCCGATATCCTAAGCGTCAGGAGCGCGAGGAGCGCCGCCAGCAGCGAACACAAAACCGTCAGCAGCAGCGCGAAAAACAGCATATAATACAGCTGCGCGCCCGTGGACAGTGCGACGATGAGCAGCGTCGCAAGTCCCGCGAGCGATCCGAAAAAACGCCCTGTCATCTTGCCCTGACCGGAACGGGCACGGTGTTGAGCACCGCGAGCAGCGCCCTGTCGCTCGTCATGGAGCGCATCCGCGCCTCGGGGCTGAGCAGCACGCGGTGAGAGAGCACGGGGAGCAGCATCTTCTGCACGTCCTCGGGCGACACGTAGTTCCTGCCCGAAAGCAGCGCGTTCGCCTGCGCCGCGCGAAGCAGCGCGATCGCCGCGCGCGTGGAGATGCCGAGCTGCAGCGCGGCGTATTTGCGGGATGCGGCGGCGATTTTTGCGATATAGTCGCGCATGTCCGCGGACGAGCGCACGAGCGAAACCTGCTGCTGCGCGTCCACGATATCCTGCGCCGTACAGATCGGGCGCAGTTCGCGCATGGGGCGCGCCTCGCCCGTATACAGTTCGAGGATGTCCGCCTCTTCCTCCTGCGAGGGGTAGCCGATGGACACGCGCATGAAAAAGCGGTCCAATTGCGCCTCAGGCAGCGGGTACGTGCCGACGAAGTCGACGGGGTTCTGCGTCGCAAGCACGATAAAGGGCTTGGGCATGCGGTACGTCACGCCGTCCACCGTCACCTGCCCCTCCTCCATGACTTCGAGCAGCGAAGACTGCGTCTTGGGCGAGGTGCGGTTGATCTCGTCCGCGAGCACGATCTGGCTCATCACCAGCCCGCTGCGGTATTCCATTTCGCCGCTCTTGAGGTTGGGAATGCTGAAACCCGTGAGGTCCGAGGGCGTGATGTCGGGCGTAAACTGGATGCGCCGAAACGAACAGTCCAAAGATTTTGCCAGCGCGGACGCGATCGAGGTTTTGCCCACGCCCGGCACGTCCTCGATCAGGATATGCCCCTGACACAACAGCGCGATGAGCAAAAGCTCGACCACGTCGTCCTTTCCCACGATCACGTTTCTGATGTTCTGCTTCAGTTTTTCTGCAAGCTGCGTCGTCTCCATATTCTTCTCCTACTATGTCGTTTGATTTTGCGCCGCTTTGCGCGCCATTTCGCGCATGCGGTCTATCGCGTTCGGGAAAAACTCCCTGTATGCCTCACAAAAGCGGTTGATATCCGTTTCGCCGCGCTCGCGCTTGCAGCCGTTGCGGCACAGATGCACCCATTCGCATGCGCGGCAGGCATCCGGCGCGGGGAGCGATTGCGCGATAAATTCCGCCTGCACGGGCGATTTGGCGAGCTTCGCGAAGGAAGCATCGTTGATGTTCCCCATGCGCCACCTGTCCAGCACGTAAAAATCGCAGGGATATACGCTCCCGTCCCCCTCGATGAGGAAGTACGCGCCGCATTTTCCCGTCATGCCGCAGCTCTCGGGCGGCCTGCCCATGAGCATCCCCACCCAGTTGTCAAACGCGCGGACGCTCACGTAGTCCCCGCCCTTCCACGCCTCGTAGTAGAGCGAAAACGTTTCGCCGAGGAACCCTGCGTAGGACGAAGCGGAGAGCGAATAGGTTCCCTTTTCGCCCGAAAGCGCGTCGAGGCACGGGATGAATTGCAAATATTTGTATTTTGAAAGCGCCAAAAAGGTCTCCCGCGCGCGGCGCGCGTTGCCCTCGTGTACGACGGATAGGATGTTCACATCGCAGCCCGCACGCAAAAGTCGATCGATGTTCTCCGTCACGCGGTCAAAGGTGCCGCGCCCCTGTGCATCCTTCCGATACAGATCGTGCACATCCCTGTCCCCGTCGAGCGATACGCCCACGAGAAAGCCGTTTTCCGCAAAGCACGAGATGATTTCGTCCGTCAGCGCATACCCGTTCGTCTGGACGGCGTTGGTCACGGGGAGGTTTCGCGCATTGTACTTTTTTTGCAGCGCGACCGCGTCCCGAAAAAAATCGGCTCCAAGCAGCGTCGGCTCGCCGCCCTGAAATACGAACTGCACGTAGCCCTCCGCGTAGGCAAAAGCGCGACGAACGAGGGTCTCGAGCGTCTCGCGCCGCATCGCGCCGAAGGACTGTACGCTTCGGCTCTGCGCGACGTCCGCGTAGAAGCAGTATGCGCAGCGCATATTGCACATGGACGATGCGGGCTTTACCATCACACACAGGGGAGGCATTAAGCATCCCCCTCCCGTCTTCCCTGCGCAAGCGTGCGCTTCAGGAATCGCCCCGTGTAGCTTTCGGGTACGTTCGCAACCTCCTCGGGCGTGCCCTCGCACACGACGGTGCCTCCGCCGTCCCCGCCCTCGGGGCCCAGATCGACGATGTAGTCCGCCGTTTTAATCACGTCCAGATTGTGCTCGATGATGATGAGCGTGTTGCCCGCGTCCGCAAGCCGCTGCAACACCGCGATCAGCCGCTTCACGTCGTCCATGTGCAGCCCCGTCGTCGGCTCGTCCAACACGTAGATCGTGCGCCCCGTCGCGACGCGCGAAAGCTCCGTCGCGAGCTTGATGCGCTGCGCCTCGCCACCGGAAAGCGTCGTCGAGGACTGGCCGAGCTTGACATACCCCAGCCCCACGTCCACCATCGTCTGCAATTTTGATGCGATCCTCGGGATCGGCTCGAAAAACCGCAGCGCGTCCTCGCAGGTCATCTCCAGAACCTCGTAGATGTTTTTGCCCTTATAGCGCACCTCGAGCGTCTCCCTGTTGTACCTTTGCCCGTGGCACACGTCGCACGGCACGTACACGTCGGGGAGGAAGTGCATTTCGATCTTCACGATGCCGTCGCCGGTGCACGCCTCGCACCTGCCGCCCTTGACGTTGAAGCTGAAGCGGTTGCTCTTGTAGCCGTGCGTCTTCGCGTCCGGCGTCTCCGCGAACACGTCGCGGATCATGTTGAAAAGCCCCGTATACGTGGCGGGGTTCGAGCGCGGCGTCCTGCCGATGGGCGACTGGTCGATCGCGATGATCTTGTCCAATTGCGAAAGCCCGTCGATCCCGTCGTGCGCGCCCGCCCTGAGTTTTGAGCGGTTGAGCGTGTGGGAGAGCTGTTTATAGAGAATCTCGTTCACCAAAGACGATTTCCCCGAGCCCGATACCCCCGTGACGCAGGTGACGACGCCCAACGGAAAGCGCACGTCAATGTTTTTGAGATTGTTCGCCCGCGCGCCGCGCACTGTGATAAAACCGCTCGGCTTGCGCCGGAACGCGGGGATCGGCACGCAGTATTCGCCCTTCAGGTATTTGCCCGTGATCGACAGGGGGTTTTGCATGACCTCCTCTGGCGTTCCCTCCGCCACGATCTCACCGCCGTGTACGCCCGCGCCCGGGCCCACGTCCACCAGATAATCCGCGCTGCGCATGGTGTCCTCGTCGTGCTCCACGACGATCACGGTATTGCCCAGATCCCGCAGGCGGCGAAGCGTCATGAGAAGCCGTTCGTTGTCGCGCTGGTGCAGGCCGATGCTCGGCTCATCCAAGATATACAATACGCCCATCAGAGACGAACCGATCTGCGTGGCGAGGCGGATGCGCTGCGCCTCCCCGCCCGAGAGCGTCCCCGCGGCCCTGGAAAGCGTCAGATACTGCAGACCCACATCCACGAGGAAGCCCAGCCGATTCTCGAGTTCCCGCAGGACGAGCCTCGCGATGAGCCGTTCGGTTTCCGTGAGCGACAGGTCGCGGAAAAAGTCCCGCGCCGCGAGCACGGACAATGCGCTCACGTCCGCGATGGATCTGCCCCCGACCGTCACGGCGAGCGCCTCCCGCTTCAGCCGCTTTCCGCCGCATTCGGGGCAGGGCGTTTCCGCCATGTACTCCGAAAGCGCCTCCTTCGCGCCGTCGGAACTCGTCTCGCGGTACCTGCGCTCGATGTTGGGGATGATGCCCTCAAACGGCGATTGGTATTCGCCGTGCCCGTATGCCCGTTCGTATTGCACGGTCAGCTTTTCGCCCTTCGTGCCATACAGGATCGCATCGACGGCCTCCTTGGGCAGGTCTTTCACGGGTGCGTCGAGCGAAAAGCCGTATTTTTTCGCGAGCGCCATAAGGTACATATGCGCCATGGTGTTCTCGCCTTCCGAATTCCAGCCGCTCGCCTGGATCGCGCCCTCGTTCAGGCTCTTTTCCGGATCGGGAATGATGATCGCGGGGTCAGCCTTGAGCAGCGTCCCCAACCCCGAACAGGCGGGGCACGCGCCGTAGGGATTGTTGAACGAGAACATGCGCGGCGTGAGCTCCTCTATGGAGATGCCGCAGTCCGGGCAGGCGTAGTTCTGCGAAAAGAGCTGGTCCTCCCCGCCCACGATGTTTGCGATCACGAGCCCGCCGCCCATGCGCAGCGCGGTTTCGAGGGAGTCCGTCAGCCGCTGCTGCATGTTCGGCCGCACGATGAGCCTGTCGACGACGACCTCCACCGTGTGCTTTTTGTTTTTTTCGAGCTTCGGCACGTCGTCCAAATCGTAGATTTCGCCGTCCACGCGCACGCGCACAAAGCCCTGCCGCGCCAAATCCTCGAACAGCTTCACGTTTTCGCCCTTGCGCCCGCGCACGATCGGCGCGAGCAGCTGCACGCGCGTGCCTTCGCCCATGTCCTGAATTTTGTCGATGATCTGGTCGACCGTCTGCCGCGCGATGACGCGTCCGCATTCGGGGCAGTGCGGCGTCCCGATGCGCGCGTACAAAAGGCGCAGATAGTCGTGAATCTCCGTGACGGTGCCGACCGTAGAGCGCGGGTTGCGCGAGGTCGTCTTCTGGTCGATGGAGATCGCGGGCGAAAGACCGTCTATGGAATCCACATCGGGCTTTTCCATCTGCCCCAAAAACTGCCGCGCATAGCTCGACAGCGATTCCATGTACCGCCTTTGCCCTTCCGCATAAATTGTATCGAACGCGAGGGACGATTTGCCCGAGCCCGAAAGCCCCGTAAGGACGATCAGCTTATCGCGTGGAAGGGATAAGTTGATATCCTTCAGATTGTGCACCCGCGCGCCCTTGATTTCGATTTTGTCCGTCATAAAGTGTTTTTCATTTCCCCCGTTTTTTCATGGATAATTCGATTATAGTCTCCCATTGTATGCTTGTCAATCACACTCATGTTTGCTATACTGAAAACAGTTTGCAACGAAAGAAGGCGCTTGTATGCTGTTTGATACCCATGTCCACCTCGCCGACGAGCGGTTTGACGAGGACCGCGAGGCGGTCATCGCCCGCTTTTTGGACGCGGGCGGCGCATATGCCGTAACCGTCGCCGACGGCGCGCGAAACCCCGAACCCGATTTCGCGCTCGCCGAAAGATATCCCTTTCTCTATGCCGCAGTCGGCGTGCATCCCCACGACGCGAAGCTCTATACGGAGGAAATCGAAAATCGCCTCATCCGCGATTTATCCCGCGATAAGGTCGTAGCGCTCGGCGAAATCGGGCTGGACTATCATTACGACAACTCGCCGCGCGAAACACAGCGGGCGGTGTTCATCCGCCAGCTTGAAATCGCGCGCGCAATGGACAAGCCCGTCATCCTCCACATCCGCGAAGCCCACGGCGACGCGCTCGAAATCCTGCGCGAGCAGGGGAAAAATCTCCCCCGAGGCGTGCTGCACTGCTACGGCGGGAGCCGCGAGAGCGCCGCCGAATATATGCAGATGGGGATGGATATCTCCTTTACGGGCAGCGTCACCTTCAAAAACGCCGTGCGGCTGCGCGAGGTGGCGAAATCTCTCCCGCTCGGGCGCATCATGGTCGAGACGGACTGCCCCTATATGGCGCCCGAGCCGCGCCGCGGAAGACGCAACGAACCCGCCTATGTGGCGCACGTCGCGCGCCTGTTGGCGGAGCTTCGCGGCGAGGACTACGAAATGTTTTGCCGCGCAACGACGGAAAACGGGCTTCGGCTCTTCGGGATCGGAGGAAACGCGCCGTGAGGACGGGAAAAGAAATCGCAAGCAAAATCGCCGCGGAAGAAAAGGAAATGCTCGCCAATATGGACGAACAGGCGTTTGACCGCCTGATCGAAAGGATACTTTCCGCAAGGCGCATCTTCGCCTTCGGCGCGGGGCGCTCGGCGCTGATCCTCAGGGCATTTGCCATGCGGCTGATGCAAATGGGCTTTTCGTGCTTCGCCGTGGGCGATGTCACGACGCCCGCCATCGGAGAAGGAGATCTCCTCATCTTAGGCTCCGGAAGCGGCGAGACGGAGGGCGTTTTGCGCGCGGCGGAAAGGGCACAAAGCGCAAAAGCAACCGTTTTCGCCGTGACCATGCGGGAAGCGTCGCGCCTTTTTGCAATCGCGAACGATGCCATCGTGCTGCCGGGGGAAAACGACAAAAACGCCCTCGGCGCGACGGCATTTGAGGGCGCGATGCTGCTCGTATTCGATGCCGCCATAGAGGCGCTCATCGAGCGCAAGCCCATCCCCGACGCTGGCGGGCTTTTGCGCCGAAACCACGCGAACCTTGAATAAATATTATGTTACATATAAACGAAACACTCTTGAAATATCTCTGAAAATACGGTATACTATACATATGTAGGAATTGAAACGGAGGGAATTGTCGGTGGCGAAAAAAATCTTGATTGTGGACGACGAGCCTTTGATCGTAAAGGGCTTAAAATATTCTCTGGAGCAGGACGGATATGAGACCGATTCCGCGAGCGACGGCGAGGAAGCGTGCAAGAAATTCTTCTCGAAGGACTACGACTTGGTGCTTTTGGACGTCATGCTCCCCGTGTTGAACGGCATCGAGGTGTGCCAGCGCATCCGCGAAAGCAGCAATGTGCCCATCATCATGCTGACGGCAAAGGGCGACGACATGGATAAAATTCTGGGGCTGGAGTACGGCGCGGACGATTATATGACCAAGCCCTTCAACATTTTGGAGGTCAAGGCGCGCATCAAGACGATTTTCCGCCGCGCCGCGATACTCACCAAGGACGCCTCCTCCCAGCGCGTGTACCGCGCGAGGGACATGGTCGTCGATCCCAACGGCCGCACCGTCACCATCGGCAAAAAGGACGTCAACCTGACCGCGAAGGAATTCGACCTGCTGTACCTTTTCATCTCGAATCGGGGCAAGGTATTCAGCAGGGAATCGCTCTTGGAGACCGTCTGGCGATACGATTATCTCGGCGATCTGCGCACGGTAGACGTGCACATCCGCCGCCTCCGCGAAAAGGTCGAAACCAACCCTGCCCAGCCGGAGTACATCTTCACCAAATGGGGAGTGGGTTATTATTTTACTGACAAGGACTAAGAGGCTATTCTACTCCATCCGCTGGAAGATCGTGCTCGCCTATCTGCTGATCATCGTCGTCGCCTTCCTCATCGTGGCAATGACGATGATCAGCATGGTCGGCGAGTATCTGTTTTCCCAAAAAGTGCGGCAGGAGCAGCACATCGCCGAAGAGCTTTCGCAATACGTCGAGAGCGCGCTCTACCAAAAAGAGGCGGAGCAGCTCTTTACCCGCGTCATGGAGGCGTCCGCCCAAAATGGCGGCAGGGTGATCGTCGCGGATGCAAACGGGGTGGTGCAGGCGGACGCGCGCAGCGAATACAACGGGCAGCGGCTCGCCCTTTCGGAGGTCGCGGCGGTATTGACATACGGCACAGCCGATTATGGATTCTATTCCCTGTCGTCCCTGTTCAACCAGACGGGCGCGGCGGTGCTGCGCAGCGCGCTCAAGGGCGAGGACGTATTGGGCGTGTATACCGTGCCCATCCTCTCGAGCGTCGCGGGGCAGATCGGCGTACTCGTATACATTGCCGATTCCACGGACGTATACGACAGCCTGTCCACCATCCAAAACCAAATGCTCATGTGGCTCGTTCTGGTCGCGACCTCGGTGCTCTTGATGAGCATTTTCGTCACCCGCATGGTGACAAAGCCGCTCGCGGAATTCAACCGCGGCATCGCGGGCATGGCGCGGGGCGATTTGTCCACGCGCGTGTACATTCGCGGAAAGGGCGAATTCGCGCAGCTTTCGGAGGCGTTTAACAGCATGTCCGAGCGGCTCGAGGCGCTCGACAATTCGAGGAACCAATTCGTCTCCAACGCCTCGCACGAACTGAAAACCCCGTTGTCGACGATGAAGGTGCTCTCGGAGACGCTCATCTATCAGGAACCGCCCGATCCCGGCATGACCAAGGAGTTTTTGACGGACATCAACCGCGAGATCGACCGCCTGAACGCGACCGTGGACGACCTGTTGACGCTCGTCCATTTCGACAGCAACAAGATCGAATTGCGCACCGTCCGCGCGCGGCTGGATCAGATCGTCGCATCGACCATCCACCGCCTGCAGCCGCTCGCGCAGAACAAGGGCATCGCGTTAAAGTACGTCGAGGCCGCCGAGATCGAATGCCTCTGCGACGACCGAAAGCTGGAGCAGGTGTTTTATAACCTCGTGGACAACGCCTTAAAATATACGCCGGAGGGCGGCGAAGTCCGCGTGAGCGTCTCGCGCGAGGGGCACAGCGCCGTGATCCGCGTCGCGGACAACGGCATCGGCATCCCCAAGGCCGACCAAATGCACATTTTTGACCGCTTCTACCGCGTGGACAAGGCGCGCGCGCGCGTCACCGGCGGCACGGGGCTGGGGCTTTCCATCGTGAAGCAGATCATGCGGCTGCACGGCGGCACCGTCACGCTGGATAGCGAAGAAAACAAGGGCAGCGTATTCACGGTAGACCTGCCCATCGTAAACATTTAAGAGAAGGATGCATCCATGAAACAGCTTCGCCTGTCTATCCTGCCGCTCATCCTCCTGTTCCTCGCGGGCTGCACCGCGTTCCCGCTCGCACCCGCGAGCGAAAACGCAGACGTACAAATGCCCGAGGCGGTCGTTTCGTACATCGCGCCCGAGCGCGACGGCGCATCCGAGGAAACCGCGCGCGTGTCGCTGTACTTCCTTACGCAGTCGCGCCAGCAGCTCGTCTGCGTCGTGCGCAACATCCGCGTCACCGAGGGCGAAACGCTCTATACGAAGACCCTCGAGCGCCTGTTTGAGGCGCCGCAGACGCAGGGGCTTTCGTCCGTCGCGCCCGAGGGGCTGAACGTTCTGTCACTCGAGGACAACGGCGCGGGTACGCTCACCGTGGACCTGTCCTACGACGCGCTATCCCTGTCCGCGCAGGAGCTTTCGTGGCTGCGCCTCGCCGTTATACAGACGCTCACGGAGTTTCCGGGCGTGAATTATGTGAACATTTTAATCGGCGGACGGGACGAGGCCTCCCTCTCCGTCCCCACCGGCGCGCTCTCCCGCACGGACGACAGCCTCGCCGCCTATTGGGCGCAGCTGCAGGCGGATGAGGAGCGTGCACACGGCAGCGAAATCACCCGCGACGTCGCGCTCTATTTCCCGACCGGCTACGGCACGCTCCTTTTGTCCGAAACGCGCACGCTGCGCTTTTCGGGCGGCGACTTCATCCTGCCCGTCATCGAAGCGCTTGCGTCGGGTCCCCAGAGCATCCCGCGCGCCGTAAGGGCGCTCCCGCAGGGCGGGTTCCTCGCGAAGGAGGGCGTCGAGATTTCCACCGACCGCGACGGCAGGCGGCTCATCCTGCTGCACGTGCAAAACGACCTCGTGGAGACGCTCGCCGCACAGCATATCAATTTTGACGCGATGTGCGCATCGCTCGCATACACACTCTGCCGCTTTGTGCCGAAGACGGACGGTATCATGCTCTACGCGGGCGATGTGTCGCTCACGAAGCAGCCCATCACCGTCTTAGGCTATGCTGGGCGCGCGGGGCACCTCACCACGGTGTATTTCGCGAACGCGCAGGGCGGGCTCTCCGCATCCCGGCGCGCGCTCGACCAGTACAACGCGCTTTCGGGGCGTGCACTGTTAGAGACGATCCTCGCCGGCCCCGATGTGTACGACGGCGGGCTTCTCCCCGTGTTCCCCAAGGGCGTAAGGCCTTCGGACATCCTCTCGGTCTATATCGAGGGGGACACCGCGTTGGTCAACCTGTCCGCGAACTTTTACCGCCTTTGCCAAAGCCTCACACCGTGCGAGGAAAAGCTCCTCGTGTACGCGATGGTGAATACGCTCACAGGCATGCACAACGTGAAACAGGTGCAGTTTTTCATCGACGGCGACGCGGTGGAGACGCTCGCCGGAACGATCTTCATCAAGGGCGCGCTCATGCGCAATCCCGGCATCATCTCCTGACACGCACAATTTTTCATCGGCAGGTGAACAGCATGCGAATCGTCCTAACGCCCGAAGAAATGCGCCTCACCGAAAAGGCGGCGCCGGTATCGACCTTTGCCCTCATGGAAAACGCCTACACGGAGGCGGCAAAGCGCCTGCCCGCAGGGAAAACCGTCTACTTCGCGTGCGGAAAAGGCATGAACGGCGGGGACGGCTTCGGCGCAGCGGCGCGCTATCAAGAGAAGGGAACCGCCGTCGTGCTGCGCGTCCCCGAGGAAGAGGAAATCTTTGGCGACGCAAAGGCGGAATACGAGGCATGCAGGCACGCAGGCTGCGCGATCGTCGTCCCGGATGCGCTCGCGCAGCTCCCAGCGCCCGACATCTGGGTGGACGCGCTGTTCGGCATCGGGCTTTCGCGCCCGGTCGAGGGCGTGTATGAAGAAATCATTTCGAGAATCCTGTCGGACCGCGAAAGGGGCAGCCGCGTCGTCGCGCTCGATATCCCGAGCGGCATATGCGCGCAGACGGGCAGCGCCTTGGGTGCACACGTCCGCGCGGACGAGACATACTGTTTCGGCTTTTTGAAGCCCGGGCACATCCTCTCGGACGGTTGTGAGGCGTCGGGCGCCGTATCCGTGTGCGACATCGGCGTTCCCGCGCCGGAAAATCCCCCGCGCCTCGCGGAAACGGAGGACGCGCTTCACTTTCTCCCCAAGCGCGCGCGCAATACCCACAAGGGCACTTACGGGCACCTACTCGTTTGGGCGGGCGCCTTCGGCATGGCGGGTGCGGCGCACCTGTGCGCGCTCGCGGCGCTGCGAAGCGGTGCGGGGCTCGTGACGGTCGCCTGTCCCGAACGGATCGTGCCCATCCTGCAGGCCGCCGTTCCGTGCGCGATGTGCATTCCCCTGCCCGAAGACAAAGCCGCCGCAAGGGATGTTTTCGCCGCCTCTTTGCGCGGCAAATCGGCGGTCGCGGCGGGCTGCGGGCTCTCGCAACATGCCGACGCGGAACTTCTGCGCGCGCTTTTGCAGAGCGGTCTCCCCGCCGTTTTGGACGCGGATGCGCTGAATATCCTGAGCCGAAACGGGGAGCTGCTCCCCCTCTTATCGAATCGGCACGTTATAACGCCGCACCCCGGGGAAGCCGCGAGGCTGCTTCAGCGCCCCTGCGGCGATACCATCAGGGACGCGAAGGCGCTCTGCGCGCTTGGGTGCGTCGCGCTCCTCAAGGGCGCGACGAGCATTATCTGCGGGCAGCACATCACCTTCAGCGCGTCCGGCACGCCCGCGATGGCGAAGGGCGGAAGCGGCGATGTGCTCACGGGCATGATCGGCGCGTTCCTCGCGCAGGGCATGCCGCCCGAGGACGCGGCGTGGTGCGCGAGCGAACTGCACGGAAGGGCGGGCGAAATCGCATCGCAAAGGACGGGCGAATACGCCCTGCTCGCGACCGACCTCATTGTATCGCTTCCGGAGGCGTTTCGGCCATGAGGAGGACGCCTGCGAGGATCGCCGCGGAGAAATTGTGCGGGCGCGTCCTGCGCGACAGGGGAAATGCGCTGTACATCGCCAAAGGCGACCGATATGCGCTCGAACGCGCCGGATTCAGCCCCGAAGAAAGGGAGGGCGGCATCCTCGCGCTGCATACGCCCGTATCCCTGTTTGCCCCCATCCCCTCGGACGACGACCTGTATTCCCTGCTCTTGCGCGACAGAAACAACCCCGTTTCGGAAGAGGAGCGCCTCCTCCTCAACGCCTTTGTGAAGCGATTCGAGGCGGCGGAGCCCTTTTTGCCGATACACGAACGGCAGCTTCGCAATCTCTCCGCCCTGTGCCTAAGAACCGGGCACGGTGGCGGACTGTGGCTTTTGCGGATGCTGATGCTCGACGAATATGAAAGGAGCGAACACCCATGCGTATACGATGGTTCGGACATTCCTGTTTCCTTTTGACCAATGCGGACGGCAAAAAACTTCTAACCGACCCGTTCGACCCATCCGTCGGCTATCCCGTGCCGAAGGAAAAGGTCGATGTCGTCACGATGAGCCACGGCCATCACGATCACAACTGGACGAGAGACCTGCCCAGACCGTTTGCATCCGTCTCGGAGGTGGGCGAAACGGAGCTTTCCGGCTTCAAAATCCGGGGCATACACAGCTTCCACGACGACGCGGAGGGCGCAAAGCGCGGCGACAACGTGATCTTCGTCATAGAATCCGACGGGGAGCGCGTCGCGCATTTGGGCGACCTCGGGCACATGCTTACGGACGCGCAATTTGAAGCGATCGGCAAGATCGACGCGCTTCTGATTCCCATCGGCGGATACTATACCATCGATTCCGATACCGCCTATGCGATCGCGCAGAGGATCGCACCGCGCGTGACCATCGCCATGCACTTTAAGACGCCAGAGATGCGCTTCCCGATCACGGACGAGATGCACTTCCTCTCGCTCACGGGCGGAAAGCATTTCGGCGCTAACGAGATCGACCTTTCGACGTGCGAAGGCGGCACGTGGGCGCTCGACTTCCAATAACAAAAAACGCGGCGGAGGATGCCTCATATCGCATCCCCCGCCGTTTTTTTGCATTTCCTTATCCCTTGCGCAGCGTGAAAGTAAAGGTCGTCCCCACTTCCGCCTCCGTCTCCACGCCGATCTCCCCGCCCATCAGTTCCACGACGAGCTTTGCGATGGAGAGCCCCAGCCCCGTCCCCGTCGTCCGCATTCTGGAGCGATCCGCCTTGTAAAACCGCTCCCAGATATACGGCAGATCCGAAAGCTCGATGCCGCAGCCCGTATCCCTTACGCCGATGTAGGCGCTTTTTGTATCCTCGTGCACGAACGCCGTAACCGTGCCGCCCGAAGGTGTAAATCCGAGCGCGTTGTCCAACAGGATCGTCACCACCTGCAATATCCTGTCCTCGTTTCCGAGCGCCGTGATGCCTGGGCGCGAAACCTCCATTTCGAGTGTGACGCCCGCCTCCTTCGCCCGCGCGCGCACGCGGGTGAGCGCGGCGTGTACGATCGGCTCCGGCTCGAGCATTTCCAGTTCGATCTCGATCTTGCCCGATTGGAGCCTAGACATGTCCAGCATTTCGGAGATCAGCTTTTCGAGCCGCAGCGTCTCCTGATAGATGACCGCGTAGCTGTTTCGCTTTTCCTCCTCCGTTTCGAGGAGGTCGTCGATGAGCGGCTCCGTCATGCCGCGAATCCCCGTGAGCGGCGTGCGCAATTCGTGCGAGATGTTTGCGATGTAGTCCTTTCGCATCTGTTCCAGCCGCCGCGCCTCCGAAACGTCGCGAATGAGCGCGACAGCGCCGGAGGAATCCTCCGTTTCAGAGCCGCGCACCGGCGAAATCAGCGCCTCGACAGCTCTCTCTGTGGGTGTCGTCCACGAAAGACGCTGCTTTTCGATGCGGCTGTTCGCCGTCCGCAGCGCAGCCATAAGCCGCCGAACGTCCTCCGATGCGCCCTCGCGCGTGAGGCACGACGCACATTTCAGCCCCAGGATCGACAGCGCGGAGATATTGACCTTCGTCAGCCCGCCCTGCGCATCGATCGCGACGATGCCCTCGCCGATGGACGACAAAATCATGTCCAACTGCGCCTTTTCGGCGTTCAGCCGCCCGATCACGTCCTCAAGCTCCCCCGAAAGGCTATTGAGCGCGCACCCCAACTGCCCGATCTCGTCCCGGGAGGAGATCGGCAGCCGCTCGCCGTAATGCCCCTGCGCCATGCGCTGCGCGCCCTCGTGCAGGCGCACGATGGGTTTGGATATGCGCCTCCCCAGATACCACGCCAGCGCGACCGCGAGCAGCGTCGCGGGGATCAGCGCTGCGCCGTACATTGAGAGGATTTCCCTCGAGCGGGAAGAGATGTACTTCGCCGTGCGGTACAGGAGAATCGCGCCGATGATGTCGCCGTGCGCATCATATACGGGCGTCCCCGCGAACACGACAAAGCCGCCCGTGAGGGCGAGGTCGCGCATGCCCGTTTCCGAATTGCCGTCCAAAAGCCGCTGCATGAGCTCCTTGTCCAGCGTATCCTTCACGGAATAGAATTCAAAATCCCTGTTCGCAAAGCCCTCGGGCAGCGCCGTTTCGCCCTCCTCGGGGCAGTGCCAGCCGTCCTGGGATTCCGCCTGCGCGGGTATATCGGCGTCCGCCCCGTAGCGCTTATAGGGAAACCGCCTCGCGACGAGGTCGGTGCCGATATAGATATACCGCGCGTCGAACAGGTTCTCTATCTCCGTGATCCTTCCGATCGCGACCATCTGTACGCGCCCTTCGGGGCGGGACATCATTTCCGCGATCGTCTGCGCCTTGCTCAGAAGCTGCCGCTGCGTCGTGCCGATGACGTAACGCCCGACGAACGCTGCGCCGGTAAAGCTGCCGCCCACCGCAATGCAAACCGCAAGCAGGATAAAGAAAATCAAAAGCCGCGCGAAAATGCTCTTCAGCCCGCGCGGCGTGTTCTTTTCATTCCGCAATTTCAAAGCGATATCCCACTCCCCACACCGTGCGTATGTCCCACGGATTGTTCGCGTCGCTCAATTTTGCGCGGATGCGCTTGATGTGGCTGTCCACGGCGCGCGTTTCGCCGGGAAAATCGTAGCCCCAGACGATCTGCAGCAACTGCTCGCGGCTGAATACCGTGCCGGGATTGCTCGCGAGCGTCCAGAGGATCTCGATCTCCTTGGGCGTACAGGTCACGTTTTCGCCGTTCAGCTTCACCGTATATGCGCTCATGTCGATCTCGAGATTGCTCACCACGAGGTGCGTGCCCTTTTCCTCGTCCTTGAATTCGTAGATGCGGCGCAGCACCGCCTTGACCCTCGCGAGCAGTTCGCGCGGGGAAAAGGGCTTGGAGATATAGTCGTCCGCGCCCAGCTCCAAGCCCAAGAGCTTGTCGAACTCCTCGCCCTTTGCCGTCAGCATGATGATCGGCAGGCTGGAGAACTTGCGCACCTCCCTGCAGACGACCATTCCGTCCATCTTGGGCATCATGATGTCCAAAATCATCATGTCGGGGTGGGACTGGCGCACGAGGCGCACCGCCTCTTCCCCTTCATAGGCGGAAAGCACCTGATAGCCTTCCTTCCGGAAGTACACGCCCAGCGACTGGTGCACATTCGGGTCGTCGTCCGCGATCAGAATGCGATACCCGGTATTTCCTTCTTCCATACTCTCTACACCTCATCCAAATCGTCGAGCGAGCCGAGGTTGTAGGGATCGTCGGACGAATCCTCCGCCTTCGGGGCGGGCATCTCCGCCTTCGGCGCGAGCGTTTCCGCCTGTGGCGCGGGGATTTGAAATTCCTCCTCTACCGGGGACGCAATCTGTGCGTTCATGACGATCCTCTCCGCCTGCTCCTTCGCCTGCGTCAGGATTTCAAACGAGCGATCGCGATTCTCCTTGAAGAATGCCATCGTGCGCTCCGCCTCCGCCTCGAGCGTCTCCGAGATAATCCTGTAGGAGCGCTCCGCCGTCTCCGAAAGCAGCTCCGCGCGCCGTTTCGCGAGCCCGATGTCGTCCGTCGCGCCTCTCAGCGCCGTATGCGGCGCAGGTGCGGGTACGGGCGCAGGTGCGGGTACGGGCGCAGGCGTGGGTACGGGCGCAGGCGCGGGTACGGGCGCAGGCGCGGGTGTGGGCCTTTCCGCGGGGTTTTGCAGGGACAAGAACTCCTCCTCGTATCGTGCGTATTCGATCAGGTCATTCAGCTGTCGTACGCGGAAGCTCTTGACGATCAGCGCGATCAGGAGAATCAGAGCGAGCAGCGCGAGAACGCCGCAGATCATCAGCGCGGCATCGTGCGAAATCGCCGATTTGACCTTTTGAAACCCGGAATCGATGGCGTTGAGCACGGTATGTATCCCATCCATGTTGTACAGACCTCACCTTTCTGCTGTCTTTTGTATACTGTACCATCGCGGCGCGCGGTTTGTCAAGCACATCGGGAAAGCTTTCAAATTGTGCCGTATTTTCGCCTTTTTTAACCGCCGGACGAGCGCCATTTTCGGATTTTATGCTTCGTCGGCGCGGGCGTGACGCCGGGGAACGCGGTCGCATCGGGCACTTTGCGGTAGCTGCCGCCGATGTAGTCGGGATTGTCCGCGTTGTCGTCCGTCGGGTCCCACTTGCCGCCCGCGAGCGGAGGCGGCGCGAGCTGCTCTATCAGCTTTTCGTCGTATTCGCCCTTGCGGAACAGCACGAGCGTGCCCTTGGGGACGTTCTCATAGATCCACTTCGCGTCCTCGCACGTGAGCCTGACGCAGCCCTCCGACGCCTTTTTGCCCAGCCGCAGATACTCCTTCGCGTTGAGGCTCGATGCGGATTTCTTCTTGTACGGGAGCGAATGGAACAGGATCGTACCCGAGATGCGCGTGGCGTACTGCGCGTAGGTGTCCACGAGCGTCTTCAGCCACCGCTTGTGTTGCCCGTCGAGCTTGTATACGCCGTTTGTAGGCTTTTTGTTGTATTTGTCGGTGGAGCAGATCATCTGCCTGACGACGATGTCGTATTTCCCCGTCTCGCCGACGGTGTATACCGTCACGACCTGCATGCCCCTGTCGACCACGATGCAATACGGATATTTCAGTACGACCGGCTTCGGTGCGGGCGTCGGCGCAGGTTCGGGCGTGGGCGTAGGCTCGGGTGTCGGTTCGGCCGTCGGTTCCACAGTCGGAAGGGGCGACCGCTCCTGCAATGCTACAGGCGGCTCTTCCGTCGCACTCGGCGGAATCGATAGAGCCTCGTCTTTTTGCAGCGCCCGGGGAAGCAACAATGCGACGCATAGCAGCAGCGCCGCGCCCGCCGCGATCAAAACCAAGTTTCTCTGCCGCATGCGCTTTTTCGCCAGCCTGCGCGCGCCTCTGGATGCAGTCTTCGCCATAGCCGTCCTCCCGCCGTTTTTCATGCGCATATTGTACCACGGGCAGGCGCTTCCGTCAATAGAAAATCCCCTCCTTCGCTCGGAAGGAGGGGATTTGTAGGCTAACCCTTATCTCTCGTATACATTCAGGTATTCCGCCTTGACCCAACCATACCTGTCGTTGGGCATGATGATGTGATACCACTCGGGTTCGCCGTTCTCCCCTTCGATAGAGGAGATGACCTTCACCACATCCGACTCATACTTGTTGGTCGTGCCGTAGTAGTCGTTGTAGTAGTAGCTGTTGTGGAGCGTGCCGACAATCGTGGAATTCGTGATGCTCGGCTCGTTGCGGACGTTCAGGATACGGCAGTTCGGAGAGCCGAGGGTTTCGATGACCTGCTCTCTCACCTCGACGGTGACGTCTGTCTCGTACACCTTGAGGTACTTCGAGTAGACATATCCGCTCAAGCCGCCCTCGGTGGTGATGGGATAGTAGCCGTTCGTCTTCGGACCGGTAACGGTTACGATCTCGCCCTTCACAACCTTGCCGAGTTTCTTGCCCTTCTTGGATGCCGTTGCGCGCATGGTTACGGTCGTCTTAACCTTTGCCTTCGTCACGGTTTCGGTATACGTATCGACGACCCTCGTGTTGTCGTTCTTCTTGAGGTAGATCTGGTTGATCCAGCATACCGTGCCGTTCGCGAGCCGGATCTGGTAGTAGCCCAGATGCAGCTGGCTGACGATGGTGACCTGCGCGCCCTGATATACGCGGCCCATGATGATGCCTGGGGCATCGGCAAGGGAGCTGTATACGGGTGCACTGGTCGCGGTGATCGTGGCAGGAATCTCGATCGTGCTGTACGGGCCGGTCTCGATCTGCGCACCGGTGGACGGGTCGATGATCGTGATGTTCGGATCCTGCGGGTCCATAGCATCGACGGAGGCGTAGGTGAGTTCGATGTACTCGCCGTCGCCGTAGCCCGCTACGCGGGACACATGGGCCTTCAGAATGCGGCCGGTGAGCTTTTCATCCTGGCTGCCGATGTCCGCGCCGTAGCCAAACTCGACATACAGGTACTTATCCTTGGAGGAGCTGCTGATGACCAGAAGCTTGGTCCCCTTGGGTACCGTGTACACGCGCTTCACGCCGTCCGGGTCGGTGTTGTAGATCTTCGCTTTCCTGTTGGTCAGCGCGTTGTAGCGAACCGTCACGGGCGTCGGGTCGTTGACGACCGTCGGTGTAATGGTTCCCGTGATCTTCACGCAGCGCTTCGGGAGGTAGGCATATCCGGCCGTCAGGTCGTGCGATCCGCCGACCGCTCCGCGCTGGATGGCGTACCAGTTGCCGACTTCACCCAGGATGTAGACGGTGCTGCCGCGCTTGACCCTGTACAGCGCCCTTCCGCTCGTAGCGGGTTTGTCGCGGACGATCGCGTCGCAGATAATGGTCTTGCCGACCTTGATTTCCTTGGGCTCGGCGACGTTCACATCGATGTAGTCCTGCACGGAGGTGTTCTGCTTGCTTGTCGCGTAGATCCTTGCGGTGCCGGGCCTCAGCGCGGTGATGACGCCGAACGGATTCACCAGTACCGTGGTGGGATCGCTGCTCGTCCAGATCAGCTCCCTATCGAGGCCGGGCGACTCTTCGTAGTCCGGAGTGAGGCTCGCCTGCAGGATGTACTGATCGTTTACGTTGATCGTCAGCGCGTCGGTGTGGTTGAGCACAGCCGCCTCGTTGATGACGTCGGGCGTGATGTTGTCGATGTCGACACCGGTCACGGGCTCAAGCACGTACACGCGGATCCTCGCGGAGACTTCCTCGGGGAAGTACTGCATGAGGTAGTTCCAGTTATAGTCGTGCAGGGCATCGCCGAAGTAGGTATCGAGGACTTCCTGATCCAGCGTCATCGTGAATACCATGGTGATGAAGCCGTCCTTGAAGTTCGTCGTCGGGCTGATGCCGCGGATGAGTCCGTCGACGGTCGTGATGTCGCCGTCGTTGTTGACATCGTCCCACTTGAAGGTGGCGTAGGCTTCGCCGTCGGCTATCGGATTGCCATAGTAGTCTTCGTAGGCTACCGTGACTTCCTCATAGACGGAACCTTCGAGGATCTCGTACAGGTGGATGAGCACCTCATCGTCCGGGTACATCTCGATGATCTGTACGTCGGAGAAGATGCCGGTCGGAATATCGACGACCTCTACGTAGATCGTGCACTTGGCGTCGGGGTTGTCCTCGCTGATGATATCGATCTGCGTTCCGCCGACCTCGAGGCCGATAATCCGCTGGTACTCGTCGATCCTGACGATGTTCTCGTTGACGATGTTGTAGAATACGTTCTTGTTGGTGGGTTCGAGCCCGTCAATCCAGCTCGTGAAGGTCAGATCCTTCTTGAGGTCGTAGGCGAACATCTCACCCTTGAGGATCGTGAGGTACTTCTTGGCCATGTTCACGCTGGTCACGGGGTTGGTGACAATGACCTTGGTGACGCACTGCCTGGTGTACTCGGGCTGATCCTTGTAGAAGGTGGTCGTCACATAGGCGACGCCGGGCTTCTCCGCAGTCACGATGCAGTACTTGTTGGTTTTGTTGTTGACCGCGGTAGTGATCGAGATGACGGGCGTCGTCATGTCGCCGTCGAGCGGCTCAAACGAGGTGATCTCGTAGTCGATCGCATCGGGCACTCCGTAGTAATCGTCGATCAGCACGCCGTCGCGATAGATGAGTGCGTTGATGTTGCCGCGCTCGCCGGGCTTCAGCGTCATCTCGTCGGGATCGACGTCCATCTGGATGTCGTCCTTGATTACGAGGACGTGGATGTAACCGAATACGGTCGGATCCACGACACTCGTCGCCTTGATGAGCGCCATACCGGCCTTATGGGTTGTGACCGCGCCGTTGGCGTCCACTGTCGCGATATCCTCAGCGAGGCTCTCCCATGTGACTCTCTGGTCGGCCGCGAGTTCCCTCGGATCGAGCGCTTCGTTCCAAAGCGTTGCGGTGAGCCAGATGACCTGGTTGAGCTTCCTTGCGGTTACGGTCTTCGGATAGGTGGCGCCGACCGCTTCCGGATAGACCGAATCCACTTCGAGGGTGGTGGGCATGGACTTCACGGTCACATGCACCGTCTTGCGGATTACGCTGCCGTTCGCGCCGTCGACCAGTACCGCATCAAAGCTGGTTTTGCCGACGATCTCGCCCTGGATGGTGATCCAGCGGTTGCCGATTCCGGTATCCTGATTGACTACCGAGAACTTGTCCTCACCGGGCTTGATTTCCCAGACGAAGGTGTCGGTCGCCAGTTCGGGGAATACCGTCGCGTTCACGGTCACCTGCTCGCCGGGGTAAATCGACACGTTGTAGGCGTCGAGGACGAGCTTCTCCGCGTTCTGCAGCACGGTCACGTGGATGCGTGCGAAGATGTTGTTGTACGCGTAGGCGTATACGTTGGTATTGCCAACCTTGAGCGCCTTCATGTTGCCGTTCGCATCGACAGAGACGACGGAAGCGTCTTCAATGACCCATCTTACGCTCTTGTCCGCCGGATCGGTCAATCCGCCGTTCCAGACGAGCAGCGCGTACAGGTCTTCGTATTCGCCGACGTACTTCGTGATCTGCGCCGGAACGAATTCGAGAGAAGTCACATCCTGCTTCACGACGACGGTCGCGGTGCGGGTGTAGGTGTTGCCGTTGAAGGGATCCGTGTAGGTCACGGAGATCGTCGCAGTTCCGGGCGCGACGGGGATCAGGTGGCCCTGCCCTTCGATATAGGCGACACTGCCGTCGGAGGATGCCCAGGTGAGCTTGTCTTCGAGCATAATCGCGTCCGGGGGTGTGAGCTCGAGCGTGTACATGAAGTCCTCACCGGGGTATACTTCCTTGTAGGCGGGCGTCAGCTTCATGTCTTCGAGGCCGAGTCCGACGTGGATCTCAATCGTGTCGAACGCAGTCGGCTTGGACACAGAGCGGAGCGTCAGCGTGGTGATGCCCGGCGTATGGAAGATGAGCTTCGCCATGGTCGGGTTGCCCACGATCGGCTCAACCGTCGCGATGGATTCCTCGGCGATGGCCCAGGTCACATTCTTGTCGGTCGGGTTGTTGGGGATGGTGCATGCCGCGTTCTCGAAGAACAGCGCGCTGACCTGGATGCTCGATCCGGTGACGGCCTTAATCGTTTCATCGTCTTCGTACTTGGTGATGCCGTCCGCTTTGCCGATGGCGACGTAATCGACATCGGTGTTCACGGTGATGTAGGCGTACTCGGTGAGCTTGGCGTTGGCAGCGATCCAGGCGGCACTGATCGGTGTACTCGGCATGGTCACGCCGTCCTTCAGGACGAAGGCGTAGATCGTAGCCGTGCCGGCGGTCCGGCCGGTCACCTGGATGCCCTTCTGAACCTGCGTGAAGTTGGTAATCTCGACGATACCGACATCAGGCGTCCACCAGTAGACATCGTCTGTGGAGTCCGCAGGATACAGCGTCGCGCGGACGACCACCATCTCGCCGGGCCAGATCGTTGCGAGGTAGGGATCCAGGAACAGATCCTCCGCAGTGCTCGTAACGATTACGTGCATCCTCGCGAAGACGTCGTTGTATGCGTAGGCGTATACGTTGGTATCGCCGACCTTGAGCGCCTTCATGTTGCCGTTTGCGTCGACGGAAACGATGGAGGGATCTTCAACGACCCATCTTACGGCCTTGTCTGCCGGAATGTTCATGCCGTAGTTCCAGATGAGGCGCGCGTACAGATCCTCGTATTCGCCGACGTTCTTCGTGATCTCGTCCGGAACGAAGAGGAGAGAGGTCACGTCCTGCTTCACGACGACGGTCGCGGTGCGGGTGTAGGTGTTGCCGTTGAAGGGATCCGTATAGGTTACGGAGATCGTCACGGGGTCGGGGCTGGGTTTGACGGGGATCAGGTGCCCCTGCCCTTCGATATAGGCGACGCTGCCGTCGGAGGAGCCCCAGGTGAGCTTGTCTTCGATCATGATCGCGTCTTCGGGTGTGAGCGCGAGCGTGTAGTAGAAGTCCTCGCCGGGGTATACTTCCATGTATGCAGGCGTCAGGGTCATGTCTTCAAGCCCGAGCCCGACACGGAGCGAGATCGTATCGAACGCATTCGGATTGTGTACCGAGCGGAGCGTCAGCGTGGTGATGCCCGGCGCATGGAATGTAAGCTTCGCCATGGTCGGGTTGCCGGGAATCGGCTCTACCGTCGCGACGGTTTCGTCGGTGACGGCCCAGGTCACGCTCTTGTCGGTCGGGTTGTTGGGGGTCAGGCATGCCTCGTCTTCGAAGAACAGCGCGCTGACCTGGATGTTCGATCCGCTGACGGCCTTGATCCTTTCACCGTCTGCGTATTTGGTGATGCCGTCTGCCTTGCCGATGGCGACGTAATCAACATCGGTGTTCACGGTGATGTAGGCATGCTCGACATACTTGGCGTTTGCCTCGATCCAGCCTTCATTCACCAGAGCAGGATCATATACAATACCGTCATTCAGGACGAAGGCGGTAATCTTGGCGGTGCCGGCGGCAAGCCCGGTCACCTGGATGCCCTTCTGGAGCTGCGTAAAGTTGGTAATCTCTACGATGCCGGTATCGGCCGTCCACCAGTAGACATCGTCAGTGGAATCCTCCGGATGCAGCGTCGCGCGGATGACCACCATCTCGCCGGGCCAGATCGTTGCGAGGTAGGGATCCAGGAACAGATCCTGCGAGTGGCTCTTCACGAGCACTTGGATTCTCGCGAAGACGTCGTTATGCGCGTAGGCATATACGTTGGTCTCGCCGACCTTGAGCGCCTTCATGTTGCCGGTTTCGTCGACCGAGACGACGGTATCGTCCTCGACGACCCATCTTATGGTCTTGTCCGCCGGTACGGTCATGCCGTAGTTCCAGATGAGGCGCGCGTACAGATCGTCGTAATCGCCGACGTACTTCACGATCCTCTCCTCATTGAAAAGGAGCGAAGTGACGGGCTGCTTCACGATGACGGTCGCGGTGCGGCTGTAAGTGTTGCCGTTGAAGGGATCCGTGTAGGTCACAGTGATCCTCGCTGCGCCGGGCGCGACGGGAATCAGGTGCCCCTGCCCTTCGATATAGGCGACGGTTCCGTTATTGGTTGACCAGGTGAGTTTGTCTTCGATCATGACCGCGTCTTCGGGTGTGAGCGCGAGCGTGTAGTAGAAGTCCTCACCGGGGTATACTTCCATGTAGGCGGGCGTCAGGGTCATGTCTTCGAGGCCGAGCCCGACATGGAGCTGAATCGTGTCGAACGCATCCGGCTTGGATACCGAGCGCAGCGTCAGCGTAGTGACGCCCGGCGCAAGGAACGTGAGCTTCGCCATGGTCGGGTTGCCCTCGATCGGCTCTACCTTCGCGATGTTGCCCTCGGCGACTGCCCAGGTCACGCTCTTGTCGGTCGGGTCGTTCGGGGTGCTGCACGCCTCGTCTTCGAAGAACAGCGCGCTGACCTGAATGCTCGTTCCGGTGACGGATTTGATCTTCTCGCCGTCGGCGTATTTGGTGCTGCCGTCCATCTTGCCGATGGCGACATATTCGACCTCGGTGTTCACGGTAATATAGGCATTCTTGATGATCTTGGCGTGGCCGTTGATCCAGGCTGCACTCAGCGTGCCCGGCAAGGTCTCGCCGTCCTTCAGGACGAAGGCGTAGATCTTGGCGGTGCCGGGGATCAGTCCGGTCACCTGGATGGCGTCCTGCGGCTGCGTGCGGTTGGCGATTTCGATGCTGTTGCTCGGCGTCCACCAGTAGACATCGTCGGTGGAGCCTTCGGGATACAGCGTCGCGCTGACGGTTATCATATCGCCGGGCCAGATCGCCGCCTCGGTGGGATCCAGGAACAGATCTTCTGCGGGACTCAGCACGATCACTTCGATCTGCACCTGCACGCCGTTGTGTGCGGTTGCATAGACGTAGGTCTTGCCGCTCGCCTTCGCGGTGATGATGCCGTTGGCATCGACATCGGCGATGGCGGAATCCTTGACGGTCCAGGTCAACGTCTCGTCATAGACGTCCTTGGTATTGTCCATGCCCGTGAATTTGACCGTCTTCGCTGCGTCATACTGGTTGCCCACATTCAGGTACACGGGCGTCGTTGCCGCCAGCGACCGCACGGGATTCTTCACGTCGAGGACGAAGATGCGGTGGTAGGTGGTAACGCCGTCGTTATATATGACGGTGATGAAGGTGTGGCCGGGCCAGAGCGGAAGCACGTGCCCGCTTTGATCGACAGAGGCGATCGCCGGATCGTTCACGACATACTGAAGCTTGTCGATCATGTTGGTATCGGGAGGATCGAGGTTGACTTCGATGTCGACCACCTCATACGGATACACGAATGCGTGATCCGGATTGAGGGTGAGCTCGACGAGCTTCTCGTTGACCTTAATCAGCGCGTCGTCGCGGGCGAGGACGTTCTGACGGGAGGTCGCCGTGACGGTCGCCGTGCCCTTCTTGAGGAAGGTCAGCCGCGCGAGGTTCGTCTGTTCGCCGTCCGCGTAGATCGGCTCGACCTTTGCCACGGTCGCGTCGCTGACGTTCCAGTCGATGCGCTTATCGTTAGGCTCAAGCGGCTCGCCAATGTAGGTGTCGCAGGTGAGTTCCGCGCCGATGATGATGGTGTCACCCACCGCGCCGGTGATTGCCGCGCCGTCCGGGTAGGGGTTGCCGAACATGTCGATCAGCATGAGACTGTCGACGGGCGCGAGAATGGATACGAGCACGCGGTCGCTGGCAGTGGCGATGGTGGGGTTGCCATGGCTGTCGTAGGTGAGAACGGGGATCTCCACGCTCAGTTCGTACTGGCTGCCGGGCACCGCCGTTTCGCGCGCATAGAGCACGCCGTCGATGTAATGGACCGTGCCGGTCCCTCCGTTGATAGCAGCCACGCCGAAGGTAGGATCGCCCGCAGCTTCGCCGCCGATGACCTGATAGGGCATGTCGATGCGATCGCCGGGGTAGAGGGCGACGTTGCCGTTGAGCCACTTGACGCCGTCCGCCGGATCGATAACCTCTACGATGATGAAGTCCCTCAGGCCGTTGGAAGAGACCGCCTGTATCTGCGCTTCGCCGACGCTCTCGCCGAAGACGATGCCTGTGGCGGGATCTTCGACGGAAGCGATTTCAGGACGCTCGGAAACGTAGGTAACGGTCTTGTCGTCCGCATCAGCGGGCAGCACCACGACGGACGGCAGGCTCCTGTAGGTGCCCTTGAGCACCAATAGGCGCGTCAGCGTCGTGTTGAAGTAAATCTCTTCCACGGGTTGTACGACGGTGCGCACGATGACGGGGAATGCGCCCTCGATGGGATCGCCGTTTTCGCCGACCAGCGTAAACTGCGCTTCACCCTCGCCGTTGACGATGACCGTGAAGGAAGAGGTGGTCTTGTTGAAATTCGTTGCGGAAGCGACCGTCGGATCGGAGGAGACAACGCCGACCGCAGAAGCTGTGGAAGGTGTCAGCTCGAAGGTCACTTCGAATGTCCTATCACCCGGCTCATAATCGGGCGTGATGTCCACGATCTGGCTCTCGGGCGTAAACGCAGCGGTAATCGTCGGCCTCTCGGTTTCCGTGACCTTCACCGGGATTACGATGGAATAACCCAGCGTGTCGACGATCTTGATTTCGCATTCCCCTACGCCCTGAGGCATGACATGGATGGTGGCCTTGTTGTCGGGGGCAATCGCGTACGACGAGATGCGCGCCACGCCCGTATCGGAGGAAGTGGGGGGCTGGAGAATCGCGCTGTCGGGATTGGCGTTGACGACTATCGTCTGCCTGTAACTGCTGTAGTTATCCGCATTGCCGTCCAGCACGTCCTGCGTGAAGCCGTAGGGCATGGAGAAGGTGAGCGAATTCGGGGTGTACGCGAAGGTGGTTACCGGCGGGGGTGCCTGCTGCACGAACAGCGGGATCGTCGCCCTGACGCCGTTTGCCTGACCCAAGTAGTTGACCTGCGCGGAAATCTTCGTCTCGCCGATTTCAAGCGGCGTAACCGTCACTTTATAGGTCGAGACGTAAGCGCCGGTTATCATCGTGGTCTTGGTTCTCTCGATAGAAGTCACGTCCAGGGTCGCGACGGATGTGTCGTCGATGGCCGCCGTGACGTTGAAGCTCGCAACTTCATCGGGATCGCCGTCATAGTAAACATCAAAGTAGACATCCACGTTGTCCGCCGGCTCAAGGCCCATGCGCACTTCGGTGGCCGTGAAAGAGACGCTGTCAAGCGTTGTCGTCGTGGGTTCCGCTTGGTTCACGACGAGATTGAACGCGCCTCCGATGGGAATGTTGCCCTCGCCGATCAGCGTAAACTGCGCTCTGCCCGCGCCGTTGACGAGGACCCGGAACGTGCCGTCGTTCAACCATTCCGCGGATCCAACGCTCGCATTGGAGGAGCGGACGCCGATCGCAGAAGCGCTGTCAGGCACCAGCGCGAAGGATACGTCGAAGAATGTGGCGCCCGGCTCATAGTCGTACGGGATCTCCACGGTTTTGCTCTCGGGCGTAAACGCCGCGGTGATTGTCGGCCTCGGACCTTCCGTAACCGCCACCGGGATCGCGACGGTATAGCCCAGCGTGTCGACGATCCTGATTTCGCAGTTCCCCATGCCGTAAGGCTTGACATCGAAGGTAACGTTGTTATCGGTAATCGAGACATTGTCTACGCGCGCCACGCCCGGATTGGAGGACGTGACGGAATGGATTATCGCGCTGTCGGGCTGTGCGAGGACGGATACCGCTTCCTTATATGCTTCGCAGGCGCTCTCATCGCCGCCCTGCACGTCCTGCGTGAAGCCGTAGGGCATGGTGAAGCCGAGCGTAGCCGGGTTGCACGTGAAAGTGGTTACCGGCGGGGGCGTTTCCTGCACGGTCAGCGGGATCGACGCCCTTACGACCTTCCCCAGGTAATTGACCTGCGCGGAAATCGTCGTCGAGCCTTCTTTCTCCGGCGTAACCCATACCCGATAGGTCGAGACGTTAACCGTTGGGTCTACCTGCGTGGTATTGAGCTTCTGTGCATCGCTTACGTTCGCGACGGACGTGTCGTCGACGGCAGCCGTGACATTGAAGTAATCTACGTCATTGGGGTTGCCGCTGTAACGAACATCAAACGTGACGGGAACCGGAGTTCCAAGACCCATAACCGCTTGGGTGCCCGTGAAGTTGACGCCATACAGCGTCGCGGCACCCGGAGCGTTGACGATGAGATGAAATGCACCCTCGATCACAACGCCGTCCGCGGCGACCAGCGTCACCTGCGTTTCTCCCGGGCCATTGACGATGATGTCGACTTTGCTGTCGGGTAGCAATTCTGCGGATGCAACCCCCTCGTTGGAGGAGGCAGCGCCGATCAGAGGGGTACCGGAAGGTTCCAGTGTGAAGCTTACCTGGATATGCGTATCGCCCGCCTCATAGTCGGGCGGGATTTCCTGGGTTTGACCGCTGGGATTAAACGCTACGGTAGCATTCGCAGGCTTCGGGTCTACCGTGACCGTCACCGGAATCGTAATCGAATTACCAAAGATGTCGTCGATCACGATGTCGCATTCCCCTGCGCCGCGGGGCTCGACCACGAAGGTGGCTTCGTTTTCGTTGATAACGGGAGGAGCTACGACGCGCGCCACGCTAGCATTGGTAGAGGCGATGGAGCTGATATGCGCACTGCTGGGAAGCGCCGTGACGCTTACTTCACTCCTAGCCTCTTCGCAGTTAAAGTCTTCATAGCCGTAAGGCAGGCGGAAGCCGAGCTCATTCGGAACGCACGAGAAGGTGGTTTCCGTCGGAGGTGCATCCTGCACGGTCAGGTCGATCGACGCATCGACGCCATCCCCCAGGTAGTTGACCTGCGCGGAAATCTTCGTCTCACCCACCTGCTTTGGGGTGACCATTACTTGATAGGTCGAGACGTAGATATTGTTTACCAGCGTCGTTTTGCGCACCGTCGGAGTGCCTACGGTCGCGATGGAGGTGTCGTCGACGGCAACCGTAACGTTAAAATTCTTAACCGCGTCCTGATCGCCGCCTTCGTAGTAAACATCAAACGTGACAGGAACGGCAGTCGGCGAGTCCACGAGCATCCGCACTTCGGTAGCCGTGAAAGAGATTCGCTGCAGCACTACCGGCGCTTTTGCTGTGAGTCCTCCTGCCGCTTTGGAAGGTGCTCCTTCTGTAGGTTCTTCCCCGGCATGCGGTTCCGCTTGCACAGGGGTCGGTTCTTCCGCGGTTTCAATCGTTTCGACAATCGCGGGAAGCTCTTCGCCTCCTTCGATTGCCTCCGCGAGAACCGCGGTCGGGACCATTCCGATAATCAGCGTGATTGTGAGCAACCACGCTAAGATGCGTGATGCACGCCTACCCGGAATATTCATCGAGCAAGACCTCCTTTTATTTTACCTCTTATCGATAGGTGACATTATTCTATCACCGTTCCCCCTGTTTTGTCAACCACTTTTCACCCCTTCCCCAGGGCGACATCATTTACTTTCCAAACAAAGCAAGAGACAGGAACTCAGGATTTAATGCCGCTTTAGCAAGTTTGGCTCTCGTGCTCATTCTCTTACTAGAAGGGGTAGAACGCAGCAAAGAG
>JBMNUF010000025.1:0-36192 GCA_050946115.1 Christensenellales bacterium
TGCCTCCAGCATGTTCTGGATCGTGCCTCCCAGAAGATCCTTCAGGGCTTCTTGAATGTCAGACGCGGTTTTGATGTCGTACATCTCCACCAGTTGGCTGATGATGTTCCGCTTCTCTTCACTCAGTCCGTTGTACTTCCTTGGTCTTCCCATTGTTAACGCCTCCTGTGTTTTATTCTATCACAGAAGGCGGTGCATTTACAGAAAATTCTTTACAGACTCCGGAAAACTTCAGCGTTGTTCGCCGTATTGTTCTGAATGTGCTGAAGAATATGCAAGACAAGTTATCTGTTGCACGTCGGCGGCGACGTTACGCCTACGATCAAGACTATCTGGAATCAGTTATCACAACCTTAATTCATGCGTGAGCCGTGACCTGCGCTCCTGAAACGCTTGACAAATGCCGACGTATAGGGTATAATCAATATGGAACAGTAAGGATTTTTCTTTGGCGATTCGCTTTTGGCATTTCATGGTGGATGGGACGGAATCTATATTGCCATATGGAGGTCTTGGACTATGAAATCATTGATCCTGTACCGCTCGCAATACGGCAGCACGGAACAATACGCCCGCTGGATTCAGGAAGAACTGTCCGCTCAATGCGACACCATCGACAACATTGGGAAATACGACGTTGAGGACTACGATCTCATCGCCATGGGGGAAGGCGTCTATGCCGGAGTATTCAAGACGCCGAAGCAGCTCGTTCCGATCATAGAAAAATACCCCGAGAAAAGATACGTATTTTTCATCGTCGGGATAGCGGACATGGAAGACCGGGAAAACCGAGACAAACTATATGGCGATCTCGCGAAGGTCATGGGTCCCGCCATTGAGAAAGTGAAGGTGTTTTTCCTGCGCGGGGTGCTCGACTACGGCAAGATGGGCTTCAAGCACAAAGCCATGATGTGGATGCTGGTCAAGTACATGAAAACAAAGTCCGAAGAGGATTTGCCGAAGGACGCGGATCAACTCATCGACACCTATGGCGGGAAGGTCAGCTTCATCGACAGAAAATCCATCGACCCGCTGATTCGATATGCGAAAGGGGAGAATCAATAGAACATGAGAACATTTCTGAAAATCATCATTGTCCTGGTCGTTCTTATTGCTATCGGCTTTGCAGGCTTTCAGATTGCTTCGAGAAAGATTGTTTCCGATGCAGTCGCGCTTCCCGTCGAAGAAATTGACATAAGCAAAATTGAAGACGGTACATATCCCGGAAGCTACGCGATTTTTCCGGTAAAGGTATCCGTTGAAACGACTATACTGCAGGGAAAAATCACACGGATTGACCTTCTCGAGCACTTCAACGGAAAGGGTGCGACGGCGGAAATCATCGTAGATCACATCATAGATAAGCAGAGTCTGCAGGTGGACGGCGTTTCCGGCGCAACCGTATCCAGCGTCGCCATCAAGAAGGCCGTCGAAGATTCTCTGAACGGTGCATAAGGAGTACGGCACATTCTGCTGCGGGGCGGAGGCATTCCGCTCCGTTTTTCTTTCGGAGGATGCGCCGCGACGATTCGGGGAGGGATGCGGATGAAGGGCAGCATCGAAAAGGTCTTTGTTGCGGAAAGGGCATGCCTTCTGTATCGCGCAAAAGACGCGGATAGGATCGAACATGCTTTTTTCACCGCGTTCGGCGGGGAGGAAGCCCTGCAAGGCGTTGCGGAGGCCTGCGAAAAGGCGCGCACAGAGTCGATCGCGATGCTCGCGTTTGAAGATGCCGACTGGGACGCGGAATATTCGCCGTGGCAGGCGTTCGGGCGGTTTTCCGGCGGCGCGGACAAAACGCTTTCTTTTTTGCGGGAAGGTGCTATGCCCTTTTTGCGGGAAAAAGTGCCGACGTTTCAGAAGTTTGGCGTGATCGGCTATTCCCTGGGCGGGCTGTTTGCCATGTACGCGCTGTTTTCTTGCCCCGAAATCGATTTGGCTGCGAGCGTCTCCGGGTCGATGTGGTACCCCGGGTTTCTCGGGTACGCCCTGAGTAAGCCCGTGCCGAAGGCGAGGGTCTACCTTTCGCTCGGGAAAGCGGAGGAGAAGAAGCATGCGCGCGGCATGGAGGGAAACGGCGAAAACGCGCAGAGGATCGCTTCCCTGTTCGGGGAAAACGGAACCTTTGAATGGAACAACGGCAACCATTTTTTTGAGGTTGATCGGCGCATTGCGCGGGCGGTCGAATGGCTTACAAAAAGGGAGGAAGGAAATCCATGAAATGTACGTATCTCGGGCAATGCTGTTTTTTGATCGAATGCGGAACGACGCGCATCGTGACGGACCCATATCTTTCGGACTCGGTGGATAAGGACGATCTCCTTTGGAGGCGGCAATATCCGGTGCCGTGTACGCTCCATTCCCTGAAGCCGGATGCGGTTTTGATCTCCCACGCGCACGACGACCACATGGACCCCGTGACGCTGAAGCGCTATCTTGCAGACGGCGGCAATTCCCCTGTCTGTGCGCCGCTTCCGATCTGCGGGAAGCTGTACGAGTACGGCGTAAAAAATGTGGAGGAATGTCGCGCGGAAATGCCGTTTTTCGTGAACGACGTGAAAATCACGCCGATCCCCTGTGCCCATACGCAGCTGCATCTGGACGGGGACGGGCGCTTTTTCGAACTTTCGTATTGTATCGAATATGATGGGAGGTGCGTGTTTTTCGGCGGCGACATGAGCCTGTACGACGGGCTTTCCAGGCGCCTGTCGCAGGCGGATTGCGATTTGCTGCTCCTGCCCATCAACGGGCGCGACGAGGAGCGCACGCGAAACGGCATCATCGGGAACATCAACGAGAGGGAAGCGGCGGCATTGTCCAAGGAACTGCATGCGCCATATATCCCCATGCATCACGATCTCTATTTGGGAAACGGCTGTTCCGTAGAAGCGGCGCAGGCTGCGGCGGATGCCGCGGGCGCGAAGATGATTCTGCTTCTGCCCGAGCAGTCTTATAGCTTCTAAGAGGCTTTCTGTTGTTGAAAACGGCAGCGCGTTATCCGATCCAAACGCGCTGCCATATATGTTTTGGCGATTACAGTACAATCCCGAAATATTCCCTGCATGCCGCCTGCACATCGTCCACCTTGCAAACGCTCACGCCGTCCTTTGTGAAATGCCGAAGCTCGTTTCCGTCCAGCGTGACGCGCCCGTCCTCCGTTCGCAGGGAGATCATCGGCGCCTTGTTGAACGGGGAATCGGGCGAATACTCGCAATAATAGCTTGCGGCGAGGAAATCGACTGCCAACTGCTTTTCCTCCGTGAAGGAAAAGATTTTCTCCCACGCGCCGCGCTTTTGCTGCGAGAGGATCCATCCCAAAAACGGATCGAACGTAAGCTTCCAAGCGGCATCACCCTGGTCGTCGACAGCGCCCTCCCGAATCAAAACGGGATAGGTCGGCGAGCCGCTGCCCACGCCGACATCGCACAGGTAGCGCGCGTCGTCCCCCGGCACCTGCACGATCAAAACGTGATGCCTGCGCATGGGGATCTGCGGTTCGTCCTTCAAAAAGCGCGCGAAACAATCCGTGACGTGGTAGCCCTGCGCGCGCAAAAGCCAGCCGAACAGCTCGTTCAGCTCGAAGCAATACCCACCGCGCTGCTTTGTGACGATCTTGTCGTACAGCGCGCGGTAGTCCTGCGAGAGCGGGATATCGCGCAGGATATCCATGTTTTCGTAGGGAACGCTGCGCAGGTGGCGCGACTGCATTTCGCGAAGCGATTGGTAGCTCAATTCCAACGGACTGTCGATCCCGATGCGTGAAAGATACGCCGAAACCGAGAGCGGTTTGCGCATGTTTCGCAGCAGTTTTTCCGCGAGTTCGCGGAATTTCGCATCGGACGCGAGGAGCGATAGGATTTCTTCGCGCTTCCGTTCTGCATCCTCGTTCGGCAGGTAAAAGGACATATATCCGCTTTCGCCGTATTTCTCTGATATATGTTCCCTTGCACGCGCAATCTGCCGCTCGGAATCCATATCGGGGAATTTCGCGAACTCGAAAGCGAGCGTCCGCTCCAGAATGCGCTCCGCGTCGTATTCCCTGTCGGCATCGGCAAGCGCCTTGCCGTAGAGCGATGCGGGCTTCTCCTTAGCCGATGCCCTGTGGTCTCTGACCGCCTGCGCCATTACCGCGATCTGCGCCTCATCAAACCATGCGCGCAGCCGCCCGTCCCTTTGCAGGATGTCTGCGGAGTGCGCATGGTGCGCCGCCCTGTCGATGCGCAGCCCGAGATCGTGATACGCGGCGGCGACAAAGAGAATCTCCTCGTCCAAATCGTACTTTTGCGCATATCCGCCCGCCGCGGCGATGACGTTTTCCGCGTGTCGCCTGTCGTGCCCACTTTCAAAGGAATCGTATATCGGGAGGATTTCCCGATGGATGAAGATAGACAGATCGTCCCGTATCATGGCGCTTTCCCTCGTTTCGTTGTTTACTTATATAGAATCCTGACTTCGCCCAAAAGCCCCGACGGGGGAATCTGCACGAAGCGGGAGAAGGGATCGGGAACCGCGTGTACCAACGAGTTAGAGACGGTGACACTCAAAGTGTTTTCGCCTTCCCTGAACAGCCCTTCGCGCAATACGATATACGGCGCGTCGTAGAGTGTCGCGATCTTCTCTCCGTTGATGCAAATGTCGCAGCATTCGCCGACGATGCCCAAATCGATGCCGACGGCCCCCACCTTTGCCGTAAAGGCGGTTTCGTAGCGCATGAAGCCGGAGAACGTGTCGTCCCCATCCATGCCCGTGATGTTGTACAGGCGGGGAATCGGCTTAGGCGCGGAAAATTCGTCCTCGTCGAAGCGTTTGAGGGCGAGCGTCCACGGGGACTGTATGATTTCGGCGCGGGAAGGCTCGATCTTTTCGGGCAGAACAGCCTCCTCGCCGCACGGCAGCATGAAGAGGGACTGTCCGCGCGCGAGCGCAAGCTCTACAACGCCCTGATGCGCCTTTGCCTTGTATGCGGTGCCGCGCATGAGGTCGAAAACGGCGCAATGGGAGGCGATGTTGGGGAAGAACACACCGCCTTGGAAATCCTCCGTCATGTTTTCGTTGACGAGCATGAAGATGTCCGTTTCGCCGCGCCGCACGTGGAAGTGACGCAGGAAATCGAACGGCTGTTGCGAACGGCAGGTATCGCCTGCGATCTTCCCTACGCGGTTTGCGAGTTCGGAGAGCGGGACGGCTTCTCCCTTGTCCAGCCCGTTCGGCCTTCCGTTTACATACAGGATGGGCGCACCAAGGTCGCCCAACCGCGCGAACATTTCTACCATCGCCTGCGGGAGATATTCTGCATACGGCATGATGAGAACGGGGTAGACCATGTCGCCGAGGCGGAAGCTGCCGCCTTTGTACTCCACTTTTTCGAGCAGCGCGTCGATCGGGAGGAAATCGTAATTGTGCTGCGCGTCGTACAGCGCCTTTGCAGGCTCTTCGATCAGCATATACGCCTTTCCCGACCACTCCGCCTCCGCGTGATAGAGGATTGCCGCGGAGACGACCTCTGTGCCGCCCTCCAGCAAATGGCATACCTTGTTGCCGTAGCGCATGAGCTCCGCATACGCCGCGAACTGGGGATTGTTCCCGCCCGCGTTGAAATGCGGCGGGCAATCGGGATCGGGGAACTTGGGGGAGAAGGCGTGCGGCACGAAGTAGTTGATGCCGCGCACCAGCATATGGTCCAGCAGGTGCTTCATCATCGGTACGCCCTCCGCCCAGCCGTATGCGCCGAAGATTTCGCACATCGCGCGCCCCTTCATGCGCGGCTCGATGTGGGCGAGCGACGCCGCGAGCCGCGCGAGCACGTAATCGAAGAAGGCGGAATCCGCCATGCCGCCCGCGACGATCGATGCGTGTATATGGTGCGCCATGCCGGGGATAATCTGATGCAGCACCACGTCGATGCCCGCCATGTCCTGCCCTTCGAGCGAGCGGAAATAGTGCCCGCCGCTGCAGTACAGCCGCGCGTGCGCATTCATGTCCTCGATGATGTGCCCGATATACTCCACGCCGCGCTCGCGGCACCAAGAGCCGAGCTGCATGGAAAACGCCTCGCGCCACAACAACGTAACGGCGTTCATATAGGCGATGCGGACGTCGGGCATCCCGTCGTCCAAGGTATACCACAGCGCGGGGAGGAGGGGGAGCGCCTCTTTCCCCAATTCCTTTTCCATCCTGCGAAGCACTTTGTCCGTCCACGGCAGCGCGAGAGCGGGCTGGCCGAGCTTATGGTCGTAGAAGGAGGGCGATGCGCCGCCCCTGTCGAGCGACACGTTTCCGAAGCTCGGCTCGTCCGAAAAGAATCCCGCGAGCGTGTTTCCAAAATACCGCTTATAGCGCGCATAGTGCGGCTCATACACGGCTTCGATCAATACGCGCACGCTTTCGGGGTCGATCATGTGGATATAATCGTTCTTGTCTGCGCCGCGCCTCGATTTATACAGCGCGAACACGCGGTATACGCCCTTGGGGATGTCCCAATAGACATATCTGCCTTTGACATTTTGCGTGAGATCGATGGGTTCGCCGAGGATATACTCGCCCTCCTCCGAGCGCTTATATGCATATACGCCCAAGAGGATGTCCGCTTCCTCCTGCGCGCCGCCCGAGGCATGGTCGCTCAAAAGGATCGCGCTTTCGGGCGCGGGGCCGATCACATCCACGTGCTCCTCGATCAGCTGCCATTTGCGCAGGTGCGGGTATTTCTTGGGAATCAGCCCGTTGGCGTAGCCGGTCGGGAAATGCTTGTCATCGAGGATCCAAACGCGCATGCCGCGCTTTTCGGCTTCCTCCAAAATGACATCCATGTCCTCCCACCACTGCTCTTCGCAGAAGAAGTTGTGCGGCCGCGATTCCACGCAGAACGCGCGGACGCCGCTGTCGTACACCTGCTTTACGAGCGCAGGCAATTCATCGTGATGCCCGTCGTGCATCCATAGAAACGGCAGCATGTAGTTTTGCTCTTCACCGTTTAAAATCTCGCGCAATTTTGGGTCCATGGGGAACGCTCCTTTCGGATGGTTTCAATCGGCGATTTGAGGATACCACGCGCCGCGGGATGTGTCAAGCAAATTCAAAAAAGTTGCAGCCGCACCAAAACCGTGCCAAAGGCTTGAAAAGGCGCGCCGCGTATATTATAATAGAATCGGAAACGGAGGCGATATAATTGAGACGGTTTCTGTTACTCATCCTCTGTCTGATCCTGTTTTTTTCGGCAACCGCGCTTTCTGAGGAAAGCGAAAAGCCCCTGCTTCTGTATTTTTTTGAGAACTACTGCGAATCCTGCCACCCGGAGCAGGAATTTCAGGAGGAATTTCCGCATCTTACGACCCGAAGCCTCAGCGAGTACGAATATAAGTACTTCAACATCAAAAACACGAACAATAGGGCGTATTTTCATCAGGTGATGGACGAATACGGCATCCCCGAAGGCGAACGCATTGCGCCCGCCGCCGTCGTGGACGGCGTCGTCTATTGCGGAGAGAGCCGAATCAAGGGCGAAATGGTGCGCGAATTCGTCGAAAGCGGCCCGACGGACAGCGTGCTGTACGTTTTGACGACGCCCGCCTGCGAAAGCTGCGTGAAGGTGAAGGATTTGCTATCGTCGCTGGAACCCGCCATCCAAGTGACGCAAGGGACGTATACCTACGAATCGAAGCTGGTCATCCATGAGATCGACATCTTGGAAAATCTACCGCAGGCGCAAATGCTGTTTGAAACCTACGGCGTTCCCGAGGCGAAGCAGATCGCGCCGTGCGTTTTTCTGCGCGACAGCTATTACAGCGGCGCGGATTCCGCTTTGCGCATGCTGCGCTTTGCACTGGAGCGCGGCGACGCGGTCGGCACAAAAGTCTTGACGGCTCCCGAGGCGGCGGAAGCGCCGGAGGGGACGTTCTCCCTTTGGAGGAGCGGCGCAGCGGGTTTTGTCGCTGGGTTCAACCCGTGCGCGCTTTCCATGCTGCTGTTTTTCCTTTCGATCCTGCTCGCCAAGGGGGAGCACGCGGGGAAATATGCCGCGCTGTTTCTCATCAGCAAATTTATCACCTACATCGCAATCGGAACGGCACTGAAAAGCGTCTTCTCCGCGTGGAACCCCACGTGGCTTCCGTATGTCGCGAAGGGGCTGTTGACCGTTGTCGGGGCAATACTCATTATCCTCAACGTCATGGACGCTATCAGCGCCCAAAGGGCGCAGTATGGCGCGATACACAACCAATTGCCCAAGGGAATGCGCGGCTTTCTGCACGGAAGGATCAAGGGCGCGCTCTCAGGCGGGAAAAAGTTTCTCGCGCCTTCGGTGTTGATTCTGGGTGCGATCGTCGCCGCGGGGGAATTTTTGTGTTCGGGGCAGCTGTACCTCGCCTCTCTCATCTCCGGCGCAATGTATCTCGACCTCATCGTTTTCTCGGCGGCGTTTACGCTGCCGGGGGCGGTACTGGCGTTTCTCGTCATCAAGGCGAAATCCGATCTCAAGGTCACGGATGCGCTTCTTGCCAAAATGCCGCTCATCAAGCTCGCGACGGCCGTTGCAATGCTTTTGATTATCCTGTCCGCATGGCTCCTATAAAAACCCGCATGGAACTTTGTGGAACACACGCTCGTCATAGGCGACGGGCGACATCATGCCCCCAATGCGGATACAAAAAAACTACACGACAATACACACGGAGGTGTTTTTATGGATATACGGGAACTGTTTCGCCGCGACCTGACGGCATATCAGTCCATTCCATTTTGGAGCTGGAACGACGAACTGAAGGAGGACAGGCTCCGCGAGCAGATTCGCGATATGAAGAAAGCGGGCATCGGCGGCTTCTTCATGCACGCGCGCGGCGACCTCATGACGGAGTACCTCGGCAAGGATTGGATGGACGCGACCGCCGCCTGCATCGACGAGGCGGAAAAGCAGGGCATGGACGCCTGGTGCTACGACGAAAACGGCTGGCCGAGCGGCTTTGCGGGCATGAAGCTGCTCGAAGACAAGGAGAACTGGGAGCATTACATCGTCTGCAAGGAAGTTTCAGCCTTCGATCCCGAGGCGTATGCCTGCTACATCGTGGAAAACAATAAAATGCGCCGCGTAACGGAGGGGAAGGCACAGTACGCCGTCTACGACATGCTAAATTCCTCCGTCGTGGACATTCTGAACAAGGACATCGTGCAGAAGTTCATCCGAGAGACGCACGAGGAATACTACGCCCACTTCGGCGACAAATTCGGCAAGGCGATGAAGGGCTTTTTCACGGACGAGCCGCAGTATTTCCGCTATGACACCGCATTTACGCCGTGCATCCTGCCGCTGTACAAGGAGCGGTACGGGGAAGACCTCTTGGATACGCTCGCCGCGCTCTTCATCGAGTGCGAACAGTCCGATACCACGCGGTATCGCTATTGGCTGCTGATGAACGAACTGTACACGGAATCGTTCGCAGGAACGATTTATGCGTGGTGCGAGGCGCACAACTGTCAGCTCACGGGGCACTCCATCGAGGAGAGAAACCTCTTCGGACAGATGATGTGCTGCGCGGGCATCATGCCGTTTTACGAATACGAGCACAAGCCGGGCATGGACTGGCTGGGGCGCGGCATCGATACGGAGATTGCGCCGAAGCAGGTCGCGTCCGTCGCGCAGCAGCTCGGGAAAAAACATACGCTGACGGAGACCTTCGCCTGCGCCGGCTGGGACGTGACGCCGCGCGAACTGAAGCGCATCGCCGAATGGCAGTACGTCAACGGCATCAACCAGATGTGCCAGCACCTGTACCCGTATTCGATTCGGGGGCAGCGCAAGCGCGACTATCCCGCGTTCTATTCGGAGCACAACCCGTGGACGAAGGAATTCAGGCGCTTTAACGACTATTTCACGACGCTGGGCGTGCTGCTCGCGGACTCGAAGGAGAACGCGAAGGTATGCGTGATCCATCCGATCCACAGCGCCTATTTCACGTTCAAGCGGAACGAGCACGTTTCCATCAAGCAACTCGATACGGATTTTGCGGCGCTGTGCGAAAAGTTAGGCGCGCACCAGATCAACCATCACTATGCGGATGAATCGCTCCTCGCCAAATACGGCAGCGTGAAGGACGGAAAGTTCATCGTCGGCCTGTGCGAATACGACAAGGTCGTCATCCCCAAAATGCAGGGGCTCGACGGCACGACGCTAACACTCCTTCGCGAATTTGTCGCGCAGGGCGGGAAGCTCTATCTGGACGGAAAATGCCCCACGCACGTGGACGGCATAAAGCAGGAAGTGGGCCTTTCGTCCAACATCGCGTTTTCCGACCTCGAAGACGACGCCATTTCCGCAACGCCCTCCGATACGGATATCCGCTCGACCTTCCGCACGGGGGAATTCGGCGATCTCCTGTACGCGGTCAACCTTTCGGAGACGGATACACAGTCGATCACCTATTCCGTAAAGGCGCTCGGCGCGTGCGCGTTCGATTTGGAGACGCGAGAAAAAAAGCCGCTGTGTTTTGAGCGGACGCAGCAGGGCATTTCGCTTCCGCTTGTGCTTGCGGCGGGGGAGAGCATCGCGGTGCTGTTCGGAGACTACGCGCCCGCAAAGAAGCAGCCCATGAGGGACGAGCGCATTGTGCCGATACACGGCGCGCAGATCCTCTCCGCCGACGACAATACGCTCACGCTCGATTACGCCGCGCTCTCCTACGACGGCACAACCTACACAAAGCCCATGCCCGTCATGGCGATTTCCGACCGCCTGCTGCGCGAAAAGACGAATCGCGAAGTCTTCCTCAAATACCGCTTTACCGTGCGCGAAAAGCCCGCATCGCTTCGGCTCGAATGGGAAAAAGCGTGCGCAAAGAAAGTGCTTCTCAACGGGAAAGAGATTTTGGCCACAAAGAAGGGCGATTTCGATCCGCAGTTTGTCGCAGGCGACGTTCTGGACAATGTAAAGCTCGGAGAGAACGAGATCGTGCTCGCCGTCGATTACTTCCAGCCGGAGCTCGTCTACCGCGTCTTCAACGGCGTGTATTACGACCACAGCGGCGATACCGAGACGATGATCAACTGCCTGTCGTATGTCACGGACATCGAGGCGGTGTATCTGCGCGGCGATTTCGGCGTGGCGTCGGATGCGGAATATGCAGATGACGCAAAGAATACGCTGGTCACGAAGGGCGCGTTTTCCGTGACAAAGGCGAAAAAGGATGTCGACCTTGGAGAACTTACGCGCGAAGGCTATCCCTTCTTCGGCGGCGAAATGACAGTAAGGACGAACATCCAAATGGAGGGCGACGAAAAGACGATGCGCCTCATCGGGCGCTTCGGCGTGGCGAAGGTCTCCATAAACGGCTCGGAGCCGCGCGTCGCGATGCTGTCCGATACCGTGGATATCGCTGGTCTTGCGAAGAAAGGCGATAACGCGGCAGAGATTACGCTGCTTTCATCCTATCGGAACGTCTTCGGCCCCTTCCACCATCCCGATCCCGACCCCTTCGGCGTGGGCCCGGACACCTTCTCGCGCTACGGCACCTGGAAGGATGGGGAGAGCGAAAAGTGGCTCCACCGCTATTCCTTCACGCGCTTCGGCATAGAAAAAGTGGCGCTCTCGTGAGAAAGCGCCACTGTGTAGGGATTATGCGTAAGAGAAGGTGAATTCGCCCTGATGTGCGTCTACGGTGATCGTGCTGCCGGAGGGGATATCGCCCTTGATGAGCATGCGCGCGACGGGCGTTTCGATGACGCGCTGGATGTGCCGCTTGAGCGGCCTCGCGCCGTAGAGCGGATCGAAGCCCTGCTCGACGATGCTCTCGACGGCGGCATCCGTGACGGAGAGCTTCAGCTCCCTGTCCGAAAGCCTTTCGGAAAGCCCTTTCAGCATGAGGCGCACGATGGCTGCGATCTCCGTCCTCGTCAGGGGCTTGTAGAACACGATCTCGTCCAGCCTGTTCAGGAACTCGGGGCGGAACTGGTGCTTGAGCAGCTGCGAAACCTCGTCCCGCGCGGCATCGGAAATGCTTCCGTCCTCCTGAATGCCCTCCATGATGATGGATGAGCCGAGGTTGCTCGTCAGGATGATGATGGTGTTCTTGAAATCGACGGTGCGCCCCTGCGAATCGGTGATCCGCCCGTCGTCCAGCGCCTGCAGCAGCACGTTGAACACGTCGGGATGGGCTTTTTCCACTTCGTCAAACAGAATCACGCTATAGGGTTTGCGGCGGACGGCTTCTGTGAGCTGTCCGCCCTCTTCGTAGCCGACGTAGCCGGGCGGCGCTCCGATCAGGCGGGAGACGGAGTATTTCTCCATGTATTCGGTCATGTCGATGCGCACCATGTTCTTCTCGTCGTCGAACAGCGCCTGCGCAAGCGCCTTCGCGAGCTCCGTCTTGCCAACGCCCGTGGGGCCAAGGAACAGGAACGAGCCGATGGGGCGGTTCGGGTCCTGAATGCCCGCGCGAGACCTTAAGATGGCCTCGGTCACGTGCGTTACCGCCTCGTCTTGCCCGATCACGCGCTCGTGCAGGATCTCGTCCAAATGCAGCAGCTTTTCGCGCTCGCCCTCCTTGAGGCGGCTCACGGGCACGCCCGTCCAGCGGGATACGATGCTCGCGATCTCGTCCTCCGTCACCTTATCGCGCAAGAGCGTCGTCTTCTGTTCTCCGGCGAGCGCTTCCTGCGCCTCCAACTCTTTTTGCAGCTGCGGGAGCTTTCCGTATTTCAGCTCCGCAGCCTTATTGAGGTCGTATTCCCTCTGCGCAAGCTCGATCGCGGCGTTGACCTGCTCGATCTCCTCGCGCAATTTCTGTACCTGCGATATGCCGCTCTTTTCGCGCTCCCAGCGCGCCTTCATCGCGGAAAATTCGTCGCGCATTTCCGCGAGCTCTTTTTGAATGGTTGCGAGGTGCTCCTGCGCGATGTGCGAGTTTTCTTTTTTCAGCGCGGCTTCTTCGATTTCGTACTGCATGATGCGGCGGGCGATTTCGTCCATCTCCTGCGGCATCGAGTCCATCTCCGTGCGGATGACCGCGCACGCCTCGTCGACGAGGTCTATCGCCTTGTCGGGGAGGAAGCGGTCGGTGATGTAGCGGTTGGAGAGCGTCGCCGCGGCGATCAGCGCCTGATCCTGGATTTTCACGCCGTGGAACACCTCGTAGCGCTCCTTGAGCCCGCGCAGGATGCTGATGGTGTCCTCCACCGTCGGCTCCGTCACGAGCACCGGCTGAAAGCGCCTTTCGAGCGCGGCATCCTTTTCGATATGTTTGCGGTATTCGTCCAGGGTCGTTGCGCCAACGCAGTGCAGTTCGCCCCGCGCGAGCATGGGCTTTAGGAGGTTGCCCGCGTCCATGGAGCCTTCGGCCTTACCCGCGCCTACGATGGTGTGCAATTCATCGATAAACAGGATGATGTTGCCATCGCTCATTTTGATCTCCTGTAGAACCGCTTTGAGGCGCTCCTCAAACTCGCCGCGAAATTTCGCGCCGGCGATGAGCGCGCCCATGTCGAGCGCGAAGAGCTGCCGCCCCTTCAAGCCCTCCGGCACGTCGCCGCGCACGATGCGCTGCGCGAGGCCTTCGGCGATGGCTGTCTTTCCGACGCCGGGTTCGCCGATCAGCACGGGGTTGTTTTTCGTCTTGCGCGACAGGATGCGAATGACGCTGCGGATCTCCTGATCGCGCCCGATCACGGGGTCTAACTTTTGCTGGCGCGCGAGTTCGGTCAAGTCCTGCCCGTATTTTTTGAGCGCGTTATAAGTCTCTTCGGGGTTGTCGCTGGTGACGTTCGCCGCGCCGCGCACGTTTTGCAGCACGGCGAGGATCGCATTTTCGTCGATGCCGTACCTTTGAAGGATCGGCGCGGTGTCTCTGTAATTGCCCTTCGCGATGGCGAGCAGGATGTGCTCGACGGAGACATATTCGTCCTTCATATTTTTTGCGATGTCTTCCGCCGCGTTGAGCGCGCTATCCGCGTCGCACGAAAGGAAGACCTGCCCCGCACCGCGCACATGTGCGATGCGCGAGAGCGCGTCTTTACACGCTGCCGCGACGTTTTGCGGATCGAGCTTCATACTGTGCAGGATTTCGCCGGTGAGCCCGTCTTCCGTTTCTATGAGGGCGGAAAGCAGATGAAGCGGCTGTATTTCGGGGTTTTGCGCTTCGCGCGCTTTTGCCTGCGCATCTTGCAGCGCCTGTAGAGATTTTTGGGTAAATTTTTGTAGATTCATACGTTCATCTCCGATCAAAGAAATAGTTTGTCTTTCTTTGACTATTATAGACTCTGAAGCGGGATTTGTCAATAGCTTTGCGCGTTAATTTTCGCTTTCTTTCTGCCGTCGGGCGGCGCTGCATCCAACGGGAACGCCCGCCCGCCCACCCTAAATTGGTCGTGAAGGTTTATGGACAGCTACCATTCCTAAGCGTTACATACAGGCCTGCCAGAAGATCAGGACGTTAATGCCAAGGCTCAGGATGATGAGAAATGCATCGTACCACGACTTGTAGCTCGGCACTCCGATGGCGTTCAGGAGAAACAAGAGCGCCGTGACGATTATATTGAGCCGGCGCAGCACATTCCCGCGCAGCAGGAGATTCAATATAATCATCAAAATAGGTATAAACATGAAAGCGGCAATCCCCAAATACATAAGCTGGCTGCCCTTCTTACCGAAAAGCTCACCGGGCTGTATGTCTCCGCTATATACGCGCAATACATCCCCCAAAAGATAGGTGAACATCAAGGCCGCCCACAGGCCCGTCAATACGATTTTTGTCCGTTCCATTTTTCTGCCTCCTCTTCGGTTATGGATATGACCACGGCGCCCGCCTTGTGACCGTCCCCGACATACGCATGCGCTTCCTGTATCTGATGTAAGGAATAATGGCGATCCAACAGGGGCTTGATTTTCCCTTGTGTGAGCCATTCGGACAGTTGAAGTAAATATTCGCTCCTCTCTGCGGTGAGGTTTTTCGTACTGACAAATTTTCCGCCCTTTGAAAGGAGGGGAAGAAGTTCCGACTTTTTGTATTTCCCGGTGCTGTCCAAAATCAAATCGTACTCTATTCCGGCGGAGGACAACGATTCGGTTCGATAATCGATGACCCGATTCGCCCCGAGCCTTTTCGCAATCTCGACCTTCCCGCCGCTGCACACGGCGCTGACATGGGCGCCGTATATGCGGGCAATCTGTACTGCGAAACTGCCGACGCTCCCGCAGGCGCCGAGAATCATGACATGCTTTGCCTGCCCGATATTTCCCTTCCTCAAAAGATCCAACGCGGCCATTCCCCCTATGGGGACGGCGGCTGCCTCCGAAAAAGAAACGGTATCCGGCATTTTCCCCAAAACGCAGGACTTTTTTTCTTCCGGTACGGCGATGTACTCGGCATAGCTGCCGGCATTCAGCCCGCTTGTGGTTCCATATACCCTATCTCCCGCCTTGAATCGCTTCACATCTTTCCCGCGGGATAGGACGGTGCCTGCAAACTCATGGCCGAGGATTAGCTTCTTCGGCTTCAGAACACCCAACACCAGTCTTCCCGGGATATAGTACAGCGGGGGAAAATCGGAAGAGCGCATGCGGACATCGCCGGAGGTGACGGTTGTCGCTTCGATTCGGATGAGAAGCTCCGAATTGTTGATGTCGGGAATAGGGATTTCGCGCAAGCGGAGAACGGATGGGGAACCATACTTCTCATAGATCGCGGCCTTCATCATTTTTTGAGCCATCGTGTACCCTCCCTTTTTCGATCAATGTCATTTCCAACCCCCTGAGAATTGTCAGAATGCCCGAAACAAAGTCCTGCCTGCCGTCGTATTGCCCCTGTAAAAGCATCGTGCTTAGTCGGTACATCGATGGGTACTCCGCTTGGGACAGGGAAGGAATCATCTCCTTTGTCGTGCTCGAATAGTCCTCGGTCTGAATGGGGAACTGCAACTCGATCAAGGTAAAGCCGTAGATGTAACTGTCGAAGAAATTGAGAATCCGGTCCGCTTCGGGCAGCGTAAAACCCGCGCGTTTAAGACATGCAAGGGATCGATCGATATATCGAAGCATGGCAGGGCCGCTGTTGATTCGGCTCAGCAAAGGCATAAGAGACCATGCGTTTTCCAAAAAAACCTGATGCGCGGACTCTGCGCGCGTGCGCATTTCAAGCTGCCAGTCTTCGTTTTCTCGCGGCAAGGCAATTTGCGATATGACATCGTCCAACAAAAGGCCGATCAAATGGTCTTTATTCCTGATGTGGTTGTAGAGAGAAGCGGCTTTTACATGAAGCTTTTCGGCGAGCTTGCGCATGGAAAGTTCCTCGATCCCCTCTGCTTGAACGATAGATTTTGCCGTTTGCAGAATCATATTTTGAGACAGCAACAAAAACACCCCCAACCAAACTAACACTGTTAGTTTAGCGCGAAGCGCCGCGAATTACAATGATATTCAGGTAAGTTTCATGTGAAAAATTGGGTGTTTCTCCCGTATAAATGCTACCGATTATGCATACAAAAGCCCCTGAAGCGCCTCCGCGACGGTGTTTACGCCGATGGGGATAATTCCCTCGGGTACCTGCAATCCCTTGAGATTCGCCTTCGGCAAAAAAATCTTGGAAAAGCCCATCCTATGGCATTCCGCGACGCGCCGAGCGGCCTGCGAAACCGCCCGCACCTCGCCCGCAAGCCCGACCTCGCCCATCACCGCGGCGTTGGGCGGAAGCACGATGTTCTTTGCGGAGGAGGCGACCGCCGCGCACAGCGCGAGATCGGCGGCGGGCTCCGTCAGGGTCATGCCGCCCGCGATGTTGACATAAACATCCTGATTGTACAGCGCGAGCCCCGCGCGCTTTTCCAAAACAGCGAGCAAGAGCGCGAGCCGTCCCTGATCTACGCCGCTCGCCATGCGCCTTGGATTGCCAAACACCGTCGTCGAGACGAGCGCCTGTACGTCAACCAACAGCGAGCGTGAGCCCTCCATCGCGCAAAGAACCGCGGAGCCGCTCTGCCCGTGCGCCCTTTCTGAGAGCAGCATTTCCGATGCGTTCGGCACTTCGACCATCCCTTCGCCCGTCATTTCAAACATGCCGAGCTCGTTTACGGAGCCGAAGCGGTTTTTGACAGCGCGCAGGATTCTGTATTGGTGCTGCCTGTCGCCCTCGAAATACAGTACGGCGTCCACCATGTGCTCCAACACGCGCGGACCTGCGATCGCGCCCTCCTTCGTGACGTGGCCGACGAGGAACACGCGGCAGTCGTTCATCTTGGCGTACCGCATGAAGCGCGAAGCGCTCTCGCGCACCTGCGATACGCTTCCGGGCGCGGAGGAAAGTTCGGGCAGATACATCGTCTGCACGGAGTCCACCACGATCACGTTCGGGCGGATCGTTTCCAACTTGCCCTCAATCGCGTTCACGTCGTTTTCGGAGAGCACCGTAAAGCCCCCGCCCGCGAGCCGCATCGCGCGCATTTTGATCTGTCTGGGGGATTCTTCGCCCGAGATATACAGTACCGAAAGTCCGTTTTTCGCCATATTCGCAGCAGCCTGTGTCAGGAGTGTGGATTTGCCGATCCCAGGGTCTCCGCCGATCAGCGTCATGGAGCCCTCGACCATGCCGCCGCCAAGAACCCTGTCGAGTTCCGCGATGCCCGTGGAAATCCTGTCGTCCGTCGATTCGAGAATGTTGTCCACCGCCATTGCGTCGTTTCCGCCGCCCTGTCGCCGCTTGATCGCCTTCGCCTTCACGGGAATCTCCTCGCGAACGATTTCTTCGGAAAAGCTGTTCCAGCTTTCGCATTCCGGACATTTGCCCATCCATTTGGCGGTTTCGTATCCGCATTCCTGACAGATGAATTTCGTCTTAGCCTTTGCCATATTGCCCTCCGTTTTGTGTCAATCCTATGATATTTATTATAACATATCAAATTCTTACTTGCATCATCAAAAAAGACAATTTATAATAGAATAACAACGCCATGCGCGCTCCCGACCCCGGGGAGGTGCGGGGGGCCCCCCCCCCCCCCCCATACGTCCCCCCTGAGGGGTATCGTCCGCGGACGATACCCCTCAGGGGGACTACCCAGAAAAAGGGGAGAGTATGCGTCCGTTCTTGTTGGATAAAGGAGTACGCTTCAACCTATGAAGAAAAAGAAGAAAAAGCCGCAAGGCTTTCTGATACTTAAAAAAGGCATCGGCAGGAAAACCCGCATCGGCATTACGAAGACGCTCGAATACATGAACAGATTCAGCCGGTTTTCCATGGGTGCGCCGCTCGAAGAGACGTTCAACTTCAAGCCCCCGCGCTCCTTCAAGCGGGCGAAGCGTTTCTTTCGCAGGCTTCGCCACCCGTTCGTCCTGTTCCTTGCGACGGTCTTTGTGATCCTCATGCTGGGCATCGCGTGGCTCACGAACAGCTCCATCCACGTGGAGAACGTGACGGTGCCCGTCGCGGGCCTTGCGGACGATCTGAACGGCTATGTAATCCTTCTCATTTCCGACCTGCACGGGAGGTCCTTCGGACAAAAGCAGGCGACGCTCTTGCGCTCGATCAACAATGAACGGTTCGACCTCGCGGTTTTTGCGGGCGACATGGTGGGGAAGAGCGGAAACGCGCAGCCGTTTTACGACCTGATCGACGGAATGCCGAAAAGCAAATCGCTGTTTTTCATCCCAGGGGATTCGGACCCGCAGCCGATTCTATCCGTCGCGCGGGAGACGGAAGGGGCAACGCTTTCGCAGCTCGTGCTCGCGGACTGGATTTTGGGTGCGCAGGAGCGCGGTGCTGCCTATCTCTCCTGTACGACACAGGTTCCGGTCGGTTCGTCCTCTTTGTGGCTTACGCCTGCAGACGCGCTGTGCGTCCACATGAAAGACGTCTTATACGCGCTTGAAGAGGAACTCGCCGAACAGACGGAGGGCGCGTCGCTCGGCATCGGCGCAGATTACGACGGGCAGCCGCTCACGCAGTATCGGTACAACCAGATGGATCGACAGATCGAGTCCGCCAAGAAGATGAATTCCGCGGACCTCCACATCGCCGTCTCCCATGTCGCGCCGATGGATGAATACCTCTCTTCCGCGCAGAGCATAAGCTTTGAGGACGAAATCTCCCTTTCCATGCCTGATATCGTCCTTTCGGGGCACTATTGCGGCGGCGGCTGGATTTTGCCCGGGTACGGCGCGCTGTATATCCCCAACGGGCTTTTGCCCAGACACGGCTGGTTTCCCGATCAGAAGATCGTCTCGGGGGTGCGGAATTCCGGCGCGGTCACGATCTGCACCACGGCAGGCCTTTCGGTGACGGATCGACTGTATCTGCCAAAGTTTCGTTTATTCAACGAGCCGGCGATCATGCGCATCACGCTGGTCGCGCAGCTCGATTCGAGTCTGAAATAAAAAGGAGGCACATCTCATGGCAAGAAGAAGGCGAAAGACATTCCTGCAGCGATACGGATGGATGGGTCTAAGCGCGCTCGCGCTGATATTGGTCGTATTCGGCATCGTAAAATTGGTCGGGAGCTTTTCGCGGGGAAGCGAGCAGCAACTGATGCCCACGCCTGTGCCGGAAACCGTACAGGAGGAGTCCCTCGGCGCGGAGGACGAACCCATCGCGGAGGATTCCGAGGATGCGGATTTCGCGCCGGACGACGAAACGGAAGAGGAGGAAGCGTTCGTCGTACCCGAGGGCATTGAGCACGGCGTATTCACCGGCTCGCGCAGGGCGACGATTCGCGCGGCTGGGGACGTGATATTGCATGCCGCGATCTACAAATCCTACAAGACGGAGGGCGGCTACGACTTCCGCGACATATTCACCCCCATTGCGGGCAGCCTGAGCGCGGCGGATTATACCATCGCCAATGTGGACGGGCCAACCGGCGGCACGAAAATTCGGGGATACAGCGAGTATCCGCAGTTCAATTCGCCGCCGCATATCCTGACCGCCCTGAAAGAAGCGGGCGTGGACATGCTTACGCTCGCGAACAACCACGCGCTGGACACCTTTTACGACGGGCTGAAATATACCATCGACAACGTCGAGAAGGCCGGGCTGGAGCACGTCGGCGCATACCGCTCGCAGGAGGAATATGACACGCCGAAGGTGATCGACATCAACGGCATCAAGGTCGGCATCACGAATTACACAGTCAGCACGAACAACCTCATCAAGAGCAGTGCAAAGGAAGCGGCAGAATACGGCCTGCGCATGACGAGCAATTCCAACGTGAAAACGGATGTGGAAAGGCTTCGCGCCTACGGCGCGGAAATCGTGATCGTGTGCATGCACTGGGGCGAAGAGTATGTGCGCACGCCGAACAAAGCGGTCATCAATTTGGCAAAGAAACTGGCTGGCGTGGGCGTGGATGTGATTATCGGCGGACATTCGCATGTGGTGCAGCCCGCACAGTGGGTCAAAGCCCGAGACGCAGAGACCGGCGAAGAGAAAAAGACACTCGTAATCTATTCACTCGGGAATTTCCTATCCGATCAGCGCCAACAGTATCGCGACGGCGGCATCATCTTTGAATTCACCCTGCAGGACGATCCCGCGACGGGCAAGGTCGAGGTGACAAACCCCGTCTATGTGCCGACCTACGTGTGGCGCACCAAGAGAGGCGACGGGACAGGCTACGATTACCGCGTGATTCCGGTCGGCGAAGCCCTCCAAAACAAGCCGCGATCCATGTCGGACGATGTCTACGCGCGCCTGCAGGAGATCGCAAACGAAGTGCAGCAGCAAATGGGGCGCACAGGCGTTGGCACGATATCGAAATCGTGATGGATGACAAAATTGCGCAGGCACTCCTTTCGTGGCACGATGCGAACAAAAGGGATCTTCCGTGGAACGGCGAGAAGGATCCGTATCGCATTTGGCTCAGCGAGATTATGCTCCAGCAGACGCGGACAGAGACGGCAAAGGGTTACTATCATCGCTTTTTGGAGGCATTTCCGGACGTATTCGCGCTCGCGGAAGCAGAAGAAGAAAAAGTCTTAAAGTGCTGGGAAGGGCTCGGCTATTATTCGCGGGCGCGAAATCTCCTGAAGACCGCAAAAATCGTGGCGCGGGAACGAAGTGGCGCGTTCCCCGATACGGTAGAAGGATTGAAAGCGCTTCCGGGAATCGGCGAGTATACGGCGGGCGCGATCGCCTCCGTGGCATATGGTCGCGCCGTGCCCTCCGTCGATGCAAACCAGCAAAGAGCGATCGCGAGGCTCTTTGCGATTCGGGAGGATGTATCTTCCGCCGCCGGCAGGGCGCGCGTAAAGGCCGCCGCGATGCAGATGATCGACCCGAACCGCCCCGGCGACTTCAATCACGCGCTCATGGGGCTGGGTGCGATGGTGTGCCTGCCAAAGCCCAAATGCGACATATGCCCCGTGGTATCTTACTGCGAGGGCAAACGGCTCGGCATCGCGGAAGAGCTTCCCGTCATGCCCGAGAAAAGACAACGGCGCGTCGAGCATCGGGCGGTCGCGGTCGTGTTCAGCAGAGGGCGCGTTTTGCTCCTGAAAAGAACGGGCAAGGGGATGCTTCAGGGCATGTTCGAGTTTCCGAACTTTTTGGATGCGCATTCGACAGAGGATGTCGCGGAAGCCTTGGCGGAGATCGGCGTTAAGGCGCGCTTTGAAAAGCGGTTGACCGACGCAAAGCACATCTTCACCCATGTCGAGTGGCATATGACGGGGTATTTGTTTTGTGCGACGGAAACGGGGAATCTCCCGTTTTATACCAAGGAGGAAGCGCAGCACCTCGCCATCCCGTCGGCATTTCGCGCGTACAGAGAGTTCATATAAGAGAAGGGAGAGTGACATATGCGGCGATGGAGGATATCGCTTGCCGTTTTATGCGCTCTCCTTGTATTTTTTTACGGGAGGGTGTGCGCCGAGGATACTTCGATGCATATCAATGAGCGGCTGCGCCTTTCCGGAAGCCCCGAGGAACGGACCGTCGCTTTTTCGGTCGAGACGAACGGCGTATACGCCGTATCGCTCTTCGGCTGCGTCGGCGCGGAGGGAACCCTGTACGATTCGGAGGGCAATATCGTCGAAAGCGGCGTAAGTACATCCGACGGTCGCCTCCTATCCGCGCGCCTGTCGGCGGACAGCGCCTATCGCCTGACGCTGAAAAACGCGGTGCGGGAATGCACACTCGAGATCATGCGCGACGCGCTCGGCAGGAGCTTTTATCATCCCATCGCCCTGCAGGACGGCTATGTCAAGGCGATCGTCGGCGCGCATGAGGCGCACTGGTATGCCTATACGGCGAAGGAGAGCGGCATCCACACGATCAAGACGGAATCCTCCATGGACACCTTGGGCTGGATCGTCGGCAAAAACGGCGACACGATCGCGGAGAACGACGATGCGCTCGCGCCGTATGAAGACGACTGTCTCTTGCGCGCGCAGTTGGATAAGGGGCAAACCTATCTCGTCCGTATCTGCGCGAAGGAAAAAACGACGGGCGCATACAAAATCCGCCTGACCGTGCCCGACGGCGCGTCCGAAAGGGCGGAGATGCTCTCGCTCAGCCGTACGGAGGCGACGCTCGATACGGGCGAAACGATCCGCCTGAGCGCGGTTGTATCGCCCGAGGGCGCGCACGGCGACCTGACGTGGATCACGACGAATCCCGCAGTCGTTGTCGTCTCCTCCGAGGGCGTGGCGACGGCGGTCGGCGCGGGCGAAGCGGACATCATCGCGCTCGCCTACGGCATCGAAGAAAGGGCGCACATCATCGTGCGCTACGTCAAGGTTTCGGACATCGAGCTCTTGTCCGGCGAGGCAATGGAAATCGCGATGGGGGAGACGAAGCGGATCGCCGCCAAGGTCTTGCCGGAAAACGCCTCCGATACGCGCCTGACATATACATCCTCCGACGCATCCGTCGTCACGGCGGACCGCGAAGGTGCCCTGCGCGGCATCAGGGAGGGCACCGCGACCGTTACGGTGACGGATGCGGACGGCGGCGTACAAAAGAAGGTCGATATTCTGGTTACGAAGCCGAAGCCGCGCTTTCGCGCCCTCGCCGTCGGAATCCAAAAATACGACGACGGCAGGGAGCGCATCGGCGCGACGAACACGACGCAGGGCGTGTACGATATGCTGAAATCGCAGCCCTTTGACGGCGCGGCTGCCAACACGACCATGCGCATCGACAGCACGCGGGGCGATTTCCTTGCGCTTTTGCAAAAGCTCTTTTCGCCCGCGGAATCGACGGATATATCCGTCCTGTACATCAACTGCCACGGCGGAATGGCGGCGGGCGAGACGTATATTGAATTCCGCGACGGAAAGAGACTGACGGCGCGGCAGCTCGAAAGGGAACTGCGAAAGATTCGGGGCAGGGTCGTGCTGCTGCTCGACTGCTGCCAGTCGGGCGCTGTTATAAGCAAAGATACAGTGGCGCGCTTTGGCGGGAATATACAGCAGATTCTTTCGGGCGGCGAACGCTATGCATCGAGCAAATATACCGTGATCGCGAGTGCGTCGAGCGAAGAGGACAGCTACCGCATCGGCTACGAAGGGGAGGTCGGCGAAAACGGCATCGCGACCGTTTTCGCGCGGAGCCTGTGCGAAGGCGCGGGCTGGAATCTCATCAAGGATCGCGCGATGACCATGTGCGCCGACCGCAATCGCGACGGGCTCGTCCGCGCGGGCGAAATGGCGCTCTTCGTCAAAAGCCGCGTGAAATGGTATCTGGAGGAGACGGAAGCGATGCAGAACGTGCAGATGATCCCCGCAAATTCGCGCCTTGCGCTGTTTCAAAAGCGGCGGATGCCTGAGGAATAGGATGTTTTTTAAGCGGCAAAGGATGATGCGGATGCGGTTTTTGAAAAGGGACGCGGACGGGTTTGCAAAGAGCCTCCTCGTCATGGCGCTTCCCATGGTTTTGCAGAATCTGATCGATGCAAGCGTCACGCTTGCGGACACGGTCATGCTCAGCTTCGTCAGCCAGCAGGCGCTTTCCGCAACTTCGCTTGCAAACAACGTACACAACGTTACATACATGATCCTCTATGGGCTCTGCTCGGGCTCATCCATCCTGATCTCGCAGTACTGGGGCAGAAAGGACACGGAGACCATCGAGCGCACCATTGGGATTTCGTTGCGGTTTTCCCTTTCGCTGGGATGCATCGTCATGCTCCTCGTGACGCTGATTCCGGACCGAATCATGCGTATATTCACGTATGATACGGAACTCATCGAAATCGGCGCGACGTATCTGCGCATTCTGGGCGCGTATTACCTGATGAATGCGTTCACGCAGGTATATACCACCTCCCAGCGCGCGATGGAGCGCGTGTTATTTGGAACCGTGGTCAACACGATCACGCTCCTCACGAATGTGGGGCTGAATGCCTGCTTCATCTTCGGCATCGGCCTTCCGAAGCTCGGCGTCGTGGGCGTCGCCTATGCAACGGTTATCGCCAAGGGAATTGCGTTTCTCATCTGTATCGCGGATGCCGCGGCGGCGCGCAACGGCGTGCGGGTGCGGATCAGATTCCTGTTCGCGCGAAAAAAGGCGCTCTTTCGGGATTATATGAAATATACCCTGCCCGCGCTCGCCAACGACGCCCTGTGGATCACTGGCATTTCGATGTATTCCGTAATCCTCGGGCACCTTTCCAGCGATATGGTTGCGGCGAACAGCTTCGCCAACGTCGCGCGCACCATGGCGACGGTGATTTGTTTTGCGGTGGCGAACGCCGCGGCGGTCATGATGGGGAAGACGCTGGGGGAGGGCAACCTCGAAAAGGGAAGAGCGTACGCCAAACGGTTCATGATCCTGTCGATCTTTTTGGGCGTACTCGGCGGGCTCGCCATCGCGGCGGCGATGCCGTTTCTTTTGAAATATGCGCGACTTTCGGGCGAGGCGCTCGATTTTCTGCGGTTTATGCTGTATGCCTCGATGATCAACGTCGTGGGGCAGAGCGTCAATACGACGCTTCTGTGCGGCATCCTCCGCGCGGGCGGCGACGCGCAATACGGGCTGATTTTGGACGTCATCAGCACGTGGGGATACGGGGTATGCATCGGCTCACTCTTGGCGTTTGTGCTGAAGGTTCCGCCGAAGGTCGTGTATATGTTTCTCTTCTTAGATGAGATACTCAAAATGCCCGTCAACTTCTGGCGGTATTCCCAGGGAAAATGGGTCAAAAACATCACGCGCGACATGGCGGCGCTCGATTGAGGGGAGAAACAATGCCGTTTCTGTGCAATCTCTGCCCGAGGGAGTGCTCCGCGCTGCGCGCAGGGGAAGCGCCCGGGCGTGGCAAGGGCTTTTGCCGCATGGGCGAAAAACCTGCGCTCGCGCGCATGGCGCTGCATTTTGACGAGGAACCGTGCATTAGCGGCGAAAACGGCTCCGGCGCAGTGTTTTTTTCGGGATGCAGCCTCAAATGCGTATTCTGCCAGAACGACCTCATCAGCCGCGGCTGCTTCGGGCGCGAGATTGGCGTGGAATCCCTGCGCAAGGGGTATTTCGACCTCATTGAGCAGGGCGCGCACAACATCAACCTCGTCAACCCCACGCACTATGCGCGCGCGATCCGCGAGTCCCTGCAGGGCGGGCTTCCCGTGCCGGTCGTGTGGAATTCGGGCGGATACGAAAAGGTCGAAACGCTGAAAGAACTCGAGGGCATGGTGCAGGTGTACCTGCCCGACCTGAAATACATCGACGAAAAGAGCGGCAGAGACTTTTCTGCCGCCCCGAACTACTTTCGCTATGCCGCGCCCGCGCTGAAGGAAATGCTTCGGCAGGCGGGGCGCGTGCGGTTGGACGAGAATGGGATGATCCGATCGGGCGTAATCGTCAGGCACCTGATCCTCCCCGGACACGCGGAGGAATCCATGCGCATCTTGGACTGGATTCGAGAGAATATGGAGGGCGCGTGGGTGAGCCTCATGGCGCAGTACGTGCCGTTCGGGCGCGCAACATCCATAGAGGGACTAAACCGCCGCCTCACAGAGGAAGAATACGAAAAAGTAGTCGATCACATGCTGGATATCGGCTTGGAGGACGGGTACGTGCAGGAGCTGTCCTCCGGCGACGAAAAGTACATCCCGGCATTCGACCTCACGGGCGTTCCGAAGGAATAGCCTATTTCACCGTCACCTTGAATTTCGCGACGATCTTCGTGCCGTCCCGCGTTTGGCAGGCGATGGTCGCGGTGCCCTTCTTCTTGGCGAGGATGTAGCCCTTTTGGTTGACGGCGACGACCTTTTTGTTGCTGCTCTTCCAGCGGAGCGTTTTGTTGTAGGCGTTTTCGGGCAGGATCGTTGCGACGAGTTTTTGCTTTTCGCCCCGCCTCATGACGGATGTGCCCGTGATTTCCACGCTCGAAACGGGCATATTTTTGACGACGATTCGGAGGGTTGCCTTCTTGCCGTTTTCCGTAGATACGGCGATGATTGCCTTGCCCTTCTTTTTCGCCGTCACGATGCCGTCTGCGACGGATGCGACCGAGGGCCTGCTGCTCTTCCATTGCAGGGCGGAGGCGGCGTTTTCGGGCGCGAGCGTCGCGGTGAGCGTCAGGGTGTTTCCGACATAGAGCGTCACCGTGCCCTTTTTGTCGAGTGAAATGCCCGTGGGCTTGACGGAGGGAATCGGAGCCGGTTCGCTTTTCAGGAGGTTGTATACCTTCGTGCGGCGCGTCTTTGTATAGGTCGCATAGACGAGCGCAGCCCTATACATCTCCTCCAATGTGACGTTCCCGTAGCCGCCCGCAAATTCGGCGGCTTTGACGGCGTATTTCTTGACGGCTCCCGTGCCCGCTTGGTGCGCGATGTCCGCATAGTAGATGAGTGCGCCGGCATCCCGAATGCCCAAGCCCATTGCGGTTGTGAGATAGCGCGATACGTCTTTTTCGGCGAGCGCGTCCTGCGCGGCGCGGCCCGCGTCCGTATTCAGCAGGCGCGAAACGTAGCCGCGCTGTTCCTTCGTGAGCTTTACGCCCTTCCATACGGAGGTCGAGCCGTCTTTTAATGTGCGAAAGAGCTTGTCGCCCAAGGCGCCTTTCGCGGTTTCTTCGTCGGCGGCGATGATCGTCTTGAGAAGGCTTACCGCCCTGCCGTTGTTCCACTGGAGGATGCCGACGGAGGGACACGAATTGCTGTCGTTCGCGACGGAGGTATAGCTGTTGTTCGTCTCCATCTTCCCGATGACCTGTATCGCCTTTTGCAGAACCGCTTTGTTCACCGTTTCCGCGCCCGCAGGGAATATGGGCAGAAGCGCCAAAATCAGGAGCACGGACAGCCATCTGCTTAAATATTTCACAATTATCACATCCTGTCATCGATTTGTAATATATTATAAGCGCATTGTGCTCTTCTGTCAAGCCCGCCGGATGTTACGCTTTTGTGTAGCGATTGACAAAGGGCGCGTTATGCGTTAAGATAATGTACGGGGATTGTTTTTAACGTCCCGTTTCAAACAGATACGCATGAATTTGCTATACTAAGGAGGACTCTTTTTTGACTACGGAAGATGCGGGAAAGGCGCTTGCGCTCTTGGAGGCGCTGTATCCCGAGGCGAGGGCGGAGCTGCATTTCTCCAACCCCTTTGAGACGCTTATCGCGACGATTCTGTCCGCGCAATGCACGGACAAGCGCGTGAATATGGTGACGGAGCCGCTGTTTCGCGACTATCCCGACGCACACGCCATGTCGCGCCTCACGGCGGAGGAGTTGGAGGAGATCATCAAGCCCTGCGGGCTCTACCGCATGAAGGCGAAAAACATCCTGGGCGCGTGCAAGGCGCTCATCGAAACATACGGCGGCAAGGTGCCGAACACGCGAGAGGAACTGATGGCGCTTCCCGGTGTCGGGCAAAAAACGGCGGGCGTGGTGCTGCTTGCGGCGTTCGGGGACGACCAGATTCCCGTCGATACGCACGTGTTCCGCGTCGCGAACCGCATCGGGCTCGCGCAGGCGGACAGCGCGGAAAAGACGGAGATGTAGCTTCGCGAAATCCTCCCGAAGGGAAGCTGGTCGCACGCGCATCATCTCTTAATCTGGCACGGCAGGCGCTGCTGCCACGCGCGTAAGCCCGAATGCGAAAGGTGCCCTGTCGGGCAAAACGATCTGTGCCGATACGGCAAAGGCGAGGAATAATACAATGGCTTTATTTGTGGACATCGTAAACATCACATGCAAGGCGGGCAACGGCGGCAACGGCTGCGTGTCCTTCCATCGCGAGAAATTCGTGCAAAAGGGCGGCCCCGACGGCGGCGACGGCGGAAACGGCGGAAACGTCGTCTTCGTTGCGACCGAGCGCATGCACACGCTCATGGATTTTCGCTTTCGCCGCTCGTATGCGGCGGAAGCGGGCGAAGACGGCAGCTCCCGCAACTGCAAGGGAAAGACCGGCGCGGACATCGTGATCGAAGTTCCGTGCGGCACCGTCGTGCGCGAAAAGGCGACGGGGCGCGTGCTGCTGGACTTGTTTCAGGACGGCGAGCGCCGAATGCTCCTAAAGGGCGGAAACGGCGGCTTCGGCAACGCGCGGTTCGCCACGCCCACGCGGCAGGCGCCGAATTTCGCAAAACCGGGGGAGAAGACGCAGGAGCTGGAGGTGCAGCTGGAACTGCAATCCATAGCGGACGTGGGGCTCGTGGGCTTTCCGAACGTCGGAAAATCCACCATCCTATCCGTCGTCACCGCTGCGCGCCCGAAGATCGCGAATTACCACTTTACGACGCTGCAGCCCAACCTCGGCATCGTCAGGCAGGACGAGTTTTCCTTCGTCATGGCGGACATCCCGGGGCTTGTGGAGGGCGCGTCGCAGGGCGTGGGGCTTGGGCACGATTTTCTGCGGCACGTAGAGCGCACGAGGATGCTCATCCACGTACTCGACATCTCCGGCAGCGAGCATCGAGACCCGCTCGAGGATTACGACGCGATTGTGGAAGAGCTCAAGCAATACGGGCGGCTCTCCGAAAAGCCCGTCATCGTCGCGGCGAACAAGACCGACCTCCCCGACAGCGAGGAAAACCTGTCGCGCCTGCGCGAAAAGCTCAAAGACACCGATATTCAGATTTTCCCGGTTTCCGCTGCGACGCACAGGGGCTTTGAAAGCCTCCTGCGCGCGTGCGTGAAAATCCTCATGGAGCTTCCGCCCGTGGAGCCGTATATCGAGGAGGAGCTCCTTCCCGAGCTTCCCGAGGAATCCTTCACGGTCGAGATCGAGGACGGCGCATATGTGCTCTCAGGCCCGTCCATGCAAAAGCTCATCGACAGCGTGAATTTCGGCGACGAGGAGTCGCTCAACTGGTTCCACAAGACGCTGCGGCGTTGGGGTGTCATCGACGCGCTGCGCGAAAAAGGCGCGAAGGAGGGGGACACCGTTCACCTCGGCGATATGGAATTCGACTTTATAGAATAATACATAAGGAGGCGGGTTTTATGACGAGTATCGTGCGAAATCCCGCACTTGCGCAGGCGGGGCTTACCAAAATCGAGTGGGCGAGGCGGCATATGCCGGTCGTCGGGCTGATCGAAAAGCGTTTTATCGAGGAAAAGCCGTTTCAGGGGCTTCGCGTTGCGATGTCCATACATTTGGAAGCCAAGACGGCGAGAACCGCGTTGCTCCTCAAAAACGGCGGCGCGGAGGTGTACGCCACGGGCTGCAACCCGCTCTCCACGCAGGACGACGTCGCGGCGGGGCTCGCCTCGCAGGGCGTGACCGTAAACGCCTGGTACGGCGCAACGGATGCCGAGTACCACGAACACCTTTTGTGCACGCTTTCCTGTAAGCCGCACATCATCATCGACGACGGCGGCGACCTCACGCAGATTCTGTGCGACGAACGCCCCGACCTCGCCGAGTGCCTCATCGGCGGCGGCGAGGAGACGACGACGGGCGTCATGCGGCTTCGCGCGCGCGCGGAGGAGGGGAGCCTGCGCTTCCCGATGATCGCGGTGAACGACGCGCAGATGAAGTTCCTCTTTGACAACCGCTACGGCACGGGCCAGTCCGTGTGGGACGGCATCATGCGCACGACGAACCTCATCGTCGCCGGAAAAGACGTGGTCGTCGCGGGTTACGGCTGGTGCGGCAAGGGCGTTGCGATGCGCGCGAAGGGCATGGGCGCAAGGGTCATCGTGTGCGAGGTGAACCCCATAAAGGCGGTCGAGGCGGCGATGGACGGCTTTTCCGTGATGAAGATGGACGATGCCGCGAAGATCGGCGATCTGTTTATCACCGTCACTGGCTGCAAGGACGTCATCACCATGCGCCACATCCGCACGATGAAGGAGGGCGCGGTGCTCTCAAACGCGGGGCATTTCGACGTGGAAGTCGCGGTCGCGGAAATGCGCAGGGCGGCGACGCGCGTGTTCGAGGCGCGCCACAATATCGAGGGGTTTGAGTTCGAAAACGGGCACACCGTGTATCTGATCGCGGAAGGCAGGCTCGTGAACCTCGCCGCCGCCGACGGACACCCCGCGGAGATCATGGATATGAGCTTTGCCCTGCAGGCGCTGACGGCGGAATACATGGCAAAGCACGGAAAAACCATGGAGAACAAGGCATACGACCTGCCGGAGGAGATCGACAGGGCGGTCGCGAAGATGAAGCTTTCCGTCATGCACCTTACGATCGACGCGCTCACCCCCGAACAGGAAAAATACATCTATTCCGCGAACTGATGCCTTCGGAGGGTTTGCTATGAAAAAAATCATAAACGCCCGCATTTGGACGGGTAAACGCGCGATCGAAAACAGCGCGGTCGCGATAGACAAGCAAAAGATCGTCTACGTCGGCGCCCAAGAGGGCGCGCCCGATGCGGGAAGCTCCATCGATGCGAAGGGCGGCATCGTCATGCCTGCGCTGTACAACGCGCACGCGCACAGCGCGATGACGATTTTGCGCGGCGTGGGCAGCGACCTCAAGCTCATGGACTGGCTGAATAAGGTGATGCCCATCGAAGACGGGCTCACGGAAGAGGACGTATACTGGGGAACCGTCCTCGCCTGTGCGGAGCAGATGCGGCGCGGCTGCGTCGCGTTCGCGGACATGTACTATTTCATGGATGAGGTGGCGCGCGCCGCGCTCGATGCGGGCATCCGCGCGAACATCAGCCGCGGCTGCACGAACGAGCATGGCGCGGATTCCGTGTACGGATTGTACGAGAGATGGCACGGCAAGGGCAGCGGCAGGATCAACGTCTACATGGGCGTACACGCCGAATACACTACGAAGCCGGATTTCGTACAATACGCCGTGCGCGTCGCGGGCGAACTCAAGACGGGCTTTCACGTACACGTGGCAGAATCCGTGGACGAGACGAAGGGCTGCATCGAGCGACACGGCGTTACGCCCGTGGAGTATTTCCGAAGGCTCGGCGCGTATGAAAACCCGACCCTCGCCGCGCACTGCGTGCAGGTGATGGACGAGGACATTCGAATCCTCGCGGAGCACCGCGTCTCCGTCGCGACCAACCCCGCGAGCAATCTGAAGCTCGCAAACGGCGTCGCGCCGATCTCGAAAATGCGCGAAGCGGGCGTGCGCGTCGCGCTCGGAACGGACGGCGCATCGAGCAACAACACGCTGGATATGTTTGCCGACATGCGGCTGATGTCGCTGCTGCAAAAGGGCATGCTGCGCGACGCGACAGCGCTTAACGCTGCGGACGCGATCTCGATCGCGACGCGGGAAGGCGCGCTTGCGTTGGGATTTGGCGACTGCGGCCTTTTAGAGGAAGGCATGCGGGCGGATCTGATCCTGCTCGATGCATCCGCCGAAAACCTGCAGCCCTATGATGCGGACCTGCCCGCGACGATCGTCTACGCGGCGCAGGGGCAAAACGTCCGCATGACCATGTGCGACGGCGAAATCGTCTACATGGACGGCATCTATACGAAGCTCGACATAGAAGAAGCCTGTCGCCGCGTAAATCAAACAAAGAAGAGGCTATTACCATGCTAAAAAACTTTTCCAAGGTGCAGCGCCGAATCCTTTTAGGCTGCTTTATCGCATACTGTACGACATACTTGGGGAGGCTGAACCTTTCGCAGGCGCTGCCGGGCATCATTCGGGAGTTTTCGCTTTCGGATGCGCAGGCGGGCCTGTTTCAGACGGTTTTTGCCGCCATATATGCGGTTGGGCAGCTCATAAACGGCGCAATCGTGGACCGGATCGACGAAAACAAGCATATTTTGATAGGGATTGCCGCTTCAGCGCTGTGCAATATGCTCTTCGGCGCGTTTTCGGGCTTTCCTGCATTGCTGCTGCTGTGGGCGCTCAACGGCGCGGCGCAGTCCATGATTTGGACGCCGATCGTGAAGATTTTGGCGAATCGGTTCGATCAGGAACAGCAGTCCGTCGCGAGCTATTTCATGTCGATCACGCTGGTGGCGGGGCATCTCGCCGCGTGGGCGATCTCCGGCATCGTGACGCAGCTCTTTTCCTGGCGGCTGTCCTTCGCTATCCCCGGCATCGCGATGTCGCTGCTCGCGCCGATCTCCTTTTTGATGCTGAAGAGTGAACCTTCCGAGAAGGAATCGGCGGTGTGGGCGACGCAGGCGAGGGAGCGCGGCTCTCTGCCGCTGCTTCCCCTGATCTTCGGCACGGGGCTGTGGGCGATGCTTCTGGGCTGCACGATGAACGGCTTCGCGCGCGACGGCGTGATGGCGTGGGCGCCGACGCTGCTCTCCGGCGGCAGCGACAACCCTGTCCTTTCCTCCCTCCTAATCCCGATTCTCAACCTCGTAGGCATCCTGTTCGGAAAGCTCTGCTACAGGCGCTATGAGGGCAAGGCGCGCGCCGTCGTCGGCATGATGATGGCGCTGGGAACGATCCCCATGCTACTGCTCGCCGGCGTGCAAGCCGAGAGCGCGCTCGTGCTTTCGCTGCTGCTCGGCTGCAACTGCGCGCTCATGTACGGAATCAACCCGCTGTTGACCGTGCTCGTGCCGCTGGAATATGCATCAGTTCGGCGCGTTGCGCTCGTCGCGGGGCTCGTAAACGGCTTTATTTACGCCGGTTCCTCCCTGACGGGCGTCGTAACCGGAGGCATCATCGATGCCTTCGGAATGAACGGCGCGTACATCGCGTGGGCAGCCGTGTGTGTGGTCGGCGCCGCCCTGTTCTTCCTCTCTGTGCTCGGAAAGAAGAAGCTCGCAACAGGCTCGAAGCCTTAAGGCGTCGGGCACAATCCGTGCCTACACATGAAACAGAAGATAACGTGCGCGCGGTTGAAAAGAAAACGTTGGGAAGCGTATTGTATGCGCGTACAAAGGCGACGGGGGAGGAATTTCAGGTGATTCGTGTTTCCATTATTTCGGGCTTCTTAGGCGCGGGCAAGACGACGCTCATCAAAAAGCTGATCGCGGAATCGTTCAAGGGCGAAAAGGTCATTTTGCTTGAAAATGAGTACGGCGAAATCGGCATCGACGGCGGCTTCATGAAGGAAAGCGGGATTCAGGTGACGGAATTGAACAGCGGCTGCATCTGCTGCACGCTGGTGGGCGATTTCCATAAGGCGATCGACGAACTGATCGGGACCTATCATCTGGATCGCCTCATCATCGAGCCGAGCGGCGTGGGCAAGCTCTCCGAAATTCGCGCCGTCATCGAACAGGCGAAGGAGCGACATCCGCTGGAGATGTTGGGCTGCGCGACGGTCGTAGACGGGCAGAAATGCCGCATGTATATCAAAAACTTCGGCGAGTTCTTTACCGATCAGATCAAGTGCGCGGAGACGGTCATTCTCAGTCGCACGCAGCACATGCAGCAGGAAAAGCTCATTCAGGCGGTCGCGCTGCTTCGGGAGGTAAATCCCGATGCGCGCATTGTCACCACGCCGTGGGAGGAGCTTTCGGGCGACACCATCCTTTCGACCATCGAAAGCCCCGCGCAGCTATTGAACGTGTTCGATCTGTACCCCGAAGCGGGGCATCACGATGACGAAGAAGACGAACACGAGCATCACTGTCATCACGACGAGGGTTGTGAATGTGAAGCGTGCGAACACGAACACCATCACGATGAAAACTGCGAAGCGTGCGCGCATGAACATCACCGCCACGACGATGAAGAACACGAGCATCATGACGGCGAGACGAAGGTGCATCGCCCGCACCGCCATCATCATCACCACCATCACTGCGCGGGCGAGCTGGACGCGGACGACGTGTTCGAGAATTTCGGCGTGGAGACCGCGCACAAATTCTCCGAGGAAGCCCTCGAAAAGGCGCTTTCGCAGCTTTCGAATGAAGGTTCCTACGGCGTCGTCCTGCGCAGCAAGGGCATCGTGCCCGCCGAGGACGGCACTTGGCTCCACTTTGACTTCGTGCCCGAGGAATACGAAATCCGTCGCGGCGCGGCGGATTACACGGGGCGCCTGTGCGTGATCGGGTCGAATCTTAAGGAAAAGGACATCCTTTGCCTGTTCGGCATCTGAGAGGCGTGCATATGGAAAGAAGCGATTTTGTACCCGTATATGTCCTTTGCGGATTTTTGGAGAGCGGGAAAACCTCCCTCATCGTGCGCATGCTCGAGAGCGAGAGCTTTGGAGACGAGCGCACGCTCGTGATCTGTTGTGAGGAAGGGGAAGCGGAGTACGACGAGAAGCTTTTACGGGAGCACAACGCCGTGCTCGTGAACCTGAGAGAGCCGGAGGAAATGCTCGACGGCAAGCTCCTGAAGCTGGACGATGTATATCGCCCGGAGCGCGTGCTCATCGAATACAACGCCATTTGGTTGCTGGATTTCCTGTTCAGCCAGCCGATTCCCGAAAAATGGACTTTGGCGCAGCTCGTCGCGCTGATCGACGCGACCACGTTTGACACCTATATGACCAACATGCGGCAGTTTATGACGGACGGTCCGCGCAATGCAGACCTCATCATCGTCAACCGCTGCACGCCCGAGACGCAAAAATCCCCCATCCGCAGGCAGATGAAGGGCATGAACCCGACGGCGACGATCGTGTTTGAAAACACGGACGGCACGAGCGACGACGGCGTTGCGGACGAGGATTTGCCCTACGACATGAAATCGGACATCATCCGCATCGGAGACGAGATGTTCGGCACGTTTTACTTAGATTCGCTCGACCATCCCGACCGCTACGACGGGAAGACCGTGCGGTTCAAGGGGCAGGCGACCAAGTACAAGGGCCTGCCGAAAAACCACTACATATTCGGGCGGAACGCCATGACCTGCTGTGTGGACGACATACGCGGCATCGGCTTTGTCACGCGATACGCAGACAATAAGCCCGCCGAGGGGCAGTGGCTCGAATTGACCGCGAAGTGCAAAAAGGCGTATAACCCCCTGTACGAGGAGGACGGCGTGATCTTGACGCAGATGAAGTTCACGGAGACCTCCGCCCCCAAGGAAGAACTCGTGTATTTTATCAACTGACGCGGAGGAAGCGAAATGCGAAAAGGCGATTTGCGCAAGCAGCAGATCATGGCGACGGCGGAGAAGATGTTTTTACAGCTCGGCTTTGAACGCTGCGCCGTGCAGGACATCATCGACGCGCTCAGAATCTCCAAGGGCGGGTTTTATCACCATTTCGAGACGAAATACGCGCTGTTGGAGGCGATCTGCAGGGAGCGCATTCGGTTTACATTGGAGAAAAGACTCGCGGCGTTTCCGGAGGATGCCTCTCCCGTAAACCGGATTAACCTTTTGTACGGAATCACGGGGCTGTTCAGCATCGACGATCCGCTGTTTACGGCGATGCTCATCAACGCCGCGATGAAGCCCGAAGGCGCGCAGTTGCGCTACGCCATGCTCGAAACGGGGAGGGAGCAGGTGCTGCCGCTGCTTGAGAAAGCGGTTTCTGACGGCAAGGACAATGGGGAACTCTTCCCCGTGCTCCCCGTGGCAGCCGCGGCGGGCGTGGTGTACCTTCTGGGCAATTCCATGTTCGAGGAGATCGCGAAAGATATCGCGGAGGATGTCCCTTCCGCCATGGATAAAGCGGCGGAAATCCTGGGCACCTACCGCAGGACGGCGGAGGTCGTCCTCGGCGCGCCGTACAGATCCATCGAGCTTGCAGACCTCAGGCGCATCGTGCAGATCGCGCGCATCCTGAAGGAAGACCCGCGCCTGAGATACTAAAAACCGCGCATAGAAAAACGGGAGAAGCAAATTCGCTCCTCCCGCATTTTTTAGGCTCTTCACGGAAAGTTGTGGGAATCGAGCCAAGCAACAGGTAACGAGAGAAAACGGACGAGAGTAAAGAAATACTCGTCATCTCTGTAGCCGTAGCCGACACGTTTAGCGACCTTGATTT
>JBMNUF010000026.1:0-32432 GCA_050946115.1 Christensenellales bacterium
CTCTCTTTGCTGCGTTCTACCCCTTCTAGTAAGAGAATGAGCACGAGAGCCAAACTTGCTAAAGCGGCATTAAATCCTGAGTTCCTGTCTCTTGCTTTGTTTGGAAAGTAAATGATGTCGCCCTGGTACAATGAGCCTTCAATACCCCAGTGACACCTTGCAGATAAAGCGTATTCGGATACATCCTACCCTCGGCATATTCAGTGCCTAATCAAGAGCGGCAATTTACCTTGCAATCTGCACACTTGTCAAACGCACGGGAAATTTCTTGACCGATGCTTTATGCGTGTGGTATACTTTCATGGAAAAGGTGTGGAGAAGGAAGGGTGTTACGGTGTCTGTACGCAACTCCGCGAAGGCAATCGTCGTAAAGGACGGCGAAATCCTGCTCAACCGGTGCAGTTCTCGCCTCGGGCAGTACTACGCCCTTCCGGGCGGCGGGCAGAGGGAGGGCGAAACGCTGCAGGAGGCGCTCGTCCGCGAGGTATTGGAGGAAACGGGGCTGCGCGTGCGCCCGGAAAGGCTTTGCGGCGTATACGAGCACATCGCGGCGAGGCGCGCGGACGGCAACGACCACAAGATCTATTTCGTATTTTTCTGCACGCCTGAGGGGAAGGGGCGCGAAAAGCCCACGGAAAGGGACGCCTTCCAGCTCGGCTCGCAGTGGGTAAAGCTTGAGGACATTCCGTACACGCGGCTCTTTCCGATCGCGATTCGCGACAATCTGATGCGGATGCTCTCTTCGGAGGACGCGCTCTTTTTAGGTTCGGTACGGAAAAAGTAAGGCTATACCTTACCCGGGTCGCCGAAGGGAATCAGCAGAAAAACCCTTCGGCGATGAGCATTTCGAGGACTCTCGCCTCCCGCTCGAACATCAAATGATTGTGCGGGCTTTTGAACATCCTGCGGTTTTTCCGTATCGCAATGTGCGGATCGACATATTCCAAGACGTAGGATTCTTCAGATTCGTAATTGTCTAACACTTGCTGCCCAACGGCATCGCGCACCTGGCAGAAATAGTAGAAATTGTCCTGAATAAAGCATTCCGAAGCGTCGATGTCGCTTTTTTGGATTCGGTGGACGTATCCGTACTCCCTGACGGATTCGGGGATCACGGTCATGCCCGTTTCTTCGCAAGTTTCCCGAATCATCGCATCTTTGGGGCTTTCGCCTTCCTCGGTTCCGCCGCCCGGAAACTTGTAATAGTCGTATTTCAGGCTGCGAACCATCGCGACGCGGTTGCCGCGAATGATAATGCTCCGCGCGGAATCGCGCCTGAAGGTGCGCGTACAATCGAAATAGTCGCGCATGTCCATCTCAAACAAAAGCCGCATGGCTGCCTCCGAAAAGATTTCGTTCCTATAAGAAAGAACAGCCGGAATCCCGCGCAGACCGCTTTGCCGCCGGATTCCGGCTTGTTGTTCGTCTTAAAACAGCCCGGTGATCCTGCCGCTCTCGTCCACGTCGATGGATTCGGCGGAGGGTACCTTGGGGAGCCCGGGCATCGTCATGATATCGCCGGTCATGACGATCACAAAGCCCGCGCCCGCGGCGACCTTGACGTTGCGCACGGTGACGGCGAAGTCCTCCGGCGCGCCGAGCCTTGCGGGGTCGTCGGAAAAGCTGTACTGCGTCTTTGCGACGCACACGGGCAGGTTTCCGAAGCCGAGTTTTTCGAGGGATTCGATCTGCTTTTTCGCGGCGGGCACGATCTCCGCGCATTTTCCGCCGTAGACTTTCGTCACAAGGGCGGAGATTTTATCGGAAAGCGGCAAATCGATGTCGTAGGCAAAGCGGAAATCGCCCTTTTCCTCCTCACAGAGCCTGACCACCTCGCGCGCGAGCTCCTCCGCGCCCTTGCCACCCTCCGCCCATACGGTGGAAAGGCGCGCGTTTACGCCGAGAGAGGCGCATTTTTCCTCGATGTATTGAATCTCCGCATCCGTATCGGTGGGGAAGCGGTTGATCGCGACGACGCAGGGCAGGCCATATACTTCCCGAATGTTGCGCACGTGCCGAAGCAGGTTCGGAATTCCCTTTTCGAGCGCCTTCAGATTTTCCTCGCCGAGTTTCTTCTTGTTCATGCCGCCGTGGAGCTTGAGAGCGCGCACGGTCGCCACGATGACGACAGCGTCCGGGCGCAGGTTCGCCATGCGGCACTTGATATCCAAGAACTTTTCCGCGCCCAAGTCCGCGCCGAACCCTGCCTCCGTCACGGCGTAGTCGCCGACGCGCAGCGCCAGTTTCGTCGCCATTACGGAGTTGCAGCCGTGCGCGATGTTGGCAAACGGGCCGCCGTGAATGAAGGCGGGCGTGCCCTCGAGCGTCTGCACGAGATTGGGCTTGAACGCGTCCTTGAGCAGCGCGGCGAGCGCGCCCGTGGCCTTCAGATCGCCTGCGGTCACGGGCGTATCGTCAAAGGTGTAACCCACGACGATGCGCGAAAGCCGTGCCTTCAGGTCTGCGATCGAATCGGAAAGGCAGAACACCGCCATGATTTCCGAGGCGACCGTGATGTCGAAGCCGTCCTCGCGCGGCGTGCCGTTGGGCTTTCCGCCGAGGCCGGAGACGATGTTTCGCAGCTGCCTGTCGTTCATATCCACGCAGCGCCGCCACGTGATCTTGCGCGTGTCGATGCCGAGCGCATTTCCCTGCTGGATGTGGTTATCGAGCATCGCCGCGAGTAGGTTGTTCGCCGCGCCGATCGCGTGGAAATCACCCGTGAAGTGCAGGTTGATGTCCTCCATGGGGACGACCTGCGCGTATCCGCCGCCCGCAGCGCCGCCCTTTACGCCGAACACGGGGCCGAGCGACGGCTCGCGCAGCGCGACGGATGCGCGCTTTCCAATGCGGGAAAGCCCGTCCGCAAGCCCGATGGTGGTCGTCGTCTTGCCCTCGCCCGCGGGCGTGGGGGTGATCGCCGTGACGAGGATGAGTTTCCCCGCTTTGGAATCTCCTTCGCGGAGGAATGCGGGGTCGATCTTCGCCTTGTAGCGCCCGTAGTGCTCCACGTAGTCTTCGGCGATGCCCGCGCGGCGCGCGATCTCCGAAACGGGGCGCATCTCGCAGCACTGGGCGATCTCGATGTCGGTCAAATAGCCCATATGATGTATCTCTCCTTAGCCTTTGAAATAGGCGGCAGCCGCCTCGAACATGCGAATGTCGTATTCGCCCGGCACGTTTTTGTACAGCCCGCAGCCGATGCGCTCGCTGTGCCCCATCTTGCCGAACACGCGCCCGTCGGGGGAGGTGATGCCCTCGACGGCTAAGATTGAGCCGTTGGGGTTGTAGCGCACGTCCATCGTGGCGTTGCCGCAGGCATCGACGTACTGCGTGGCGATCTGCCCGTTTTCGATCAACTGCCGCAAAAGCGTTTCGCTCGCGATGAAGCGCCCTTCGCCGTGGGAGATCGGAACGCTCACGATGTCACCGACATTTTTATAGCGAAGGAACGGCGACTTGTTGGATGCGATGCGCGTCCTCACGATGCGGCTTTGGTGCCTGCCGATGGTGTTGAACGTCAAGGTGGGATAGGTTTCGTCCGCGTCGAGGATTGTTCCGAACGGCACGAGCCCGAGCTTGATGAGCGCCTGAAACCCGTTGCATATGCCGCAGATTAGCCCGTCGCGCGCATTCAGAAGGCGCATGACGCCCTCCTTGATCTCCTCGTTGCGCAGGAACGCTGTGATGAATTTGCCGCTGCCGTCCGGCTCGTCGCCGCCGGAAAAGCCGCCGGGGATGAACAAAAGCTGCGCGCGCTCGAGCGCATTTGCGAACGCTTCGACGCTTCGCGCCGCGCCCTCTGCGGAGATGTTGTTGATGACGAGGATTTGCGCATCGAAGCCCGCGTTGCGCACCGCCTTCGCGCTGTCGTATTCGCAGTTCGTGCCGGGGAATACGGGGATGAGCGCCGTGGGTTTTGCGGTTTTGACTTTGGGCGCGGGATACGATTTCGCGGCATAGGAAACGTTTTCCGCAGTGCCCTTCGTTTCGATGTTGCAGCGGAACACGTTCTCCAGGCGGTCTTCGTAGATCGAGAGCAGTTCCCGCAGGGAAATGCTTTCGCCGTTTCGCGTAAACGCCGTATCTTTCGTGATTTCGCCCAACAGGCGCGCGTTTTCGATGGGCTGCGTCGTTTCGACGACGAACGCGCCGAAGGTGTTCCCGAAGAGCGTCTGCACGGAAATATCGTCTGCGAAACGAAAGCCGAAGCCGTTTCCGAATGCCATCTTCATCACCGCTTCCGCGATGCCGCCCATGCAGGGCGTGTAGCACGAGAGGACGATGCCGCCTCGCATGAGCGCGGTCACGCGATCAAACAGCGCTTTGAGCGAATCGGCTTTGGGCAGCCCGTTTTCGTCGAGCGCGCATTCGAGCAGATACACCTTGTTTCCCGCCGCCTTGAAGTCGGGGGAGACGATATTATGCACCTTATCGGTCGTCACCGCGAAGGAGACGAGCGTGGGTGGCACGTCCAACTTTTCAAACGAGCCGCTCATGGAGTCCTTGCCGCCGATCGCGCCGATGCCGAGCTCCGTTTGCGCGGCAAACGCGCCGAGCAGCGCCGCGAACGGCTTTCCCCAGCGCTTGGGGTCGTTCATCGGCTTTTCAAAGTACTCCTGGAACGTGAGATACACGTCTTCAAAGCTCGCGCCGCTCGCAATCAGCTTGCAGACGCTTTCGACCACGGCGAGGAAGGCGCCGTGGTATGGGCTTTGGGAGGAAATCAGGGGATTGAAGCCGAACGACATGAGCGAACAGTCGTTTGTATCGCCCTTTTCGACGGAGATTTTCTGCACTAGGGCCTGTACGGGCGTGAGCTGATTTTTCCCGCCGAAGGGCATGAGCACCGTGCCCGCGCCGATGGTGGAATCGAACCGCTCGGAAAGCCCGCGCTTGGAGCAGATGTTGAGGTCGTTTGCCAAAGCCCTGTAGTTTTCCGCAAAGCCGCCGCTGACGGCCTTGGGCGTAAACTCCGCCTTCGCGGGCGCAACGGAAATGTGCTTTTCCGCGCCGTTGGAATTCAGAAATTCGCGGCTGATGTCCACGATGACGTCCCCGTTCCAGCGCATAGTGAGCCGCTTTTCGGCTTTCACATGCGCGACGACGACAGCGTTTAAGTTTTCCTCGCCGGCGAGCGCGATGAATGTCTCTACATCCTCGGGAGATACGACGACCGCCATGCGCTCCTGCGATTCGGAGATCGCGAGCTCCGTGCCGTCGAGTCCCTCGTATTTCTTGGGCACCTTATCCAGATCGATGTCCAGCCCGTCCGCCAGTTCGCCGATCGCGACGGATACGCCGCCCGCGCCGAAATCGTTGCAGCGCTTGATCATGCGCGCGGCTTCGCCGTTTCGGAACAGGCGCTGGAGCTTGCGCTCTTCGGGCGCGTTGCCCTTTTGCACCTCCGCGCCGCAGGTCTCCACGGATTTGGCGGTGTGCGCCTTGGAAGAGCCCGTCGCGCCGCCGATGCCGTCGCGCCCCGTCGCGCCGCCCAAGAGGATCACGGCGTCTCCCGGCGCGGGCGTTTCGCGCCGCACGTTTTCGGCGGGCGTCGCCGCGATGACCGCGCCGATCTCCATGCGCTTTGCGGCATAGCCCGGGTGGTAAATCTCGTCCACGATGCCCGTCGCCAGCCCGATCTGGTTGCCGTAGGAGGAATAGCCCGCCGCAGCCGTCGTCACGATCTTGCGCTGCGGCAGCTTGCCCTCGATCGTCTCAGACAGCGGCACGGTCGGGTCTGCGGCGCCGGTTACGCGCATCGCGCCGTAGACATAGGAGCGCCCCGATAGCGGGTCGCGAATCGCGCCGCCGATGCAGGTCGCCGCGCCGCCGAACGGCTCGATCTCTGTGGGGTGGTTGTGCGTCTCGTTCTTAAACAGCAGGAGCCAGTCCTCTTTTTTCCCGTCCACTTCCACCTGAATCTTCACGGTGCAGGCGTTGATCTCTTCGGATTCGTCGAGCTTGTCCAGCTTGCCTTCCTTTTTGAGGTATTTGACCGCGAGCGTCGCGATGTCCATGAGGCAAATCGGCTTTGTGCGCCCGAGGGCCTTGCGCACATCCAGATATTTCTGATACGCATTTTCGAGCAGCGCGTCCTCGAACGAAACGCCGTCTATGTGCGTGAGGAACGTCGTGTGGCGGCAGTGGTCCGACCAGTAGGTGTCGATCATCCGAAGCTCCGTGAGCGTCGAGTCGCGATCCTCGGAGCGGAAGTAGTCCCTGCAGAACGCGATGTCGCCCGCATCCATCGCGAGGCCGTACTGCGCAATGCAGTCTACAAGCCCCTTCTCGTCGAGCCCCCGAAACCCCGCGAGGATTTCGACCTTATCGGGCGTCGGGTACACGGTCTTGATGGTTTCGGGCAGGGCAAGGGAAGCCTCGCGCGCCTCCACGGGGTTGATGACGTATTTTTTCAGCTTTTCAAAATCGGCTTCCGAGATGTCGCCGTACAGGCAATACACCTTCGCCGAGCGAATGAGCGGGCGCTCGCCGCGCGAGATGAGCTGGATGCACTGCGCGGCGCTGTCCGCGCGCTGGTCGAACTGGCCGGGCAGATATTCCACGGCGAAGACCTTTGCGCCCGAAAAATCGGGGGCAGCGCTCGCAATATCCACCTGCGGCTCCGAAAAGACGGTGCGCACGGCATCGTCAAACAGCGCTTTTTCGATATCCTCCGCGTCGTAGCGGTTCAAAAGGCGCACCTTTTCTAAGTTTTCGATGCCGAGCATGTGCACGACTTCGTCGCATAGGGCGCGCGCCTCGCTTGCGAACGCGGGCTTTTTCTCTACGTAGATTCTGTATACCATGTCCTCTACTCCTTCGCCTTGAGGGCGCTTTGTCCGATGTCGCGGCGACAGAACTTGTTCTCGAAGCGGATTCGTTCGGCTCTTTCGTAGGCAGCAGAAAGCGCTTCCCGAAGCGTCTTTCCGATGCCCGTAACGCCCAGCACGCGCCCGCCGGCGGTCACGAGCTTTCCGTCCTTTAGCGCGGTGCCTGCCGAAATCACGTGCGGCAGCACGTCTTCGGGAATATCGATCGCAAACCCCTTTTCGTAGGACGCGGGGTAGCCTTCGGACGCCAAGATAATGCACGCGGAGCAGTCGTCCGAAAAGGCGACCTCCGTCTCCGAAAGGGTGCCGTTCGTGGTCGCCTGCATGACCGTCAGAAGATCGCTTCGCATGAGCGGCAGCACGACCTGCGTCTCCGGGTCGCCGAAGCGGCAGTTGTATTCGATGACCTTGGGCCCATTGGGCGTAAGCATCAGCCCGAAATAGAGGCAGCCCTTGAACGCGCGCCCCTCGCTGTGCATCGCTTGAATCGTGGGGAGGAAGATCGTCTCCATGCAGATTTTCGCGATTTCGTCCGTGTAATACGGGTTTGGCGCGATGCAGCCCATGCCGCCGGTGTTTGCGCCCCTGTCGCCGTCCAGCGCGCGCTTGTGATCCATGGAAGAGACCATGGGTTTTACGCACTTGCCGTCCGTTAACGCAAGTACGGAGACCTCAGGCCCCGTCAAAAACTCCTCGATGACGACGGTTTTTCCGCTGTTTCCGAATTTTCCGCCCTCCATCATGGAGTGGATCGCAGCCTTCGCCTCTTCGCGCGTTTCGGCGATGATCACGCCCTTGCCGAGCGCGAGCCCGTCCGCCTTGACGACGATGGGCACCGGCGCGTTTTCGACATAGGCGAGCGCCTGCTCCATATCGGAAAACGATGCGAATTCGGCGGTCGGAATGGAATACTTTTGCATGAGGTTCTTGGCAAAGGCCTTGCTCCCCTCGATGATCGCGGCGTTTGCGCGGGGACCGAAGCAGGGGATGCCGCGCGCTTCCAGCGCGTCCACCGCGCCCAGGACGAGCGGGTCGTCCGGCGCGACGACGGCATAGTCGATCTTGTTATCCGCCGCGAAGAGTGCGATGTTTTCGATGTCCGTGGCATGGATCGGGACGCATACGGCGTCTCGCGCGATGCCGCCGTTTCCGGGGAGCGCGTAGATCGCCTCCACGGCGGGATTTTCCTTCAGCTTTTTGATGATGGCGTGTTCGCGCCCGCCGCCGCCGACTACAAGCAGTTTCATGTCGGCACCCCGATCAGTGGTGGAACAGGCGCAGGTTCGTAAACGCCATGACCATGCCGTACTTGTCGCAGCATTCGATGACCGCGTCGTCGCGGATGGAGCCGCCCGGCTGCGCGACGTACTTCACGCCGCTTCGGTGCGCGCGCTCGATGTTGTCGCTGAAGGGGAAGAACGCGTCCGACGCGAGGGAGACGTTTTCGCAGGTTGCGAGATACTCCTTTTTCTCCTCGGGCGTAAACGGCTCGGGGCGCGATGCGAAATACCGCTGCCATACGCCGTCTTCGCACACATCTTCTTCGTTTTGGTTGATATAGCCGTCGATCGCGTTGTCGCGCTCCGCGCGGGTGAGGTCGTCCTTGAAGGGCAGGTGCAGCACCTTGTCGGACTGCCTGAGGAACCACGTGTCCGCCTTGGAACCCGCAAGGCGCGTGCAGTGGATGCGGCTCTGCTGGCCCGCGCCCACGCCGATCGCCTGCCCGTCCACCGCGTAGCATACGGAGTTTGACTGCGTGTATTTGAGCGTGATCTGCGCGAGGATCAGGTCGCGCATCGCGCTTTCGGGGAAAACCTTGTTCGCCGTTACGACGTTTGCAAGCGTCTCTTTGTCGATGGATACGAAATTGTGCCCCTGTTCGAACGTGATGCCGAAAACCTGCTTGCGCTCGAGCGGTTCACAGGTGTATTCGGGGTCGATCTGAACGACGTTGTACTTGCCGCCCTGTTTCGCGCGCAGGATTTCGAGCGCCTTTGGCTCATACCCCGGCGCGATCACGCCGTCCGAAACCTCGCGCCGAATGAGGCGCGCGGTGGTGGCATCGCACACATCGGACAGGGCGACCCAGTCGCCGAAGGAACAGAGCCTGTCCGTGCCGCGCGCCCTCGCGTAGGCGCAGGCGAGGGGAGAGGCGTCCAGATTTTTCACGTCATCGACGAAGCACGCTTTTTTGAGCTTTTCCGAGAGCGGAAGCCCGATCGCAGCGGATGTCGGGCTGACGTGCTTGAACGACGCGGCGGCAGGCATGCCGAGCGCCGCCTTCAGCTCCTTCACGAGCTGCCACGCGTTGAGCGCATCCAAAAAGTTGATGAAGCCGGGCCGCCCGCTCAAAATTTCCACGGGCAGGTCGCTGCCGTCGTTCATATAGATCCTCGCGGGCTTTTGGTTGGGATTGCAGCCGTATTTCAGCTCGAATTCTTTCATGTCGCGTTACCCCTTTCCTTTAGCGGTTTTTGTTGATGAGGCGCTCCCCGTATTTCTTGGATTCGAGGTCGATATAGCGCACGTAGAGCGAGATTTTGTTGTTTTCGTCGAGCGCGTTCCAGAGCGCGTCCGCAAAATGATCGATGTCGTTTCCGATTTTCACGCGCTTCGGTTCGCCCTGAAAGGTGGGGAGGGGGTTCCCGTCCGCAACGTAGGTGTGCAGGAAATGCCCGAGCCCGGCTTTGGCGGGGAAGTCGAAGGTGTAGCGCGCGCAGGCGGTGCCTTCGGCATCGATGCTCTTTAGGATGCTCATGCTGTACGTCACGGGCGCGCACAGGTGCAGAGCGGCGCTGATGCGCGGGGTGAAATTGGGCGCGTCCGGCTCAAACGCCCGCGCTGCGAGCGCTTCCGAAAAGGAGAGGCCGCCTGCAAGGCCCTCGTAAATCGTATCGGTCTGGTCGCCGTTGGTTACGATGAGTGTATCCTTATACTGCCGCACCGCCGCGTAGAGGATGAGGCTCGGGTCTTTCACCTTGCTCTCGTCAAACGGCTTGGTGAAGACTTCGCCGTTTTCCACGGTAAACACGCGGTTTCGGGAGTTTTCGCTCCTGCCCATGATGAAGTACGCGGCGACGGCTTTTTTCCCGTCATCGGATACGCCGCATACGATGCCGCGCCCCGCGTAGCTGTTTCCCTGAAGCAATTCGCCGATGTCCTTGGCGGAGTAGATATCCATGGTTTACGCCTCCTTGGTCAACATTTCGATGATTTGCGGAAGGAGCACCCATTCCGCCTGCTCCATGACGCGCCGCTGCAGAATTTCCGGCGTGTCCCCGGCCAGCACCTCGACCGCCTTTTGCGCGAGGATTTTGCCGCCGTCGGGGATTTCGTTCACGTAGTGCACGGTCGCGCCCGTCAACTTTACGCCCCGTTCGAGCGCGGCTTCGTGCACCTTCAGCCCGTAAAAGCCCTCGCCGCAGAAGGCGGGGATGAGGGACGGATGCACGTTGATAATCTTCCCCTCAAAATGGGAGGTGAAGCGCGCGCTCAAAATCGCGAGGAAGCCCGCTAACACGATGAGGTCTGCATGCGCGCCCTCGATCGCCTCAATCAGCCTGTCTTCAAAGGCATCCTGCGAGCCCGCCTGCTTTTTTGTGAATACAGCGGACGGAATATTGTACGCCTTTGCACGCTCAAGCGCGTACGCATCCTTGCGGTTGGAGATCACGAGCGCTACGCGCGCGCTTTGAATAGTGCCGTTTTCCTGCGCGTCCAAAATCGCCTGCAAATTGGTTCCGCCGCCCGAAACGAGAACGACTACGTTCTTCATGCAAACAAACGCCCTTCCGAAATATCAGTACAGGTGGATTTTCTCGGTTCCGGCGACGATTTCGCCGATGCGATAGGCATCCTCGCCCGCATCGCGTAGGACGGAGAGCGCCGCCTCCTCGTCTTTTTTCGCGACGACGATGCTCATGCCCACGCCCATGTTGAAGGTGTTGTACATGTCGCGGCGGGAGATGTGCCCCGTTTCTTCGATGAGAGAGAAGACAGGCAGCACGCGAACGTCCTTCTCCGCGATGTTTGCGCAGAGGCCGTCGGGGATGCTCCTCGGAATGTTCTCATAAAAGCCGCCGCCCGTGATGTGCGATATGCCCCGCACGGAAACTTTTTCCAACAGCTTCAGCACGGGCTTTACGTAAATCCGCGTGGGCGCAAGCAGCGCCTCGCCGAGCGATTTTCCGCCGAGGGCGGCGAGCGGAGACTTGAGATCGGCATTTTCCACATCGAACACCTTTCGCACGAGCGAAAAGCCGTTGGAGTGGACGCCGGAGGAGGGCAGCGCCAGAATCACGTCGCCCTCGCGCATGGAGGAATTGTCGATAATCTTGTCCCTGTCCACGATGCCCGTGCAATAGCCCGCGAGGTCGTATTCGTCCTCGGGGTAAAAGCCGGGCATTTCGGCGGTCTCCCCGCCGATGAGCGAAACGCCCGCATCTACGCAGCCGTCGCACACGCCTTTGACGATATCCGCGATCTTCTCGGGCACGTTTTTGCCGCAGGCGATGTAGTCCAAGAAGAACAGGGGCTTTGCGCCGCAGCAGATGATGTCGTTCACGCACATCGCGACGCAGTCGATGCCGACGGTGTCGTGCCTGTCCATGAGAAACGCGATCTTGAGCTTGGTTCCGACGCCGTCCGTGCCGGAGACCAGAACGGGCTTGGAAATGCCCGTGAGGTCCAGCTCGAACAAGCCGCCGAAGCCACCGATGCCGCTGACGACGCCTTTCGTCGCCGTGCGCGCGATGTGCGCCTTCATGAGCTCGACCGCCTTATAGCCCGCGGTGATGTCCACGCCCGCCTTGGCATATGCCTCGGAAAACGATGTTTCTGCCATGATGAATTACTCCTTTCCGTTCCAGCAGTAGGTGCACAGGTCGTTTCTGTCGAGCCCGATGGACTCGATCACGCCGTCCAGCGTTTGAAATTCGAGGCTCGTGAAGTGGAACGCGTCGCAGATCGCCTGCCTGAGGCTCTTTCCGCGCGCCGTCGTGCCGTCGCTGTACTCCTCCAAATGGTTGAGCCCTTCCTCGCCTTCCAATTGCATGACGGTTCTGCGCGCCAAAAGCTCCATATCGTCCGTACTGCGGGAGAAGTTCAAAAACTTGCAGCCGTACATGATCGGGGGGCAAGCGGAGCGCATGTGTACGGATTTCGCGCCGCTCTCGTACAGGAAATCGACGGTCTCCTTGAGCTGCGTGCCGCGCACGATGGAATCGTCCACAAACAGCAGGTTCTTGTCCTTGATGAGCTCGGGCACGGGAATCTGCTTCATCTTGGCGACGCGGACGCGTTCGCACTGCGCGTCGGCCAAAAACGAGCGCGTCCACGTGGGCGTGTATTTGATGAACGCCCTCGCGAAGTGGCAGCCGCTCTCGTTGCAGTAGCCGATCGCGTGCGGGGTTCCGGAATCGGGAACGCCGCCCACATAGTCGATATTTTCGGGAAAGCCGTTCTTTCTGTCGTTGCGCGCGAGGATCGCGCCGTTGCGGTAGCGCATGGCCTCCACGCCAACACCCTCATAGGAGGAGGTAGGGTAGCCGTAATAGCTCCACAAAAAGGAGCAGATGCGCTTGGTTTTCCCGGGCGGGGCGAGCTGCGTCATGCCCTGTGCGGTGAGTTTTACGATCTCCCCGGGACCGAGCTCGCAGTGGTCGTGAAAGCCGAGCTTTTCATACGCGAACGATTCAAGAGCCAGCGCCATGGCATCCTCGCGCTTTCCGATGCGCAGCGGGACGCGCCCGTATCGGTCCCTCGCGGCGATGATCTCGCCCTTGTCCGTCAGGATTACGATGGATGCGGTGCCCTCGATCGATTTCTGCGCGAAGTGGATACCCTCGATAAAATCGCTCTTTTGGTTGATGAGCGCGGCGATCAGCTCGTTGCAGTTCACGTGTCCGCCCGTCATGGAGTCGAAATGCCCGCCGCTGAAGGACAGATAGTGGTCGATCAGGTCGTCCGCATTGTTGATGACGCCCACCGCGCATACCGCGTATACGCCCAAAGACGAGCGGATGAGCAGCGGCTGCGGGTCGCTGTCCGAAATGCAGCCGATGACCGCGTTGCCGCGCATCTCTTCCGCGATGTGCTCGAACTTCGTGCGGAAGGGGGCGTTTTGGATGTTGTGGATTTTTCGCTGGAGTCCGATCGTCGAATCGTAGGCAGCCATTCCGCCGCTTCGGGTGCCCAGATGAGAATGGTAGTCGATGCCGAAAAACGCATCGAGCATACAGTCGTTCGTAGAGACGATTCCGAAATAGCCGCCCATATATCCCTCCTGAAAGAATTATGCGAAGAAAAGTTGCGAAAGCGTCATGGGGTCGATGTAGCTGCCGCCCTTGTAGACGCGCATATTGCCGGACGCAATTTCGTCGATGAGCATGACAGCGCCCTTGTCGTCGTAGCCGAACTCGAATTTGATATCGTACAATTCCAAGCCCTTGGCGGCAAGGTCGTCTGCGACGACTTTGGTAATCTGCTGCGTCATGGCCTTGATGTCGTCGTACTGCTTTTCCGTCATCACGCCGAGCGCGGAAAGCGCGTCCTTCGTGACGAGCGGGTCGCCCTTTTCGTCGTTCTTGAAGGTGGTTTCTACATAATAGGGAAGGGGCGCGCCTTCCGCAATGTATTCGCCGTAGCGGCGCAGGAAGCTGCCGACCGCGCGCAGCCTGCAAATGACCTCGAGCCCGTGGCCGAATGCCTTCGCGGGCTTGACTTCCATCGTCGTGGACGACAAATCCGCGCGGATGTAGTGCGTGTTGATGCCCGCAGCGTTCAGCTTGGAAAAGAAGTATTCGCTCATGCGCAGGTTCACATTGCCCACGCCCTCGATCTTGAGGCCTACCGCGTTTTCGCCGGGATCGAACACGCCGTCCTTGCCGGTGCAGTCGTCCTTGAAGAGCAGTTCATAGTTGCCGTTGTCCAGCGCGAAAACGTCCTTGGTCTTTCCGGTGTAAACGAGCTTTTTCATTGCGCGTCGATCCCCTCTCAATGATTTTTGTTTTCAAGCCTTGATGCGATACCCCGATCCTTTTCCAAAACCGCCTGCGCCGCGCGTTCGCGCGCGGATGCGACCTTTGTGCGCAGCGCATCGTCCGACACGGACAGAATCTGCGCCGCGAGATACGCGGCATTCGCACCGCCGCCGATGGCGACCGTCGCGACGGGGATGCCCGATGGCATCATGACCGTTGAGAGCAGCGCGTCGAGCCCGTCCATCGCGCCGCCCGCACAGGGAATCCCGATCACGGGCAGAACAGTGTTCGCCGCGATCGCACCCGCGAGGTGCGCCGCCATGCCCGCCGCCGCAATCAGCACGCCGAAGCCGTTTTCCTGCGCGGAAACGGCGAAGCGCCTCGCCTCCTCCGGCGTTCTGTGCGCGGAATAGACGTGCGCCTCGTAGGGGATGCCGAGGGCGTTCAGCACATCGACACATTTCTGCACCACGGGAAGGTCGCTGTCGCTTCCCATCACAATGCCCACTTTTTTCATCGTGTTATCCTCCGTATGCCGCGTTATAAGGCAAATACCGCGTATATTATCGTACATCCTAAGGGCAATATCCACCGTCTTTCGGCATAGATACACTAATTTTGTGCAAAATCTTCTGTATGATAAAAAGACGAAGCCGGATAATGTTCGGATTATTAGGGGTGTATAGGGTAAAATCCGTACATATCGTTCGAGTATCGCGCAAAAGAAACACACCGACAGCGCTGCCTGTCTTGCTTTGTCTCTGCTTGCATGGTATAATGTATCCACAAAGGATACATAGGAGGAATGCATCATGGCATCCAAGGTACTTTTCGCTCCCATGGCGTATACCCGATACGAAGCGACGCAGACCCTGCCCGAGAAATTCGACCGCATGCTGAAAAAAAGCGGGCTTGCGGAAAGGCTCAAAGGCAAAAAAGTCGCGATCAAGATGCACGTCGGCTCCGGCGTGTCGTATTCCACCATTCCGCCGGTGTTCGTTCGTAAGCTCGTGTCCTTCGTCAAGGACAGCGGCGCGGACTGCTTCATTACCGATCACTACGTCCATTCCCGCCGCCCGGAGGAGCGCGGCTACACCGACGCAAACCTCGGCTGCCCCGTGCTCGATGCCTGCGGGTTCTTCGGGAAATACTTCTATCCCAAGAAGGTATCGTTTAAGACGTTTAAGGATGTGGACGTCGCCGGCCTCATTCACGATGCGGATTTCTTGATCGACTTCTCGCACGTCAAGGGGCACGGGAGCTGCGCCTTCGGCGGCGCGTGCAAGAACATCGCCATGGGCTGCGTGACGGACCGCACGCGCCACCAGATTCACGCACTCGAGGGCGGGCTCGTCTGGGACAAGGACAAGTGCATCCATTGCGGAAAGTGCATCCCCGCCTGCAACCACCATGCGAACAGTTTTTCCGAGCCGGGCAAAAACGGCATATATCAGGTGAACTACCACCACTGCACCATGTGCCAGCACTGCCTGAAGGTGTGCCCCACGGGCGCAATCACGCTGGATTCCCACGACTATGCGGATTTCCAGACGGGCATGGCGGTCGCCACCAAGACGGTGCTCGACACCTTCGCCCCCGGAAACACCTATTTCATCAACGTGCTCACGCAGATCACCGCGCTTTGCGACTGCTGGGGCATGACCACGCCTTCGCTCGTTCCGGACATCGGCATCATGGCGTCTGACGACATCGTCGCGATCGAGCGCGCCTCCATCGACGCGATCCGCATCGAAGACCTCATTCCCGTCGGCGTGCCGCAGGGCATGGAACTTACGGGAGAGGGGCATTTGTTCGAGCGCCTGCACGGGAAGAACCCCTATATCCAGTTGGATAAGCTGGAAGAAGTAGGCCTCGGCACGCAGGAATACGAGCTGCAGATAATAAAGTAAGGAGGAACCCTTCATGACCGCGCGATACGACATCTTTGAGCTCGCCCTCAGCGGGCGAGAGGATGGCAATCCCTTTGTCGATGTGCAATTGGAAGCGCGGTTTTTCCAAAGGAACCGCGTGCTGACCGTGCCCGGCTTTTACGACGGGGACGGAAGGTATGTCGTGCGCTTTTCGCCCGATGCCGAGGGCGAATGGGAGTACTATACCGTCTCTGACGACGCGGCGCTCGACGGCATTTCCGGCAGCTTTTTCTGCGGTCCCGCGGAAGGGCTGCACGGCCCCGTCCGCGTGAAGGATACCTTCCACTTTGCCCATGCCGACGGCACGGCGTTTTTCCCCTTCGGCACGACGGCGTACAACTGGGTGAACCAGCCGGATGCGGTGCGCATGGATACGTGGAAGACGCTCTCCGATGCGCCCTTCAACAAGGTGCGCATGAGCCCCTTCCCGAAACACTACATCTATAATTTGGACGAGCCACCCATGTACCCGTATGTGGGTGGGCTCCTTCCCGGAAAGGAAGAGGCAGCGAGGGCGGCGGAGCCCTTCGGGCAGGTCGGCTCCGAATGCTATTCGTTCGACTTTTCGCGCCCGAACGTGTACTTTTGGCAGTACATGGACGGCGTGCTCCTGCGCATGCGGGACATGGGCATCGAGTGCGATTTCATCCTGTTTCACCCATATGACCGCTGGGGCTTTTCTACCATGCCGCGCGAAAACCGCCTGCAATATGTGCGCTACATGGTCGCGCGATACGCCGCGTATTCCAACATCTGGTGGTCGCTCGCCAACGAGTGGGACATCTTCCGCGAATGGGCAGAGGACGACTGGGAAGCCGTCGCCGCCGAGATCGTCCGCTGGGACTGGGCGAACCATTTGCGCTCCATCCACAACTGCAGGCAGTTTTACGACTACGGCAGGGGGTGGATCACGCACGCCTCCATCCAGCGCATAGACTATCATATGCACGTATCCCTTACCGACGAGTGGCGGAAGAAATGGCGAAAGCCTGTCGTGATAGACGAGGTGTGCTACGAGGGCGATTTGGACGCGGGCTTCGGCAACATCCCCGGGGAGGAGATGCTGCGCCGCTTCTGGGAAACCTGCGTGCGCGGCGGCTACTGCACCCACGGCGAGACGTTTTTGCACGAAAACGACGTGATCTGGTGGGGGAAGGGCGGAACGCTTTCGGGCACGAGTCCCGCCCGCATCGGGTTTTTGCGGAAGATCATGGAGGAATCCCCCGGCGCATGGGACATGGGCGCGTCCGAATGGGACCTGCCGTTCGCAAATGCCGGAAAGCGCTTTATCGCGACGCAGACGACGCATTTCGGTTCCTTTCAGCGGGAATACGCGGAATACATGATCTGCTATTTCGGCTACGCGCAGCCGCGCGACAGGACGTTCCACCTGCCGCAAGGGCATAAATATACCGTCGATATCATCGACACATGGAACATGACCGTCATGCCCGTTGAAGGCATCTTCGAGGGGAGCGCCTATGTCAAGCTCTGTTCCCGCCCATACATCGCCGTGCGCTTCCGCGAGGTAAGTGCATGATTTCCCGTGAGGAAATATTCACGAAAAAACCACCGGCGCGCGGATACCTCGCATACATTTAGCATGGATATGTAGGAAACTTTGCTTGACAGCAATATGCGAAACATTGTAAAATAGATATTATAACCAAGTCGTACAGGTTTTCTGTACGTTTTCGTCTGATTTGGTTCATGCAAGACCGGAGACGGGTTTTGACGTATATGCAATTTTGAGAGGAGGAATGAACTACTTGGATGTGGCAATCACCATAGTATCTGTGTTGATTGCGTTGGCCGCGGGCTTAGCGGGTGGTTTCCTGTATCGGCAGAATGTGATGGAGAAGAAGATCGGTCGCACCGAAGAATTCGCCAAAAATCTGCTCGATGAGGCTACCCACAAAGCGGAAGAGAAGAAGAAAGAATCGATCCTCGAAGCGAAGGAAGAGATCATCCGACTCAAATCCGAGCTCGATAAGGAAGTGCGCGATCGCCGCAGTGAAGTATCAAGGCTGGAAAAGCGCGTGAACCAGCGCGAAGAAACGCTGGACAAGAAGATGGACAACCTCGAAACGCGCGAGGAAAGCCTCAACCAGAAATACAAGCAGGCGCAGGCGCTTGAAGACGAGGCGCAGGCACTGCACGACAGGCAGCAGCAGGAATTGGAGCGCATCTCCAACATGACGCTGGAGGAAGCGCGGCAGGTGCTGCTCACCCGCATCCAGAAGGATGCATACCACGATGCCGCCATCATGGTTCGGGAAATCGAATCCCGCGCCAAGGAAGAAGGGGACAAGAAGGCGCGCGACATCATCGCCTCGGCGATTCAGCGCTGCGCCGCAGATCACGTGGCGGAGACCACGGTCTCCGTGGTCGCTCTCCCCAACGACGACATGAAGGGCCGCATCATCGGGCGCGAAGGGCGCAACATCCGCGCGCTCGAGACGGCAACGGGCGTCGATCTCATCATCGACGACACGCCCGAGGCGGTCATCATCTCCGGCTTCGATCCCGTGCGCCGCGAGGTAGCGCGGATCGCGCTGGAAAAGCTCATCACGGACGGGCGAATTCATCCCGCCCGCATCGAAGAGCTGGTAGAAAAGGCGCAGAAGGAAGTCGACAACCAGATCCGCGAAGCGGGCGAGCAGGCGGTGTTCGAGACGAACCTGCACGGCATCCACCACGAGCTGGTGAAAATGCTTGGCCGCATGCGCTACCGCACGAGCTACGGGCAAAACGTGCTCAAGCACTCCATCGAAGTTTCGCATCTCGCGGGCATCATGGCGGCGGAGCTGGGCGCGGACGTACAGCTCGCAAAGCGGGCAGGCCTTCTGCACGACATCGGCAAGTCCATCGACCACGAGGTCGAGGGTACGCACGTATCCATCGGCGCGGAAATCGCCAAGAAGTACCGCGAAACCGACGCGGTCATCCACTGCATCATGGCGCACCACAACGACGTGGAGCCGCAGAGCGTGGAAGCCGTGCTCGTACAGGCGGCGGACGCCGTTTCGGCGGCGCGCCCGGGCGCGCGGCGCGAATCCATCGAGAACTACATCAAGCGCCTGGAAAAGCTCGAAGAGATCGCCGACTCCTTCGAAGGGGTCGAGAAATCCTTCGCGATCCAGTCCGGCCGCGAGGTGCGCATCATGGTAAAGCCCGAAGACGTGAACGACGCCGGCACTTTCATCTTCGCGAAGGAAGTGTGCAAGCGCATCGAACAGGAAATGGAGTACCCGGGGCAGATCAAGGTCAACGTCATCAGAGAAACACGCGCCGTGGACTTCGCGAAATAATATGTCCCCGCCGCTGCGCGATTTGCAGCGGCGGTTCTCTTTTTTATTCATATCCACAGAAAGGTCGGCTCCCAATGAAATATGTGATTTTTATCGGCGACGGCATGGCGGATCTCCCGATAGAGGCGCTGGGCGACAAAACGCCGCTCGCACACCTCGCCCCGCGCGGCATGGCGCGGCTCGCCTCCTGCGAAATCGGGCGCGTACGCACCTGTCCCGAAGGTCTCCTGCCGGGAAGCGACGTCGCTTTCCTCACACTGCTCGGCAACGACACGAAGAAGGTCTACGCGGGCAGATCCACGCTCGAAGCCGCAGGGATGGACGTCGCAGTCGGCGAAGGCGAGGTCGCGTTTCGGCTAAACCTCGTATCCATAACGGAGGACGGGCGCATCCTGAGCCACAACGGTGGCGGCATCGAGGGGGAGGAGGTGCTCTCCCTCATATCGGCGCTGAAGCGCGATGCGGCGTTTTCCGCGCTTATGCGGGAGTATAGCCTTTCCGTCTACGCGACGGACACCTTCCGCCAGCAGGGCGTGATGGCGGGCGACAGGCGCGAATTTTCCGATCTCACGCCGCCGCACGACATCACGGGCAAGCACTATGCGCCGTATCTCACAAATCCCTTCGCCGCGCACCTGCTCGAGGTTTCCCACGCCGCGCTGAAGGAGAACCCCGTAAACCTTTCCCGCATCCAAAGGGGGCTTCTGCCCGCGAACGCGCTGTGGTGCTGGGGCGCGGGCGGCGCATACGCGCTGGAGAATTTTACCAAAAAATACGGCGCGAAGGGCTATGCGGTGTCCGCCGTGCCGCTCGTCAAGGGCATTGCGAAACTGAGCGGGCTGACCGCGCCCGACATCCCCGGCGCGACGGGCATGCTCGATACGAACTACGAGGGCAAGGTGCGTTGCGCGCTTTCCGCGCTCGAATCGGGCTACGACTGCGCGCTGATCCATCTGGAAGCGCCGGACGAAATGTCGCACGACGGGAGCCTCGAGAACAAGCTCGAATCCATCCGCCGCTTCGACGAGCGGATCGTCCTTCCGATGCTGAAGGCGCTGGACTCCATGGGCGAATACCGCGCGCTGCTCATGCCCGACCACTATACCCTGCTTTCCACCCGCACGCACGACGGCACGCCCGTGCCGTTTGCGATCTTCGACAGCGGGAAAGAAGGAGCGCCGCGCCCCTTTACGGAGGAACTTTGCAAGGACGAGCCGATCCTGGAAAGCGGAGACGCGCTCATGCGAGCGCTATTTAGAAATTAACCTGTTCTGCACTCCCCGAGCAAAACGCAGGGAGTAATTTTATATAAAACAACTATTTATTGAACGTGTGGAGCTGTGGTATAATCATTTCATGGATTGTTTTTGCTGTGAAAGCTTTTTAGGAAGTGAAGAAGTTGTATATTGCGCACATCAACGAGCGAGGGGACATACAAACCTGCAACGAGCATTCGAGAAACACGGCTGCATACGCAGAAGGGATCCTGAAGGACATAGGTCTTGCAAACGCAGGCTACGTCGCGGGTCTCCTGCACGACATGGGGAAATTTACGGAGAAATTCAAGCAATATATCCAAGACGCAATCAAGGGGGAAGCCGCAAGGGGCTCGGTGACACACACTTTCGCCGGGGTCTTCTATTTGTTGCGCGGACATAATGCGCATGGCGGCGACCTCGACTGCCGCGATATCGCGTCGGAACTGCTCGCGCTTGCAGTCGCATCGCACCACGGGCTTATGGACTGCTACAACGAGGAAGGGCGCAGCGGGTTTCTGCACAGGCTGCGCAAACAGCCGGACTACGAACGGCTCGCGATCAGGGCGTTTCTACAGGAATGCGCATCAAAAGACGAATTGAACGAGCGCATCGATAACGCAGAAGCAGAACTTACGGAAATGCTCAACAAAATCGTGGAGATGGGTACTGAATCGGGGGAGGATGTCCACTTTTACGCAGGCGCCTTGGCGCGCCTTTTAACCTCTGCCGTCGTCGCCGCAGACAGAACCGATACCGCGCGCTTCATGCTGGGTATAGCCGAAGAAACCGCGCGCGACGCGCACCTGTGGGATACCTGCGAACGGAGAATCGAGCAGCACATAAACGGCTTTCCGTCCGACACGCCGATCCAACGGGCGAGGCGCGCGTTTTCGGACGAATGCCTGCGATTCGCGCGGGAACCCTGCGGCATCTATCGCTTAGACCTTCCGACCGGCGGCGGCAAGACGCTCGCGGGGCTGCGATATGCCGTTTCCCACGCGAAGCACCATTCCAAGCGCAGGATCATCTACGCCGCGCCGCTGCTTTCGATCATCGAACAGAACGCCGCCGTCATCCGAAGCGCCGTCGGGGACGATTCCCTCGTCCTCGAACACCACTCCGACATTCTCAGGGAAAGGGAAAACAGCGAAACGGCGCAGATGCCGGAACTCCTGCAGGAGAATTGGGACGCACCCGTTATTGTAACGACGCTGGTTCGGATATTGGAGACGCTGTTCAGCGGAAAAATGGCGGATGTGCGCCGCTTTTCCGCGCTTTGCAACAGCGTGATCGTGTTCGACGAAATCCAGTCCCTGCCGCGCAACATGCTTACCATTTTCAACCTGATGATGAACTTTCTGTCCCGCTGCTGTGGCGCGACGGTGATCCTCTGCTCGGCGACGCAGCCCGAATTCGCCGAAACGCAATACCCCATGCGGATTTCGCCAAAGGACATGATTGACAAAGAGACGCTCGGGCAATACGCGGATTTGTTCAAGCGGACGCACATTCGGGACGACGGCAACATGCGTTTTGAAGACCTCGCCAAACGAATCGAGGAAATACTGGTCGAAACAGAGAGCCTTCTCGTCGTATGCAACACCAAAAGGCAAGCGTCGGAACTCTTTTCCTCCGTGGATCTTCCGGGCGTCCTCAAATTCCATCTTTCCGCCGGAATGTGCATGGCGCACCGGAAAGCGACGCTCGAAAGGATGCTTTCGGAGCTGAAACAGGGCACGAAACTCCTCTGCGTATCGACGCAGGTCATCGAGGCGGGCATCGATATCTCCTTTTCGGAAGTCATCCGCCTGTCCGCCGGGCTCGACAGCATCGTCCAATCGGCGGGCAGGTGCAACCGCCACGCGGAATCCGCCGAACCGAAGCCCGTGCACATCGTCCGCCTTTCGGAGGAAAATCTCGGAAAGCTGAAGGAAATCCGGGACGCGCAGGATGCCATGAACGACCTGTTGACGGAATACAAATACAATCCGGAGCACTTTGGCGGGGATTTGGCATCCGATGCGTCCGTGCGCTACTATTACAGGCAGCTTTACAGGAGAATGAAGTGTGGGGATGCGGATTATCCCATACCGCACCAACCGACGCTGTTTTCCATGCTCTCGATGAATGATACCTATGTTGGACGGAGCAAAGAAAACAACCGATATTTTATGGAGCAAGCGTTTCGCGAAGCGGGCAAAAAGTTTCAGGTGTTCGAGGAGACCTCCGAATCCGTGCTCGTCCCGTATGAAGGCGGGCGCGGGATCATCGCCGCGCTGAACGGGGAACGGGTGAAGTACGATTATCCGTATGTAAAACGGCTATTGCAGGAGGCAAAGCAGTATACCGTCTCCGTATACCGGGATGCGCTAAAACGGCTGGAAAAACTCGGCGCAGTGCGCGAAATATGCGATGGGAGCGTGATGATACTGAACGAAGGCTATTACGACTGTGAAACCGGAATCATGACCGAACGCGAAATCAAGGAGGGGATGCCCCAATGCGATACCCTAATATTGTAGAATTCGTGGTGTACGGGCCGTACGCGCTGTTTTCGGACCCGATCATGCGCGTCGGCGGGGAAAAGACGAGCTACCAGATTCCGACCTACGAGGCGATCAAGGGCGTGCTTTCCTCCGTATACTGGAAGCCGACGTTTATCTGGATCATCGACGCGGTGCGCGTCATGAACCGCATCCAAACGGAGGTGAAGGGCATTCGCCCGATCAGGTACAACGGCGGGAACGACCTATCGTACTACACATACCTGAAGGATTGCCGCTATCAGGTCAGGGCGCACTTTGAGTGGAACGAGAACCGACCGGAGCTTTCGCAGGATCGCAACGAGAACAAGCATCACGAGATCGCCAAGCGCATGATCGGAAAGGGTGGGCGCAGAGACGTGTTCCTTGGCACGCGGGAGTGTCAGGCGTATGTGGAGCCGTGCGAATTCGGAAGCGGCGCGGGCGAATACGACGACCTTCCGCAACTCGCCTTCGGAACCATGTACCACGGAATGACCTATGCGGACGAGGCGTACTCCGAAGAGACGAAGGGGCGCATGACGGCGAATTTCTGGATGCCCGTCATGGAAAACGGCATACTCACCTATCCGAGGCCCTCGGAATGCCCGATGCATAAGGAGATTCGGGAGATGGAGATGAAAATCTTTCAACCCGAAAGCGGAAACTTCAGCGGTTTGCGCGAATACGGAGGTGTGAACTGATGGGGATTTTGCAGCGGGCGATGGAAACCTACGATGCCATGCACAGTCTTGTGGGCGTCGAAGAAGAGGGGAAGGAAGTATTAGCGCCGATTGGCCACATCATCACGAAAGTGGAGATCGTAGTGACATTGGACAAAGACGGCAACTTCATTCAAGCGCGACCGGCTGATGAAAAAATTATCATCCCTGTCACGGAAGAATCCGCCGGGAGGACGAGCGGGCTTGCTGCACACCCACTGGATGAACAGCTTAGCTATCTGTCGGGGCTCGATGCCGATAAGAGAACGTTGTATTTGGATCAGCTAAGGGCATGGTGCGACTCTGAATACGCGCATCCCAAGGCGATTGCAGTGCTCAAGTATGTTGAGGGAGGAAAGCTTATGGCGGATCTTGCATCCGCCGGGCTCCTGAAGTACGATGAGGACGGCTCGATCAAGAACGAAAAGAACCTCGTGAGCTGGATCGTAAACGGCTTAGGCGAGAAGAGCGGCCCCGTCTGGCGTGATACAGAATTGATGCAATCGTTTGCCGATTACTACATCGCCTCCCGCGCGGAGGATGCAGCGCGATTGTGCATGCTGTCCGGCGAAGAGGCGATTCCGGCGAAGCAGCACCTGAAGGGCGTCTTTTCACTGAATGGAAACGCAAAGATCATTTCGGCGAACGACAAGCAGAATTTCACCTACCGCGGGCGCTTTCAGACCGACGACGAGGCGTCGACTGTCGGCTATACCGCATCCCAAAAGGCGCATAACGCGCTGAAATGGGTCGTGACAAACCAAGGCGTGATTCGGGGTGGGCGCGCCTTCGTATGCTGGAATCCGCGCGGAATCACCGTTCCCCGCGTGGGCAATCCGCTGGTACGGCGGTCGGAATCAAGGCTTTTGCCGAGCGACTACAGAGAAGTGCTCAGGCGGGCAGTGGACGGATGGAAGGAGCAAATTCCGGAGAGTGAAGGGGTCGTCATCGCGGCCTTCGACGCGGCAACGACGGGTAGGCTCGCCGTCACCTACTACAGCGAGCTGCAGGCGCCCGATTTTATCGACCGCCTCGCGTATTGGGACGAAACCTGCTGTTGGTACGATACGGGCTGGGGAGTATCGGCACCCTTGTTGTACACGATCGTGCGGTTCGCATTCGGAACGCAGAGAGGCGCCGAAGGCAAGGTTGAGGCGGACGATCGGGTGCTCGCACAGCATGTGCAGCGCATGATCTCCTGCCGCATCGATCGGGCAGCCTTTCCGCAGGACATCATGCAGGCGCTTGTGCGCAAGGCAGGTAACCTTCAGGTGTATAGTCCGTCGAATCGCAGGCAACTGCTGTTTACCGCTTGCGCAGGTATACGCAAGTATAGGATAGACCGTTTTAAGGAGGACATCGGAATGGCGCTGGAACCGCAGAGAAGAGATCGAAGCTATCAATTCGGAAGGTTGCTCGCGGTCATGGAGAAAATCGAGACGGATACCTATGACCACGGCGAGTCGCGGCAGCCGAATGCGATTCGCCTGCAGTCCGTTTTCGTACAGAGACCGGGCTATGCGACAAAAATCGTCATGGATCAGTTGAAGAACGCCTATTATCCGAGGCTGAGCGTCGGATTAAGGATCTTCTACGATCGGCTCATCGGTGAAATCATGGAGCAGATCTGCGCATTTGACGAATCGGAATACAACAAGCCCCTGACGGAGACCTATTTGCCTGGCTACTACCTGCAGAAGAATGCACTGTACACCGCGAAAGACAAGGACGAAAACGATATGGAGGTCGAAGAAGATGAAGTTTGAAAAGAAAATCGATTTTGCGCTGCTGGCGTCCGTGAAGAACGCGAACCCGAACGGCGATCCCCTGAACGGCAACAGGCCCCGCACGGACTACAACGGCTACGGTGAGATTTCGGATGTGTGCATCAAGCGCAAGGTGCGCAATCGCATGCAGGATATGGGGTATCCCATTTTCGTGCAGTCCGACGACCGCGCGGACGACGGTGCAATCAGCCTGAAGGCAAGGGCAAAGCCCTTGGAGAAAATCAAGGTTCAGGCCGAATTCGCGAATAAGGCGTGCGAAACATGGCTGGATGTCCGCACATTCGGGCAGGTGTTCGCATTCAAAGGCTTTGGCTGCGAGTCCGTCGGCGTGCGCGGCCCGGTCTCCGTGCATCAGGCAGTGAGTCTCGATCCGGTGGAGGTGATCTCCATGCAGATCACCAAGAGCGTAAGCGGCGACCGCAAGAACGAATCGGAGCGCGGCAGCGATACCATGGGCATGAAGCACTTCGTCCGCTTCGGCCTGTATCTGATCAAAGGCTCTGTCAACGTGCAGCTTGCCGAGAAAACGGGCTTTTCCGCCGAGGATGCGGAAATCGTCAAGGAATGCCTGAGGACGCTCTTCGTCAACGACGCATCTTCCGCGCGACCCGACGGCTCCATGGAGGTCGTAAAGGTGTACTGGTGGGAGCACAACTGCAAGGACGGGCAGTATCCCTCCGCAAAGGTGCATCGCAGCCTGAAGGTGTCCCGCAAGGAAGGTGTTCTGATTCCTGCCTCTGTGGATGATTACGATATCGCTTTGGAAGAACTTGAGAATCTGCCCTGTGAAGTGATCGACGGAGTATGACGGAGGAAGATTATCTCCAACTCTCGGGCATCCAGCATTTCTGCTTCTGCCGCAGGCAGTGGGCGCTCATCCACGTCGAGGATCAATGGAACGAGAACCTGCTTACGGCAGAGGGCAGGCTGCAGCATGAGCGCGTACACGACCCGAAGATCGAGGACGTGCGAAACGGCGTGGTGACGATGCGCTCGATGATGATCAAATCGGACGCACTCGGCGTCTCCGGGCAGTGCGACGCCGTGGAGTTCATTCCCTCGCAGGAAGGCATTTCGTTGAGCTGCAGAAAGGGCTTGTGGGAAGTCCGCCCCGTCGAATACAAGCACGGATCGACCAAGGCGAACGACTGCGACAGGCTCCAGGTGGCGGCGCAGGCGATGTGCCTGGAGGAAATGCTCTGCTGCCATATTCCGACCGGCGATCTGTTTTACGCAAAGACCAGAAGGCGGGAGCATGTCGAGATTACGGACGATTTGAGGCGGCAGGTGGAGGAGATGTTCAGGGAAATGCACCAAATGCGAAACCGCCGTTACACGCCGAAGGTCGCGCCTACGGCGGCTTGTGCAAGCTGTTCCTTGGAGGATGTCTGCCTGCCAAAGCTCCTGAAGAACAGGAAATCCGTGCGCGAATATGTGCTGCGGCATATTCGGGAGGATGCCGAATGAGAAAGCTGCTGAATACACTGTACATTACCTCGGAGGATATCTATCTTTCGCTCGATGGCGAAAACGTAGTCGCCAATCTTCCTGACGACACGCGCAAGCCCTTTCCCCTGCACGGCTTCGAGAGCATCGTTTCCTTCTCGTACAAAGGCGCGTCTCCCGCCCTGATGGGCAAGTGCGTCGAGATGGGAATATCCATCGCATTCTATTCTCCGCGGGGAAGGTTTCTCGCGCTGATCGGCAATGAAACGGCGGGGAATGTGCATCTTCGCCGCACGCAGTTTCGTATCGCGGACGACGAAGCCGCTTCGGTTGCGATCGCGAGAGATTTCATCGTCGCGAAGCTGTATAACGCAAAGAACGTCCTTCTGCGCTGCGCAAGGGATCACGGAATACGGCTGGATGTTGAAAAGCTGCGTTCTTCGGCCGAAGCCATCGGAAGGTATATGAAGGATGCCGCCATCGTCGAGAACATGGATCGCCTCCGAGGAATCGAGGGCAATGCGGCTGCGGAATACTTTCAGGTATTCGATGAGATGATTTTGCAGGACAAGGAGGCGTTTTCCTTCGACGGAAGGAGCAGGCGTCCGCCGAAGGACAGGGTGAACGCGATGCTTTCCTTTGCATATTCCCTGCTGACTTCGGATTGTGCGTCGGCGCTGCGGGGCGTCGGGCTGGATCCGTATGTCGGTTTCATGCACGCCGACAGACCCGGGCGGAAGTCGCTGTCTTTGGACCTTGTGGAGGAATTGCGCGCCGTATTTGCGGACAGATTCGTGCTAACCCTGATCAACAACAGGGTTCTGAATGCAGACGATTTTCTCATTCAGGACAGCGGCGCCGTACTCATGAAGGATTCGGCGCGCAGAACCTTCCTGAACGAATGGCAAAAACGCAAGAAGGAGCCCATTACGCATCCCTTCCTCGATGAGAAGATCGCATGGGGACAGGTTCCCTATGTGCAGGCTTTGCTCTTGGCGAGATTCGTTCGCGGCGATCTGGATGCGTATCCGCCGTTTTTCTGGAAGTGAGGAGGGAAGCTATGCTGATGCTGATCACATACGATGTCAATACCTCGGATGCGAGTGGGCGCCGACGATTGTCTAAGATTGCGAAAGTATGCTGCAATTATGGGCAGAGAGTGCAGAATTCGGTCTTTGAATGCAATCTGGACGGTGCACAACTGGTTCTTGTACGCGATATGCTCCTGCGGATCATGGATCCGAAACGGGACAGTGTGCGGATTTACAATTTAGGGAACAACTACACGAACAAGATCGAACAGCATGGAGCAAAGATCTCCTATGATCCGGAAGGCGAATTGATTCTCTGACCGCGCGCGAACCTGAAGCTGTCGGAGAAACCCTGGGAGGTTCGCGCCGGAAATCTCCCGAAGACAGGCAAAATCGCGCGAAATCGAGCGGTTTTGCCCAACGAGAATTGCAACAGATACCATATATTGTGGTGCCTTGCCGAATATCGGGTATATGTTGCGGTCGCCCCTCCCGCAGGGGCGTGGATTGAAATCCAAATGGCGGATGAAATCGTCCAAAGCGGAATGTCGCCCCTCCCGCAGGGGCGTGGATTGAAATCTCGCCGCGCTGTGCAGCTTTATCGTCCCAAACATGTCGCCCCTCCCGCAGGGGCGTGGATTGAAATGACTACGCGACGAGTGAGGACGCGACGGAAAACAAGTCGCCCCTCCCGCAGGGGCGTGGATTGAAATAGCTTGAAATGGTGCATACGGTTTGCCGGATTGCGTCGCCCCTCCCGCAGGGGCGTGGATTGAAATAGATTGCAGGCAGGGACGGGGACATATGGTGCCCGTCGCCCCTCCCGCAGGGGCGTGGATTGAAATGAGAATCAGATCGTGCTCGTCTAATGCGTGACCGTCGCCCCTCCCGCAGGGGCGTGGATTGAAATGTCCTTGAGCCTGTCCATCTCGTTCTTGTCAACGTCGCCCCTCCCGCAGGGGCGTGGATTGAAATAAAAGCTCGACGACCGCGTGACGCTGCTCGACCGCGTCGCCCCTCCCGCAGGGGCGTGGATTGAAATGCCCCCCTTGGGCTTGATGCAGAACACGAATTTCGTCGCCCCTCCCGCAGGGGCGTGGATTGAAATTTTTCCTGATCGGCTGGCGGGGGTCGCGCCCATGTCGCCCCTCCCGCAGGGGCGTGGATTGAAATGGCAACATCCTGTACGGCGCAACGCAGCAGGTACGTCGCCCCTCCCGCAGGGGCGTGGATTGAAATACTTTCGTGAAAGAGGATAAGTGGGGCGGGCGGTGTCGCCCCTCCCGCAGGGGCGTGGATTGAAATGCTGTGGCTTATGTGATTGGCCTGTATCCAAACTGTCGCCCCTCCCGCAGGGGCGTGGATTGAAATGGAACTTTATCAACGGCTGGTTATCGCGCGAGGTCGCCCCTCCCGCAGGGGCGTGGATTGAAATGCTGCCGTTTCTCGTACATGGCGCTTTGTCGCCGTCGCCCCTCCCGCAGGGGCGTGGATTGAAATCGCTGCTTGTCTTGTCATGCAAACCTGTAATGCCGTCGCCCCTCCCGCAGGGGCGTGGATTGAAATACTACCACCCCCTGCCCCCGCCCGACCTCCGCGCGAGTCGCCCCTCCCGCAGGGGCGTGGATTGAAATCCGAGAAAATCCTTGTGCTTAACGATCCAGTCCGCGTCGCCCCTCCCGCAGGGGCGTGGATTGAAATAAACACGCCGTCACCGCGAGCGACGCGAACTATCTGTCGCCCCTCCCGCAGGGGCGTGGATTGAAATAATGTATTCTCCTCCTGTTTTTTTGAAATTCGCCGTCGCCCCTCCCGCAGGGGCGTGGATTGAAATGTCAAAATCGGCGCATACCGCGCCGAGATCAACGCGTCGCCCCTCCCGCAGGGGCGTGGATTGAAATACTACTCCCCCATCCTCAAGTCCTGGAACAAAAAGTCGCCCCTCCCGCAGGGGCGTGGATTGAAATGCGGTCGAGGATGTTTATCAAGGGGTCCATCATGGTCGCCCCTCCCGCAGGGGCGTGGATTGAAATCGCGTCCAAGTCCGTTGGCAGGCAGGCGGGGTTAAGGTCGCCCCTCCCGCAGGGGCGTGGATTGAAATTATGGTATACTATTGTCAGAAGGAAATATAAAGTCGCCCCTCCCGCAGGGGCGTGGATTGAAATGCCAAGAGATACGAGGTGGCATCTAACAGGATTGTCGCCCCTCCCGCAGGGGCGTGGATTGAAATGAGGCAATCAAAAGCATTATCGGACGGCGGTTAAGTCGCCCCTCCCGCAGGGGCGTGGATTGAAATCCCGCCCCCTGAACCCACTATATTTTCACTATTGCTGTCGCCCCTCCCGCAGGGGCGTGGATTGAAATTGACTGGAGCATCGGCTCACTCGACGGCGTGAAGGTCGCCCCTCCCGCAGGGGCGTGGATTGAAATGGTCGGTCACCATCCGACCGTCGTCAGGCGGAGCGCGTCGCCCCTCCCGCAGGGGCGTGGATTGAAATTAGATGTGTAGGGGCGCCCGTCGTCGGTCATTTTGTCGCCCCTCCCGCAGGGGCGTGGATTGAAATGCGCACATGTCAAGATATGCCCGGCGACATATTGTCGCCCCTCCCGCAGGGGCGTGGATTGAAATACTACCACCCCCCTGCCCCCGCCCGACCTCCGCGGTCGCCCCTCCCGCAGGGGCGTGGATTGAAATACAAAGCATTTTACCATATGTCTTGCATATCCGTCGCCCCTCCCGCAGGGGCGTGGATTGAAATTTCGAAAACACGCCAGACTATACGCGCGAGGAGGTCGCCCCTCCCGCAGGGGCGTGGATTGAAATACTACCACCCCCCTGCCCCCGCCCGACCTCCGCGGTCGCCCCTCCCGCAGGGGCGTGGATTGAAATCGGGCATCTACGAGTGCTACGTAGAAACGGCGCATGTCGCCCCTCCCGCAGGGGCGTGGATTGAAATGTATTCTCCGGGCACGATTTCAAGATCGTTGACGGTCGCCCCTCCCGCAGGGGCGTGGATTGAAATATCGCGGAAGCATTGATTAACGCTCCCCGGCGCGCGTCGCCCCTCCCGCAGGGGCGTGGATTGAAATTTCAGCATCTCCGGCGAGGGCGACGGCGATTACTGTCGCCCCTCCCGCAGGGGCGTGGATTGAAATTTCTGTACGCCTTCAAGACCGCTTGACATGATTGTCGCCCCTCCCGCAGGGGCGTGGATTGAAATGCTGCCGTTTCTCGTACATGGCGCTTTGTCGCCTGTCGCCCCTCCCGCAGGGGCGTGGATTGAAATCGTCAGCCCCAGCCCCGATACCGCGCCGCGAATGTCGCCCCTCCCGCAGGGGCGTGGATTGAAATAGTTTCGCGATTTCCTCATCCGTATCGACCTTGCCGGTCGCCCCTCCCGCAGGGGCGTGGATTGAAATTGCAAAGATTCACCGATGAACTTATTGACTATTGTCGCCCCTCCCGCAGGGGCGTGGATTGAAATCTCGACCGTTGCGAAAAAACAGAGAAGGAGGATTCGTCGCCCCTCCCGCAGGGGCGTGGATTGAAATAGAAAAACTCGATTTCGAGGGCGATGATCTCGCCGTCGCCCCTCCCGCAGGGGCGTGGATTGAAATGACCGATTACACAAACGACGCACAAAAAGTTTGTGGTCGCCCCTCCCGCAGGGGCGTGGATTGAAATACTCCACCCCCTGCCCCCGCCCGACCTCCGCGCGCGTCGCCCCTCCCGCAGGGGCGTGGATTGAAATCCGCACGACGACACGACCAATGATTACATCTTGTCGCCCCTCCCGCAGGGGCGTGGATTGAAATTTCGGAAACCATACGCTTGAAGCCGAGTACTGGCGTCGCCCCTCCCGCAGGGGCGTGGATTGAAATAAGGTCGAGTGCGGTAAATCGTGCAGTACTCAAGTCGCCCCTCCCGCAGGGGCGTGGATTGAAATGTAAGACGTGGGTGTGCGCTTTTCCATGCGCGATAGTCGCCCCTCCCGCAGGGGCGTGGATTGAAATAACATTTCTCAGCATACAATCGACAAAAACGTCGAGTCGCCCCTCCCGCAGGGGCGTGGATTGAAATGCGAGTATGCCGTAACCATGCAGGCTCCGTCTAGTCGCCCCTCCCGCAGGGGCGTGGATTGAAATGTCGCCACCTATCGCGAAACCCGGGAAACGTTTGTCGCCCCTCCCGCAGGGGCGTGGATTGAAATTCGACGTTTTTGTCGATTGTATGCTGATAAATGTTGTCGCCCCTCCCGCAGGGGCGTGGATTGAAATACAAACCGGTAACAGTTATGAAGAATTGGTTAAAGTCGCCCCTCCCGCAGGGGCGTGGATTGAAATCGCGGTGAAAACACAGACAAGCCCCGCGGGCGTTGTCGCCCCTCCCGCAGGGGCGTGGATTGAAATCTACGCTCGCGCAGCTTGCGCCTGTACAGCGCGGTCGCCCCTCCCGCAGGGGCGTGGATTGAAATCGTCCAGCCCGTTTTCAGCCGCCAGCGAAGCGTTGTCGCCCCTCCCGCAGGGGCGTGGATTGAAATAAATTGCTGGGCGCTCAAATCGAGTCCGTGTACGTCGCCCCTCCCGCAGGGGCGTGGATTGAAATGGGG
>JBMNUF010000027.1:0-31551 GCA_050946115.1 Christensenellales bacterium
TCAAGGTCGCTAAACGTGTCGGCTACGGCTACAGAGATGACGAGTATTTCTTTACTCTCGTCCGTTTTCTCTCGTTACCTGTTGCTTGGCTCGATTCCCACAACTTTCCGTGAAGAGCCGCTTTTTTCTCGGTGCGAAATTTGCGGTCACCGCATAATGGACCCCGCCCGCCTGCATTTTCTCCAACAGATCGCCGACAGTACCTTTGCCTAACGACGCGGTCGGTTCCATCCGGTGGAAAGCGGTAAATGAATCAATGACCCTTGGCGCCGCATGATCCGGATATGTGTGTACGTGTCCGTCTATGATAAACATATACCCTCCGTGTGAATCGTTCCATACCCGTGTTCGAAGACTGCGATCATATGCATTGGTGAATGTTCAAACGCATCCGCCATCCCGCAGGCAATGCCGGCGTGGCTTTTTTCCTGGGAACGGAAATACCGATTTCATTTTGCAGTTTCATTTTGCAAATAAGCAAAGCTCATATATCCGTGCACATACAGACTGCTCCCGCAATCGGCAAGGAACGAATCCGCGGCAGCGCACAAGATTGCGATCTCATCAAATCACCTCCAAGTAACTGCCGAGATAAGAAAATTCCTCCAGCTCTGTTTCGAGTTCACATAGTAGTTGCGTCAGTGCAGGCGAGTACACGGACGCATCCACGTCAAAATAAAACATGAACTCGAAATCACGCCCGATTATCGGACGGCTCTCTAACTTCGTCAGGTTTACGCCGTGCGCAAAAAAGCGGGCCAGGATGCGGTAGAGCGAGCCGGGTTTGTGTGGGATAACCATCATCATGGATGTCCTGTCCGCGCCCGGGTATATCTCAAGCTTCTTGGAGATGCAGACAAAGCGCGTGAAATTGCTGTCGGTATTCTGAATCCGCGCATCGGCGATGCGCAAGCCGTACAGTTCCGCGCATGACCGCGACGATATCGCCGCTATATCGTTGCGCTCCGATTCCGCGACGGTTTTTGCCGCGAATGCCGTGTTCTCACAGACGGTAATCTTGACATTCTTGTTTTTCAGATACTCGCTGCACTGGGCGAGCGCCTGCTCATGCGAAATGATTTCCTTGACATCCTCGAGCCGAACGCCGTCTTTCGTCAGCAGCACGTGATTGACCTGCATGCGTACACTCCGAACGATATAGAATTTCTTCTTGATCATCGAATCGTATACGTGGCGTACAGACCCCGCCGAACTGTTCTCTATGGGGAGGACTCCGTAGCGGCAGAGCCCGCTGTCGACCGCGGAGAAAATGCTCTCGAAGTTGTTGAAGTACATGATATTCGGCAGCGAGAACAGCTTCTCGCATGCCGCCTGCGAATACGCGCCCTCCGTTCCCTGACATGCAACAATCGCCCGTTCGGGGAACAGATTGGGCGTGTTTTCCACTGCATCCTTCATTTTGACGGCGAGCCCCGACTGCGAAAGAAGGAGCCTGTTTTGATACGACTTTGACAATTCCATCAGCACCGAGAAAAGCACGCGCACCCCCGCTTCAAACTCCTCGCCCGCCATTTCCGATACCGAATAGAGAAGCTTTCGCTCCCTCGACGGATCGTATACGGGAAGTGCGTTTTCCCGCTTGCACTCTGCTATTGCAGCGGAAGTTTCCATGCGTGCCTTATAGAGCGTGACAATTTTCTCGTCTATCTCATCGATTTGTCTGCGCAAAACTTCAAGATCCATTGTATCCCTCCTCAATCATTCAACGATATATCCAATATCGCCATTGCCGTTACAGCTTCTATCACGGGAACCGCCCTAGGGACTATGCAGGGATCGTGTCTCCCTTTAACCTTAAGGAGCGTATTCTCTCTGCGCGATACGCTTACGCTTTGCTGCTCGCGGGCAATCGACGGCGTAGGCTTGATCGCCACTCTGAAAATGATCGGCATACCCGTTGTGATTCCTCCGAGGATACCGCCGGCGTTGTTCGTCATCGTGCGAACGATATCGCCCTCCATGACATATGCGTCGTTATTCTGTGAGCCGCGCAGGCGGCTCCCCGCAAAACCGCTGCCGAACTCGATTCCCTTTACGGCCGGAACGCCGAACACGGCGCGGGCGATTGCATTCTCGATCCCGTCGAACATCGGCGATCCGATGCCTGCATCGAGCCCGATTACGGCGCACTCGATCACGCCGCCGACCGAATCGCCATCGAGACAGGCCTTCTCGATTGCCGCAAGCATGGCAGCCTCAGCATGTTTATCCGTAACGGCAAACGCGCCGCATGCGTCAAAATCCGCCGCCGAAACGTTCACCGGGTCAAAACGTCCGCCGTCGATTCCGGCGAGTTCGCAAATACGTGCCCCGATACGCACCCCTCGCTCCTCGAGAATTTGCAGCGCGATCCCTCCGGCAATGCATAGCGGCGCCGTCAGTCTGCCTGAAAATTGCCCGCCACCGCGCACATCATTGTATCCGTGGAACTTCTCAAATGCGGTATAATCCGCGTGGGAGGGGCGCGGCACATCGGCAATCTCGGCATAATCCTCCGATCGCACATCGGTATTGCGAATCACGGCGCAAACGGGTGCGCCGCACAGCCTGCCATCGACCACGCCCGACAGAAACTCCTGCACATCGTCTTCCCGCCGCCTCGTCGAATACGCATTGTTGCCGGGCACACGTCGAGCCATAAATGCAGACAGCTTGTCGAAGTCAATCGCGAATCCCGCGGGCAGTCCGTCGATCGTAATGCCTATCGCCGCCGAATGCGACTGTCCGAAAACGCTGAAACGAATCCTGTCGCCGAATGTGTTAGACATTGTACAACCCTCTCATTTCATTGAAGAAATTCGGATAGCTTTTTTGCACGGCTTCCGCCCCGACAATTGTAATGTCTCCGTCTGCTGCCGCAGACGCGATTGCCGCCGCCATCGCTATCCTGTGGTCGTTTTGTGAATCGACCGTTCCTCCGCGCATCCGCCCTCCGACGACGGTGATTTCCCCGTCGTCTACTTGAACCGTTGCTCCGAGCGCGGTCAGCATGTCGTATACCGATTTGATGCGGTCGCTTTCCTTCAGGCGAAGCCGGCTCACTCCGCGAATCATCGTTGTACCCTCGGCCGCTGCCGCAATCACCGCAAGCACGGGCACGAGGTCGGGAATGTCCGAAGCGTCGAATTCGATTCCGTGCAAAGCCTTCCTCCGCACCGTAACCGTTTCCCCCGATACCCGTACATCCGCGCCGAATTTCTCAAGCAGGCGGGCAATTTCACGGTCTCCCTGTACGCTTTCGACATTGAGCGGCGAAACCGAAACCCCCTCGTCCGAAAGCGCACCGGCTGCAAGCCAAAACGCTGCGTTCGACCAGTCGCCTTCGATGCGAATTCGGCCCGGCGAGCGCATTTTCCCCGCCGTTGCGGTATAAATGCCGCCGCTTTCTTCAACGCTCACGCCGAATTGCTTCAACACGGCCGCCGTCATTTCAACGTATGGGCGGGATTCGAGCTGCCCGGTCACCGCAATTTTCCCGCCACCCGAAGCCGCCAGCGCAAACATCAGTCCCGTTACGAACTGTGAGCTCACTTCGCCGCCGATCGTATATGCGCTTCCGGTGAGCCTGCTGCTGCATTCGAGCGGAAATCCGTTTTGTACACCGTGCGCAAAGATCATTCCGTGCGCCGTCAATTCCCCGATCAGCGGCGAAAGCGGGCGCTGTGCAAGTCTTCCGCCGCCGATAACCACGGCATGAACGCCCAATGCGCCGATTACCGGGAGCAAAAACCGCAGCGTTGAGCCGCTTTCTCCGCAGTGGATGTTGACAAGCCCATTCGGAACATCCGATATCGGCCGAACGCGGAAGACGTTTCCGCGAATTTCGATTCCCGCACTGAGCGCGCGCAGTGCGTCGATCGTCGCCATGATATCGCCAGAGGTTGAATTACACTCTATCTCCGTCGGGCTATCGGCGAGCGCAGCGCAAATCAACACGCGATGCGCCATCGATTTTGATGCAATGATATCCGCAATCTGCCCGCGCAGCTTCCGCGGTTTCAATGTTACTGTCATACGATTCACTCCAATCCGAGCGCAATCAGCTCGCGCAAACGCTCATGCGTCACTTTATGCAATCCGCACGATCCGCGCCTTTCGGGTAAGACCACCACGATCGAGCCGCCGACGTTCTTTTTATCTGAAAGTGCCGCCGAATAGAGCGCATCTGCGCCAAACGCGCAATGTACGGGGAGCCCGTTTTTCTTGATGACATCCACGATTTCGCGACAAACCTCGGGGGCGCACACGCCGGTTTTTTCGGCGGCGCGCGCGAATACACTCATACCGATTGCGACGGCATGCCCGTGCGATATCGCATAGTCGCTCGCCGCTTCGACGCCATGTCCGACGGTGTGACCGAAATTCAGAAGTTGCCGCACATCCAGGTCGCGCTCATCGCGCGAAACGATCTCCGCTTTCATCGTTACGCATCGCGCGATCAGCATTTCTGTGTCCATATTGCCCGCACTGCCAAGCGAATCGAGCAGCTTTGCATCGCCAATCGCGCCGTACTTTATAACTTCCGCCACGCCGTCGAGGAATATTTCCTTCGGAAGCGTCGCCAATGCATCGACATCGCATATGACTGCGTCCGGCTGGTAAAACGCGCCTGCGAGGTTTTTGCCCGCGTCCAGATTGATCGATGTTTTGCCGCCTACCGAGGAATCGACCATGGCGAGAAACGTCGTCGGCACCTGTACAAAGCGTATACCGCGCAAAAACGTCGCCGCCGCAAAACCTGCCAAATCCCCGACGACGCCTCCGCCAAGCGCGAGGATCATATCCTTTCGGCACAGCTGTTCTCTCGCCGCATAATTCAGCAGTGCGATGTAATTCTCCGCGTTTTTCGACCGCTCGCCGTGCGCGACGGTAAATCGTTTGACCGCGAATCCGCATTTGGTGAGCGAGGTTTCAACGATATTCCCGTAGAGTTTTTCGACCGTATCATCCGTGACCAGTACCACTTTCCCAGCATCCACGGTCTCGGCTAAATGCTTGCCGATGCATCGCAGCAGCCCCCGTCCGATTTTGACGGTGTATCTTTTCGATGCGGTATTTACTGTTGTCTCCATTCCGTATCGATAGCCTCCTTTTTCTCGCGTCCATCCCGAAGCAGACCCCGAAGCTTCTCTCTTTCGCCCGCCCTGATCGCATCGCGGTATTCTGAAAGCGACGCGATGATGACGTCGAGCTCAAACGCCAAATTGTCTGCATTGTCGATGAAAAGCTCACTCCACATATCTTCGCTGAGTTTCGCTACGCGCGTGAGATCGCGATAACTCCCCGCCGAAAACCGGTGATGGCGCTCCGCCGTAGGGCTTTTGATATACGCATTGGATACAACGTGCGCAAGCTGCGAAGTGAATGCGATGATCCGATCGTGTTCCTCCGCGCTTGTCGTAGTCACCGACGCAAACCCCGCCGTTTTCAACACATCGTTCAACCGACCGATCACGGCCATATCCTCGGCGGGGCGGGGCACGATCAGCATTGTTGCGCCGTCAAACATATCCGCGCGAGAGTACTTAAACCCCGAATACTGTATCCCCGCCATGGGATGTGCGCCGATAAAGTGGAAGCCGTAATCCCGCGCAATCGCAAAACACCGTTCGCAGAGTATCCGTTTCACCCCGCAACAATCCGCAACAAGGGATCCCCGTTTGATCTTCCCGGCGTTTTTCTCCAGAAAATCGACGGTCGCCTGCGGATACAGCGCGATGAATATGCAGTCGCATTCGGAAATGTTCCCCTCGAGGTGTCTGGCACAGGCGTGAGACATGATCGCATAATCCTCCGTAGCTTTGTCGATATCCTCGCCGAAAACATCGTACCCGGCGCGCGTATACGCTTTCGCAAGCGACCCGCCGATCAAACCCAATCCTACAACACCGATTTTCATGCTTTTCCCTCCTTATAACTGACTGCCAAGCAGAGGATTGTTGCGTTTTGAGGAATTCCTGCTTCAGTATCCCTCGACACTCAAAACGCCGTCAATACCTCGTGGATCGCGAATACTTTTTTTGCCAGGTCGGCGAATTGCGTCGGAGTGAGAGCCTGAGGGCCGTCGCAAAGGGCGCGGCAAGGGTCGTTGTGTACCTCGATCATGATTCCGTCCGCACCCGATGCGACGGCTGCAAGCGCCATAGGGGAGACGAGCTTGGATACGCCGCAAGCGTGGCTCGGATCGACGACGATGGGAAGATGCGTAAGCTCGCGCAGCATCGGGACGGCAGAAAGGTCAAGCGTGTTGCGCGTATAGGTTTCAAACGTGCGTATTCCGCGCTCACAAAGGATGACGTCCTCATTGCCGCTTGCCATGATGTATTCCGCGCTCATGAGCAATTCCTTGAGCGTATTCGAAAAACCGCGTTTCAACAGGATCGGCTTTTGCGTTTTCCCCAATTCCTTGAGCAACTCGAAGTTCTGCATATTCCGCGCGCCAACCTGAATGACGTCCACCTTCTCGAACAGCGGGAGGTGATTCGTGTTCATGATTTCCGTGACAATCGGCATGCCGGTCGCCTTTTTTGCTTCGAGCAGAAACTCGATTCCCTTCGCGTGCAGCCCCTGAAAATCGTATGGCGATGTGCGCGGTTTGAACGCCCCGCCGCGAAGCAAATGTGCACCCGCCTCGTAAACACAATGCGCGATTTCCGATATCTGCTCCGGCGATTCTACCGAGCACGGTCCGGCGATAATCTGAAAATGTCCGTTCCCGATTTTCACGCCGTGTCCGCAGTCGACGGCGCTGTCGTCGGGGTGAAACTTGCGATTCGCCTTCTTGAACGGCTCGGTAATGCGCGTCACGCTCTCTACGATGTCCAAGCCCTCGATGAGATCCGTATCGATTTTGCCTGCATCGCCGATAAGGCCCAACACGGTATTGAATTCGCCTCTGGAAATGTGCACCCGCAGATTCTGCGATTCGATCCACGCGATAAGGTTTTCCTCCTGCTGCTTTGGCGTCGCGTTCTTCAATACGATAATCATTTTCTCCACTCCTATTGTTCTAAAATAAAATGAGGGGTTTTGCAGCAATTTCTTCTGCAAAACCCCTTATGCACGTGGTGTTATTGAATCAAATTCAACACCGAAGGGAGTATCAACTGTTTGCAGCATAAATCGCTCTTACCTTATTCGACAAAACAAAGTAAAAGTAATAATATGCATATACAAACAAGCTGTTCTTCACTGTGCGTTTCCCCTTCGTTTTATTTGGTTTGGTCGGTTCTCGTACTCGAACGGCAACCTACCGCTCTTCGATTGGTGACAGTTTAGCAGATGTATTTTGTCTTGTCAATATTTTAGTGATTCTTATTTTGTTAATTTTGTGTTACTGTCAAGGCTGAGGCCAAAGACTATCCGGCTATCGAGTGCCGAAGAATACTATCCGGTGTACAATAAAAGAACGTCTGATTCGTGGACGTCCTTGACATATCTGTCTATTTCGGAGGAACTGCAATAAAGAACCGAACGGCAGAAGCTGCCATTCGGTGCCCATCCAATCACGGTCATTTCACGGAACACAGCAATTTACAGAAAGAATCTCACACTGCCACAGAAGGCATATCCATCGTCTTTCGAGGATAGCAATGGGTTTTTCGAGGTTTCCGCCATGCATACCCCGATGATCCCGTCCAATCCCTTTGTATGGCAATCATTGCACACATAGCGTCCGTGAATGCCTCTGGTTTTGCCGTTCTCCTTTTTGTGGCGGATTTCGCATTCCGATGAAATGCCCGCCTTCAAATACCCAAGAAGCATCTTACAAATCATTCATTGCGTTGTCCCTATCGATACACTATAGGGAACGGGGCTTAAAGGTGTCCTTATCGATCGCCGTATACAAATCCATGCCGATTTTTCTTTCAAAATGCTCCTTCAGCGCAAGGTTTGCATTCCATTTTTCGGGATTGTAGGTTCCGTAGCGCGACTTTACGTCGTTCATTCTATCGACGATATCCATCACGCCTTCAGAACCTGCCAAGGCGTCGCACAGTTGAATGAGCCTGTCGTATTCGTCGAATTCCGTTTCCCTGAGCATGCTTTGAATCAGCGCGGTTTCTTCCGGCGAAGTGTCGCGGTTTCCGATATATTCGTCGAGGTTTTTGTTGTGAAAGGAATGCGTCAGGCAAATGCGTGCCGCATCGTCATAGCCCATGGAAAGCATATATGTATATCCGTCAAAAACGTGCCGCAGATGTCCCTTGCCGAATTTCCTCCCGATGTCGTGCAAAAGCCCCAACACATACGCTTTCTCCGCATCCATTCCCGCCAAGGATGCGATTTTCTCGGCGCAGTGCGCGGCGGTCCTGCTGTGATTTCCCCACGGCCCGGGATTGCAGCTTTCGGCTTCCATGAGGATAACCTCGGCTTCTTCTCTGCTTGGAAACATATGCGTTCCTCCTATGCTTTGCGCGGCCGTTTCTCGCAAATATACAACAGGTGATTCGAAGAGCCCAAAAGCTCCCGCTTCTCGCAGTGGTGCAGGTGGTACGCGGCATACGATGCGAATTCGTCGTCTGACATGGAAAAATCTTCCCTGCCCTCGACGAGTTCGAGGATGCCGTCCGTCGCGACCGTCGCGATTTTGCGGGTATCTGTATCGTCAAACAGGCTTTCAAATTCTACGACATCAAAGCCCGTGAAGACCTGCTCCTCAAAATGCTTCACGCAGTATGCGTCCGTGAAGTTTTCTTCCATGCCGGCGTGCCAGTTTCCCTGCAGGTAATTGGTATACATGATCGCGTGCACCGACAGGAAAGCCGTCATGATGATGCCACAGGGCTTTGTGACGCGGATCGCCTCATTCAGCGCCGCCGATTGGTCTTTTGTTTCGTAGAGGTGATATAGCGGGCCGAGAACGAGCACCAGGTCGAACGTATCATCCTTCAACCCACTCAGGTCAATCGCATCCATTTGAAGCGCGGTGAGGGTGTCCAATTCGCGGCTATTTTGCCGGAGGATGCGATAATTCTCCTCCGCAAGCTCGACGGCGGTAACCCGATAGCCCCGCTTTGCCAGCTCGATCGAATATCGCCCCGTACCCGCGCCGATTTCCAAAATATCCGCCGTCTTCGGGAGGAATTTGTGGATATAGTGCATGGTCGTCAGATATTCGAGCTGCCCGTGCCGACTCTTTGCCAAGCGAACATCCTCGTCGCATTCGGTACCATAGAAGGAATTGAGTATTTCGACGCGTTTTTTCATATGCGATTTTCCTCCGTATATCCATTCAACAGCTGCGGAATCAGCGCGGAAAGCGACGGGATGTATTCGCCGGTGGTGTCTATGCGGAAGGTGAGCACCTGCAGTTGCGGCGGCTCGTAGTGTGCAAGAGGTGTCGCTGCTTCGCCTCGGGTGCCGTGAAAGCGACTTCGGCGCATGTCGGCGAGGTCGCGCCGCAGAAACCGTTCCCGCGCGATTTCGCTGCGCTCGGGCGCACACAGGCAGATGCGGATTTGCGCCTTGTCCATGAGCGGGGACAGGTACTTTTCCCACACCGCGTGTTGGAATGCGGCTTCGGCGATCAGCGAACAGCCGCCCGAAAGCATTTGTACCATGATCTCAAAAAACAGGTTCGTAGCCAACAGATTGGCGTTTTCGGGCTGCTGCGATGCCGACTGCTCCCATGTGTGTACGCATCCCTCTTTGATGCGGTCGCGGCTCAGCAGCGGCAGGCACGCCTCGCGCGACAGCGCTTCGGCAAAGGTCGTCTTGCCCGCGCCGGGCTCGCCCGTAACGATAATCAAAAAAGGTAGGTTCATCGCGCACCTCCGTCGCCGCTATACATCAGGAACATACAACATCCGACTCATTCCGCCCCTGCGACGCCCTCGTTTACGATTTTTGCATAGACATCCTCGGGGATCATGGGCGATGTGATTTCTGCCAAAAGGGCGTCCTCGATTGCGCCGTCCTCGGCATACTGCCTGCCCGCCTTCCGCACGAGTTTGAGCCGCGGAATCGTCACCTGTGCGGCTTCGGGCGCGTTGAACATGGGGCTTTCCAGCACCGTGATGATCGTAGAGTGGTTCGGGAACATCAGCCTGAAGCCCGCCACCATCGGCTCAAAGTTCCTTTGGCTATTGGGGAAGCCGCAGCCGCAGATCATCACGTATTGCAAATGCAAAAAATCTGCCTGCCCCACGTGCTCATATCGCCCGTCTACCTTCTGCATCGCCAAGGAGCTTAGCGGCATCGTTCGATCGAGCAATGCTTTCAGCGGCGCGGGCATTGCATAGTTGTAGAGCGGGAAGCTGAACAGCAGCACGTCGCTTGCGAGGATTTCCCGCAAGATGCCGCGCATATCGTCGTCGTAGATGCAGGTTCCGCCGTTGCGCTTACAGGTAAAGCAGCCGGAACAGTATTCGATATGGCTGTCGATGACGTGAATCGTATGAATCTCCTGTTCCGCAACATCGCGCATCCCCTCAAGAAACGCGCGTGTGATGTGCAGGGTGTCGCTCTTCTCCCGCTTGGGGCTTCCGTTCAGGACAAGAATCTTCATCGCCTCGTGCCCTCCTTAATATTTGGTTCACAATTTCCTTTGCAGACAGACCATGACGACCAATTGTTTTCTGCAATCGTAGATCGGGCAGCCGTAATGAAAGGTGAAGAAATACTTGACCGAATGGTGCAGAACGGAATATGCGCTCCGATACGTCCGCGCTGGATATTCCAGCGGTGCCTTTACGTAGTCTCTTCCATGAAATTCGGGGTATACGGCGATGTTTTTGATTTCTAAAACGCCGTTCCCCTCGTCCGTAACGACGCGCTCCGCTTTGATACCGCCGTCATCCAAAACGTACAGGGTGCCGCGCTCCAAATAGCAGTCGATCATACCCTCCTGCCCGTCCGCGAGCAGAAGCTGGGGGGAATTGCTTCTTATCTTCGGGAACCTGCTGTATTTGCATGCTACTTAGCCTTTGTTCGTCTTCGATATGAGAAGCCCGAGAAACTCCTGCCGTTCCTCTTCGCTGCCGAAGCAGGTTGCGGGAATCAATGTTCCTTCGGTCGGATATGGTAGCTTTCCGCTTTTTTGCATCCTAATTTATGGATAAACTGATCGAAAAGAAATACATCCGTTTTGCGAATATGAGGAAAATGAGAGCGGCAAGCAAAACACCACAGCTTTGGTCATGGCGATGTCTCCGCATGGTACCTAATAAACCGCAATCGCGTCCCTCCCGAATATACGGCGGGCTGTCTCAAAACGGAAAGAGACAGCCCATGTATAGGTGAGATGTATCAGTCGAACCTCTTGAGATAGGTCTTGACGTTCGCGTCCTTGACCCACTGCTCGACCGCCGCATCGTAGGAAGCGTCCTTCGCGGTCTTCAGCGCGTTTTCGGCGGCCGTCGCGCGGAGTTCTTCCGTATCGACCGCGCCGGGCGTGACGTCGGAAATGTACTTGATGATGTGCAAGCCGTTGGAGCCGAGCACGGGCTCGGACACGTCGCCGACATTCTGCAGCGCCATTGCGGTATCGGTGAACACCTGCTCCCACATCGCAGAGTTCGCGGACACGTAATAGCCGATGGTCTTGGTGGGCTCGTTCTGCATGCCCGGGTCTTCGCCGTACTGCGCAATGACATCCTCAAAGCTCGTGCCGCCCGCGATCAAGTCCAGCGCCTCCTGCGCCTTGGGCATGAGCTTTTCCTTGTATGCCGCTTCGAGGGCGGCGATCTCGGCTTCGAGCTCGGCTTTCTGCGCGTTCAGCTCCGCCAACTCTTCCTCGTCGGTCTGCTCGGCGGGCTCCTCTGCTGCTTCCTCGGCGGTCGTATCGGCGGGTTCTTCCGCCGCTTCCTCGATGGCGTCCTCTAAAGGCGCTTCTTCGGCGGCATCCGCTTCATCCGCAGCGGCGGCTTCGGCGATCGCGGTCTCCAAATCGTCGATCTGTGCCTCGACGGAGGACAGGTCGGCCTTCAGCGTCGAAAGCGCGGAAATCTCCTCGTCCGTGAGCTTGATGAGGATGTGCTTCACGGTGCGGTAGCCTTCGGGGACCCACGCGACATCGGTGCCGCCCGTCATCGCGCGCTCAAAAGCTGCGGGGTCGTCCCGGTATTTCTCCTGATCGCCCGAGACGAGCTGCTGATACGCCGCTTCCTTTTCCGCATCGGTCACAGAGACATCCTTGGTCACTTCTTCGTAGAGAAGGTCCTGCCAATATCCGTCGATCGCGCCCTCGACGACGCTTTCCAGCGTGTAGCCGTAGTTCTTCGCGAGGAATTCCTGCGCCTGCTTCGCGGGATCGTCCTCCCCTTCGGCGGCGGGCGGCATGGAGGAGGTGTACATGGCGATCATGTCGTCGTAATCCTTCTGCGCCTGTTCCTTGAGCTCCGCCTGCTTCTCCTCGGGGATCTCCGTGAAACCGAAAGATTCCGCCTTGAGCTTCACGATCTTGTCCTCGGCGAGCATTTGGAGGATGTTTTCCTTCTGCTCGTTCAGGAAATCGGTGCCGTAGGCGGCGATGTCCGCGCCGTACGCGGCGTAACTGTTGACAAGTTGCGCGAGGGATTCCCGCGCCTCGCCCTTGGTGACGAAGCCGCCGGTAAACTCGGCGACGTGCTCAGCGTTGTCCATTTCCTCGTCGATGACGATCATGCTGCACCCGCTGAACGCGAACAGCAAGACGAGCATCGCGGCGAGAATGCGAATTCTTTTGTCGATCATAGTGAGAACCATCCTTTCAAGTCCCTCTCAAGGGAGAACATACAATGTATAGTATACATGTTTTTTCGCGCTTGACAAGCCCGTTTTCGTAAATCGTCGGAAAATGTCGTTGCGCACTTTTTGTCTCGGCGAGATATCCAACAGAATTAACGTGATTATGATATACTGTCACCAAAACGAGTATCGGGGGAGAACATGGCAAAGACATATCAGGCGAGCGATATTCAGGTGCTCGAGGGGCTGGACGCGGTGCGCATGCGCCCGGGAATGTACATCGGGACGACCGGCAGCCGCGGTCTGCACCATTTAATTTGGGAAATTGTAGACAACGCGATCGACGAGGCGGCAAACGGCTACGCGGACGAAATCGCCGTCACGCTGCACAAGGACGGGAGCTGCGAGGTTTCCGATAACGGGCGCGGCGTGCCCGTTGATATCCATCCGCAGTTCGGCGTATCGGCGGTGGAGGTCGTCTACACGCAGCTGCACGCGGGCGGGAAATTCGACAACAAAAATTATACCTATTCGGGCGGACTGCATGGCGTGGGCGCATCGGTCGTCAACGCGCTGTCCGAATGGATGACGGTAGACGTATATAAGGATTTCGGGCACTATTTTCAGCGCTTTGAGAGCGTGACCGACCCCAAGACGCAAAAAATCCTCTCGGGGCACCCGGTCGCGCCTTTGGAAAAGCTCGGCGGCACGAAGAAAAAGGGCACCGTCGTGTGCTTTAAGCCCGACCCAAGGGTGTTTGAGTCGGTCGAGTTTCAATACGACGTCGTAAGGCGGCGCCTGCGCGAGCTCGCCTATCTCAACGGCGGCGTGCGGTTCGTGCTCACGGACGAGCGGATGAAGGACCCGGAAGCGCGGACGCTCTCCTTCCTGTACGAGGGCGGGCTTTCGGACTTTCTCAAATTCGTGAATGCGGAAAAGAATCCCATCGGCGATCCGATCCTGTTTGAAGGCGAAAAGGACGGCTTTCGCATGCGCGTCGCGATTCAATACACCGATTCCTACAACGAGACGATGCTCTCCTTCGTAAACAACATCCCGACGGCGGAGGGCGGCACGCATGAGGCGGGCTTTCGCGCCGCCTTGACCAAGGCGTTTAACGACTATGCCCGCCGCGTCGGCGCACTCAAGGACAAGGACGCAAACCTCACGGGCGAGGACTACCGCGAGGGCATGACGGCGATCGTCTCGACGAACGTGCAGCGGCCGCAGTTCGAAGGGCAGACGAAGGGTCGCCTCGGAAATACCGAGGTGCGCCCGCTCGCCGAGGCGATCACGCTGGAGAACATGGGCATTTATCTGGACGATTTGAAAAACCAGGAGCAGGCGGGAAAGCTCCTTGAAAAGGCGCTGCAGACTGCGAAGGTGCGCGAGGCCGTGCGCAAGGCGCGCGATATCGCGCGCGCGAAAAACCAGTTGGAAGCCGCGCCGCTCGTGGGCAAGCTCTCCTCCTGCACGGGCAGGGACTATTCCAAGAACGAACTGTACATCGTGGAGGGCGATTCGGCGGGCGGCAGCGCGAAGCAGGGGCGCGACAGGCGCTTTCAGGCGATTTTGCCTCTGCGCGGAAAGCCGCTGAACGCCGAAAAGAAGCGCATAGACCAGGTGCTTGCGAACGAGGAATTCCGAAGCATCATCACCGCGCTCGGAACGGGCATAGGCGACGATTTTACCATTGAAAAGCTCAAATACAACCGCGTGGTCATCCTGTCGGACGCCGATCAGGACGGCGCGCACATCCGCGCGATCCTGCTCACATTTTTCTTCCGCTACATGTGCGACCTCGTGCGCGAAGGGCACGTCTATATCGGCATGCCGCCGCTGTACAAGTGCTCCAAGGGCGATACTTCCATCTATTGCTACGACGACAAGGAGCTTGACGCGGCGATCAAGCGCCTCGGCAGGGGCTATACCCTGCAGCGCTACAAAGGCTTGGGCGAAATGAACCCCGAGCAGCTCTGGGAGACGACGATGAACCCCGACAAGCGCAAGATGATGCAGGTGACGATCGAGGACGCCGTGGAGGCGGAGCGCATGGTGACGATCCTCATGGGCGACAAGGTCGAGCCGCGCAGGCTCTACATTTCCGAACACGCGGATTTCAACAAGGAAGACACCTTCATGGAGCGCGTGCAGATAGGAGGCGACGGACATGGCAAGGGAGAATAAGAAAAAGCCGTCGGATATCCCGCCGCGCGGCGAGGTCGTGTTCCAGCGGCCTATGGAAGAGGTCATGCACGAGTGCATGATGCCGTATTCGGAATTCGTCATATTGGAAAGGGCGCTCCCGCGCGTCGAGGACGGGCTCAAGCCCGTGCAGCGGCGAATTCTGTACACCATGCATGAGTTGGGACTTACGCCCGACAAGCCGCACCGCAAGTGCGCCCGCATCGTGGGCGATTGCTTGGGCAAATACCACCCGCACGGGGATACCTCCGTATATGACGCGCTGACGAGGCTCGCGCAGCCCTTCGTAATGCGCGCGCCGCTCGTGGACGGGCACGGCAACTTCGGCTCCATCGACGGAGACAGCCCTGCCGCGATGCGCTACACCGAGGCTCGCATGACGCCGCAGGCACTGGAGCTTTTGCGCGACATCGACAAGGACACGGTCGATTTCCAGCTCAACTTCGACGATACGCAGAAGGAACCGTGCCTCTTGCCGGGCAGGTTTCCGAACCTGCTTGTCAACGGCGCTACGGGCATCGCCGTGGGGCTTGCGACGAACATCCCGCCGCACAACCTCGCGGAAGTGATCGACGGCACCATCGCGCAGATCGACAACCCCAATATCACCACAAAAGAACTCATGAAGCACATCCCCGCGCCGGATTTCCCGACGGGCGGCATTTTGCTCGAGGATGAGGAGCTCTTTACCGCATACGAAACGGGGCGCGGAAAATTGCAGGTGCGCGCGAAGGTGGATATCGAAAAGGGATCCGCCGGGCGAACGCTTCTCGTCGTGACGGAAGTTCCCTATCAGGTGAACAAGGCTGCCATGCTCGAAAAAATCCTCCGCCTGAGCGAGGACAAGAAGAACCTGTTTTCCGGCATCTACGACATCCGCGACGAATCCGACCGCACGGGCATGCGCGCGGTCGTCGAGCTGAAAAAGGACGCGAATCCGCAGAATGTTCTGAATGCGCTGTATAAGTATTCGGATTTGCAGGTTACCTTCGGCGTGAACATCGTCGCCATCGCGGGCGGAAAGCCCGTGCAGATGGGCATCAAGACGGTGCTTGCGCACTACATCCGCCACCAAAAGGAGGTCGTCACGCGGCGCACGCAGTACGAGCTCGCACAGGCGAAGGCGCGCGCGCACATCCTGGAGGGGCTCATCAAGGCGGTGGACAACCTCGATGAGGTGATCCGCATCATCCGCGCGAGCAAAACGCCCTCGGATGCGCGGACGAACCTGTGCGAACGGTTCGGCTTCACGCAGATTCAGTCGCAGGCGATTTTGGACATGCGCCTGCAGCGGCTGACCAACCTCGAGATCGTTTCGCTGCGAAAGGAATACGAGGAACTCCGCAAGCTGATCGAAAAGTTGGAGGGAATCTTAAAGAGCGAAAAGAAGCTGCTGCAGGTCATCCGCGAAGAGCTGCTTGAGACGCGAAAGAAATACGCGGACGCGCGGCGCACGAAGATCATACCGAAGCCGGACGGGGAGATCGTCATCGAGGAGGAAAAGCCCGTCGCGGAAGATGTGATCGTGCAGATCACGGACGGCGGCTTCCTACGGCGGCTGTCCTCCGGCAGGACGCCCGAGGAGGGCGGGACGATCTTCCGCCTGACGACGGATGATAGACTGTTTTTCGTCACGGACAAGGGCTTCTGCTATCCCGCGCAGGTTTCGCAGATTCCCGAATGCCGCCCGAAGGACAGGGGCTTGGCGCTGAGCGGGCTGCTGCCGGGGCTGGAAAACGACGAAGTGCTGATCGCGGTATGGGCGCTGCCAGATGGCGACGGGTATGCGGGCGAAGTGTTGTTCGTCACGGAAAAGGGGCAGGTCAAGCGGAGCAAATACGCCGATTACGAGGTGCGAAAGAACCGCTTCTCCGGAATCTCCCTAAAGGATGGCGACAGGCTCGTATCCGTTTCGCGCATGGGCGAAGAAAAGCTGCTGCTTTTGATTACCCGATTGGGCATGGCGATGCAGTTCGACGTTTCCGAAGTCCCGACGACGGGGCGCATGACATCGGGCGTGCGGGGCATTGCGCTCGGCGCGAACGATGCCGTCCTCTCCGCGATCCCGCACGACAGCGAGGGCGAAGTGCTGCTCGTGTCCGACATGGGCTTTATGAAGCGGTGCCTGCTGGTGGATTTCGATCCGCGCGGACGCGGCGGCAAGGGCGTTGCATGCTTCAAATTCGTGAAAAACGCCGCAAACGGCGCGAAGCTCGTCGCGGCGCTCCCGGTCAAGGAGCCGTTCGATTTCGCGGTGACGCTCAAACGCAGCGGGCAGACGACGCTGAATACGGAGACAATTCGCATCCAGCAGCGCGGGGACAAGGGCGTTCCGGTCGTTCCGTGTGTAATGGATGATTTGGTCGAAAGGGTTGACAAGGTTGAAAGGGGATAAACAACCATGGGATATGTCCTTTTAGCGGTGACGATTTTCACCATACAGGTCTTTGCCAACAAGGAATTTACCAGACAGATGCCCGCGGGGCTCGCAGGCATGATGATCCACAACGCGCTCACGCTCGCGATCGCAGCGGCGATCTGCGCGTGCTTCGGCGGGCTCGCGGTGCCCGACGGGACCGTGCTCAAGTTCTCCCTGATCGCGGGGGTCAATTTTACGCTGCTCCTCACGATGGGGCTTTTGTCGGTGGCGTCGGGGCCTTTGGGGCTGACGTCACTGCTCACGCGCGCGGGGATGCTCATCCCGACCGTCGTCGGCTGCCTGTTCTGGGGCGAAAGCGTCACGTGGCTGAAGGTCGCGGGCGTGGCGTGCATGTTGGGGCTCTTCGCGCTCAACTCTTTGGGCGAAAAGGAAGCGGCGGGGGATGCGAAGTGGCTCCTATTCACCGCTTTGGCGATGGTTCTCAGCGGGCTTACGAGCACGATCAGTAAATCCTATACGCGTGCCGCGTCGAACGTTTCTGAACTGACGTATTGCATGTATTGGTTTTTGTGTACGGCGATCATCTGCAGCGCGTGTGCGTTGGTTCTTAAGATGCGGGGCACATCCCTCGCGCCGTGGCTCGGGAAAACCGCGCGGAAGAAGCAGCTGCTCCTGTCGTTTCTGGCGGGCGCAGGCACCGCGGGTGGAAACCTCGCTGTGATGTACGGCTTCCGCGCGATGGAGGCGTCGCTTTTGATCCCGCTCATCGAGGGCGGAATCGTGCTGCTGTCGGTCTTCCTGTCTGTTTTCCTGTATCGCGAAAAGTGCACGAAAAAGACGATCCTCTCGGCTGTGGTCGGCATCGCGGGCATTGTGCTTCTGGGGGCTGCGGGATGAAGCGCCTTTTGCCGAGGTGGGGGGAACCGCTGTGCGAAGGGGCGAACCTTTCCGAAATCGCACAGCGCGCGGCGATATCGCGCGACGAAATACGCGGCTTCGCCTTCCGCGCGGAGTCGCTTTCGGGCATCTGCGCCGAAAGGCTCGAATTTTCCAAGTGCACCTTTACGGGCTGCACGTTTTCCGAAATGCAGGTGAAGCGGCTCTCCTTTGAGGACTGCGCGTTTGAAAAATGCGATTTGTCCGCGCTGCGCATTCCGCGTTGTGCCATGCTGCGCACAGAGATAGTGGGCTGCCGCCTGACGGGCACCGATTTGTCCGAGGCGACGCTTTCGCACGTGCTGTTTGAAAACTGCCAAATGCTGTATGCCGATTTCACGAAGGCGAGGCTGCAGGCGGCGGAGCTGATCGGCTGCATCCTGCGCGAGGCGATGGCAAATAACGCGGTGCTGAAAGACGTATCGTTTGAAAAATGCGATTTGCGCACGGCGGAAATGCTGGAAACGAGGCTTAAGGGAGTCGATTTTTCGACCTGCGAAATCGAGAACCTGCGCGCGGCAGGGAATAATCTGTGCGGCGCGATCTTCGCCTACGAGCAGGCAGCGGATGTCGCGCGGATCATGGGAGTCGTACTGAAATGAGCTGCATCGCGTTTTCTGGGCACCAATCCGCCGTTCGGGAGACGGAATACGCCTTTGAAAATCTCCCCGAGGGGCTGAACGAAAAAAACATCGTGTTCGTGGCGGATGTACACCATTCGCGCTCCTTTCCCGAGCGCGCGCTCGACGCGCTGTGCGAGACGATTCGCGCACTTGCGCCCGATATCCTCGTCATCGGCGGAGACAACGCGGAATCGGAACGGGAGCAGGAGGCATTTTTTGCGCGGATGGCGAACATCCCTGCGGAGATTTGCAAGGTGTGTGTCCCCGGAAACAACGATTGGGAGTGCTTTCACGGCAGCTATAAGCGGCTTAAAAGGCTGTGCGCCGCATCGGACGTGCGGCTTTTGGCGAACGAATGGATGGAGATTCCGGTCGCGGGCGGGCGGCTCATCAATTGCGGTTGCGACGACGCAAAGTACGGGCAGCCGAAACCATCATCGCTTCCCTTGCACCGGAAACAGGGCGATTTCGTGCTATTGGCGAGCCACTCGCCGCACGCCCTGCCGCGCATCTTGTCGGAGGATCGCGCAACGCCCGACCTCGTCCTCTGCGGACACACGCACGGCGGGCAGATTCGCATCGGGCGGATTTCCCCGTATCTCCTGTTGCGTAAAAAAATCCGAAACAATCCGTACTTTATCGCCTCGGGCGAAAGGGATTTTGGCGGGATGCGGCTTCTCGTGTCGTGCGGCGTGGGGATGAGCCGCCTGCCGCTGCGCGTCGGCGCAATGCCGGAAATTCATAAGATTGTTCTGCGAACGAGGGAATAACGCCAAAACGGACAATTTTGCGGCGTCCGTTTTCTGCAACACTTCGCCGGAGCCGCGCCGGCATGGGAAATGCTATGGAAAAAAGGCGAATCGTAATCCGCGTTGCGGGCAGGGACTATACGGTTCTGAGCTACGACACGGAGGAATACATGCAGCGCGTGGCGCAGACGGTCGATAGGCAGATTTCGGATATCGCAACCGCCACGCGGGTGGCGCAGTCGGACGCGGCGGTACTCACTTGCCTGAGCTTTTGCGACGAGCTGCTAAAGGCGCAGGACGAAAACAGGCACCTTCGCGCGGAGCTCGAACGTGCGCATGCGCGCTACGGACTCACATCCGGCGCGCAGGGGGAGACGATTTGATGGAGCTTTTGTCGCCTGCGGGCAACATGGAATCGCTCTTCGCCGCGATTCGCAACGGCGCGGATGCCGTATACCTCGGGCTGCACGCGCTCAACGCGCGCGCGGGTGCGGGGAATTTCAGCCGCGACGAACTCGTTTCTGCATGCGAATACTGCCACGAGCGCGGCAAAAAAGTGTATGTGACGGTAAATACCTTGGTTAAGGAAAAGGAAATGCCCATGCTCGAGGATGTCGCGCGGCAGCTTTCGGATGCGGGCGCGGACGCGGCGATCGTGCAGGACTTCGGTGTGGGCAGGGCGCTTCGGCAAATGCTCCCAAACCTCGCGCTGCACGCCTCGACGCAGATGGCGCTGCACAACAGATATGGCGCGCGCTTCTGCATCGAAAACGGCTATGCGCGCATGATCATCGCGCGCGAGGCGACACTTTCGGACATCCGCGAATGCGCGGATGAAGGGGTTGAAGTTGAGGCGTTCGGACACGGCGCACTGTGCGTAGCTTGCTCGGGGCAGTGCCTGTTTTCCTCGATGGTGGGTGGAAGGAGCGGCAACCGCGGCATGTGCGCCCAGCCGTGCAGGCTCCCGTACACATTGGCAGAGAAGACGGGCTACCTGCTCTCGCCGAAGGACCTCATGACGCTTCCGCACATCAAGGCGCTGCGCGATGCGGGCGTCGTGAGCCTGAAACTGGAGGGGCGGCTGAAGCGACCGGAATACGTCGCGGTCGTCACGAAAATCTACCGCGAAGCCATCGACGGCATCGAAAACCCGAATGCGGCGAACGAACTGCGCCAGATATTCAACCGAGGCGGCTTCACGAAGGGGTATTTCTTCGGCGTGGACGATGCGGAACTGATGAGCACGGAAAAGCCCAACCACATGGGCGTTGCGGTCGGCAGGGCATTGGGAAACGGCAAAATCCTGTTGGAGGATGACGTTGCGCCCGCAGACCAGCTGCTTCTGAACGAAAACCCGATCAGTCTCTCCGGACGAAAGGGTGAATACGTTTCCTGCGAAAGGGGAGGCAAGGGCATCGTTTACCGCCTTGCACACGATGAGCAGCTTCGCCGCGCGCGCCAAAGCTGGCAGGAGGCGGAAAAGCCCTCCGTGCCCATTGCGGGCGCATTCGCCTTCCGAAAAGGGGAGCGGGCGACGCTGTCTGTGTCCGACGGGGCGCATACCGCCTTTGCGGAGGGGGATATCGTACAGCCGGCGCAAAAGCCCGCAAGGCGCGAAACGCTCGAAGGCGCGCTGCGCAAGACGGGCGGAACACCTTATTTCTTTGAAAAACTGGATATGGAGATCGACGAGGGCGGCTATCTCCCCGTTTCGGCAATAAACAATTTGCGCAGGGATGCGCTTTCCGCCTTGTCCGATGCGCGGCAAAAGCGCGAAATGCCCCTATACCCATTGAACCGAACGGAACCTTACTTCGTCAAAGAAGATAAGAAAGTGCGCCTGTCCGTCGAAGGTTCCGACTGGGACATCCTGCGCGAGGCATTGCGCTGCGGCGCGGACGAAATCTCGTTTTCGCCGAAGGATTTGACGAACCTCGCCTGTCCCTCCGATTTGCGCTTTGCGCTGAAGCTGCCGCCTGTGTGCCCTGCGGAGGATTTGGAAGCACTTCATCGCTTCGCGGAGGAACACGCCGCGCAAATCACATCCGTAGTCATCGCGAACGCGGGGCAGCTATCGCTCAAATGGCGCGCGCCGATAAGGGCGGATTTCATGCTGAACGCGGCGAACGATTCCGCAGTGTCGTTTTTGTGGAATGCGGGCTGCGACAGCATCTGCCCCTCGATAGAGCTAACGCGCGCGGAGGCGCTGCAGCTCTCCTGCGAAAGGGAATGGGTCGTATACGGCAGGATCGCGCTGATGCAGCTTGCGCACTGCCCGAAAAACGCCTCCCTTGGCGGCGGAAAGCACGCCGCCTGTACCCGCTGCGATATGGGGAACGGGAGCATAGAAGATACGCCGCTCATCGACCGCAGGCGCGTTCGGTTTCCGCTGGAGCGGATAAAAACCTCGCGCGGGTGCATCGTGCGGGTGCTCAACAGCGTGCCGATGAGCCTGCATGCGCGCAATGTGCCGCAGGAGGGCATTTGGCGCATCATCCTGACGGATGAAGATATGGATAAAGCTCGTGCAATCACGTCCCTTTTTCGGGACAAGATCGACGGAAAAGACATCGGCGGCCGCGCGGCGGATTTTGAAGCGACATCCGGGCATTTCGCGCGGGAAACGCCATAAGGAGCGGGTATCATGCAGGAAAGAGATTTGCGCGTTCTGGAATTCACGAAGATTCGCGCGCAGCTTCAGGCGCTCGCGGTGAGCGAAGCGGGGCGGGAGAGGATCGCCCTGCTCGAGCCGTCCTCCGACGCGGCGACGGTCGTAACGCTTCAGCGGCAGACAGAGGAGGCGAACACGATCCGCGCGTACTGCGGCGCAAACCCCATACAGTATTTTGCGGACGTTTCGGATTACCTCAAGATCGCATCCGTCGGCGGCACGCTCTCGCCGAAGGCGCTGCTCGACGTCGCGGAGCTTTTGCGCGCGTCTCGCGGCGTGCGAAGCGCCATCGTGACCGACAGGGAGGACACGCTGCTCCTCACAGAGATGGCGTCGCGCCTCGCGACGGACAGGGGGCTTGAAGAAGAAATCTTCAACGCGATCCTCTCCGAGGACGAGATAGCCGACCGCGCGTCGGGCGAACTGTACGACATCCGCAGGCACATCCGCATCGTCAACGACAGGGTGCGCGACAAGCTGAACCAGTTTTTGCGCAATCCCTCGCTTTCCAAATACCTGCAGGACGCGATCATCACCATGCGAAACGGCAGGTACGTGCTCCCCGTCAAGGCAGAATGCAGGCAGAACGTGCCCGGACTCATCCACGACCAGTCCGCGAGCGGGGCGACGCTTTTCATCGAGCCGATGGGCGCGGTGGAGGCGGGAAACGACCTGAAGCAGTGGCTTGCGAAAGAGCAAAAGGAGATCGAGCGAATCCTCTCCATGCTCTCCGCGCAGGTCGCGCCGCAAGCGCCCCTTTTTAAGAACAACATCGCGCTGCTCGCAGAGTTAGATATGATTTTTGCAAAGGCGCAGCTTGGGCGCGACATGCGCGCCGTCACGCCGAAGCTGAACGAAGACGGGCGCATCAACATCGTCAGGGGCAGGCATCCGCTTATCGATCCCGAAAAGGTCGTCCCGATCGACCTGTGGACGGGGGAGGACTTCACGACGCTCGTCGTCACGGGGCCCAACACGGGCGGCAAGACGGTCACGCTGAAGACGGTAGGCCTCTTCGCGCTGATGACGCAGGCGGGGCTGCAGGTTCCGGCGCAGTTCGGCACGGAGATGGCGATTTTCGATGACGTATTTGCCGACATCGGCGACGAGCAGTCCATCGAGCAGTCGCTCTCGACGTTTTCGGGCCACATGACGAATATCGTAAATATCCTACAAAACGTCACGCCGAAATCGCTCGTGCTGTTCGACGAGCTCGGCGCAGGTACGGACCCGACGGAGGGCGCGGCGCTCGCGATGAGCATTTTGGAGCACCTTTTGAAGATGAAGGCGACGACGCTCGCGACCACGCACTACAGCGAACTGAAGGCGTTCGCGCTCGGCACAGTCGGCGTGGAAAATGCCTCCGTCGAATTCGACGTGGAGACGCTTCGCCCCACATACCGCCTTTCGATCGGCGTGCCCGGAAAATCGAATGCCTTTGAAATCTCCAGAAAGTTGGGGCTGCCGGAGGCGCTCATCCGCGAGGCGTCGCAGCGGCTCAGCAAGGACCAGATTCGCTTTGAGGACGTGATCGCTAACGCCGAATACCACCGCCGCATTGCCGAAAAGGAGCGCGTGCTCGCGGAGGAGGCGCACAGGGAGACCCAGCGCCTGCGCGACGAGGCGGAAAGGGCGCGCGCGGAGTTGGAAGAAAAGCGCGCGACCATGCTGCAAAAGGCGAAGGACGACGCAAAGAAAATCCTCGCGCGGGCGCAGCGTGAATCGGAGCAGATCATCGCCGATCTCAAAAAAATGCGATCGGGCGCTTCTGTCAAGGAGCATGAGCTGCACGCGCTGCGCGCGCAGATGCAGGGCGCGATAGACGACATGTCGGACAGCCCCATCTCTGCATCCCCCGAGGGCGAAGCGCCGAAAGACCTCAAGCTCGGTGAGACGGTCGAGCTTCTGGGCGTAGGCACGAAGGGCACCGTGCTCGCGCTACCCGATGCCAAGGGAGAACTCATGCTGCAGTGCGGCATCATGAAGATGAAGGTGCAGCTTTCGCAGGTGCGCCGCGCCGAACCCGACAAAAAGGAAAAGCGGAGGACGAAGAACATAGTCTCCGTATCGCAAAAATCCGTCGGCATGGAGTGCGACGTGCGCGGGATGACATTAGATGAGGCGACTTTGGCGGTCGATATGTATCTGGACGGCGCGGGGCTGCAGGCGCTCAAAACCGTATCGATCATCCACGGAAAGGGCACGGGCGTTTTGCGCGCGGGTATACAGGATCATTTGAAAAAGCACCCCGCAGTGAAAGAATTCCGCCTCGGGCAATACGGCGAGGGCGAAGACGGGGTCACGGTCGTTTCGCTGAAATAAAGGAGGCGCAGGCATGGGCAAGATCAAAATACTCCTCGTGGACGACGATCCGAACATCTCCCAGCTCGTCAATCTCTATCTGACGAAGGAAGGTTTCGAGGTGGAGACGGCGTTTTCCGGCGACGAGGCGCTCAAAAAGTTCAAGACCGCCGCGCCCCACCTCATGCTGCTGGACGTGATGCTCCCCGGCATGGACGGCTGGCAGGTGTGCAGGGAGGTGCGCAAGGTTTCCAACGTCCCCGTCATCATGCTGACTGCGAAGGACGACACGTTCGACAAGGTGCTGGGGCTGGAATTGGGCGCGGACGACTACATCACCAAGCCCTTTGAGACGAAGGAGCTCGTCGCGCGCATCAAGGCGGTCATCCGCAGGTATCAGAATGTCGATTCGCCGGACAAGGAGCTGGTCTTTCCGGGGCTCACCATCAACATTTCGCACTACACCGTCACCTTCCTCGGCAGGCAGATCGACATGCCGCCCAAGGAGATCGAGCTGCTATACTTTCTGGCGACGCACCAATCCACCGTCTTCACGCGGGAGCAGCTGCTCGAACAGGTGTGGGGGTACGACTTTTTCGGCGATTCGCGCACGGTGGACGTGCATGTGAAGCGGCTGCGCGAAAAGCTCACGGGCAGCGAGGAGCTCGGCTGGTCGATCAAAACCGTGTGGGGCGTCGGCTATAAGTTCGAGGTGAAAAATCTATGAAGAACCGCCTGTTCTGGCGGCTGTTCTGGGCGTTCATGGCGACCTTGATCTTGACGGTCGGCGTGCTTTCGGGGCTCGTCGTCATCATGGTGCGCTCCGAGCGGCAGCAGGCGCTGGAATCGGAGGTGCTGATGCAGGCACGCGACATGGCGCTGCTCATGCGGCAGGAGGGGCATATCTCGTGGATCTGGCGGCCGAACATGCAGATGGCGTTGTCGGGCGTCGTGCGGGAGAAGATACGCGATATCCAAAGCAGCTACGAGGCGAGCATATGGATCGTCAACGCGACGGGCTCGCTTCTGGTCATAGGCGATGCGGAGACGACGCAGGACCACATCAACGACGAAAACGTGGTTACGCAGCTTCGCAGCGTGCTTTCCGGGCGGGAAATCCGCGTACAGGGACTGATCCCCGAACTGGGGCAGGACATCGTGACCATCGGCGTGCCGCTCGCCGCAGCGGATGGGTATGTATACGGCGCGCTCCTCATGCACATTTCGACGAGCAGGCTGCGCGTGGATTATTCCGACATGATCCGAAACGCCGGAATCGCCGCGAGCATCGCAATGATCTTGGGATCCTTTTTGGCGTATTTCATCTCGAGCAGGCAGACGCGCCCGATGAAGCAGATTCAGGAGGCAGTGCGCGAGTTTTCGGGCGGCAATCTCGACCGGCGCGTGGACATTCGCGGCGGGGATGAGATGGCGCAGCTCGGCAGCTCCATCAACCGCATGGCGCAGGAGCTGTCCACGCTCGAAGAATCGCGGCGCAGCTTTGTTGCGAACGTCTCGCACGAACTGCGCTCCCCGCTCACCTGCATACAGGGCTATGTGCAGGGGATGCTGGACGGGACGATCCCAAGAGATGATGCGGACAGGTACCTGAACATCGTGCTGTTGGAGACGAAGCGGCTCACCAAGCTCGTGAACGAGCTGTTGGATCTCTCGCGCTTCGAATCGGGGAAGATCCCGCTCACGAAGACGGTTTTCGACGTGAACCAGTTGATCGCGCTGGAGCTTTTCAGCTTTGAAGGGCGCATAGAGGAGAAGGAGATCGACGTACAGGTCAATTTCGCGAGCGACCAGTTCTATGTTTTGGCGGACGCGGACAGGATTCGGCAGGTCGTGACCAATCTCATCGACAATGCGGTGAAATTTCTACGCACGGGCGGGCACCTCATCGTCGATACGCGCGACGAGGGCGGCAAGTGCGCCGTGAGCATCTCAAACGACGGGCCGCAAATCCCGCCGGACGATTTGCCCTACATCTTTGACCGGTTTTACAAGGCGGACAAGGCGCGTACATCCGGAAACGGCACAGGGCTTGGGCTTTCCATCGCGAAGCTCATCATCACCCAGCACGACGAGACGATTTCCGTCAACAGCGGGCCGGGGCTCACGAGATTTCTGTTCACGCTCGAAAAGGCGGATTCGCCGCAACACGCGGGAAAAGAAGAAAACCGTTGACAAAACGCATATGTTTTTCGTATACTGTTCATAGCGGCGTCGTATGTGCTTTGCGGGCTAATTATTACAAAATTATTTCTAAATTATTCCGTAAAAGTATTGACTTATCGGATGTTTCGTAGTAAACTAACGATAGCAAAAAATAGGGGTGTTATACATGGGGAAAATAAAGCTCGGCGGTCTGAAGCTGCAGTGGTCGAAGGAGGGCATCGCCTATAAATTCGGCGGCGGCGCAGTGAAGCGCTTCTATTTTAGCAGACAGCACGAGGAAGAGCCGCAGGACGAATTCGACGCCATCGAATACGAAGACGGCGTCTATGACGAGTACGGCTATGACGAATACGGCGGCTACGAATACGGTGGCTACGACGACGGCTACGACGATTCGGACGAGTACTACGACGACGCCGACGCGGAAGAAGACGGCGGGGGCGGCTACAGCATTTTCTATCAGAACGAATGGCTGGTATGGCTGCTGCTCGTGGTTTTGCCGCCGCTGGGGATCTATCTTCTGTGGAAGCAGAGGATGCTCGAGCCGAAAAAGCGGCTGATTTCCTCCGGCGTGGCATCTGTATGGTGCATCGTGCTGCTCGTGCTGCTGTTCACATTGCCCGGAGGTAGGAAGGATCCCACAGCCCCCAATGTCACCATCACGCAGCCGGCGACCTCGGCGAAACCCGTCGTAGCGCCCGAAGACGCGGAGGGCGATCTCACGATCAGCCTCGGCGATACGGAGGATGACGGCTTCGCGGATGCGGACGACGGCTTCGGCGACGCACAGGATGCTTCGGCGCCTGCGGATGCGGCAGAGGGTCCCTTGGATCCCTCGGTGACCTATGTCTATTCCGCCAATACCGGCGCATATTACCACAGCAACCCGGATTGCGAGGCGGCGGAGGGCGACCTTTCGCGGATCGATCTCACCATCGCCCGCTCCACGCGCAACCAATCGCCCTGCCCGACCTGCTACGGCGAGTCTTCGGTGGGCACGACCTACTATGTCGTTGACGGCGGCAAGTATTACCACATAAACCAGACCTGCTCCGACATGAAGAACGCGAGGGCGACCACCAAGGCGGCGGCGATAAAAGCCGGCTTTACGGTTTGCCCGAAATGTATCGGCATCTACTACATGACGCAAAACGGCAAGTACTACCACAAGACGAGCACCTGCTCCGGCATGAGAAACGCCGTGAATACCACGGCGGAAAAGGCAAAAGCTGCGGGAAAGACGCCGTGCCCCGTGTGCGCAGGGAAAGTCGCATCCGATACGGCAGGTTCCGCTGCATCCGGCTATTATTCCACACCGACGGGCAAGTACTACCACGCGAACAAGAACTGCTCCGGCATGAAAAACGCCACCAAGATCACGGCGGCGGTCGCCAAGCAGCGCAAACAGACAGCCTGCCCGATTTGCATCGGAAAGAAAGCTTCTGCCTCTTCGAGCGAAAAGAGCTACTACGCGACGACTGGCGGCGAATATTACCACACCAAGAGCAACTGCTCCGGCATGAAAAACGCCACGAAGATTTCGCTCGAGACCGCGAAGAAGTACAAAAAGAAGCCGTGTCCCAAGTGCGTGTCGCAGGGGTCTTCCTCCTCATCCTCGGTTCCGGAAACCTCTTTGACGTATTACTATGCGACGGCGAGCGGCAAGTATTATCATAAGACCTCTACCTGCTCAGGCATGAAGGGCGCGAAGAAGATCACGCTCGCGACAGCGCTCAAAAACGGCAAGACCAAGTGTCCAAGGTGTCTTTCGGGGACGAGTAATACCGCCGTATTCGCCACGACGGGCGGCAGATATTACCACTCGAAATCGACCTGCTCCGGCATGAAAAACCCCATCGCCGTGACGCTCGCCAAGGCAAAGGCGGCGGGGAAGACGGCCTGCCCCGTCTGCTACGGCAGCAAGACTTCCAAAGCTAAAACGGTTCCTTCCACCGCAAAGCTTTACGCCACGGCAAACGGAAGGTATTACCACACCAAGAGCACCTGCTCCGGCATGAAAAACGCCAAGCGGATCACGCTCGCGACCGCGCAGAAATACGGAAAAACCGCGTGCCCCGTCTGCGCGAGCGGCGTGGTGGCGGCGTCGCAGACCACCACGACTTCAAAGGTATACTGCTACGCGACCAAAAGCGGCAAGTACTACCATAAAAAGAGCACGTGCTCCGGTATGACGAACGCGAGCAAGATACCGCTCGCCACCGCGAAAAAGGCGGGGAAGGTCGCCTGCCCCGTGTGCGTGACGGGCACTGCGGTGGCAACCACAGCCGCCGACAAGGGCACGACCTGCTACATCTTCCCCGGCAACGGGTTCTTCCACGCCAAATCCTCCTGTTCGGGCTTGACCGACGGGAAAAAGACGACGGTCAACGCCGCGAAGCGCAAGGGCTATACCGTATGCCCTGTGTGCGCGGGCAACAAACTTTCGACCTATGTATGGGTCGAGGCGCTGGGGCTGAAATATCACGCCTCTAAGACGTGTAGGGAGATTACGTCCACGCCAACGAAGGTCTCGCTCGCCACGGCGCTCGAGAGGGCGTACAAGCGCTGCCCGGTCTGCGACGCGCCGTCCGCGTCGTGAGGCGCCGTATTTGCCCTTTTCGTAAGGCTATCGAATCCCGCTCGAGAACGATTTGAGCGAGCGCGACCCGTGCGAATGCAGGACGCGACAAAAAACACCTGGATGTTTCAGGACGGAGAGGGAGGTGCGAAGGAATACTGCGCCGCCCTCTCCGTTTTCAAAACCGCAAAGCATAGTCACGCCAAGCCGTTTCGTACATCCGCTGCATTGCTGTGTGCATTTGGCAACCAATCCGCTTTACCCTATCAGAAGAGAAGAGGTGACTGTTTGTTAGTGACAATGCTATGTGCCATACTGCTCATGGCGGGGCTTTTCCTCCTGCTGCTTGGCGGTGTAGGCTTTGTGCAGGATAGGAGATTTTTTACATCCGCCCCGAAAGATGTGCGGGCAGTTCTGGAAGATAAAAGAGAGCGATTCAAGGGGCAGCATGTACTTGGATGGTTCCTGATTGTCATTTCTATTCTGATGATGGCAGGAGCCATGATATACGGCATCTTGGACGGAATCAAAAACGGCTTTCCCTTCGTTCGGTTTTTCATACGATTCCTTGTCATGCTGCTTCTGTTGAAAGCGTTTGACATCTTCGTTTTTGACTGGATACTGCTTTGCCACAGCGATTTCTTTCCGCATTTCTACCCGGAAACGAAGCCCTATCTGGGGCCGCACCTGTTTGGCTTTAACAAAAAGGAGCACATCATCCATACGCTGCTGTTTGTTTCGGCATCGGCGGTCATTTCATGGATATGCACCCTGTTTTGAAAAAGTTGTGAGACTTCCGTGAAAGACGGACAGAAGCCCCCGGTGCATGCGATCTGATTGCACCTTGCGTACGGAAAGCCCTCGGGAGCGTCGGAAGTGGCTGTCCGAATCCGACTGTTTCGAGGGGAACGCCCTGTTCAATTACCGTACAAAGTACATGGTGAACCGTCTTCTCTTGGTACTGTCAAGCATTGGAGCTGTTGACAAAATAGGAAATCGCCTCGATTTTGTGATAAAGCAAGAACAGAGATGATAGAAATGATGGGGCGAAGAAACAGTCAGCTCGAAATGCAGATTGTCGATATAGAGCAGATGATTCTTCGGGAATATCTGCTACGGAAGATCGATAGGATGGTAAGATTTGAATTCATTTATGAGCTGCTTGTGCCCTATTATCCGACATACGGACACCCATCAGTGGATCTGGTCAGTATGTTCAAAATGCTGCTGGTCGGATATTTATATGGAATCAAATCGGAACGCAGGCTTGTAGAGGACGTACAGTTGAATATCGCCTATCGCTGGTTTTGCGGATTCGAACTGCACGAAGCGATACCGAATCACTCTACATTCAGCAAAACACGCGTAAGGAAATGGCAGCAAAGCGACCTGTTTCAAAAAGTGTTTCAGGAATTTGTACGACGGTGTATCGAAAGCGACCTGGTGGGCAGGAAGGAAATGGCGTCGGATGGCAGCTATCTTCCGGCAAATGTATCCCGCAAAAGCTGGGTCGATGTAGAAGTTGAGGTCGAGCAAAGTATGCAGAGTTATTTGGATCGACTGGATGAAGAGCTTGCCACGCAGCCCGGATTCAAAGAGCCGCCCATAAAGAAAGTCGTGAAACGCCGCACCACCAGCACAACGGATCCGGACTGTGGCTACATCAACCATGGAACGAAACGCGGAGTGGGCTATCTGTTGGAAGCCACCGTAGATTGCAAGCATGGAATTCTTACAGGGATAGATGCCTGTGCGGCAAATCAAAAAGAAAGCTTCGTGGTTTTGAGATACCTGGAGCGCCAGATACAGCTCGGAGTTCCTATGGAGAAAATCGTACTGGACAGAGGTTACGATACCGGAGCGGTGCATCGCGGATTGGAACTATTGGGAATAACAGTATATATCACGGCGATACAATTTCCGAATACACCTGAGAAATATGGCTTCACCTACAACCCGCAGAAAGACGCTTTCATACGTCCTGAAGGAAAGCTTCTGACGTATCATAGACTGAACTGTAATCAATCCACGGGGAAATATCTTCGCTGTTATCAGGCTTTGCGCGTAGATTGTGCTCAGTGTAACAGACGCAGTACATGTTTTTAAGGAGTCTGTAAAGAATTTTCTGTAAATGCACCGCCTTCTGTGATAGAATAAAACACAGGAGGCGTTAACAATGGGAAGACCAAGGAAGTACAACGGACTGAGTGAAGAGAAGCGGAACATTATCAGCC
>JBMNUF010000028.1:0-27496 GCA_050946115.1 Christensenellales bacterium
ACGGCTCTTGTTGTGCGTTTTTGTCGTAAATCCGAGCTTTTTACAGCCCCCTCTCCGTCTTTGTCAGACTAATTGCAACCCCGTCGCGTTTAATCTGAAAATGTTGCGTTTACTTTGAAAACTCACCTGGGGAAATCGGGATAAAATCTGACGGTTTCCGCCGCGGCGTTGCGCGGCGGCGCGTCCTGTGGTATACTTTTCGCGGGAGGGGATATACATGATTACACAGATTCTACTCACGCCCGAGGACGGGAAAAGGCTCCTTGCGCGGGAACTGATGCGGCGGGAGGATATACAAAAGGCGCTGTTTGAACGCACGGTGGTGATCATCGCGGGCACGACGAATGCCTATGTGGCGGAGGAAGCGCTCGAGATGATCGGTGACAAGGCGCCGTTTAACCGAGAGGCATTCGTGCGCGGCGTGACGCGCCCCGCCGATAGGGATCGGCAGATTTTTCCGCCTGCCGAGGACGTCGTCATCGAAAAGGGCAAGCGCAGGGAGGGACTTACGATTTTCGATATCGCGCCGTCCCTTTCGCGCGGCGATGTGATTCTCAAGGGCGCAAACGCGGTGCATCTTGCGACGAGGACGGCGGGCGTTTTGATCGGGAGCGATGTCGGCGGTACGCTCATGCCCTGCATCGCCGCCGCGGTCGGTCGGCGCGTGCGGCTCATCGTCCCCGTCGGCGTCGAAAAGCGCGTGGAAAAGCCCATAGCCGAGCTTTGCCGCTTAGCGAACCGTGCCGATGCCGAGGGCCCGCGCATGTGCGAGGTTCCGGGCGAAATCTATACCGAGCTCGAAGCGCTCGCGCCCTTTGAACCGGAGATTTTCTCCTCCGGCGGCACGGAGGGGTACGAGGGCATTTGCCGCCTGCTCGTACAGTGCGGCGATGCGCGCGAGATTCGGGACTTTCTCAAGCGCTGAAGCCCGCGCCGTAAAGACTTTTCGCCACGGCGATTTTCCGTTGCGTAAATCGCGATTTTGTGGTACAATGCCGTTAGTTCCAAGGTTCGGAGGGTTTATGGCACACAAAATAGCGTCCGTCGAGCCGGAGAGCATCGCCGCGCAGTTGGACATCCGCGCGGGCGACGAATTGCTCTCGATCAACGGCGAACGGATCATCGATTTTATCGACTATCAGGCATTGACGGCGAATGACGAGCTCTCGATTGTCGTTCGCCGTGAGAGCGAGGGGGAGATCGAGTTCTCCTTTGAAAAGGAGGAGTACGAGCCGCTCGGTCTGGCGTTTGAAAGCGACATGCTCGGCGCCGTTCGCTGCTGCGCAAACCGTTGCATCTTCTGCTTTGTGGACCAGCTCCCCGCACACGCACGGGCATCCCTACGGGTAAAGGACGACGACTGGCGGCTTTCGCTTTTGATGGGCAATTTCGTGACGCTCACCAACGTATCGGACGCGGAATTTGAACGGATCGTCAAGCGCCGTGCCGCGCCGCTGTACATCTCCGTCCACGCGACGGATAAGACCATGCGCGAATTTCTGCTCGGCACGGCGCACAATGTCGACATCATGCCGCGCCTCAAAAGGCTCAAAAAGGAAGGGCTGTCCTTCCACGCGCAGGCGGTCATCTGCCCCGAATTGAACGACGGGGACGTGCTGCGGCAGACCATATCCGACCTCGCGGCGCTGTATCCCGCGTGCCGTTCGCTCGCGATCGTGCCCGTGGGGCTTACATCCCACAGGGAAGGGCTCGTACCGTTGCGCCCGTTTGCGCGCGAGAACGCCTGCGATGCACTGGACATCATCAAAGATGCACAAAAGAAATACCTGAAGGAACTCGGTACGTCCTTCGTCTTCGGCGCGGACGAACTGTACGTGCTCTCGGGCAGGAATTTCCCCTCCGACGAACGGTATGAGGACTACCCGCAGATCGAAAACGGCGTCGGGCTCTGCAGGCAGCTGGAGGCGGAATACGCCTTTGCCCACAAGACGAGCGACCTTTCGCGCGCGAAAAAGCGCAGGATCGTCAGCGCCTGCGGCGTGAGCGCAAAGACCTTTTTAGAGAGGCTGTATCGCGAATACCCCGTAAAAGACATCGAAATCGAGGTGGTCGCGGTCGAAAACGCCTTTTTCGGCGACAGCGTCACCGTTTCGGGGCTCGTCACGGGAAATGACCTCGTGCGCGCGCTCCAAAACGTCCAAGCGGACGAAATTCTCATCACCGAGTGCATGCTGCGCGACGGGGAAGACGTGTTTTTGGACGGCATGGCGCTTTCGGAGGCGAAAAAAAGGCTTCCGTGCGAGCTCACCGTCGTGGAGCGCGGCGGAGAGGCGCTCTTAGCCGCCGTACTCGGCATCCCGATAGAGGATTTATAAAGAGATATGCATCGCGCAGGAAATCGCCCCAAACCATCAGGAGGACAATATGGCAAAACCGCTCGTGGCTATCATAGGCCGCCCCAACGTGGGGAAATCCACCTTTTTCAACAAAATCGCCGGACGGCGCATCGCGATTGTAGAGGATACGCCCGGTATCACGCGCGACCGCGTATATGCGGACTGCGAATGGCAAAACCACAAATTCACGCTGATCGACACCGGCGGCATCGACCCGAATTCCGAAGACCCCCTGTTGCGCCAAATGCGGCGGCAGGCGGAAATCGCGATCGAAACCTGCGACGTGATCCTGTTTTTCGTGGACGGCAGGCAGGGCATGACCGCGGACGACGAAAACGTCGCGGACCTTTTGCGCAGGTCGGGAAAGCCGCTGCTGCTCGTCGTCAACAAGATCGACAACGTCAACATGCTGCACGAGATATACGATTTTTATCAGCTCGGCATGGGCGACCCCATCGGCATTTCCTCCGTGAACATGATGAACTTCGGAGACCTTTTGGATGCCGTATGCGAGCTGCTCCCCGAAGGCACGGACGAGGAGGAGCACGACGAGACCTATATCGCGGTCGTCGGGAAGCCCAACGTCGGCAAATCCTCCATCGTGAACCGCATCTTAGGGCAGGAGCGCGTGATGGTCTCCGACGTCGCCGGGACGACGCGGGACGCGATCGACACGCGCTTTACCGACGGGGACGATGCCTTCGTCATCATCGACACGGCGGGCATCCGTCGCAAGCGCGCGATCGCCTATCAGTCGCTCGAACGCTTCTCCGTCGTGCGCGCGCTCGCCGCGATCGACCGGTGCGACGTCGCCGTGCTCGTGATCGACGCGACCGAGGGCATCACCGAACAGGACGCCAAGATCGCGGGCTATATCGACGAACAGGGGAAGGCGGCCGTTCTGGTCGTAAACAAGTGGGATGCCGTCGAAAAGGAGACGGGCACGCTCGAAAAATACACCAAGGAGCTCAGGGAACAGCTCAAGTTCATGCCCTATGCGCCGATCCTGTTCGTGTCCGCGCTCACGGGGCAGCGTATGCCGCGCATTTTGGATGCCGTGCGCAGCGTCCGCGAGCAGGCGTCCCGCCGCATCACGACGGGGCTTTTGAACGACGTGCTCGCCGACGCGCAGAACGCGCTCCAGCCGCCGACGATTAGCGGACGAAAGCTGCGCATCTACTACGCGACACAGCAGGGAATCAAGCCCCCCACGTTTGTGTTTTTCGTGAACGACCAAAAGCTTCTGCATTTTTCCTATGAACGCTATTTGGAGAACCAGATCCGCAAAGCCTTCGGCTTCGAAGGCACGCCCATTCGCTTTGAATGGCGCGACAAGCAAAAGGAGGAATAACCCATGCTCGTACTCTGCGCCGCGATCGGCTATCTGCTGGGCTGCGTGTCCGGCGGCATCCTGACAGGCCATGCATTCGGAAAGTTAGACATTCGCTCCGTCGGCAGCAACAGCGCCGGAACGACCAACGTCCTGCGCACGCTCGGCTGGCTCCCGAGCCTCGTGACCTTTGTGATCGACGCGCTCAAGGGGTTTTTTGCCGCGATGATCGGGGGCGCTCTCGCGGGCGAACTCGGCGCGATGGCGGGCGGGCTGTTCGCCGTCCTCGGGCACAACTGGCCCGCATTTTATCGCTTTAAGGGCGGCAAGGGCATGGCGACCTCCTTCGGCGTCATCCTGGTGATCGATCCCCTGATCGCGATGATCCTGCTCGCGGTACAGATCACCGTGCTCGTCTTGACAAAGACGATGTCTATGGCGTCGCTGTCGACGGCGGGGCTCTATTTCGTGCTGACGCTCCTGATCCGCTTCGGAAACTGGAGAGGGATCACGTTCTCGTTCGTGCTGTCGTGTTTGGCGATCTACTCGCACAGGGCAAACATCAAGCGCCTTATAGAACACAAGGAAAATGCGCTGCAATTCGATAAAATCAAGATGCTCTCTGAAAAAATCAAGAGGAGGAACGGAAAATGAAGGCACTCATCGGTCTTGACATCGGCACATCCGGCGCAAAGTGCATCGTCTGCGACGAAAACGGGACGGTTCTCGCGTCCTGCACGAGGGAATACCCCCTGTACACGCCCAAAAACGGCTGGGCGGAGCAGAACCCCGAGGATTGGTGGAACGCCGTCGCGGAGGGCTGCCGCTTCATCATGGATAAAGCCGCGCTCCCCAAGGACGCCTATGTCGGCGTGAGCTTTTCGGGGCAGATGCACGGGCTGGTCGCGCTGGACAAGGCGCGGCGCGTCATCCGCCCGTCCATCCTCTGGTGCGACCAGCGCACGCAGAAGCAGTGCGACGAGATCATTTCGCTCGCGGGCGGCGCGGAGAAACTGCTCTCCTACACGAACAACGGCATGCTCACGGGCTATACCGGCGGCAAGATCCTCTGGCTGCGCGAGGAGGAGCCGGAGAACTTCGAGAAGATGGACGTGTTCTGCTGCCCCAAGGACTATATCCGCTATCAGTTCACCGGCGAAGTCGCGACCGACGCATCCGACGCATCGGGCACCGGCTTTTTCGACACGAAAAACCGCGTGTGGGCGGACGAACTCATCGCAAAGCTCGACCTTCCGAGGTCGATCTTCCCGACGGTTTTGGAATCCACGGACTTTGCGGGCCGCGTCTCCAAGCGCGCCGCGGAGGAGACGCATCTGCCCGAAGGGCTGCCCGTATACGCCGGCGGCGGCGACGCGGTCATCCAGACGACCGGCGCGGGGCTGGTGCAGCCCGGCATCCTGGGCGTCGTGATAGGCACGGCGGGCAACGTCTCCATGGGATTCAAGGGATACGCGGAAAACCCCGGCGGCAAGCTGCAGATGTTCTGCAACAACTCCGGCGACCTCTGGCACGCGCTCGGCTGCACGCTGACGGCGGGCGGCGCGTACAGATGGTACCGCGATGCGCTGTGCGCGGACGAGATCCGCAGGGCGAAGGAGGGCGGCATCGGCGTGTACGACCTCATGGGCCAGGCGGCGGAGCAGTCAAAACCCGGCTGCGGCGGCGTAATCTTCCTGCCGTACCTGACGGGCGAGCGCTGCCCCTATCCCGATCCGAACGCGCGCGGCGTGTTCTATGGCCTGTCCCTCAACACGACCAAGGGCGACATGACCCGCGCCGTGATGGAGGGCGTGACGTTCTCGCTGAAGCAACTCATCGACATCATGGGCGCCGTCGCGGACAGCAAAAAGGTCTACTCCTCCGGCGGCGGCAGCGCATCGCCCCTGTGGCGGCAGATTCAGGCGGACATCTTCGGCCTCCCCGTGTACACCATGTCTGCCGCATCCGAGGGCGGAGCCTACGGCGCGGTGCTGGTCGCGGGCGTGGGCGCGGGCGTTTGGAAGGATCTGGACGAGGCGATCACCGTCATCAAGCCCGAGACGGAGACGCTCCCCAACCCCGCAAACAAAGCGGCGTATGAGGATGCGTTCGCAATCTACTCCGACCTGTACCCCGCGCTGAAGCCGACGTTCGACAAGGGTGCATCGTTCGGGTACTAATAGAATAATCGAATCAAAGCGCCGGAGGGACGAATCGTTCCCTCCGGCGTTTTCTATGCGCGATTACGCGCGTCTCTTCCTCCTGCGCGGCAGCGCGACCATGCAGATCGCGAACACGCACAGCGGGAGCGCGAAGAGGATGACCGTGATGACGGTCTTGCCCGCGCCCTCGAATTCGAGCGGCGTCGCCATGAGGTTGCGGCTCGAATCCGGCGCACCGGAAAGTGCGCTCGGCGCGACTTCACCGCAAAGCGCGGTGATCGCCTTCGTCACATAGATGATGTCCGCGTTTGAGACGTAATAGCTGTTGATCTCGTCCAGCAGCATATCGGAGCTTGCGAACCACACGAGCGCGCCGTCCTTTTCGACTGCCATCATGGCGAGGTCAAACGCGCCCGCGATGTCATTTTCCTCCTTGGCGAGCGTCGATACCGCGGTCGCATCGCCCTTCATATACGCCGCGTCCGAGGTCGTAAACAGCGTTTTGAGCACTACGCCTTCGCGAATTGTGTCGGTTTTTTTGATTGCGTGGGCCGTCGGGAACGCGAGAATTGCGCTCTCGCCGCCCGTGAGCGTCGTATCGACGGATTCCGCGAGCACGCACTGCGGATAGCCCGCGTAGAAGAGGCGTTGCGGGTCGCTTTCCAAGACCACCCCGTGTATCGCCTCCATGCCGTACTGCGCCGTCAGGCCGTCGAGTGCGGGCCATTCGTCCTTTGCGTAGTTCGTAAAGAGAAATACCTTGCCGCCCCGCGCGATGTAGTCCGCAAGCGCACTTTTTGCGCCCTGCGTGATGTCCGCATCCGGCGCGTAGAGGACGACTGCGTCCGCATCTTCGGGGATCGGCGCGCCCTCTGCGATGTCGAGCGGTGCGACCTCCCTACCGCTTTCGGTCAGCGCGTTGACGGTCATGGGCGGGAGCGATCTTGCGGCGCTATACACTTTTCGGATGTCCGCCCGCGTCGCATATTCGACGGCTTCGGCGATCTTGCGCTCGGCATTGATGCGATAGGAAGTGACGGTTGCCGCGCCCGTCTGCGGGTTGTACGCGGCGGTCTGCAAATACAGCTCCGCGTTCAAAAGCGTCCGCATGCGCAGCCCCGAAACGATCACGGAGCCCTCCGTAATCGCGGGGTTGCCGGAGATTGCCATGCCCTCGGCGAGGGAAATCTGCCTGAAACGGATGCGGTCGTTCGCGTCCGCGACCCTGCGCGCGATCTCCCGCGCCCAGATGTCGCTCATCGCGCCGTCCGATACGAAATAGAGGGTTACGTCTTGCTCTACGGCTTTCATAAGCGCCGTGGATTCCTCCGAAACCGAGAGGATCCCCTCTTCCGTCGCGTCGATTTTGAGCCTGCTCATATCGAGCAGCCCCGTGCAGTATACGCCGCAGACGATCACCGCAAATGCGATCAGGCAGGACAAAAGGCTTTTCAGATGCATGGTTTTCTTCATTTTGCCGCCCTCCTGAGCCCGAAACCGGGCCTTTCCGCCGCCGCGACCGAAAGCATCAGCAGCAGCGCAATGCCCGTCGCGAAGTAGATCAGCGCGCCGATGTCAAAAATGCCGTAGGCATACCCGGAAATGCGCACGAAGGGCGAGATCGCCGTGAGCGCCTTGCCGTAGAGCGATTTTACGGCGCTTCCGCTCAGCAGCTGCTCTACGATGACGGGGATTTCGACCGCCACCCCGATTGCGAGCGTCCAAACGACGCTTTTCGTAAACAGATACAGCGCCGCGAGCACGAGCACCAGAAAGAGCATGAGGGAAAGCCTCTCGCCCGATTGGATGCCCCCCGCGATATCTTTCAAAAACCAAAGCGCCGCCATGCCTGCGAGCCCCGCAAATAGCGCGACCCAGCGGTTGGGCGCTGCGGAGGCGATGTGCGTCATGACCGCCATCAGAAACGCACCCGTCGCGAAGAGCGCCGCCATGGACACGGCGTTTTCCGCCCACGGCGCGTCCGTGAGCGCGCACAACACGGCGGGGAAGACGCAGGAGATGAGGCAGGCGATGAGATACAGCGTGAGATACGCAAAGTACTTCCCCAAGACGACAGAAGACGTGCGCATGGGGGAGGACAGGAGCAGCCGATACGTGCCGAATCGCTTTTCCTTGTCGAACATATCCATCATCAAAATGGGGATTAGCACGAGGTATGCGGAAAGCGCCGCGGAAGATGCCTGCTGCACCGTGCGATACCCCGCTTGCACGCAGAAATAGTAGGTGCCGATGCCCGTGGCGGATGTCATCAGCAGCAGGAACAGCCCGCCCGTCACCCTCGAAAAGAGGCCCGAAAGCTCGCGCCTATACACGCTCATCATTCGGCACATCCTCCTTTTCGGGCGCGCGGCTGTCCGTGCGAAGCTGCGCGAGCAGATCGTCCAGTCCGCCCGCCTCGCCGCGCATTTCGAGGATGGGAAGCCCCTTTGCGAAGAGCGCGCTCCCGATTTCCGCGCGGAGGTCCCGCTTTTTCTGATCCAGCGTTACGCGCAATTCGCCCGCCGCATCCTCCGCGGAGAGAATCTCGACGCCCTCGACCGCGGAAAGCGCGCTTCGCACAGCATCGATGCTTCCGACGGTTGCGATGTGCAAAATGCCGTCCCGCCGCGCGAGCACGGAAAGCTCCGCAGGCGTTCCGAAGGCGACGACCTTGCCCTCATCCAGCACGAGCACCCTGTTTGCGCAGAGCATGGCCTCGGTGAGGTTGTCCGTAGCGAGCAGCACCGCGTGCTCCTTTGCATATTCCCTATACGCCTTGCGCAGGACGGATACGGTCTGTGGGTCGAGCGCATCAGAATTGCTGTCCACAACCAGCACATCCGGCTCGGACAACAGCGCCTGCGCGACGTTCAATTTGCGCTTGATCGCGTCGGGCAGAAAGCGGATGGGTTCGTCCGCGTCGGGCTGCGCGACGGAGAGGAGGGACAGCGCCTTGGCAGCGCGGTCGCCGACCTGCCTTGCGGGGATTTCGCGCGTCGAGCCGACGAATTTCAGGAACGAGCGCCCCGTCATGTCGGGATAGAGCGCGGCATCCGCGGGCGCGTAGCCGATGTGCGACTTTGCGGCGGAGGGCGATTCGTACATGTCGATGCCGCATACGGCGATGCTGCCGCTTTCAATCTCCGACACCCCGGTGAGCGCGTCCAAAAGGGTCGTCTTTCCAGCGCCCTCCCTGCCTGCGACCGCCAAAATCTCACCCTTTTCGAGGCGGAAGCTCACGTCATCGAGCAATGTACCTTTTCCGGAAACGACGCGGATTTGTTTGACTTCGATCAATTTCGATTCCTCCCATTGTTTTATTTGACAAATACGATACAGGTGGCCTTTTTCCCGTTCGCTGTCACGGCGGTCAGCGTGGTTTTCCCCTGCCCTACGGCGGTAATCGTGCCGTTTTCATCCACTGTCGCGACGGCGGGGTTTTTCGTCGAGAAGGCGACGGAGGACATCGTGCCCTCCGGCAGGATCGCGGAAACCGTATGGCTTTCGCCTACGGAAAGTGTGATCTCCTCATCCCAAAGCGCGATGTTTTTCGGCGCGGGCAGCACCGTCACGGAAAAGCTTACGCTTACGCCGTTGTAGGCTGTCACCGTTACGGTGCAGGTGCCCTCCCTTTTTGCGCGCAGTGTCCCGTCCCTCTGCACGGATACGCAGGCAGTATCGGAAGATGTGACGGTATAGTCGGACACCGCGCCTTCGGGCAGGAGCTTTGGAAACACGGGCGATTTCTGCTTTACGCCCAGTACCATGTCCTCGCATATAATGGAAGTAGGCGCGGGCGAAATCGTCACCAAGACGGACGCGCGTATGCCGTTGTAGCTTTCGGCAAACAGGGTTGCGCTGCCCTCTCGGTGCGCGGTCAGCACTCCGTCCGCATAGGAGAGCACGTTCTCATCAGACACCGCATAAGAAATGCGCCCCGCCGCGCCCTTATTGAGGCGCGCGGCAAGGGGAGCCGAGTCCCCCGCGCGAAGGGAGAGCGTTTCTTCTGGAAAGGATATCTCCTCCGGCGCTTTTTTGACCGTCACCGCGCATCGGGTGGATTTGCGGTTGTAGGTTTTGACGGTGATCGTCGCCGAACCCCGCGCGACCGCCGTCACGATGCCGTTTTCGTCCACCGTCGCGACGGTTTCGTTTCCGCTCGAAAATACACAGCCGCCCCGCGCTCCTTCGGGGAGGACGGGGGAGAGGCGCACGCTTTCGCCGACGCCGAGCACGCATCTTGCGGGATCGACCTGTACCTTTTTCGGCGCGTCGAATACGGAAACGGCGCATTGCGCGCGAATCCCCATCGCGGAGACGGAAAGGATGGCATTTCCTTTCGCAATCGCTGTGACCGTGCCGTCTTCGGAAATCGAGGCGATTTCGGGCGCGTCCGAAGCGTAGGTCAGGGCGTATTCCGCGCCCAACGGAAGGAGTGCGCACGAAAGGGAGTACAGTTCGTCGATGCCGAGCTCGAGTGTTTCCACACTCGGCACGATTTTTTCCAATTTCGGCTTGGAGACCGTGAACGCGCATTCCGCGCGCAATGTGGGCTGCGATTCGCAAGTCGCCGCGATGACGCATTGCCCGGGTGCTCTGCCCCAAACGGTGCCGTTTTCATCCACCGTCGCGATTTCGGGCGTGCTGCTCGTCCATAGGATGGTTTCGCCCACATCGGGAAAGACCGTTGCTTCCAAGAGCACACTTTTCCCGACCTCGACATATGCATATGGGGGGATGGTCACGCTTTGCGGCTGCGCGGATACGGAGACAAAACACACCGCCTCGCACGATCCGTCCGCCGCCTTAAGATGCACCGCTGTCTCGCCTTCGCCCACGCCGAGTACCGCGCCCGCGACCGTCACGCGCGCGATGTTCTCATCGTCCGACGACCATTCGAGCCGTACATCCCCGTCCGTTTCGGTGACGAGGCTGATGATGTATAGGTTGTATCGCTCGCCGACGGCGATTTGGATTTTTTCGTCGCTCAGGCGGATCTCGACGGTGCCCCCCGAAAGCGCGGGAACGGCGCAAGCGAGGAGGAAGAAAGCCATCGCGGCGCAGAAGAGCTTTCTCATGCCTCCACACTGTCCCTTGTGAGGTTTTTCACCCATTTGTACTTGCGGTAATGCGCCAGCACCCACGGGAGCTTTCCGACCTCGTCGAGGCAGGTGCAGGCGTATACCACCAGTACGGGCCAGTGGAACAGGAACGTTCCCGCAGCGGCCAGCGGAATCGCCAGCCCCCACATGCACACGGCGAGCGAATACAGGTCGAAAATCGTGTCGCCGCCGGCGGCAAATACGCCGTTGATCACGACCGTGTTGATCGCGCGCCCGATCATGTAGACCGCCATGATGATCATCATGCCGATCAAAAGGCGCTGCGCCTCATCCGTGAGCTTCACGAAGTGCAGAAGCGGCGGCGTGAGCGCGAGCATGAGCAGCATCGAAACGGCGCCGCTCAGCAACCCGACGATCGCGACCCTGTCGCCGTAGAGCTTGCCGCGCTCGAGGTTGCCCGCGCCGAGTTCGTTGCCGACCAGGATGCCGCCGCCCACGGATATGCCGTTGCACAGGCAGCAGACCAAGTCGCGCACCACGGACGCCACGGAATTTGCCGCGGCGGCGTCCGCGCCCAGGTGGCCCATAAACGCGCTGTAGCTCGAAAAGCCGATGCCCCAAAACAGGCTCGCCCCGATGAGCGGCAGCACGCACTTTCGGAAATCGCGCGTCAATTCGCGGTTTCTGTGGAAGAGCCGCGCCAATTTGGGCTTTACATACGCCGCGCCGCTGAAGATATAGACCACCCAGAACATTTCGAGCACCCGCGCGATGAGCGTCGCGATGGCCGCGCCGCGCTCCTCGAGACGGAAGCCGTAGATGAAGGCGGCGTTGAGGGCGATATTTAACAGCACCGTGACGGTGCTGATTCGCGCCGAAATACTCGGATGCTCGGACACCTTCAGCATCGTGTGGTAGCACTGCGAGATGCCCGTCAGAAGATAGCTCCAGCCCGCGATGCGCAGATAGCGCATGCCGATCTCGATCAAAACCGGCTCGTTGGTTAAAAGGCGCATGAGAACGTGCGGGAAGAACACGCATCCGACAAAAAAGGCGATGCTTAAAACCCCGGAGCTCCTGAGCGCTATGCAGAAGATGTCGTTAAGCGTCTCCTTGTCGCCCTTGCCCCAGTACTGCGCGCCCAATATCGCGAACGCCGCCGTGATCGAGGTGACCGCCATGTTCTGCACAAACTGAATCAGCGCCGCGAGGGATACCGCAGCCATCGTATTTTGCTCGATCGTCCCGAGCATGAGCGCGTCCGCCGCAGCGACGGCCGCGAGCATGAAGCTCTGGATCGCGATAGGCAGCGTCAGGCGGTAGAGTTTTTCCGTGAATTCCCTGTCCTTGAGCCAGTTCATGGGACACCCGCACTTTCTGTCGAAATTTTCCTATATTAGTATATCGCATCCGCGTTAAATCCAATGCCGATGCGCGATATTTTCTGCGGGAAATTGACAGCTACATACAGGCGTGGTATAATGCAGGCAATTTAGGGGCGGCGGGATTTCGGACGGATAGGAGGGCAAACCGATGGATCAGCGGAAGCGGCTGGGAGATATTTTGGCGCATAAGAGCGACCACTGCGGCTTTTGGCACGGAGACCCGAATATCGCAAGTCGGGACTACCTTTTCGGAAGTCTCGGCGTGGCGGACGATTTTGCGATGGGGCTGAAGTTGGGCGACACCTGCCGCTGGGTCATGCCGGAGACGCACGGGATGTGGAAGCACCCAGAAGGCAAGCCCATGTTCGATGTATTGGGCGGAAAAGCGCGACACAGCCTCGGGCAGCCGGGTGTCTTCGCGGAGTGCGAGGATGTCGCGGAGGTGGAGAAATTCGACTGGCCCGACGCCAAGTACGTCGATTTTACGGACACCATCCGCGAGATCGACCGCACGGTCGAGGCGGGGCTGGGCGTGATGTCCGGCACGTGGAGCTGCTTTTTCCACAACGCCTGCGATTTCTTCGGCATGGAAAACTACTTCGTCAAGATGTACACCGATCCCGACGTGGTGGAGGCCGTCACGGAGCATATCGTGCAGTTCTATCTGGATATCAACGAGAAACTCTTTGAACAGGCGCACGAGAAGATCGACCTGTTCTTCTTCGGAAACGACTTCGGCAGCCAAAGGGATATGCTGATTTCCCCGGAGTGCTTCGATCGGTTCGTGATGCCCTATTTCGTGAAATTCACGCAGCAGGCGCACAGATTCGGCATGAAGGTGCTGCTGCACTCCTGCGGCTCGATTGAGCGCATCATCCCGAGGCTCATCGATGCGGGGGTCAACGCGCTCCACCCGATTCAGGCGAAGGCGGCGAACATGGATGCCGTTACCCTTTCGAGCAAGTACAACGGCAAAATCGTCTTCGTGGGCGGCGTGGACACGCAGGAGCTCTTGGCGTTCGGAACGCCGCAGCAGGTGCGGGACGAGGTGCGCCGCCTGAAGGACTTGTTCGGCAACAACTACGTGGTTTCGCCCAGCCACGAATCCATCCTGCCGGGCGTCACAGTGGAAAACGTGCTGGCGATGGCGGAGGCTGCGGCGGAGTAAAAGCCCGCGATGATTTGATGGAGGATGCAGAATATGTCGATTTTGGATACCCTGCGCGCCAAGCGCGCGATTGCGATCGTTCGCGGAATCCCCAAAAAGTACGCCGTCCCGCTCGCGGAGGCGTTCCTTCGTGGCGGCATCTGCATGACGGAATTCACCTTCGACCAGCGAGACAGCGCCACGTGGCGCGAAACGGCGGAGGCGATTTCCGCCATCGCCGAAGCGTTTGAAGGGAAAATCTCGGTCGGCGCGGGCACGGTGCTCACGAGCGAACAGCTCCATATCGCAAAGGACGCAGGCGCACAATACATCGTCGCGCCCAACGTGAATCCCGCGCTCATCGAGGAGGCAAAGGCTTTATCCCTCGGCGCGTTTCCGGGCGCGCTCACGCCCTCCGAAATCGTTACGGCATATGCGGCGGGCGCGGACGCCGTCAAGCTCTTTCCCGCCGCGAACCTCGGCACGGGGTACGTCAAGGCGGTCTGCGCGCCGCTCGCGCACATCCCGCTCATCGCCGTCGGCGGAATCAACGAGAAGAACGCCGCGGACTACATCGCAGCAGGCTGCATCGGCGTGGGCGTCGGCGGAAACCTCGTCGACAAAGAAAAGATCGCGCGCGGCGAATGGGACGACATCGCGCGTGCCGCGAAGGCGCTTGCGGATGCTCTGGGCATCTGACGAAATATCATACGCTATAAGCAAAGGAGCCGTTGCAGATAAGAAATGCAACGGCTCCTTTGTGTTGTACGACAGATCCATAAGCGAGGCGGTAAATCCTGCACCTATTCAAACAAAACCCTCATGTAGTCCTGCAGCGTGTGGAGGATTCGGACGATTTCGACCGTATCCCCGTTCGACAGATAGAATATGCGATACTGTTCACAGACGAGATATCGGTACTCCGTGTGTACCGAAAGAACGCTGTCGAGCGGCTTGCCGCGATCGGGCATCTCCTGTAGGTTCGCAATGGCTTTTCGCAGTTCGCCCAAAACATGACGGGCTGCATCCGGATTTAGCAGTTCGTCGCGGATATAGCTTTGGATATGGATTAGATCGTTTCTTGCCGCACGCAATACAACGACCTTTGCCATGCTCAGACCTCCAGACCGGCGAAAGCTTCGTCGATGCTGAGACCGCCTTCCTTGCGCAGCGAATCGATGCCTTTGGCAAGTTCTGCAAGCAGGCGGATTGTGGAAACCTGCTTTTCATAGTCGTCGATGCTTTGCACGACGTACTTCCCGCGACCGTTTTTCGTGAGATAGACGGGAGACCCGCCGTCGCACTGGCGCAATACTTCGCTATAGTTTTTCAAATCGGAGATGGGGAGGATATTCGGCATGGTATCAGCTCCTTTCCCCATAAGTATACCAGTATTATCCCCCAAATGCAACGGGAAATTTGGGTTATCGAAAAAGAAGTTTACCCATATGGCTTGCAGCAAATCAATATATTTTGTATAGTCCCTACCTCTTGACGGCAAACAGAGCGCCTGCTATAATGAAATCACGATACAAAGGAACGGGGTGCCGATATGAAAAGCATGTACAAGCCCTATATTTTTGCCTGATCCGTAGGAAGCTGCGGTGCACGAGGCTTAGATACTGTATCTGAGCCTGTGTTCGTGTCGCCATTTGCATCGGCTTTCTACGGGTTTTTTATGCCCTTTTAAGCGAATGCATAATGGAGGACGCGAATATGTTGAAGGGTTTTGTCTTTTTCTTTAAACAGGGATGGAAGCACGATAAGAAGTACATCCTCTGGTTGTTTTTGTTGCAGATTGTGCATGCGATTACGCCGATATCATCCGCGCTGCTGATCAAACTCGTGATCGATGAACTGAGCGGGTTGGGGAGAGTTGGGTATCTGGCGCTGTATGTCCTTTTCTTTGCGGGATGGATTTGTATATCCGAGATGCTGTCCTCTTTCCTGACGAAGGATTGTTTTACGCACAGGTGCCGCGTCGATGCCGCCTTCGGCTTTGAGATGCATCAAAAACTGGCGATGGCGGATTATGAGAGGCTGGAAAGCCCGGAGTTCATCGATATGCAGGCCAAAGCAAAGAAGTTTTTGACCTGCGATTACCACGGCTTTGGATACCTGTTGGATTGCGGGGCATCGATCTTCGGCCAGGTCATCACGATAGCGGGCCTTCTCGCCATCCTCAGTACGATGAGAAGTTGGTTTGTTTTGCTGTTCGCCGTGCTCGCCGTAGCGGCATCCTTGATAGAGAGCAAGGCAATTCAAAAGGCCATGAAACTGTCGATGGAGGTCGTGAAGCACAGTCGCCTTTGGGTGTATTACGGCGAATTGTTTGAACAGCCCAAATGCGGCAAGGAGATACGCATGAACGGCATGATGCATTGGCTGCTCGGAAAAGAAAGGGAAGTTGTCGAAAAAGCCATCGACAACATCGCTCGCCAGAACGGCTTCTATATCGAATCCGGCGTCAAAAGAGCGGCTCTTTCCTTCCTGCAAAACGGCATTGCCTATGGCGTGCTGATCCGAAATGTGCTTGCGGGCGGCTTGGGGATAGGTACGTTTTCTATGTGCATCAGCGCACTCACGTCATTTTCCAAGGCGGTGCGCGAGATGACGGATCGCATTACGGAAATTCGCGCGTACGATTTTTACTATGCGCAGCTCGATGCATATTTGCACATTCCGCAGGCGCTTCGGAAAGGAAAGCGATTGCCCGAAGCCGATACTGCACATCGCTTTGAATTCGTCGATGTCGGTTTTCGGTATAGCGGCAGTGAGAACTGGGCGCTGCGGCATATCGACATAGTGATCGAACCCGGACAGCGCTTGGCGTTGGTCGGCGAAAACGGTTCCGGAAAATCCACATTCGCAAAACTGCTTTGCCGTTTATATGCCCCGACGGAGGGGAAGATATTGATGGACGGCATCGACATCCGCGAATACGATTACGATCGGTATCTGGAGCTGTTCTCCACCGTGTTTCAGGATTTTCAGCTCTTCGATTGCTCCCTGCGCGACAATATCCTCCTCGGAAGGGCGATGAACGGGGATGCACTCGATGAAATCATCGAAAAAGTCGGATTGGCTGAGAAAATCGGCACACTGCCTCGCGGAAAAGACACGACCGTCGGACGCAGATTCGATGAGGAAGGCTTTGAGCCTTCGGGAGGCGAAGCGCAAAAAATCGTGCTCGCCCGCGCGCTGTGCAAGGATGCGCCCGTTATCCTGCTCGACGAGCCGACCGCTGCGATGGACTCCAGGGCGGAATATGCGCTGTACAACAGATATAAGGATCTGATCGGCGATAAAACATCCTTGTATATCTCCCATCGGCTGTCGGCGTGCCGATTCTGCGACAGGATCGCGGTTCTTCATCAGGGCTCTTTGGCGGAATACGGTACGCATGAAGAACTGATGTCGCTTGGAACGGAATACGCCGAGCTGTACAAAATGCAAGCGCAGTATTACACAGACACTCCCGCACAGTAGCTTCGCCTTTTACCGACAAAAAGCGGGTACCGAGCCGACCACAGCGCTCGGTTCGGTCCCCATTTTTTAAGCGAACGATCAGGCGCTTTCGGCGCTCTTTGCGCCGCGCAGCGCGCGATTTCCCGTGAAGAAATCGTACAGCGCAGGTACGATGAACAGCGTCATAAACGTCGCGTAAGTCAGGCCGCCTATGACGACGACCGCCATGGGCTGCATCATCTCCGCGCCCATGCCCTGTGCCATCGCCATGGTCGCCATGCCCAAAATCGTCGTCAGCGCGGTCATGAGGATGGGGCGAAGGCGCGTGCGCCCGGTCTCGAGGAGCGCCTCACGCTTTCCCTTGCCCTCGAGGCGGAGCTGGTTCACGCTGTCCACGAACACGATGCCGTTGTTGACGATGACGCCCGCGAGCACGAGGAACCCGATCAAAGATACGACGGAAATGTCCATCCCGCCCCAAATCAGCCCGACGAGTCCGCCCGTAAACGCCAGCGGGATCGTAAACAGCACGATGAACGGCAGCAAAAGCGACTGGAACTGCGCCACCATGATGAAGTAGATCAGCGCTATGCCAATGACGATCATGAGCAGCAGGTCTTGCATGACGTCGTTCACCATCTTGTTTTCGCCCGATACGACGATCGTCACGCCCTCGGGCGGCGTATAGGTATCGAGCAGCGCCTGCATTTCCCGCGCGACGAGGCCGGAATTGTACCCGTTCCTGTACTCGGCGGATGCCGTCACCGCGCGGAGCTGGTTTTCGCGCCGGATGGTGTCGAGCGAATCGGAATACTCCGCCGTCGCGACGTCGGAAAGCGGGAATTTCTCCTTGTCGCCGTCGTCATTCTCCCACTCGAGTTTGATGTTCAAAAGTTCTTCCGGGGTGATCTTCTCGCTCTTCGAATCCACGGCGATCACGGGATAACTGCTGCCGGACACGGTCATCGTGGAGATCTCCGTGCCGTCCGCGATCGACGCGGCGACGGTCATGTAGATTTGCGCGACGGTGAGCTTCTTTTTGACAGCTTCCTCCTTGTCGATGATCAGCGTGATCTGCGGGGTGACGTCCTCCTGCCCGTCGGAGATGTCCTCGAAGCCTTCGACCTGTTGCATGAGGGCGGCGACATCCTTGGCGGTTTTGCGCAGCGCGTCGATGTCGTTTCCGCGCGCCGCGACGCTGAAGCCGCTGCCGGTGAGCATCGTGACGTCCATGCTGCTGGTCTGGAAGGCGAGGTCGACGGATAGATCTTGTATCCTTTCTTTGATATCCTCGGCGATTTGCGCGTTGCGGCGAGCCTTGCCCTCTTTGAGCGTGAGGTAGAAGGAGACGGTTTTGCCGCCGGACGTCGCGGAGGAGAGGCTCGCGAGCATGGTGCCGCCCGTGAATACGCCGATGGTATCGACTTCTTCGATCTCGAGCATGCGGGAGAGTGCGGTGTCCGCGGCGGATGTCATTTCATTGAAGGTGGTAGTGGCAGGCAGCGTCATGGACACCGACATCTGGTTGGAGTCCACCTCGGGCAGGAAGGACGTGCCCATGCCGGGAATCTGAAGGGCTGACCATATCAACAGCCCAAGAGACAGCAGGATCGATACCCACTTGCGGCGCAGCGTGAAATCGAGCAGCTTCACATAGCCCGCCTGGAACGCGCTGAAGAACCTGCCCTTTTGCTCCTTTGTCCTGCGCAGCATGAAAGACGACAGAGCCGGAACGGTCGTCAGCGCGACGACGAGGCTCGCGAGCAGGGAATAGGTTATGGCGAGGCCCATGTCCGTAAACAGGTCGCGTGCGAGGCCCTTCACGAACACGATCGGCAAGAACACGCATACGGTCGTAAGCGTCGAGGAGAAGATGGCGCCGGACATCTGCTTCGCGCCGACGACGCACGCCTTAAACAGCGGCATTCCTTCCGAACGCAGGCGGTAGATGTTTTCGATGATGACGATGGAGTTGTCCACGAGCATACCCACGCCCAGCGCGAGCCCCGCCAGCGACATGACGTTGAGCGTCATGTTGGAAAAATACATCGCCACAAACGCGACGACCAGCGACAGCGGGATCGAAATGCCCACGATAAAGGTCGGTCTGAAGTCCCACAGGAACATCAGAAGGACGAGAATCGCGAGGATACCGCCGTAGATGAGGTTTTCGAATACCGAATCCACGACCAGGTCGATGTATATGCCCTGGTCGAACAGTGGCGTCAGGCGGAGGCCGGGGTATTTCTCCATGAGGGAATTGAATTTCGCGCCGATCGCATCGGACACCTCGGAGGTGGATGCGGTGGAGCGCTTTTCGATCGTCAAAAGCACGCCTGCGTTGTCGTCGATGCGGGCGTAGGTGGAATCGGCGTTATCCGTGATTTCGACCGTCGCGACATCGCCCAAACGTACCTCGGGCACGGTGTCGAGCTCCATCTCGAACAGGAGCATGTTGCGCATCGCTTCCAGCTCTTCGTATTTCTTGCCGACGCGCACGAGGTATTGCGTATCGTTTTCGTCATAAACGTAGCCGGCGGGCATTTCAAAGTTCTGCGCGGCGAGCAGCTTCGCGAGCATTTCTAGCGTGATCACGCCGTTTAGGTCGGCCTTTTTGAACGCCTCGTCGCGCTTTTCTTCAAACTCCTTGCGCGCCTGCCGAAGCTGCTCCCTGCCGTCCTCGATCTTGCCCTCGGCGCTGTCGATCGCCGATCTCGCGGAGGACCTGGCGCTCAAAAGCTGCTTTTACGCGTCCTCAATGTCGGTGTCCTTGTCGATGCCGTCGATGAGTCCCGCGGGGATTATGCCGTTGTTGAGCTTTTCGATCATCCCCTCGAGCTTCGCGATGCCGCCATCCAGCTGGGGAATGGCGTTTTCGAGCTGTGCCTTCTGCTCTACGAGTGCGGGCCTTTGCGCAACGGCGCCTTCGAGTGCTGCGAGCTGCCGATATTCGGGGGAATTCTCGATTGCGGAGATCTGCGCCTGAAGCTGTGCGATCTCGGCCCTGAGCGCCGCGATCTTTTCCGCGTCCGATTCCGCGCGCGCCGAAAAGAGCGATGCGAAGGCGGAGAGGGGAGAGAACATCCCCTGCTCGCCCGAACCGTCAGGGCTTCCCGCGCCGTGCGGGGGATCCTCGGGTGGCTGCGTCGCCTGCGGAAGCTGGGTTGCGGCGGGAGCCTCCGTTGCCTGCGGCTGCTGGGTCGCAGCGGGCGCGTCAGTCGATTGCGGCTGCTCGGTGGGGGCGGGCGTTTCCTGCTCCGATTCGCCGTCCGCGTCGTACGGCGCGATGCCGGGCGCGTCCGTCGCCTGCGGGGACTGTGTGGTCGCTGGCGCATCCGTCGCCTGCGGGGGTTGGCTCGCTGCGGGCGGGTTCGTCGCCTGCGGGGGTTGTGTAGTCGCTGGCGTATCCGTCGGCTGCGGGGGTTGTGTCGTTGTGGGCGCATCCGTCGCCTGAGGGGGATTTGTCGCGGGAGGATTTGTCGCGGGGGGATTCGTCGCCTGTGCGCCTTCCAACGCTTCGAGCTCCGCCTGCTTTGCGCTCAGCTGCTGCCTGAGGGATGCGAGCTGCCGGCGCATGGCGGAAAGCGCGCCCGCAGCCTCCGGCGGCATGGATTCGGGCGTTTGCGCAAGTGCGGAATTGATTTGTTCAAGCCCCGCTTCCGCTTCGCGCTTTTGCTGCCTTAGGGATGCCAACTGCTCCTCGCACGCGGCGATCATGCCGGGGATCGCTTCCCGCGCCTGCTCCAACTGCGAAAGCCCGTCTTTGATTTGCTTCATGCCCTTTTTGGACTTGGAATTGAGCTGCTTTTCCGCGTCGTCGAGCTCTTTTTCCGCATCATTCAGCTGCTGCTCCACGTCCGCGAGCTCGCTGTCGATCTCGCGGAGGATTTTGCTGTTGAGGTCGTCCACCATCTCCTCGCGCAGGGTGACGGTGATGTCCTCCTCGATGAGACCCGATGCGGTGACGCTCCCGACGCCCTCGACGCCCTCGAGCGCCGGCACGAGGCTGTCCTTGGTGAACGCCGAAAGCTGTTTGATGTCCGCATCCTTCAGATCGACCGCTGCGATCATGATGGGCAACATTTCGGGGTTGATCTTCATCATCACGGGAATGCCGACCGCTTCGGGAAACGACGACTTGAGCGCATCGATCTTCGCATTCAGGTCGAGCATGACGGAATCCATATTGGTTTCGCTCTCATATTCCATGATGATGAGGGAGAGGTTTTCGCTCGACGAGGACGAGATGTTCGCGAGCCCCGAAACCGTCGAAAACTCCGCCTCCATGGGCTTGGAAACGGTGTTCTCGATCTCCTCGGGACTTGCGCCCACGTAGGTGGTGTATACGACCACATACGGCAAATCCATCTTCGGAAGCAGGTCCGTCGTCATATTTATAAACGCCATGACGCCCAAAAGAATCGCCGTCGCGATGCCGACGAACACGGTGTACGGCCTTTTGACGCTGAATTTTGCTAACATAAAAACGTTGCTCCTTTCGATTCACATTTATTATAAAAGGCGAACCGTTAAAAAGCAACGAGAAATCGGCGATGTCGGGAGAATGTCGTTTTTTGGACACATTTATACATCGATCATATTGTTGTATACCGTGTGCTGCGGGGTGCCGTTTGGCGCGTACTCCGCGCCGACGCATTTGCGATAGAAGTGCTCCGCGCTTCCGACCCAGCCGATGATCGCGTAGCAATAGCCCTCATTTGCGAGCGCATGGAGCGCGCGCAGTAAAAGCGCCCTTCCAAGCCCGTAGCCGCGCAAATCTCCCCTCACGCCGATGGGGCCGAAATAGCCCTTTGCCGTCGCGTCATAGCACGCAAAGCCGCAGATTTCCTTATCGCGCGTCGCGATGAAACACTTCGGCACCTCCTGCAGCATCGCGTATTCCGCCTCCAACGCCCAACCCTCCGAAAAGTGCGCGCGGATAAACGCCTTTACGCGTTCCCTGTCCGTCGGATACACGCGCTTGATTTGGAAGCCCTCGGCCACGGTGTATTCCGGAAGGTTTGCGATGTTTGCGATCATGTCGCTCCCGCGATAGCGGGGGATGTTCGATACGGCGTTTTCGATCAGCCGCACGATCTCGGAAAGATGCGCCCTATCCTCCTCCGAAAAGCGGTTCGGCACGGGGCTGTCGATGTCGAGAACGCCGATGACGCTCCCGTTTCGGTGAATCGGCAGCACGATCTCCGATGCGGAAGCCGCGTCGCAGGCGATGTGCCCGGAAAATGCGTGTACATCGGGCACGACGAGGATTTCGTCTTTTTCCGCCGCCGTTCCGCATACGCCCTTTCCGAACGGGATTTCGGCGCATGCGGGCTTTCCCTGAAACGCGCCGAGCGTTAATAGGTCGTTTTCCGTAACGAAATAAAAGCCCGCCCAGTTAACCGACGACATACCGTGGTACAGAACCGCCGCAATGTTTGCGTACACGGCCGATTCGCGCGGCAAATCGGAGAGCATCTCACGGACCTGCTCTTTGATGATCGAATACTGTGTCATGTTCCGTTCCTCCCGCAGAGTTTTGCGACAATCATACCGCAGAAAGCGCGTTTGTGCAAGCGCTTTTTAACGCGCGTCGGCTTTACAACAAAGCTCCCTCCGTCTATACTGTTTGCAGGGACGGAAAAGGAGAGGATATGCGATGAAAGAGGAGACAAAACGCATCATACAGACGATTCTGCTCGCGATCGGCGTCGTCGTCGTGCCGTACACGCTGGCGAAACTCGCGCTGTGGCTGATTCAGGCGGTTCGAGCCGGGCGGTAGGGTATCTATATCACTGCGTTTCAAAGAAGGGCGGCGTTGAAAGCCGCCCTTTATGCGTCTATGATGTGAAAGGACGCGGCGCGGTCGAGCCGATTCATGACGGCGAGCCCCACGCCGTCCTCGTCGACGGCTTCGGAGAAGATCGCGTCCGCACCGAGACTATCCATCCGCCTGAGTGCGGCAAACAGCGTATTTGCCATATCCTTCGCGTCCAAACCGAGGTCGAAGGCGTTTCTGCCCCCGTACAGCGGCAAATGCGCGCGCAGGGAGAGGATGTAGGGCGTTTTTCCCTGTTGCAATGCCTCGTCGTACAGCGCGCAGATGGCACTTGCAACCGCTTTTTCCTCGCCCCGAACGATCGTCACCCTGCCCTTCGGCGCGTAATGCCGATATTTCACGCCGGGCGAGCGCGCGATTTCCCCTTCCATGAGCGGGCGCAGCGCGCTTTCATCCACATCGACATCGCCCGCGGCGCGCGCGATCATCTCCGGCGTGACACCGCCCGGGCGCAGCACGCGCGGGGGGTACGTCGTGCAGTCGATCACCGTCGATTCCAGACCGACGTCGCATTTTCCTCCGTCCAAAATGAGTGGAATGCGCCCGTCCATGTCCTCAAAGACGTGGCGCGCCGAGGTGGGGCTTGGCCGCCCCGAGAGGTTTGCGGAGGGCGCGGCGATGGGGAGCTGCGCCTTCAGGATTAGTTTTTGTGCGACGGGGTGCGAGGGCATGCGGATGCCCACGGTATCGAGCCCCGCGGTCACGGCATAGGGGAGTGCGGGATTTTTGCGCAGGATGATCGTCATCGGCCCGGGCCAATAGGCTTCCATGAGCTTTTGCGCACTTTCGGGGATGTCGCCCTCGATCAGGGGAAAGACATCCCCGCGCCTTGCGACATGCACGATGAGCGGGTTGTCGGAAGGCCTGCCCTTGGCGGCGAAAATGCGCCCGACGGCATTTGCGTCGAGCGCGTTCGCGCCGAGCCCGTATACGGTTTCCGTCGGGAAGGCGACGACCTGCCCGTCTTGCAAAAGGCGCGCCGCCTCCGCAATGGCGTTATCGTCGGGTACTGCAAGCCTCGTCTGCATACACTACATCTCCTGTAGGGAGAGCTGCTGCGTCTGGTCGTAGAGGATGAGCGCGTCGATGACCTCGTCCAGATCGCCCTCCAAAATCTCCGTCAGGCGGTACAGCGTGAGCCCGATGCGGTGATCCGTCACGCGCCCCTGCGGATAGTTGTACGTGCGGATGCGCTCGGAGCGATCGCCCGAGCCGACCTGCGATTTCCGTCGCTGCGCGTAGGCGCTGTCGCTCTCCTCGCGCTGCATCTCGTACAGGCGGGAGCGCAGAACGCGCAGCGCCTGTTCGCGGTTTTGAATCTGGCTGCGCTGATCCTGCGAGGTTACGACAAGCCCCGTCGGGATGTGCGTGATGCGGATGGCGGAATCCGTGCGGTTGACGTGCTGTCCGCCCGCACCGGATGCGCGGTAGGTGTCGATGCGCAGGTCGTTCATGTTCACCTCAACCTCCACCTCTTCGGCTTCGGGCAATACCGCGACGGTCGCCGTCGAGGTATGGATGCGCCCGGAGGTTTCCGTGACGGGCACGCGCTGCACCCTGTGCACGCCGCTCTCGTATTTCAGGCGGCTGAACACGTTCTTTCCCTGGATGAGCAGCACCGCTTCCTTGATGCCGCCCAGTTCCGTGCCGCCGTTGTCCTCGATCTCCACGCGCCAGCCGCGCGACTGCGCGTAGTGCTGGTACATCCGCACCAGCTCCGCGCCGAATAGCCCCGCTTCCTCGCCGCCCGCGCCCGCGCGGACTTCGACCACGGCGTTTCGGTAGTCGTCCGGGTCCTTGGGAAGAAGGAGGATGCGCGCTTCCTGCGTCTTTTCTTTGAGGAGCGCTTCGGTCTCTTCGAACTCGGCCTTTGCCATCTCCGCCATGTCGGGGTCAGCCAGCATTTCCTCCGCTTCCTCGTAATGCCTGAGGAGCAACCGATACTCGGCTGCGAACTGCGCGAGCTCCGTCATTTCGCTGTGCTCGCGCATGAGGCGCGAAAACAGCGCGTTGTCCGAAATGACCTCGGGCAACGTGATGCGGATGGAAAGCTCCTCGTATTCCCCTTCGATCTCTGCCATTCGGCGCGCGATGCGCGCCTGTTCGTTATCCAATGTCTTGTTCCTCTCTTTGCCAATGTATGACGGCTACGCGGTCGAGCCCCGCATAGTCCCGTAAAATCTCTGCCCGCGCACGGTCCGAAAATAGGGCTTTCACGGCCTCTCCCTGCGCGCATCCGATCTCGCACAAAAGGGCGCCGCCCTTTGCGAGATATCTGTCCGCGTCGCGCGCGAGCCGCCTGTAAAAGGACAGCCCATTTTCCCCGCCGTACAGGGCGAGCGGCGGCTCGAACGACACTTCTCTTTGGAGCTGCTCCATATCGCGCCGCGAAAGATACGGGGGATTGCAGGTGATTAGATCGAAAACTTCACCATCGATCGCCGAAAACAGGTCGCCCTCGCAAAAGCGGACCTTCGCGCCGAGCGCGTCCGCATTGCATTTTGCGACCGAAAGCGCGGCGGGGGAGATGTCTGTCGCCGACACACAACATTCGGCTTCGAGCGCGATTGTGATCGCGATGGCGCCGCTCCCCGTACACAAATCGAGCACGCGCGCGCCGGGGCGAATGCGCTTTAAGGCTTCCTCGCACAAAATCTCCGTGTCCTGTCGGGGGATGAGCACATCCCCGTTCACAAAGAACCTGCGCCCGTAAAACCAAGCGGTATTCTGACAGTATTGCAGCGGTTTTCCCGTGAGCCGCGCGCGAAGCCACCCGTCGAGCGTTTCGAGCGCATCGATCGATAGGGGAGCATCCAAAACGGCGCGCAGCGCGCCCCTTGAGACGTGCAGCGCGTCCGAAAGCATGAGATCGGCGTCCGTCTGCGGGTCGTGCAGCTGCGCGTCCGCCATCCTACGTACGGCGTTCTCACGCCACTGTCTTCCCGTCAAGCCTTTTTCCCCGCGATGCGTTCGATCGCAGGGGGTTCGTCTTTTCCGGAATATGCGGACGTTTCGGGGATATCCATGCCGAGCGATGCCCTGAGCGCGACGAGCGCGACCTCGAGCATCGCGTCGTCCGGCGGCTGCGTCGTGATCTTCTGCACCATGAGCCCGGGCGCCTTCATCAGCCGTACGATTTTGGACTCCTCCGCATAGGCGAGCCCCTTGAGCACCTCGTAGGAAATGCCCGCGACGAGGGGCAAAAGCAACAGCCTGCTCCCGAGCCTTTGGAAGACGTTCGCGGAGTCGCTGCCCAAAAGGATGAATATCAGGATGGAGATGACCATCACGATGACCAAAAAGCTCGTGCCGCACCGTGGATGCTGCGTCGTGAACTTCCGCGCGTTTTCGACGGTCAGTTCCTCGCCGCTCTCAAAGCAGAAGATGGATTTATGCTCCGCGCCGTGGTACTGGAACACGCGCCGAATCTCCTTGAGCCGCGAACAGAGCCAGATATACAGCAAAAACACGCAGATGCGCACGATGCCGCCCAAAAGGTTCAGCAGGAATTTGCTCGAAACGAACTTTTTCAGGAGCGCTTCGATGCCCGTGGGCAGCGCGAAGAAGAGCCCGATCGACATCGCGATCGCGAGGAACACCGCCAAGCCCATCACTACGTCCTCGGGCTTGACGCGCAGAATCTCCGCGACCTTTTTTTCGAACTTGGACGGTTCCTCCGCGTCCAGCCCCGCCATGTCCGCCGATTCCGTGAGCGTCTTCATGCCGGTTACGAGGCTCATCACGAACGATACGCAGCCGCGGATCAGGGGATAGCCCAGGATCGGGTATTTCTCGGACAGCCTTTTGTTGTCGCGCACGGTATAGACGATCTTGCCGCTCGACTGCCTCACGGCGACGGCGACTTTTTTCGGCGATTGCATCATCACGCCCTCCATGACCGCCTGCCCTCCCACGGAAATCGCGCCGTCAGCGCGGCGGCCGAAGAACCAGTCGCGAAACTTCGCTTTGAAATCTGCCATATTCCCTCCATGCAATGAAAAACAGACCGGACAGCGCGCCCGATCTGCATTTTCGACATTCGCGTGCACAATCCGGCGGCATACTGCCTTCGGATTCTTACATGCCGTAGCGCTTCTTGAAGCGATCTACGCGCCCGCCCGTGTCAACCAGCTTCTGCTTGCCGGTGTAGAAAGGATGGCACTTCGAGCAGATTTCGACGCGCATCTCCTTCTTTACCGAGCCGGTCTCAAACGTTTCGCCGCAAACGCAACGAACGACGGCTTTTCCGTAATTGGGATGAATTTTCTCTTTCATTGGTTCTCACCTCTCTCGCACAAGCCTGCAGGCAGCATAAACACTGCATCGATTATTATAGCATCCGCCGCGCCCCAAATCAACCGTTTGCGCGATATTTAACATGGATCGCATACCTGTAGGGGTAGCGTATAGCGATGTCGTGTATGCGACCGGAATCGGATAGTGTTTGAAACGACGTCAGGATTCTATCGCAGTTGTTGGTAAGCTAGTGTTATCGGTTCTGATGTGGTTGAACGTATAATGAATGACGGATTAGGAATCAGTATTAAGTCTCATTTTCCGCATTCACAAATGACCTTCTGTAATCAGTAGCTTATCATGTGATATGATCGCAGGAGTAATCCGATAATGTACAATAAGTTGCGCAAAAAGGATGGACGCGGTTCACAGGCATCTGATAGAATGAAGTCACGACACCACAATTCTGAAAGGAGCCTGGAACCATGTCCGATAAGATTGTAACACTG
>JBMNUF010000029.1:0-26023 GCA_050946115.1 Christensenellales bacterium
TTGCGATATTCTCTTCTCGGAGCATGTTCTGACTTCTTTCTTTTTGTGTGGTAACATTAATTAGAAGTCTTCATGCTCCTTTTGTCTACCTCGTTTCTGTCAATCCCACAACTTTCCGTGATGAACCAAAAAACATTGTAGTAGCATGTTTTAATCTATCCACAGACAAAAAAACCCCTCGAAAGTCGTATACTTCCGAGGGTATTTGGTGGTCGCAACAGGACTCGAACCTGTGACCCCATCGATGTGAACGATGTGCTCTACCAACTGAGCCATGCGACCATAGCCTTGTTCAACCAACTGAACAAGAGATATTATACACGGTGCGCTTCGATTCGTCAAGCAAATGCGGTATTTTTTAATTTTCATTTAACAATCCACGTATCACCGCACCCGCGAGCACCAGCCCCGCCGCGGAGGGCACGAAGGAGATCGAGCCCGGCGCGCGTTCCCCGTCCCCCACCTGGATGGGCGGTTCCTCCGAATAGACGCATTGCACGCGCGCGATGCCGCGCGCCTTCAGTTCCCGCCGCATAACGCGCGCGAGCGGGCAAACCTTCGTGTCTTCGATATAGGAAACGCGAAACGCCGTGGGGTCGAACTTGTTTCCCGCGCCCATCGCGCACACGATCGGGACGTTCGCCGCCCACGCCTTTTCGATGAGCAGGATTTTGGATGAAACGCTGTCGATCGCGTCCACGACGTAATCAAAGCCTTCAAACGAGAAGTCGCGCTGCGTGTCCGCATCAAAGAATACCTGCCGCGCTTCGATGAATGCGTTCGGGTTGATTTTGAGGCAGCGCTGCTTCGCAAGCTCGGCTTTGGGAAGGCCTATCGTGTCCGTGAGGGCGTACAGCTGCCTGTTGATGTTGGATTCCTCCACCACATCTCCATCCACGAGCAACAGCCGCCCGACGCCCGCGCGCGCGATCGCCTCGCAGCAGAAGGAGCCGACGCCGCCGAGTCCGAAGATCGCGACCGCGCTCTTTGCGAGCTTCTCCTGCCCCTTTGTTCCGATCATGCGCTCTGTGCGCTCCGTGCGCCTCATACGTATCCCTCTTTTTTACGGTTAATAATGTGGCTTTTTTCTGATTATAGCATTTCCCTGTTGATTTATATATCTTTTTTCCGTATAATATAGGTATATTCATCGCTTTGAGGAGGGGTTCCGAAATGTCTGACAGGATCAACGCAGGGTATACCTATGCAAAGGGAATCTACGCCGCGCTCGGCGTGGATGTCGATAAGGCAATGGAGATTTGCGCAAAAGTGCCGATCTCCATGCACTGCTGGCAGGGCGACGACGTGACAGGCTGTGAAGGCGAAGGCGGCGGCGCGTCCGGCGGCATCGCGACGACCGGCAACTACCCCGGAAAGGCGCGCAACGCGAACGAACTGCGCAGCGACATCGCCCTCGCGCTCACGCTGATCCCCGGCAAGAAGAAGGTAAATCTGCACGCGAGCTACGCGGAGCTTTCCGGCAAGAAGATCGACCGCGACGCATACACCGTCGAGCAGTTCGCAAACTGGCTCGCATGGGCGAAGGAATTGAAGATCGGCCTCGATTTCAACCCGACGTACTTCTCCCACCCCTATGCGGAGGACGGCTTCACCCTCGCCAATTCCGACAAGAAGATCCGCGATTTCTGGATTGAGCACGGCAAGCGCTGCAACGAGATCGCCATGGCGTTCGCGAAAGAGCTGGGCGAACCTTCCGTCGTCAACTTCTGGATGCCCGACGGCTATAAGGACACGCCCGCAGACACCGCGTCGCCCCGCGCGCGCATGGTCGAATCGCTCGACGCGATCTTCTCCGACAAGTCCATCGACAAAAACCTCGTGCTCCCCGCCGTCGAAAGCAAGCTGTTCGGGCTGGGCGTCGAAAGCTACACCGTCGGCTCGCACGAACTGATGTACGGCTACGCGCTCACGCGCGGGCTGCTCTACACGCTCGACGCTGGGCACTTCCATCCCTTGGAGTACATCAGCGCGAAAATCTCCTCCGTCATGCAGTACATGCCGAAGATGCTGCTGCACGTCTCGCGCGGCGTCCGCTGGGACTCCGACCACGTGATTACGCTGGACGACGAGCTGCAGAACATCATGAACGAGATCGTCTATGGCAACTACCTCGACCGCGTGTGCATCGCGCTCGACTATTTCGACGCTTCCATCAACCGCGTTGCCGCGTGGGTCATCGGCGTTCGCAATGCGCAGAAGGCGCTCTTGAAGGCGCTTCTGACGCCGCACGATGCGATGGTGAAGGCGGAGGCGGAAATGGACTACACCACGCGCCTCGCCCTGCAGGAGGAGGCAAAGACGCTGCCCTTCGGCGCGATTTGGGACGCATATTGCGAAAAGAACGGCGTGCCCGTCGGCGAAGCGTGGCTCGCAACGGTCAAGAAATACGAAAAGGACGTCCTCTCCCTGCGCTGATTTCTCCGCAACGAATGCTGCGCGAAGCCGTCTCGGATTCGGAGACGGCTTCGCGTGTAAAGGAGCCTTATGATCCGAAATTTCATCTTTGACATGGGAAACGTGCTTTTGACGTATCGCCCCATAGAGATGGCGCGCGCTCTCTGCGCGGAAGCGCCGCATGCCGAAGCCGTCTGCAGGGCGGTTTTTGGCGCGCCCGAATGGGCGATGCTGGATGCGGGTACGATTGAAGAAGACACTTTCCTTAAAACCGTACTCGACCGTTCGGACGCTTCCCTCGAAGGGGACATCCGAAACACATTCGCCCACTGGCACGAGCATATGCAGCCCATTTTGGGGGCGGAGGAGTTTGTAAAGGCGCGGAAGCGGGAGGGCAGGCGCGTGTTCGTTTTGTCCAACGCCTCCATGCGCTTCTTTTCCTATTGGCAGGAGAAGCCCGCGCTTCGGGAGATCGACGATTGCGTCATCTCCGCAAAGGAAAGAATTACCAAGCCCAACGAACGGATTTTCCGCCTGCTCTTGGACAGGTATTCCCTGAATCCGTCCGAATGCCTGTTTCTCGACGATATACAGGAAAATGCGGATGCGGCGTCGCGCCTCGGCATTATGGGCATATGCTTTGACGGGGACTACGCAAAGCTGACGCGCACCCTTTCCGAAAGGGGGATTCTGTGATGGAAGATCTCTTCAGCGCCGCGAGCGCAGAAAATGCGAACCGAAACGCGCCGCTCGCCGACCGAATGCGCCCCAGGACGCTCGACGAGTTCTTCGGGCAGAGCGCGATCGTAGGCGAAGGGCGGCTCCTGCGCCGCGCGATCCTCGCGGACAGGCTCACCTCCTGCATCTTCTGGGGGCCGCCCGGAACCGGCAAGACGACGCTCGCCTGCATCATCGCGAACCAGACGAAGTCCGCCTTTCGGCAGCTCAACGCGGTAACCAGCGGCGTTGCGGATGTGCGGCAGATCATTTCCGAGGCGGAAAATGCGCAGCGCATGTACGGAACGAGCACGTATCTGCTTTTAGACGAATGCCACAGGTGGAACAAGGCGCAGTCAGACTCCATTTTGCCTGCCATCGAAAAGGGCACCCTCCGCTTTATCGGCTCCACGACCGAAAACCCGATGATCGCCATGACGCCTGCCATCGTGAGCCGATGCAGGCTGTTTCGCTTTGAAAAGCTCTCGGAGGAGAACATTTTGCACATCCTGTCCGCCGCCGTTTCCGATACGTCGCGCGGCTATGGGAATATGTCCGTCATTTTGGACGCCGATGCGGCAAGGCACATCGCGCAGGTCGCAGAGGGCGATGCGCGCGCGGCGCTCAACGCGCTGGAGCTCGCGGTACTCTCGACGCCCATCGATAAGGACGGCGCGATTCACGTGACTGTCGATGTCGCCGCCGAATCCATCCAGTCGCGCGTGATCCAAATGGACGAATCCATGTTTTACGATATGCTGAGCGCCTTTTGTAAATCGCTGCGCGGCTCCGACAGCGACGCAGCGCTCGCGTGGTTCGCGCGCATGGCGAGGGGCGGCGTGGATCCGCGGATCATCGTCCGCCGCGTAATCGCACACGCAAGCGAGGACGTGGGGCTCGCAAATCCCAACGCGCTTCTGACCGCCGTCGCCGCCGGGCAGGCGCTCGAAATGCTGGGTATGCCCGAGGCAAAGCTCGCCATCACGCAGGCAATCGTCACCGTGTGCGAAAGCCCGAAATCGAACGCCGTCGTCACCGCTGTCGACCGCGCGATGGAGGACGCGGAACGCGGCGACTATCAAAACGTCCCCGTGCATCTGCGGGATACGAGCTACAAGGGCGCAAGCAAACTTGGAAGCGGCGAAGGGTATCTTTACCCGCACAACTTCCCGAACCACTACGTCAAGCAGCAATACGCGCCGCTCGAAGCGAAGGGTATGCCGTATTACGAACCGAGCGAAGAGGGCTTTGAAAAGGAGATCCGAAAACTCCGAAAGGAACGCGGCATCTGAGAGGAGGATGTACTCTATGGCAAACACGGTTTGGGAGCGCCTGCCCTTTTCCCTGCAGGCCGAAAAGTTGCTGAAATTCCTGAAATTGGAAGACGACCCCGACATGGAGGAGGAATTTCGCGAGGTTTTTGAAAAATGCCTTGCGATTGCCAACCCCAAAATGCTCTGGAGAACCGAACCGGTAAAGACCATAGACGATTACACGACACTCGTGGGCGAATACAAAATCCACAGCCGCATCCTGCGCGTGAACTTCGAAAACGTCTCCTCCTGCATTCCGTATGTCGCCACCTGCGGGCGAGAATTGTATGAATATTCGCTTTCCGAGGGCGACCCGCTCACGCGGTACTGGATCGACGCGATTTCCGAAGAGATTTTGCGCAAGGCGCTGGTGGGCGCGATGGAGCGCATTCGCGCCCTGCTGTCCGACAAGAACCTCTACGCGATGAACCCCGGCTCGCTCTCCGATTTTTCGATTATAAACCAACGGCAGCTCTTTGCGATGCTCGGGACGGTCCGCGAGGATATCGGCGTGGAGCTGACCGAAAGCTGCCTCATGCTGCCCGCAAAATCCGTTAGCGGCCTCCTGTTCCATTCCAATGAACACTACGTCAACTGCGCGCTCTGCCCGAGGGAGGGCTGTACCAATCGGCGCGCCAAGTTTGACGAGAGGCTCTTCGCCCAAAAATACGCGCCCGAAAACATCTCTGCCCGAAAGGAGGAATCCTGAGCATGCTGCATTTGATCGTGAATCCGATAGCCGGAAAAATCAAAAAGACGGACGCCGTCCGTCGCGTGACGGAGTTTCTGAAGCAGGAAGGGCGCAAATACTGCATCACCTTTACTGAGGCCGCGGGGCACGCGACCAAGATCGCCCGCGAAGCCGTGGGCATGGGGCACGACATCATGGTGCTCGGCGGTGACGGCACGCTCGGCGAGGCGGCGGGCGGGGTCATCGGGACGGACAGGCTGTTTTACGTCGTCCCGTGCGGCACGGGCAACGATTTTGTGAAGTCGCTGCGCCTTCCGTCCGACCCCATCGAGGCGCTGAAAAAACAGCTCACGGGGTATCTCCGAAAAGTCGACGCGGGCATGATGAACGACAGATGCTTCCTGAATGTATGCGGCACGGGCTTTGACGTCGACACGCTGCGGTATACGGAGCGCTTCAAAAAGCGCATGACGGGCATCCTCCCCTATCTATTGGGCGTCATCTATGCGTTCTTCGGCTTTCGAGGGCGAGAGATACAAATCTCCATGGGCGGCAAATCCATCAAAAAACCGCTGACGATCGTCGCGGTCGCCAACGGCCAGTATTTCGGCGGCGGTATGCGCATATCGCCCAATGCCGATGTGCGCGACGGGCTGTTCGACGTGACCTATATCGATGACATGCCAAAGCCCAAGATGTGCGCGCTTTTGCCCACGGTCATCCCCGGAAAATTCCTGCGCTTCGCCTGCACGCATGTGGAGCGCGCAAAGGAAGTACTGCTCGAGTGCGCGCACATGACGGTCAACGTGGACGGAGAACTGATCGATACGGACAGGGCGCTGATCCGCGTTCTTTCGGGCGCGCTCAACATGCGCCTGCCCGTGTAAAATCTACATCCCGCCCGGCTTGGCTTGTCCCGTTTCCGCAGGAGCCATTTCAAAATAGCGGCACACGCCCTCGACCATGCCCTGAATGAGCTTGTCCTGATAGGCGGGGTCGTTCAGCTTCAGGTCCTCCTCGCGGTTGGTCATATAACCCATTTCCACCAAAATCGACGGCATTTCCGCCCAGTTAAGCCCCGAATACGCATTGCTGCGATAGACGCCATTTCTTTTCGCGCCCGTAGTGGACACCATGCAGTCCAAAATAATCTTCGCTGCGGCATACGCATCGTCCGCTACCTTGCCACCCCTTTTTCTGACATACAGGCCGATGCCGTTTTTGCGCCTGTTTCTCGAGCCGTTGCAGTGTAAGCGCAAAAAGAGCTGCGCGCCGCCTTCGTTCATCATCTGCGCGCGCTCGATATTGGAGATATTCACGTCGTTTCTCGTGCGCACCATGATGACGGTCGCGCCCTCGTTTTCCAATGCTTTTTGCAGCTTGAGCGACACATCGAGGTTTACGATGTATTCCGGAACCTTGCTCCTGATGCCGCGCGTGCCGCCGGTGACCTTCGGCTTTTTCTTCTTGCTCCACGGCGCGACGGGCTCCCTGCCATTGTTGGCGCGTGCCTGATGCCCCGCGTCAACGCCGATGGTGATGCCCGAAAGCCGCCTTTGCGGGACGGGAGGCATGGGATCGTCCTGCTCGCAAAGGACAAGCACGGGACACAAAATGAGTGTTAGGCCAACGCAGAGTATCTTCCGAAGCATTCTCCGTTCCTCCTTTTTTTATCCTTTTTTGACGCGTCCGCATGTAAAGATGTTCCATTTCGATGTATGTTTTTGCAACGCTCCGATTCGTGATGGTGCTCGGCGGCGTCATCGGGGCGGGCAGGCTGTTTCGCGCCGTCCCGTGCGGCACGGGCAACGATTTTGCGAAGTCGTCGCGCCTCCCGTCCGATCCCATCGAAGCGCTGAAAAAGCAGCGCACGGGGTATCTCCGAAAGATTTATGCGGGCAACGAAGATGCTTCCCGAACGTATGCGGCACGGGCTTTGACGTGGATGTGCTGCGGCATACGGCGCACTTCAAAGAGCACATTACGGACATCCTCCCATATCTTTGGAGCACCTTCTGTGCGTCCTTTCGGGCGCACGCATCATACGCCTACCCGTGCGAGATTCACTCCCCGTCGGGTTCTGCCTGCTCCGTTTTTTCGGGAGCCGTTTCAAAATAGCGGCAAACGCCCTCGACCATGCCCTGAACGAGCTTGTTCTGATATTCGGGATCGTTCAGCTTCAGATCCTCCTCGGGGTTGGTCATGTAGCCCATTTCCACTAAGATCGACGGCATTTTTGCCCAGTTGAGCCCCGAATACGTATCGCGGCGAAACAGCCCGTCTTCTCTCGCGCCCGTAGAGGACACCATGCACTCCAGGATGATTTCCGCTGCGGCATACGCCTCGTCCGCGACCTTGCCCCCCGTCTTTCTGACGTACAGCCCGATGCCGTTTTTGCTCTTGCTGTTCACACCGTTGCAATGCAGGCGCAAAAAGAGCTGCGCACCGCCTTCGTTCATCATTTGTGCGCGCTCGATGTTGGAGATATCCACATCGTTTTCCGTGCGCGCCATGATGACGGTCGCGCCCTCTTTTTCGAGCGCCTCTTGCAGCTTGAGCGACACATCGAGGTTCACGATGTATTCCGCGACCTTGCTCTTCACGCCGCGCGTACCGGCGGCGACCTTCGGCTTTTTCTCTTTGCTGCCCGGCGCGACGGGTTCCGTATCCATATTGGCGTGCGCCTGATGCCCTGCGTCTATGCCGATGACGATGCCCGAGAGCCGCCCCTCAGGCTTGAGAAAGGCGGGGTCGATGTCGTCGGGATCGGGCTGTTCGCAAAGGGCGAGCGCGGGACACAGGGTGAGAATCAAAAGCATACCGAGTATTTTTCGAAGCATATTTTTTTCTCCTCTCTTTATCCACCTTTTGACGTGAACTACCGGAAGAATGTTTCATATCGTTTTTCCTTGACAACGTCCCGATTTGTGATAAAATTGAAACAAATGCGAAGGGGGATTTGTTTCATGCGGGCATATGAACGCTTTTTGAAGTATATACGGTTTGACACCGCATCCCGAGAGGAAAACCCATGCTGTCCTTCGACCGAGGGGCAGCGCGTGTTCGGAGAGGCGCTCGTTCGGGAGCTTTTGGATATGGGCATAGCGGACGCGCGCATCGACGAAAACGGCTACGTCTACGCATCGATCCCCGCGAATCGCGAAGCCCCGTCCATCGGCTTCATCGCGCATATGGACACCGTGAGCGATGTTCCGTGTATGCCCATGCGCGAGAGGATCATCGAAAACTACGACGGGAAAGACATCGCGCTTGAAAACGGGCTCATTATATTCGTGGAAGAATTTCCGTTCCTCAAAAAATACGCCGGGAAGACGCTCATCGTAACCGACGGCAACACCATTCTGGGCGCGGACGACAAGGCGGGCGTCGCGGAGATCATGACGCTAGCGGAGATATTGCAAAACGACCCGACGATCCCCCACGGCAAGGTCTGTATCGGCTTTACCCCCGATGAGGAGATCGGGCGCGGCGCGGATCTGTTCGACGTGGAAAGTTTCGGCGCGGATTTTGCGTACACGGTGGACGGCAGCGAAATCGGCGAAATCAACTACGAAAACTTCAATGCGGCATCGGCAAAGGCGGTCATTTCCGGCGTGAGCATCCACCCCGGAAGCGGCAAGGGCAAACTAAAAAACGCGGCACTCATCGCCGCGGAATTCGTGAGCCTGCTCCCCTCTGCGGAGACGCCCGCGCATACGGAAAACTACGAGGGCTTCTTCCACCTGACCGATATGCAGGGTGAAACGGAGCGGGCGGAACTGCGCTACATCATCCGCGACCACGACAAAAGCCGCTTTGAACAGCGAAAAGCCCTGTTTCATGCGACGGCGGGCTTTCTGAACGCGAAATACGGAGAGGGAACCGTATCGGTTTCCGTGACGGACAGCTATTTCAATATGAAAGGGGAGATCCTCCCCCATCGGCATATTTTGGAGCGCGCCGAAAAGGCATATGCGGAAAACGGCATCAAAAGTGCCTACAAGCCGATTCGCGGGGGCACGGATGGGGCGCGGCTCACGTTCATGGGTCTGCCCTGCCCCAACCTTTCGACCGCGGGCATGAACGCGCACGGCAGGCGCGAATGCGTATGCGTGGAGGATATGGACACGATGACCCTGGTTCTGAAATCCATCGTTACCTTCGGATTGTAATATCGGCAAGGAGGAATTCCCCATGAGACTTGGCGCACTGGAAGCGGGCGGCACCAAAATGGTCTGCTCGGTCGGAGACGAAAACGGCACGCTCTTCGCGCGGGTGAGCATTCCCACGGAACACCCAGGTGTGACGCTGCCAAAAATCGCGGCTTTCTTTCGGGATAAGGGCATCGAGGCGCTCGGAATCGGCAGCTTCGGCCCCCTCGACCTGAACCCCAAATCGCCTGCCTACGGGCATATCACGACCACGCCCAAGCCCGGCTGGAAGGACGCGCCGCTCTTGCCCTATCTGCGCGACGCGCTCGCAGTGCCGTGCGGCATCGACACCGACGTCAACGCCGCAGCGCTCGCGGAATGGAAGTTAGGCGCGGGCAGGGGGCTGAACAACCTCATCTACGTGACGGTCGGCACAGGCGTCGGCGCGGGCGCCGTCGTGGAGGGAAATCTCGTGCACGGGCTCATGCATCCCGAGGCGGGGCACATAGTGATTCGCCCGCACAGAAACGACCCCTCCCCCGTAGGCTTTTGCCCCTACCACGTGAGTTGCCTCGAAGGGCTTGCGGCGGGGCCGACGTTCGACAAACGGTGGGGCAAGTCCGCAAAGGAACTCCCGCACGACCATATCGGCTGGGATATCGAGGCGTACTATCTCGCGCAGTTCTGCGTGAACGCGTTTACGCTCCTCTCCGCCGAATGCATCGTGCTGGGCGGCGGCGTCATGCAGCAGGAATTCCTGTTTGAAAAGATTCGCAAGCAGACGCTGTCCATGCTGAACGGTTACATCGCCTCCGACAGACTCCTCAACCACATCGATACCCTTATCGTGCCGCCGGGGCTTTCCATCCACAGCGGCGTGACGGGCGCGCTGCTCCTCGCGGCGGACGCGCTGAAAAAATAGCGATACAGAAAAGCGGCTGCCTCTACACTCGAGACAGCCGCTTTTAGGAAAATTCGGTTACTCCTCCACAGGTGCGCCGACGGGGCAAACGTCCGCACAGGCCCCGCAATCGATGCAGGTATCCGCATCGATCACGTACTTGCCGTCGCCTTCGGAAATCGCGTCGACGGGACATCCTTCCACGCAAGCGCCGCAATTGATGCAATCATCAGTAATCTTGTATGCCATGATGTACACCTCCTTGTGTTTTATACGCGGTATTATATCACATGGTTTGAAAAAAACAACGGCAATTCTGCGGAAAAGAAGGGAACCTTTTGAATAAAACCGTTATTTTACAGGCGTTGGCGCTCTTGCGGGACGCAACGCCCCTCAAAACCGACTGCGGGACGCTTTGCAACCGCGCCTGCTGCGCCCCCGACGGCGACGGGCAGGGCGGCGTATTGCTGCTGCCCGGCGAGCGGGAACTCTATCCGTTTCCGTGGGGACAAATCGAAGGCGACGTGCTTTTCTGCGACGCGCCCTGCGACAGAAGCAGGCGCCCATTCAACTGCCGCATATTCCCGCTCGTTCCCGCAAAGACGAAGGACGGCACGTGGTCGGTTCGCATGGACAGGCGCGCATCGAGCCTTTGTCCGCTCTTCGGATACGGCATAAAGGGGCTGGATCCTTCCTTTGTGCGCGCTGCGAAAGAAGCCGTGCGCGTTTTGGCGCAGGAAAAATCGTATCTGCCGTTTTTGGAGGAATGGTCGCGCCGGGAAAGGGAGTTCGCGCGGCAGATCGCGCCGCTGTAGGGCATAGAAAAACGAAGCCCTTTTCGGTTTCTGAAAAGATGCTCCGTTCGCTGTCTTATTGCTGCGCCGCTTTATTCAGTCTCTTCGCGAGACGGGACTTTTTGCGGTTCGCGGCGTTCTTATGGATAACGCCCTTGCTCGCAGTCCTGTCGATCGCACCGATGGTAGCGCTCAGAAGCTTCGCGTCCGCTTCCCCTGTCGCGATAGCGGTCTCAAACTTCTTGACGGACGTGCGCATGGCGGTTTTAAGCATGCGGTTCCGAAGGTTCTTCTTTTGATTCACCTTCACACGTTTGATGGCGGATTTGATATTCGGCAAAACATTCACCTCCCGACAACTAATCAACATATGCTATTGTATCACCGAACGAGGGGCATTGCAAGCAGTTTTTGTTAATTTTCGTCCGTCGCGCGATTAAGACATGCGCCGTTCGCTTATGGTGTTCCCGAAAAAACGCAAAACGATGGCGCGGACGAGTCCGATGCTGTCCGAACCATCGCCTGCGCGTTCTCTGCCTTTTCTGGGTTGTCCAAAACTCAACGGTTCTTTTTGAGCAGGCGCATGCCGACAAAGCCCAATACCGCGAACGCGCCGAAGCCGATGCCCATCTGACGCGTGCGCTGCGCCTCTGCGAGCTTTTTGAGACCGTCCATCCCCATCGAAAAGCCGCCCGCGGTCGAAAAGCCGACGGTACCTTCATAGCTTTCGTCGGCAAGGTTGAAGACGCCTTCCGCACCGCCCGATTTGATTTTCACGGTCTTGGACGTTGCGCCCAGTACGCCATATGCAAGCCCGGCAATGGCGACGAGCAAAAGCACGATTGCAATCCCCCTGCGCATGATGAAAACCTCCTTAAAATGGAATGTTCCGAATGCGGTTCCTGTAGATACAGAATATAGCAAAACAGAGAAGGAAAGTCAAGCACAAAATGTAGCGCGAGGCGCGTGTGCCAACCCGGTCTGTGCCTGCCGTCAATGTGCGATATCTCGCGCATACCTGTTAGGTGCCTATTCTGTCTATGATGCGCCCTGCTGCTTCCACATGCATGATCCAATGCCGCGACAGCGGCATTTTTAGTAAGCCCGCGACATCCTTTGCGCACCAGTAGTCTATGAGCCACGATGCCCTTTCATCCGCGTTGATGACGCCCAACTCCCGAATCCGCTCCTTGTCGCCCTCCGAAAAACGCCGTTTCAATTCCTCGAAGCGGATGGAACAGAGCCACAAATCCGTATTCCTGCAAACGGCTTTTGCATACTCATACAATGCGTCGATATCCAGCTTTCGGGAGAATTCGGCAATTTGCTCTTTCACCAGTTCGTTTCCGGTGGTGATGATGGGCGATCCGATCCTGCTTTGGAAGCCTTCGGAAAAAAGCACTTCCGTCTTTTTGCGGATGAGCGTGTTCACAACGATGTCTTCGATCCGCATGATATGCCAGATCGAATAGGCGACCGTCTTATTGTGATAGCCCGAAACGTTGAGAAACGGGATTTTGCAGTAGTCCTCCGCGGGCAGAATTCCCCTCCAACGCAGCATCTCTTCCATCAACATCTTTCTTAGGGCGATCAGTTCTCCGATTCCCTCGTCGAACGATGCTTTCTTTAGAAGCTGCTGCACCTTCTTGTTTTGTTCGGACCAATTCCTGTTCATGATTCCCCGAAGCCCCCTTAACTACGCATCAATCCCATCGCAAGAAATAGTAGAACCAATTCGGCTGAATCCGCTCTGTAATACATTCTCTTTGACCATCTTCGCTTTCCCATTCGTACACGCCATCCCCTGTTTGTGTAAAATGCGCCTCACTTTCAAAGGCGAGGGCATTCGGGATATCCTTTTCCGAATAGTAAAAGCCGGAATAGGTCGAAGAGGTCACGATTCCCGTGCCGCCGCAGTAAAAACCCAATATATCCGGAGAATAGCGATATACCCCTTTCACGATTGTGCCTTCGCCGAGCCGATCTTTGATATACTCTGCCTTTTTCTCATCGCTCCACCACGTGATGAAGGGCGGATACGGAAAAGCACGGAGGCCTTCAGAATGTTCCGTTACATATTGAAAAATGGTCTCCTTTGATTCGGAATCGTCCATGAATCCGCATCCGGCAAGCAACATGCAGCCCAGAATGAGCAATAAAACAAACGCTTTTCTTTTCGTCCTATACATGGAGAAGCCCCTTCCGCGAATGGCGACTTTCAAAACAGACCCTATTCCTTGATGCCAAAGTAGATCCAGCGCCCGTCGATATCCTCGATCACAAATTCCCGATTATGGTAATCGGTTTTATGCAGCCGCTGAACGATTTTTACGCCCTTTGCCTCATATTCATCCTGCAAGGCCTGTTGATCCCGCACGATGACATAGGCGTCCCCGCCATAGCCGTACAGCTCACGGTTGGGGATTACCTTTTGCCCGTTTGACTGTGTCAGGATGAATTCGACGCTGTCCCTATACAGGCATATGTGTTTTTCCTCCGCACCGAGATAATCCACCCTCCGAAAGCCGAGCATCTCGGTATAGTATTCTGCGGTTTTGCAAATATCGGGCGTAGGAAAAACACAGTGGGATGCAAACAACTCCATGGCAATATACTCCTATCGGTTTGGATTTGTTCGAAAAAGCGGACGTCGCGCCTTCCGCATCACAAAATTTCTTTCAGTTTGTCCAAAAACGCCTCTTCGCCGAAGGTATTGATCTTGAAGAACATGGCCTGCGATCCGCCGGATGTGATCGCGCTGAGGTGCACGATGCCGTCTTCCCCCTGAAACAGCGTGACGTTCATCGATACCCTGTTGTTCCCCAGATAGCTGTACCTTTCAAACACCCGAACGGAACAGCGGCTGTTTCCGATTTGAAAATCGCTGCCGTCCTCAAGAGATGCCGATATGCTCCCCTCCAAAATCCCCTGTTCGATTCTCTCCAACAATTCCGCAAAATCGCCTTGCAACGACCGTACCAGTTTTGCCATGCTGCGCATCCTCCTTCTAAATGTGAAAGTATCAATGGTTCCTTTTAATGAATTCCTCTACTGTGTGCCTTATAGGCAGGAGCTTACAGTTTTTGATTGGTCAGGTGGAATTTGACAGGAGAAAATCCTACCAAATTATGGGTTTTGATTCAGATATTCCCTTGCCACCTCATCGACTTCCTCAAGTTGTTCACTGTTCGTCGGATTGTATGCGATTCGCCGAAGCGATGGATGCAAAGCGCGCTGATTCTCAGTGGATAGAGCAGGCACAAACATGGATATGATCCAGTATTTCCATATTTCATCCGTCTGATCGGCCTTCAAAATATCCTCCGCGATCTGCGTGGTTTTGGTTTCATACTTGATGAGTAGTGGCACGATCGCTTGCGCAACCGGACAATTGGCATCTTGCAGCCATTCCATAAGCTCGGGCAGAATCGGAATCACTCTGTCCGGCAATTCATCTTCGAGCCATCTCACAGCATCGATATCGTATTTGTTTCGCGGGACAACCAGAAAGTTCGCATTTTCCAGCTGGTATGCAGCTCGCGCGGAAAGCGATTCTCGATTCTTCAGTACATACCATGCGGGGCGCAGGATCATGTCCCATTCGATTCGAACATTTTCGGCCGCGAATACTGTTTCAAAGTATGGATCCTCTCCCATCGCGTGTATTTCGTATTGCCCGTCGCATTTCGCCTGGAACTTATATACGGTAACTCCGCACTTACATTCATGGATAAATCGTTCAGCCGCATCTTCACCGGTATAGGTAATGAGGGGAGCAAGCGGATGTGACTTTCCGGAGGCATCCTTTTTCCATGGAACCGAAGGCGCATGGGAGAGGAACTGTACCTTCTCGAGTGTGATGCAAGCCGATTCAATTTCCATATCACAGTCTATCGGGTTTTGTGGAGCATCCCGATGCAGGTTCAGCTTCTCCACGCGAATCGTCAGCGAAGAAGCTTCATTGGATATAAATGCCCATTCAGAATCGTGAAATTCAAAGTCGTGCACACTGTTTATGGACTGATACATCATAGAGCCTCGCTTCGATTGTCGGATGTGGCTGTTTTTTTGATAAAGTCCGAGACTATATGCCGTATCGGCGGGGAGATTTCGGAAAGGTCTATCTCCTCATGAGTGAAGAAGCGCAGTTCCGTCATCTCTCCGTCCCGCGCCGTAGGCTCTCCACGCCAATGTCGACAGACGTACACCACCTCGAAATTGGACACCTCGTCGCCGTTCGGGTAGATGTAATGCGCCTCCGGGCCCGAATTGACGCAGAAGAACTCGAGCTCCTCCGCAATCACGCCCATCTCCTCGTACAGTTCCCTTTTGGCGCAATCCTCGATGTACTCGTCGATTTCTGCGGCGCCTCCGGCATAGCCCCATTTTCCGTTGTCGCTGCGCCTGCCCAAAAGGATGCGGCCGCGTTTGTCGACGCATATGACGCCGGCTGCGCACTGAATGATCGTCCTGTGCCCTACGAGCTTTCGCATCTCAGCGATATAATCGGACACGCCCCATCACCTCGCCCATTCCGACTCTTTTCTATCGTGTACGGAAGTATTATACACAGTATGACACGGGAAAATTGCATTCCATCAAGATTAACGGATTGCACCGTATCCATGAAGCGAATCGGCGCTTTCGCGAGATTGCAAAAGCGCCGAAAAGTGTGTCGCTACTTTCTGCCGGCACCGCCGCCGCGACTTCCGCCACCGCCGCCTGAGCGTCCGCCGCCAAAGCCACTGCCCGAACGGCTGCCGCCAAAGCTGCCGCTTGAACGACCGCTGCCGAAACCGCCGGAACGGCTACTCCCGAATCCGCCGAATGAGCTGCCGCCGCCAAAAAAACTGCGCCCGCTGCCGCTTCCGCGGCTCGATCCGCCGCCGCCCGTTCGGCTGCCGCCAAAGCCGCCGAAGTTTGACCTGTCGGAGCCGCTTCTGCTGCTGCCGAAGGGAGAGCGGTAGGAGCGCCCGAAGCCGCCCGTGGGGGGCGGGGGTGGCGGAGGAGACCACCACCATCTTCTGCGGGGCATGATGGGAGGCATCATCGGCCCAAAGAAGAAAAACCTTCTGCGCCGCCTCGGCATCCAAACGATCAGGAGGATAACCAAAATGAATACGAGCGCTCCGAAGACGGGGAAACCGCCGCCTTCCCGATCCGCTTCCCTGCGTCCGCGCGCCGTTTCGGGCGGCGCGTAGGGCGCATCCTGTGCCGCAGAGCTTGCGGAAATTCGATTCTGCAGTTCCGCATCCGTAAGCAAGTTGAGGTTTACGGAGTAGATTTCGCACATCTCGCCGAACAACTTGTTAAAGATCGCCTTTACGCCCGCATCGTAGTTCTTTGCGGCAAAGGACGGTTCCAAGTAGGTGTTCAGCCAGTCGCTGATCTGCGAAATCGCGATGTGCTTTTCAAGCCCCGTGCCAACGGAGAGATAATAGTTGTCGTCCTCGATGGCGAGCAGGAGCACCATGCCGTTATTCTGCTCTGCAGAGCCCACGCCCCATTGGTTCAGAATTTCCATCGCATAGTCGTCAATGGCGTAGCTTCCGGTGGTTGCGAGCGTCACCACGGCAATCTGTCCGCCGCACGCTTCGTACAGGCGGTCGTTGTTCAATACGATCGCCGCGCGCGTCTCATACGAGAGCACGTCCGCTTTGTCCAGCACATAGAAATCATCCGTCGGTTGCACGACCTTTATATCTGCAAGCGCGGTTTGCGCGGCAAAGAGCAAGACGATCATGCACCAAAGTGCAAATTTTTTGCGCATCTCATTCTCCTTCCTATCCTATCGAAACGCCTCTAACTTTCCGACGCCACCCAAGACGGACACGAGGTTCTTGGGAAACGTCGAAAGGTCCGCGTTAAAGGCATCCGCAGCTGCGTTATAGGGATCGTGTTCGATGGTGTTCTCGCGGGATTTGTATTCGGCATACAGCCCCGAAACCTTTTTGCTCACGCTGTCCTCGAGCCTTAGGTTTCCCAGCGCCTCATATGCGGCATAGAACGCGTCCGTCAGTTCGGTATACGCAAGATAGCGGTCGCTCTTATCCGCTGTCGAAAGCACCTTGGAGACCTTTTCGGAAAGCGTCGTTTCGACGCCGTTCGCCTCACAGATCGCTGCGAGCGATTTCGCCGCCTCGGACGCCTGCCTCAAGTCGTAATCAATGCAAAGCTCGTCGTTGTTCGCGCCGTGGTAATACACGTTTTCGGCTGCGTTTTTCGCCGCCAACAGGGGGCCTCGCCCCGAGATGCCGATGGACGAAAGCGCGACGAATGCGAATATGACCCACGCGACCGCACGGTTCTTGAGTATCTGCATAGTTCCTCCCATTCCCCTGTCAGTTGATCTCCATCAGCTTTTCGCGCAGGCGCTTTTCGATCGCGGCGAGTTCCTTCTCCGCTGCCTCTCTCTTCGCCCTGCCGTCGCGCTGGATGGCGAGGACTTCGTCCATGGTGCTGATGAGCAGTTCGTTTGTATGGGTGAGCGTCTCGATGTCCACGATGCCGCGCTCGGCCTCCTTCGCGGTCTCAACCGTCGCGGTGTGGAGCGCTTCGGCGTTGCTCTTGAGGAGCGAATTCGTAAGATCGGTGACGGCTCTCTGCGCCTCGAGCGCCTCCTGCGAGTGGTGCAGCCCGAGCGCGAGTACCATCTGGCTCTTCCAAAGCGGAATGGTGTTTACCAACGAGGACTGGATCTTTTCCGCCATGGTCTGGTTGCTGTTTTGCAGCAGGCGAATCTGCGGCGCCATCTGCAGGGAGACGTTCCGCGTCAGCTCCAGGTCGTAAATTTTTTTCTCGAAGCGGTCGATCTTTGCGGCGAGGTCGTTCACGGCCTGCGCGTCCTCGGGCAGATTGCTTTTGCGCGCCTTTTCCTGCGCCGCGACGAGCTCGTTTTCCCTCACGGACTTGACGCACAGCTTGCCCGCCTCGATGTACATGGAGAGCTCCTTAAAATACGTGAGGTTCTCCTCGTAGAGCTGATCGAGCGTCGCGATGTCCTTCAGCAGCTGAATCTGGTGCTGTTCGAGGCCGGCGACGATTTTGTTCACGTTCGTCTCCGCATCCGTATACTGCGCCTGCAGCTTCGCGAGACGGTTCACATTTTTCTTAAAGAAGCCGAAGATGCCGGATTTCTCCTCCTCGGCCGCGGAGAACCCCTTCAGTTCCGCGATGAGTGTGCCGATCATGTCTCCGATCGGCCCTAAATCCTTCGTCTGCACGTTCCTGAGCGCAGCGTCCGAGAAGCCCGCGATCTTCTGCTGCGCGGCGGAGCCGTAGGAAAACACCTGATCGGTGTTGGTGATGTCGATCTTCTGCGCGAACGCGTCGATGATCTGCTGCTCCTCCTCGGTGAACTTCTGCTTGTACTGTTCCGCCGCGGATGCGGTCTGCTCTACCACGGGCGCAATCTCCTGCAGCGCCGTCTTTGCCGCCTGCGCCCCCGCAGGATCCAGTGTCAAATTGATTTCAGCCATGTTGTACCTCTCCCTTCAATATGTTTGTGATGCCTTCATCCGTGAGACCGTCGCTTTTGATCATCGTCTCCAGCACGGAGACGTCCGTGGACATGTCCAGCGCCTCGTCCTTATACAGCACATCCAGCTGCTTTTCGAACGCAACCGCGATCAGGTCGAGGCTGTTCTCCACGCTCTTCATGCCCTTTTCGATGTTGCCGCCGGTGATGTTCGTATCGTACAACCTGCGGTACTGTTCCAAGAGCTTCGCCGTCATCGGCAGGTAGTACTGCATAAAGCGCCGCACCTGCGATGCCCGTTCGGGCTTCTCCGCGACCGCCTTCAGGATGCGCGTACCTGCATCATCCATGCGGTCGAGCTTTTGCGTGATCTCCGCCGCATCGAGCGCCTTGTTCGCTTCTCGCAGGTCGCGAAGTGCCTTTTGGCTGTCTGAGATCAGCATGTCGATGCTGTCGTCGCCCGTTCTGAGCACCTCTTCCGCCTCCACCGTTTCGCCGGGGAAGAACCGTTTTCCGACGAAGTACCCCGCCGCCGAAAACGCCGCGAGCAGGAGCAGTCCCCACACCGTCGTGGGCTTGATGACGAGGGAAAACACGGGCCATACCGCCGCCGCAATATAGATCGGCACTGCGGAAGGAATTGTCTTGGTTTTCATCTGCTTCACCTCGCTTTTTATTGTATCGTAAAGTGCTGTGATTTACAAGACAAATTGTATGAAATCCACATTTTTCCTGCCGAAATGTCAAAAAAAGCTTTTCATCGCCCGCCTTTTCTGTTATAATGGGGGCACCAAACGAATACTGAGCGGAGGGGAAAACCATGAAGCGAAGAATCGGCATTCTAACGGCGGGCGGCGACTGCCCGGGTCTCAACGCGACGATTCGCGGTGTCGCCAAGGCGGCATATGCCCTTTTTGACGCGGAGATCGTCGGCATTAACGGCGGGTTTGAAGGATTGATCGGCGGCACATATACCGAAATGAGCAGCCGCGACTTCTCCGGCATCCTGACGCGCGGCGGCACCATCTTGGGCACGGCGCGGACGCCGTATCGCAACATGCGCGTAATCGGCGACGATCGCGTCGACAAGGTCGCCCAAATGAAGGACAACTACAAATGGTTGAAGCTCGACTGCCTCGTCACTTTGGGCGGCAACGGCACGCACAAAACCGCAAACCTCCTCGCAGAGGAGGGGTTGAACGTCATCGGACTCCCCAAGACCATCGATAACGACATTTGGGGTACGGATGTGACGTTCGGTTTCCACACGGCCTGCGACATCGCAACCGATGTCATCGACCGTATCCACACCACGGCGGACAGTCACGGCAGGGTCATGGTCATCGAGATCATGGGCAACAAGGTGGGCTGGCTCACGCTGAATTCCGGCGTCGCCGGCGGCGCGGACGTGATTCTCATCCCCGAGATTCCCTATGACATAAATAACGTCATCAAGGCGGTCGAGGCGCGCGAACGGGCGAAGAAGGGCTTTTCCATCATCGCCGTCGCAGAGGGCGCTGTATCCAAGGAAGAGGCCTCCGCCAAGAAGAAGGACAAATCGAACGACGACAACCCCTATCGCACCGTCTCCCACCGCATCGCAGAGCAGATTCAGGAAGCGACCGGGCTCGAGACGCGGACCGTCATCCCCGGGCACATCCAGCGCGGCGGAAGCCCCTCCTCGTTCGACCGCGTTCTCGCAACCGCCTTTGGCGTACATGCCGCCGAGCTCATCCGCGAAGAAGTCTACGGCGTCACCGTTGCGATGGAGGGCGGAAAAGTCATCCACAACAAGCTGAGCGATGTGGCGGGGCGTACGAAATTCGTGCCTACGGATCACCAGCTCGTGATTACCGCAAGGGACATCGGCATCTCCTTCGGCGACTGATTCACACAGGGAAAAGCGGTATTTCCCGCGGGGTTTCTGCGGGAAATACCGCACTCCCGGCAGTGCCATACGTATCCGAACTTACGCGCCGCACGCGGCTCGTTCCGATACAGACCGAGCCGTTTTCCTGTGTCTGCGGACGGTTCCGCGCCGCATCAACGCTTTTTCACTGTATCGCATTAAGGCGCGACATGAAACCGCGCCTCTACAAAACGCAAACAGGAGGAGTAGACCATGGGTTACCGATTAATGGCGGACGCGGCGTGCGACCTGCCCGCCGCATATACCAAGGAGAAAGGTATTTTGGTCCTCCCGATACCCGTGACATTCAACGGCGTGGAGTATGCCGCAGGCAACGATCCGGACGCGCCTGGCTATCTCGATCCCCACGCCTTCTACACTGCGCAAAAAAACGGAGCGACCAGTTCAACCGCGCAGATTAATCCCGGGCTGATCGAAGAAGCCATGCGCACCATTCTCGAAGCGGGCGACGACGTGCTGTATATGACGCTTGCCGCACCCCTCAGCGGCACCTACGCCAATGCCCGTTTCGCGGCGCAAAACCTCTCCAAGAAATTCCCCGACAGGCAAATCGCCGTCGTCGATTCCAAGTGCGTGTCCCTTGGCTTCGGCATGCTCGTATGGCTCACGCAGCGCGAAAAGGAAAACGGAGCGACCTTCGAAGAGATCGTTTCCTTTGCCGAGGCCGCCCGCTCCCGTGTGCGGCACTGGTTCACCGTGGCAGACCTTCAATATCTCAAAAAGAGCGGCAGAATCTCCGCCACGAGCGCGGTCATCGGCACGGTGCTCAACGTCAAGCCCGTGCTCTATGTGGATCCGGACGGGCGTCTCGTGCTGCGCGAAAAGGTCACGGGGCGCAAAAAAGCGCTCAGCACCCTCATAGTGCACATGGAGGAGGATCGTGCGGATACGCGCAACTGCCCTGTCTTTATTTCCCACTGCGATGCGGGGGACGACGTGGATCTTCTCGCCGGGCAGGTCGAGAAAAAATTTGGCGTGAAACCGAGCATCATAAACCTCGTCACCCCCATCATCGGGACGCATGTCGGGTTCGGCACCATTGCATTGTTTTACTGCACCGGCACAGACGGAAAGTGAGGATACACCTGCATGAAAAAGATACTTTGCCTTCTCCTGGTACTGCTCTTTGCATTTTCGGCAGCCTGCGCGGAGGAGGAATGGCTCTACGCGGAGGATTCGGAGACGAAGGATGCCGAGGACGCGGACTGGACGGAATCGCTTCTGTACGAAGCCATCGAAATATGGCGGCGGTTTACCACCGATCCGCTCGACGTCGATCCCGCCATCACCGACGATTCCGGAAAATACTTTTTGGTGCTCGACGAGCGGTTTCAGACCTATGACGGCATGCGCGAGCAGGTGTCCGCCTATTTCGGGGACGAACTGACGGACGCACTGCTGCAAAACGGCACATATCAGGAACTCGACGGGCTCATGTACACGGATCGCGTGCCCGAGGAGAAGCTTTCCTCCGTCTTGGAAACGGAATATACGATCGCCGAAAGTACCCCTGCGATGATCTTGTACGACATGAGCTTCTACTACGAGGACCGCACCGAGACCGCCACCTTTGTCCTCGAAAAGATCGACGGCGAGTGGCGCTTCACGAGCTTTCCGTGGAGGGAATGATTCCCTATCAACGCGCTGCCTGAAGAAACACAAGACAGCGTAAGATAGATTCGGGAAAACGATGGGAACACCAAAGCCCCCATTGGGTGCGAGGTGTTATCCTGCAGAACAAAGAAGCAGAAAGCCCAACCGCAGTACACTTTTATTACCACAAAGCAGAAGTACGGTGGGTGGTTTTCTATGGTTTTCTATGATAATCATTAAAGGAAGAGGTTGCAGGGAAAAGGCACAGGCGTCAAACATAGAGCACAGACTCAGAGGGATGTGCTACCAATGTAGAAGATTGCGCAGTATATGATGAAGATATGTGTTTGTATCGTGCATCACCGATACTCTGCAAGATGGGATGTGAGGAATTGGATTTTCCCGCAAACGAACGGTGTGAAAACAAACGCACGTGCGCAGCCATGGCAAGACCGTAGCGGAAAAAGCATGAAATACGGGTTCCCAGGCATCTAAAGAAGCTCAATGGCATCAAAGCTATCGCGATTTCGACGCCAACAAAGAGTAGGAGGAATAACTCATGGCATTTGATTACAAAAAGGAGTATAAGGAATTCTACATGCCGAAAAACACGCCCTCCATCGTGACGGTGCCGAGCGTGAGTTACATTGCGGTTCGCGGCCAGGGCGATCCAAATCAGGAGGGCGGAGAGTATCAGCAGGCCATGGGTCTGCTCTACGGAATCGCATTTACGATCAAAATGAGCAAAATGGGCGATCGTCGGATCGACGGCTATTTCGATTATGTCGTTCCGCCGCTGGAGGGCTTCTGGTGGCAGGACGGCGTAATAGGCATCGATTATGCGCACAAGGAGAACTTCCGATGGATTTCCGTCATCCGCCTGCCGGATTTTGTGACAAAAGCGGATTTTGATTGGGCGGTGGAGGAAGCGACAAAGAAAAAGAAAACCGACTTTTCCAAGGCAGAGTTTATGCCCTATGACGAGGGATTGTGCGTTCAGTGCATGCATATCGGCCCCTATGACGATGAGCCCAAAACCGTTACTCTCATGCACGAACACATGGAAAGTCATGGCTATGTCCTCGACATTACGGATACGCGTCTGCATCATGAGATTTATCTGAGCGACGCAAGGAAGGTTGCTCCCGAAAAACGGAAAACCGTACTCAGGCATCCGATACGGAAAGCGCAAATTGCAGTGTAAAGCGAAAACGATTCGTGCCATGTGGGAAGATTCGGCTTAGACACGAAATTAAAAAGGCGGTCTCGCTCTATGGTTGAAAAGGTATTTGTAACAGAACACGGACGTATTCATTACTGGGTAAATCCTGATGCGGAAAGAATGAAGCCTCAATTGGTGTTTCTGCCCGGCCTGACAGTAGATCACAGATTGTTTGATAAACAAATCGAGTATTTTGAAGGAGAGTATCCGATTCTTGTGTGGGATGCTCCGGGACATGCTGCATCCTATCCTTTTCGTTTACGGTTCTCTCTTGAAGATAAGGCGAGATGGATCGATGCGATACGGAAGCGGGAGGGGTTTGATGCTCCTGTCCTCATCGGCCAGTCCATGGGCGGTTATGTCGGGCAGATGTATTCGCAGCTGTTTCCCGACGGGTTGAAAGGCCTTGTGTCGATCGACTCGGCGCCGCTACAAAGAAAGTACTATTCCGATATCGAATTGTGGTTATTGAAGCAAATGGAACCCATGTACAGGCTGTATCCTTGGAATATCCTATTAAAAGCTACCGCCAAACGCGTGGCCACGACGGAATACGGCAGAAAAATAATGCGTGAGTTTATGATGGTATATGATAGCGATCGGCAAAGGTACACAGCGCTTGCCGGTCATGGATTCCGCATCCTGGCGGAAGCGGTCGAGAGGAATCTTCCGTACGAGATAAAATGCCCTGCGCTGTTGATTTGCGGAGAAGAGGATCGCGCCGGCTCATGCATCAGATATAACAAGGCGTGGCACAGGGAAACGGGAATTCCAATCGAATGGATCAAAGATGCCGGTCACAATTCCAATACGGATAAACCGGATGAGATTAATCGGTTGATCGAGAAATTCATTGCTGGGATTCAACAAACACAGTAGCAACACCGCACGAAGTTTTTTTACAAGTTGGACGTTGGGTGGAATATAATGAAAATGTGCGAATAGGCACATGCGTATATCATGCATCTCCGATACTCTTGTGGAAGACAGGACACACGGGATTGAATTTTCCCGCAAACGAACGGCGTGACACCAAAACGCACATGCCCAGCCATGTCGAGATCGTACGTTTTAGTCATGAGTATGTCATCGATATTCTGGATGTACTACGACTGCATCATGAGATTTATCTGAGCGATGCAAGGAAGGTTGCTCCCGAAAAACTGAAAACCGTACTCAGGCATCCGATACGGAAAGCGCAAGTTTGAAGAGGATTCCTTAGAGCGCAGGAAAGCCGGCGCATAGGCTGGAAAAGAGACGGCGATTGCGGATGCCTTTCTGTATTCTGAAATGATTCGGGAATGAGACGAAAACGCCACCGACAGGCGGTTCTAAAGCGCAGAACCGGTCTGTCGGTTTTCTTTCGTCGGAACGGCTGACGATTCCCAACCTTACACCGACTGTAAGTGGTGTTTCCCGGTAATGTATGCTATCATGTAGTCGAAAAACAAAGGAGGGAATCTTATGGAACCGATCTTGAATATCGAAAACCTGACGAAGACCTATGGCACCGCATCGAACGAAACCAAGGCGCTGAGGGGAATCACCTTTCAGGTAATGCCCGGGGAATTCTTGGGGATTATGGGAAGCAGTGGTTCCGGGAAATCCACACTGCTTAACTGCATTGCAACCGTGATTAAGCCCACCGGCGGCAGTATCGCGATGGAGGGCAAGAAACTGCAGTCTCTGGACGGCAGGGCGCTGGCGGAATACCGCGGAAAGAGTGTGGGGTACCTGTTTCAGAATTTTGAATTGCTGTTCAATCTCACCGGCCGAGAAAATATCTTGCTGCCCATATCGCTCCACGGCGCGACGCAAAAAGACGGTCAAATGCGTCTGAACCAGCTGGCAGAATACCTGGAAATAACGGATGTGCTGGACAAATTCCCCTCGCAGATGTCCGGCGGACAGCTCCAACGGGTAGCTGCAGCCAGAGCCATGATTCTCTCGCCCAAGCTGATCCTCGCCGATGAGCCCACGGGCGCATTGGACAGCAAAAATGCGCGGAATCTGATGGAAAAGCTTTCCGGTTTGAATCGGGACGAACAGGCCACCATTTTGATTGTGACCCACGATTCCAACGCCGCCAGCTTTTGCAAGCGAATCCTGTTCATTCAGGATGGCGTAATCTTCCATGAGCTTCGCCGCGGCGACGAAAGCCAGCAGGATTTCTACCGGCGGATTCTGAAGGTCATGGCGCAGTTGGGAGGAGGCAGTTGTAATGTTCTCTAATCTGATTCTTAGAAACAGCAGGCGCAGCCGCAAAGAAAACGGGCTGTTCTTCGGCTCTCTGGTCATTTCCATCGTCGCTTTTTATATTCTTCTCTCCCTATCCGGGCAGGATGTAATGGGTTTCCTCGTGAAGATGGAAAGTGATGCGGTAAATCGACTGCTGACGAGGATTCCCGTCTTCTATGGAATGACATTGGTGATCTTGTTTTTCCTGATTTATTTTGCCTGTAAATATCAGCTGGAACGCCGCAGGAAAGAGTTTGGCGTCTATCTGATGATGGGAATGCGCAGAAGCAAGCTTTTTACGATGCTTCTTGCGGAAGACCTTTTGATTAGCGTCCTTGCGCTGATTATTGGGCTCCCGATCGCGGTGCTGCTTTCTGAAATCATCAGTCTTGTCACCGCCAAAGTTGTGGGTATGGGAATTGTCGGACATCGATTTACGCTTCCCCTGTCTGCTGTCGGCTATACCGTTGCAGGGTTCCTCGCCATTAAGTTTGTGGCGTTTCTGATACTGAGCGGAAAAATCAGCAGTCGGGAAATCGGCTCTCTGTTGGCAAACACCTCCGAAAACGAGAAAAAGCAAA
>JBMNUF010000030.1:0-24537 GCA_050946115.1 Christensenellales bacterium
TATATCTATTCGTTTCATTCAGCTCACCTCTGCTGATTTATTCGACATTTCTTGCGATTCTCCTTTTGGTTAACGAAATATTAATGTATCGCACTCGCCTCTTCTCAAAGCAAATGATGTCGCCCTGCCGCCGCAAGCGGCGGGAGCTGCGTCGGTTCTTATCGCAACGGGAACGGGGGTTACGGCCTCCGGTTCCTGAACCTTGGAATCTCTGATTTTTTCACAGGAGTCGTGTTTACAGAAAAACCTGAACAGAGCCGAACCGGACACTGTCCATCAAAGTTGAAAGGAGCGGAGAAAAGAGAGCCTTAACCATCCTCTTGAGGTTTAAGGCCATAGCGGAAAAGAGGCATTCCTCTGTAACGGCGAAGATGCCTCTTTTTCGGACTCCGGACAGACGGTGTTCTCGCTACAAAATAGAAAAGCTGCTTTCGGGCCACATTTTGCATGGAGATCGGCTTGAATCATTCGCTTTCCGAATCATTCTTACGCACCAATTGCATGATTTCGTCATAGCGACCGATAATCTTCTGATAGTTTTCCTTCCGATGCGGGAAGGTACAGTCGGTACACACCTTGTTCCCCCTTTCGTTATACCAGAAGTTGCCTCCGCACTTCTTTCCAAGCGCATACAAAGGACAATAGCAGAACAGACAGTTGAACTCCTCCGCGTCAATTCCTTCGTGGCACGGAAAGAATTTACATTCCCTGTTTTGGAAAAACTGATGATGCAGGTTCTCCTCCATTACACATTCACTCCGTTCTGCAGCGCAAAGATATATACCGGATTGTGAGCCGTCATCAGCCGATAGCGCCCGAGCGTACGCGGTTTGGAAACGGAAACCTCCGCGATGTCACAGAAATCGAATCCCTTGGAAAGCTCGGAAAGCTCGGCAATCGTTTCCAGCGTTACCGCATTGACCACGATGCGCACGTTGGAATTTTTTTTAAGCAGGCAGGCGATGATTTCCTTCATGCCGCCCGAACTGCCGCCGATAAAGGCGTGCGTGGGCGCGGGGAGATTGACCAGCGCGTCCGGCGCTTTGCCGTGTATGACACGAAGATTCACCAAGCCGAACTTCTCCTTGTTTTTCTGCGTAAGGGCAACCGCATTTTCTTTCATTTCGACGGCATAGACCATGCCCCTTGTCGCCTGCATCGCCATCTCCACAGAGACCGAGCCGCTTCCGGAGCCGATGTCATACGCGACGGCGCCCTGCGTGAGCTGCAGTTTGGACAGGGAGATGCTGCGCACCTCCGCCTTGGTCATGGGCACATCGTCGCGTTCAAAGGCATCATCCTCCATGCCATGCGTAACCACATACTCACCGCTTTTCGGATTTTCGATGAGCATTACGCTCAAAGAATCAAATTCACCCTCGATCAGCTCCCGTGCGCTGCCGGAGGTAATCTTTTCATCGGCATAGCCCAGCCTTTCGCCGATATGGACGGTGCATTCGCCCAGATTGGCAGCGCAAAGCCTTTCAAGCGCACCCTTCGCGCCGCCCGAGCCGCCGAGCAGCGCAAATACGGCGCTGTTGCGGCGCACCTCGCCGATGAAATCACATTCTCTGCCGTGCAGGCTGATGGGGCGCACATCCTCCCACGGGCGATGCAGCTTCGCACAGAAATAGGAAAGGCTTCCGATGCCGGGCAGCACTTCCACCTCAAAGCCATCCAGTATATCGATGAGTTTTTTCGCGCCGCTGTAAAAACCGGTGTCCCCGGAGAGCAACACCGCATACCGCCTGCCGTATATATCCTTACGGATACTCTGCGCGATGTCCTCCGCGAGGATCGCCTCATGACAGACTTTCCCCTTTGTATCGACGGATTCCAGCATCCGCTTCGCACCGATAAGAACGTCCGCCTGCCGAAGCACCCGCTCCATGCCGACCGTGCGGCTTTCCCGGTCGCCCATGCCGATGCCGACGAGCGAGACCTTTTGGGGTGGCGGCATAAGCCCGAACCTCTCCTCCAACCGTATCGCCAGTTCGTCAAGACTCGCGCCGTCTGTCTGCTGCGGCCTGCCGATGATCACCGCCTGTGCACTGACTTTCTGTGCCGCGTGGATCTTGTCTATATAGCCGCCCGCGCATCCGGTATCCTTGGTCACGACGTATTTCGCGTTCGCCGTACGGAACATGACTACATTCAGTTCTTCACCAAACGGCCCCTGCATGGCGATGATGCGCTCCCGCGCGATCCCGCATTCGGCGCAGATGCGAAGCGAATCCGGCATGGGCAGCACGCGGACATAGAGGCGCGCGCGCAATGCTTCATCCGCGCAGAACAGGGGCAAATCCTTGCTCCCGGTCGTCAGAAAGATGTTGCCCTGCGTATTTTTCAGGTACTCGATGCAGTTTTGGACATCGGCGAACCAAATGCCGTCTGCACTTTTCGAATCGCTCTCGCGTTGGAGGCGGAGGTACTCCGTGTCCGTTTCCGAACAGGCGCCTCGAATGTTCTCGGTCGCCAAGTCCGCATAGGGATGCGTCGCGTCCACGACCAATTCAAACCGCTCTACCTTGAAAAGATACGCCATTTCTTCCGCGTTCATGCGACCGATGCGGATCGTGACATCTTCAAAACCCTTCAGCAACTCGCCGCCGTATTCCGTCGCCGTGCAGGCGACGATCCGAATGCCGCGCCCCTGTAAGCGCTCTATCAGCTTTCTGCCTTCGGCGGTTCCGGCGAACACGCAAATCTTATACATTTTTATACCCTCTCGGCGTAACCATTTTTCCGTCGATTGCGCGTGTTCGGCTGTTGCCCACGAAAACCGTGGTGAACATATCCGCACTGTATTCGCGCAGCTGCATAAGAGGCATGATATGCATTTCCTCTCCCTCGCGTGCGATGTTGCGCACGATGCCGCAGACCGTTTCGGGAGAAGCGTGGCGCATGAGGATGTCGCAGGCCTTCATGAGGTAATCCGCCCGCCTTTGGCTGGAAGGATTGTAGATCGCAAGACAGAGGTCGGCTTTCGCCGCCAGCTCCAGCCGCTTTTCGATCTTCTCCCAAGGGATCAGAAGGTCGGAGAGGCTGATGACCGCAAAATCGTGCCCCAAGGGCGCGCCGAGCAGAGCCGCACCGCTAAGCGCCGCCGTTACGCCCGACACGACCTCGATATCCAGTTCGCGATTGCCTTCCGCCAGTTCAAGGAGCAGGCTCGCCATGCCGTATATGCCCGCATCGCCGCCGGAGATCATGGCGACCGCCTTTCCGCGCATCGCCGCATCGATCGCCATCTTACAGCGCTCGGTTTCCCTGCGCATGGGCGTTTCCAGATATTCCTTATCGGGGAACAGCGGCCGTACCAAATCGGTATACACGCCGTATCCGACGATCACCTGAGAGGCCTCCAGCGTGCGCATGGCGCGGACGGTCATTTCATCGGCTGCGCCGGGGCCTATGCCGACGACATACAGTTTATTCAAATGAAACACTCCATTTCTCCTGCGCGACGCCCACCGTCACGCCGTTCAATACGGCTTTTTCAACGATCAGTTCCGCGTTTTCGCCCGCCGAACGCACGGCCGATCGGTCACACACATTGCCTACGCTGACTGCCTTATACACATACTCCGAATGGGAAAACTCCCCCGCGACAGCCTGAAGCTCCCGCGCGGAATAAAAGCTGACGGGCAATCGATTATCGCGGCAATATGCCAAAAGCCCTTCCTCATTCTTCTTTACGTCGATGGAAGCGACCGCTTTCATCGCGCGCCCGTCGATCCCGTGCGTAGATAGGGCATAATCGACCGCCGTGCGGATCTTTTCGGCGGACGTCCCGCGCCTGCAGCCGATGCCGACGTGCAAAATGCGCGGAATCAGGCGGAGCGTGGTTTCAAACGGCATCGTTCCGCTCTTTACGGAGACGATCGCACCGCACGCCCCCTCCGTTCCCCAAAACACGCCTTCGGGCAGGTTACCGCAGATGTCAAAATCGGACAGGAACGGCAAATCGCGCTTCAGGATCGCCGCGGCGTATTCCTTTGCGCTCTCCATCGAGTCGATTGCGCAGCCGTGCTTCGCCGCCCAAGCATCTATGGAAAACCGCCCGTTTACGTCGGTCGCCGTAGTGATGACCGCCTCGCCGCCGGTATATCCGGCGATGCGCAGCGCCAAATCGTTTGCCCCGCCGATATGCCCGGACAGAAGGGAGATAACGTGCCTGCCCCGCTCATCCAAGACGATCACCGCAGGGTCTTTGGTCTTGTCGGCTAAAAGCGGCGCGACGGCGCGCACCGCGATGCCGCACGCACTGATGAAGACGAGCGCATCGATCTCGCGAAACAGCGCTTCGACCAGCGGCAAAAGCCCTCCCTTGGGCGGCTTCTGCGCAACGCCTTGCAGTTTTTCTGCAAGCGCTTCTCCGAGTTTCGCACCATTGTCCGTGAAATACAGGATCGCGATGCGGCTCATTTCTCCGCCTCCCGAAATCCGGTCACAAAAGAGGGGTCGTAGAGCTTGGAGCGCGCGTACGCATCGCCGAGGAACCCGCCCACGAGGATCAGCGCGGTCTTATCGATGCCATTCTTCTCGGCGGTTTCCTTCAGATCGCATAAATGGCAGCGGAGTATCTTCTCATCCGGCCAACTGACCTTGTACGCGATCGCAGCAGGCGTATCAGGCGCATAGCCGCCCGCCATCAGTTCCCGCTGTACGTCGTCCAAGAGACCCGCGCTGAGGAACAGCACCATCGTGGAGCCGTGGGCAGCCAGCAGGCGCAGCTTTTCCTTCTCCGGCACGGGGGTACGCCCCTGCATGCGCGTGATGATGACGGTCTGCGAAACATCCGGCAGGGTGTACTCCGCCTTCAGCGCCGCCGCCGCGCCGCCCATGGAGCTGACGCCGGGGCAAATGTCGTATTCGATGCCCAGACGACTCAGCGCGTCAAACTGTTCGCGCACCGCGCCGTAGATAGAGGGATCTCCGGTATGGAGGCGGACGGTTGTCTTACCTTGCGCTTCCGCCGCTTCCATGACATCCAGTACCTGCTCCAATGTCATTTTTGCACTGTTGTGAATTTCGCAGCCTTCCTTGGCATAGTGCAGCAGTTCCGGATTGACCAGAGAACCTGCATAGATAATGACATCCGCCTCCGACAATAGCCTTGCGCCGCGGACGGTGATCAGATCCGATGCGCCGCAGCCCGCGCCGACAAAATGCACCATATTTATTCCTCCCGTTCCGAAAGCCGATACAGCGCCGAATTGACGATGGCTGCTGCCACGTTGCTTCCGCCCTTGCGGCCGCGCGCGACGATGTAGTGCTTCGCCGTATGCATGAGTTCTTCTTTCGCCTCCGCCACGTTCACAAACCCGACAGGAACGCCTATGACCATTTCGGGATGCAGCCTGCCACTGCGGATCAGTTCACAGACGGTCAATAGCGCGGTGGGCGCGTTGCCGATCGCAAACACCAGCTTTTTCTCCAATGCTGCTGCTTTTTCCATGGACACCGAGGAACGGGTAGTGCCGCGCGCCTTCGCCTCCGCGCAGACGTCCTCATCTGTGATAAAGCAGTGCACCGCCCCGCCGAATTTCGCCAGCGCCTTTTTGTTGATGCCGGACATCGCCATGGAAGTATCGGTCACGATATCGCATCCGTTGCGGATCGCGGACATCAGTTTCAGCATGGCGTGCTCGGAAAAGGCGAGGGTGTCGGCGTATTCAAAATCCGCCGTCGCATGGATGACACGACGAATCAACAGATCGTATTCCGGATCCAACTTTCTGTCGCCCAGTTCTTCTGCGATGATTTCGAAGCTTCGTCTTTCAATGTCCAAGGGCTTCACGGAACATCTTCCTTTCGTTGCATTTTCCGATAAACCTCTTCGCGATCTTCGGATTGCTCCGAAAATACAGCTGCGGAAACCCCGCATACAGGCTGTCCGTCGCATAGGCGCATGCATGGCTGCGCCCGGACGGCTTTGTCGCGGTCAGCGCTTCCCCGGGCAAAGAGGCATCCCAATGATGAAATTCGTGCCCGCGCACGGCATCTCCCGCCTCGAACAGCAGGCTCTCTTCGGCGGATGTGTATTCCGCATACCCGAACCGCACGAGCTTTTGCATATTGAAGCAGTCGGTATGGATCGCGCCGACCATCTCCGAACAGGCGATGCGGTCGGTCAGGTACATGAAGCCGCCGCACTCGGCAATCGTCGGAAGCCCGCCCTTTACGGCCGTTCGCACGGATTCGAGCATGGAACGGTTGTTTGAAAGCCGCTCGGCATACAGTTCCGGGTACCCTCCGCCCAGATATAGCCCGTCGCATTCGGGCAGTTTGGCGTCTGTAAGCGGGCTGAACAAAACCGGCGTCGCGCCCAGTTCTTCCAAAAGATCCAAATTGTCCCGGTAATAAAAGCAAAACGCCCTGTCCCCGGCGACCGCAATGCGTACATCCGCGATTCTTTTCGCCGTCGGAAGATCGGCTTCCATCTCCGGCTGCGCCCGCATCAAGGCGAGTAAGGCATCCAGTTCGATGCTCTTTTCGGCCTGTGCTGCAAGCAGCTGCATTTTTTCACGGAGGTTTTCTACTTCCCGCGCGGTAATGAGTCCCAAATGCCTGCTCTCCAAGGCGTACGCCTCGTCGGTCGGCAAATATCCGTAGACGGCAATGCCGCATTCCCGCTCGATAACCGCCTTCAGCTGCGGGTATGTCGCGGGCGATACCCGATTCAGGATGACCCCTGCAATTCCGCTCGGCGAGCGCATCGTCTGAAATCCCCGAACCACTGCAGCGGCGGAGAGCGCCATGCCGCGGGCATTCACGACCAGGACGGTCGGCGCGGAAAGTGCCCGTGCCATGTGCCAACAGGAGGATTCCGCCGATCCCATGGCAAGCCCGTCGTAATAGCCCATCGCGCCTTCGATCACATTCAGCGGCGCCGCATGCTTTAGAAAAAGGCCCCGCACAAGTTGCTCCCCCGCAAAATACAGATCGAGATTCGTACTTGGCGCGCCGATGATCTCGCCGTGAAACATGGGATCGATGTAATCGGGGCCGCACTTGAAGGAGGCAACGTCGAGCCCGCGATTTTTGAGCGCTTGCAAAATCGCACAGACCGCCGTGGTCTTGCCGCAGCCGCTGCCTGTGCCGGCGATTGCGATCCTCCCCGCCCGCTTACGCATCGTCCCACCGCCCGCAGGGCACGTCCTCGCCGCGCACGATCCCGTATACGGAATCCATGTCGATATTCTGCCGTACGATTGCCGCCAGCCTATCGAATTCGCGGTCGCGAAACTGCCGCATGGTCAAAACCTCCCCTTCGCCCGCATCCATCCCCCTCTGCGCGCGGATGCGGTTGACGAGCGCGCGCCAGAAAGAGCCTGTATCGAATATGCCGTGCAGATAGCTGCCGATGACGTTGCCTTGCCTGTTTGTAACGCCGTCTATCTCCTCGCGCCCGTTGAGCCTGAGAAACGGGACGCAGTCCTCCCCGAAGGCGTTTGTGCCCGAATGAATCTCGTAGCCGTCAAGGAGGATGCCGTTCAACTCCTGCATCCAGCCTTCCTTGCAGTCGATCTCGCCACTCGCCTGTACGGTGATCTTTTCCGCACGGAAGGTTACGGAAAAATCCAACAGACCGAGTCCCGACGTTTCGGGGATGCACGATTCGGTGTGCAGGGGGTCGCGCAGGGAATGCCCCAGCATCTGATATCCCCCGCAGATGCCTATAACCATGCCGCCCCTGCGGCTGTGGCGGAGTATTTCGTCCGCAAGGCCGCGCTGTTTGAGCCATTGCAGGTCCTCGATGGTGTTTTTCGTGCCGGGCAGGATGATGATGTCCGCGTCCCGAAGTTCCGTTGCGCGGGTGGCATAGTATACCGATACGTCGGCCTCATTGCCCAGAAGATTGAAATCCGTGAAATTGGAGATGTGGGGAAGCCTTACGATGGCCGTGCGAATCAGCCCGTTGCCGACGCGCTGCGTGAAGCGCTCGGTCACGCTGTCCTCGTCCTCCATGTCGATATCCATCCACGGAATCACGCCGATGACCGGGATATTCAGAAGCTCTTCGATCATCCTGAGACCGGGTTCGAGGATTTTGACGTCGCCGCGAAATTTGTTGATGACGATGCCCTTGATGCGCCTCTGTTCGTCCTCGTCCAGGAGTTTGACCGTGCCGTAGAGGGAGGCAAACACGCCGCCCGGATTGATATCGCCGATAAGGATGACCGGCGCGTCCGCCGCCTTCGCCATGGACATATTGACGATGTCGCCCTTTTTCAGGTTGATCTCCGCAGGGCTGCCTGCGCCTTCGATGACGACCACATCCACGTCCTTCTCCAGATCGTCATAGACCGCTTTGATCATCTCGCGCAGTTGCGGTTTGAACCCGTCGTATTCCATGGCGGACATGGTGCCGACGGACTTTCCGCCTACGATGACCTGCGAGCGGCGATCACTCGTGGGCTTGAGCAGGACCGGGTTCATGCGCACGGACGGCTCGAGCCCCGCCGCTTCCGCCTGTACGACCTGCGCCCTGCCCATTTCCAGCCCTTCCTTGGTGGCAAAGGAATTGAGCGCCATGTTCTGCGATTTGAACGGCGCAACAACATATCCATCCTGCTTCATGATGCGCAGCAGCGCCGCGCACAGCATGGATTTCCCCACCGAGGATGCGGTTCCCATCAGCATCAGGCATTTTCCGCGCATGATATCGCCTCCCGTACCGCGTCCAACAGCCTGTTGTTGGATGCCTCGTCCTTGACCGCAAAGCGCAGATGGCATCCGTCGTCCACGCCTTCAAAGTTCATGCACTGTCGGACGAGGATTTTCTGCGCTTTGAGGTTTTCGGCCACGGAATCCATAGGGCTTCCGAAATCCGCCAGCACAAACGACGCTTCGGACGGATATACGTATGCGCCCAACCCTTCCAACCCCTTTGTCAAATGCGCACGACGGCGTGCGTTTGTCTCGCAATATGCCCGCACGTCCTCCTTGTGCCTTGGCAATTCGCACAGCACCGCTTCCGCAAAGCAGTTCAATTCCCACGCGAGCTGATATCTTGAAATTTGCGCCAACACATGCGGCTGCGCGCAGAGATATCCGAGCCGCACCCCGGGGATTCCTAAGATCTTCGTCATGGAACCGACGATGAGCAGCCGTTCACGGTCCCGAATCAACCCGATAGCGGAATGCTCCGGGCAATACCCGATAAAGGCTTCGTCCACGATGAGCCAACCGCACTTTTCCTCCACCTGCCAAAGCAACCGCTCCATCTGATCGACCTTAAACGCGCAGCCGACGGGATTGAGCGGATTGCACAGCCACACCGCGCATCCTTCAAACAGATTCCCCCTTGCCTGCTGCGCCGGATCGCCGATGCGATGCCTGCCGACCAACAGCGGAATGCTTCCGACGGCCTTTCCGCGGTTTTCGCTGCGCACGGCGTATTCCGCAAAGCAGGGGGTGAACCGGAGCGTGCCCGCGCTTTCCAGATGCGCCGCCATGTCGATTGCGGAAATGCCGCCCGCCGTCGGCAGGACAAATGCGGTCGGCAGTTCCAAGTATTCCGCCAATGCCTCTTTTGCCCGCCGCATCGTCGGGTCGGGATAGTAGGACAGATTGTCCGTCGCGCCCGTCAGCGCGTTTTTCACCCAATCGGGCGCGCCTTCGGGGCGGATGTTCGCCGAATAGTCCAGCCATGCGGCGGGAGACTCTTCCTGCCACACGTTGCCGCCGTGTATCATGTGCTTCACTCCATTGTACTTCCGATGATGTCTCCCCGAGAATCGAGGTAGACGACATCGATTTTTACTTCATTGCGCACGCGCATACCGCAATATCTCTGCGCCGCCTTTGCCATCAAATGCCATACGCCGTCATACTCCGCCTCGCAGATGAGCTTCATCGCGGCGTCGGTCGTTTTGCAGGCATACACGCTTTCGATCAACCCGATGGGCGCCTCCATGCGCGCCAAATGGGTAATGATCGCTTCGAGCCTCGCGTCGCCATATTTGCTGTGCGTTTGCATGACGCCCGCCGCGACCTTGCTGAGTTTTCCGGGATGGCCGCCGAGCAGGATATGTCTGACCCCCAATTCCTGCGCGCTGTCCAGCATAAAGCCGACCTCGTTGCTGATTTGTATGATGCACGCATCGGGAAACAGGCGGCGCATGGCCTCTTCTCCCTGATTTCCGAAGGTGAACACGATGTCCTCATGCCCCTGCGACGCGCGCATTTTCAGTTCCGCATACAGCGATTCCCTGAGCGCTTCATCGCTCATCGGTCGCACGATGCCGCTCGTACCCAATATGGAAATGCCCCCGACGATCCCCAGGCGAGGATTAAATGTCCTTTGGGCGAGTTCCCTGCCGCCCGGCGCAGAGACTGTGACTTCCGCCGAACGGTCTCCATATACGCTGCGAACGGCATCTTCGATCATTTTCCTCGGAACCGGATTGATCGCGGGTTCTCCCGTCGGAATCTTCAGCCCGCTCTCCGTCACGATGCCCACGCCGTCGCCCGCGCGAAAAACAATGGCTCCGTTTTCGTCGCGCAGTATTACCTTGGCGATGATTTCGATGCCGTTTGTAATATCCGGGTCGTCGCCGCTGTCCTTGATGACGCCGCAGCTTCCGTCCGCGTGCGGAATGATGCTCGGCGCGTATGTCCTTCCTTCGGGTACGATAATACTGACCTGCGATGGGCATACTCCGTCCCGCTGCCACAGGCAGCACGCCAATGCGGCAGCCGCCGCACAGCTTCCGGTGGTAAAGCCCTCTCTTAAAACAGCCATAGGATCGCCCCTACAAGTATAATGACAGCCAGCATCAGGATGGACGATGCATACAATAAGCGAATCGCATGCAGTATGTCGCTCCGCTCGGGCGGCCTGTCATTATCGCCTATCGTCGGTTTTTCGACGGTCTTTCCGAAATAGGTGTGGGTGCCGCCCAGCTGAATGTGCATTGCGCCCGCAGCGGCGGATTCGCTCCATGCGCAGTTGGGGCTCAGATGGTTCGCATGATCCCGCTTCATGATGCGCAGCGCGTTTTTTCCGTCCAGCTTTACAATCGAGGCAGCGGCAGACAGAATGAGGCCGCAGATGCGGGCGGGAATGTAGTTCAATACGTCGTCGAGCTTTGCGCTCGACCAGCCGATATCGCGGTAATTTTCATTCAGGTAGCCCACCATGGAATCCAGCGTGTTCACTGCCTTAAAGCCCATCGCAAGCACCGGCCCGCCGAGGGCGAGATAGAGCATCGGCGCGATTACGCCATCGGCGGTGTTTTCGGCGACCGTCTCCACCGTGGCGCATAGGATTTCCCTTTCGGAAAGTTCGGTCGTATCGCGGCCGACGATCCGCGCGACCTGTGTGCGCCCTCTCTCAACGGAAATGCCCAGCGCGCGGTACACGCCCATTGCCTCTGCGGCAAGGCATTTTACGGACAGACACCACCACGAGAGTATGCACATTCCGATAAACAGCGCACTTTTATGGATTTGCGCAAGCACGAATAGCGCCATAAACGGCACGAGCATGGCGATCACGACCGTCGATGCGGTCAACACAAGGGCAGAACGCCTGAGGTTTCCGCCCCGCATCCTCAGCCGCTTTTCCATGAACGAAATCCATTTCCCGATCCAAATCACGGGATGTGTCCAGCCCTCGGGGTCGCCGATAATTAGATCCATGCAAAAGCCGACCAGTAATGCGGCAAGGTTCATTTCAAAAAAGTTCATACGCGCCACCCTCTTTGCAGTTTTCCCGACCGCTTTGCAAGGCGAAGCAGTTCCCCCATCCGCCGGTTTCCCTCGCCGATCGCAACGCCTGCATCAATGATGCGCTCCGCCCTCCGAATCCAGTGCACCGCCCGATCAAACGATGCATCGCAAATGGCGCAGAACGGCTTTTCCTCGATCACCTCTGCCGCCAGCAGCCGCGCGACGCGATAATCGACATCGTTCGTGTACAGGATTCCCGCACAGAACGGGGTGTTCTCCTTTTGCAGCTCGCGATAGATCGGGATTCCCGTCCCGCAGGCGGAAAGTACCAAGACCTTCGCCTCCCCCTCGGGTTTTGCCAACTCGATGCTGCCAAACATCGGGTCAAAAAACCCCTGTTGAATATCATATAGGCTGCGGATGTTCGCCTCCCGAAAAACCTCCGCCGGCGTCCCATAGTGCCCGATCGTCTCGCCCTTCACGCACAGAAGCTTATCGGAAATCTTCTGCGCCAGATCGATCTCGTGCAGCGACATAATCACGGTTATCCCGCTTTTTTTCGCTAGGGAACGCAGGATAGAGAGCAATTCCACCTTGTGCCTGACATCCAAAAAAGAGGTCGGCTCATCTAGAATGACGATCTCCGGCTCCTGACAGATCGCCCTTGCCAGCAAGATGCGCTGCCGCTGCCCGTCGCTGATCTTCGCGAAATCGCTCTGCGCCAATTCTGCAGCATGCACCATTTCCATCGCTGCTGCGACCTTCGCACTGTCCGCCTCGCTCAGGATGCCCAGTCGCCCCGTATACGGATGTCTGCCCAAAGCTACCACATCCCAGCAGGTCATCAATTCCGTATGCAACCGCTCCGTCAAAACCACCGCCATTTTTTTGGCAACCGCCCGATGCGAAAGGCTTTTCAGATCGGTTTTTTCGATGGTAACGGTACCTGCGATGGGTTTCAGCTGCCGCGCGACGCTTTTGAGAACAGTGGATTTGCCTGAACCGTTGGGTCCTATCAGCGTTATGATCTCGCCCTTTTCGATCCCGATGGAGATATCGCGGATGAGCGGCTTTCCGTCATAGCCAACCGAGAGATTCTTCGTTTGAAAATAGAAATCGGCCATGCGTCACTTCTCCCCTTGCCGCTTTATCAGCATGGCGATTACCACCGGCGCGCCGAAGACCGACGTGACCGTGCCGATCTTCAGCTCCGTCGGCGCAAACGCCGTGCGCGCAATGAGATCGCACGCCATGCAAAACACCGCGCCGCCGAGAAAGGTGGCGGGGATCGCGATCAGGGGCTTGGATGTGTTGAGGCTGCGCTTGACCATGTGGGGAACGGCAATGCCCACGAAGGAGATCGGCCCCGCAAATGCCGTAACGCATGCGGACAGCAGGCTGGATAAGACAATCAGCGCGATGCGAAAGGCGCGAACATTTACGCCCACGCTCTGCGCATAGGCTTCCCCCAACCGATACGCGCCAATGGGCTTCGACAGCAGGAACACCGGAATCGATGCCATGCCCACCAGTACACCGGCGACGACGACATCGTCCCAGCCGGTTCCCGAAAAACTGCCCAGCGACCAGCCGTGCAGATTCACGATGTCGGCATCTTCGGCGAAGGTGATGACAAAATCCGTCACCGCCGAGCAAATATAGCCGATCATGATGCCGCCCACCAGCAAAATTGCCATATGCCTGAGCCTGCGGGACAAAAGCAGAATGAAGCCCACCGAAATCAGCGAGCCTATGAACGCCGCGATGACCAAAGTCCACGAGGATACCGCGCCAAACCTTTCAAGGAAGAAGATCATCGCCAATGCAACGACCATCTTTGCGCCGGAGGAAATGCCCAGCACAAAGGGGCCTGCGATGGGGTTGGCGAAGAAAGTCTGCAGCAAAAAGCCCGAAAGCGACAGCGCACCGCCGAGGATCGCCGCCATCAGGATGCGCGGCAGGCGAATCTTCCAAATAATGGCCACCTGTCGCGCATCGCCCTCTCCGGCGAAGAGAATGCCTGCAATCTTCTCTGTCGGGATCGGCACGCTTCCGATATTGATGTTGAGCACAACGATGGCGCAAAACGCCGCAAGCAGGGTGAGAAATATCCCCGCATACCGCGTTCTGCGGCGCATATTGGCGCGCATGATGTCGCTTACAGAATGCTGCATGGCGTTTCTCCGTTCAGTTCAGTTTGTATATAAAGGTCATGCCGTCCGTTTCGCCGGTCAACATGCGATGGATGTCTACGATGAGGCTGCCGATGATGTCCGTCGCCTGATACAGGTATTTTCCGGTACACCATACGTTGCCTTCTTGCACCGCCTTGAAATCCGCGAACAACGCGCTCTTGGCGGGCAATTCGTTAACGCCTACGATGGGATCGTCAATGGTGGCGTTGTAGATCAGATAGTCCGCATCTACCGCCGCGTTGTAGAATTCCTCCATGCTGATCGAGACGGAGGAATGCCTGCTTTCGGAACCGAGAAGATCGTCGAAGGCATATTTCCCACCCGCGATTTCGATCATGCCGGGCACGTAGTCCGTCGCGCCGCGAACGATGGCGGAACCGTCGGTATGGATGTAGAAAAACGCGACGGTCTTTCCGGTATTCTCAAATCCCCTGAGATCCTCCACGACTTGCGCCTGCCGCGCAAAAAACGCCTCTGCCGCTTCTTCCTCATCCACAAGCACGGCATACAGCCTGATCCATTCGGTGCGCCCAAGGGGGTGGGACTCATAGCTGGAGCGGTCGATGAATACCGGGATGCCCAGCAGCTCGATCATCTCCTTGACCTTCGGGGCGTGGGAGATCATCGTGGACTCGATCGCCAAATCGCATCCCTCGGTCAGCAGCAATTCAAAATCGGGCTCGCTGTACTTGCCCGCAAAGAGCATATCGCCCCTCTCCATGGCTTTTACGGCGTTGTCTATGTACCAGCCGTCCTTGCGCGTGCCTACAAGGCGAATGGCATCCAGCGCATCCAGGGAATCAAACAGCGCCATCGCGGAGGTCGCCGCCAGATAGATGCGGTCCAAAGGCTGCCGAAGAACGACGATCGACGGATCGAGCGCATCGGGCACCGGCATATCCTCCGGAACTACGAGATAGCGGGTGCTTTCCTGCACATCGATCAGCGCATAACCGCCTTCATAGTAGTTTACAAAGAAGCCCTCGGCATAAGTCGGCTTCATGGAAGACTCCCATACGAGCCCAGGCAATTCCGTTGTAGAATCCTCGCCGCCAAACGCATCTGCACGGATACAAATGGAATATTCGATCTCGTGCACCGCGCTCATCGCGGTGGTCGTGCCATAGATTGTCATGGCCCGATTGAGCACGACGGGAATCTCAACGCGGGAGCTCTCCTCGTCGCATACGCAATCATACTTCACATCGCCTATGCGCACACAGATGTAGTGGGGGCTATCGAACACGACGGTCGCGATGGGCCGCCCGTCAACGCCTTCAAACTTTTCGCAGGAAATCGTCACGCGTCCCGTTCCGCCGGAAAAGGTAAAATCATCGGGGGCATATACGCCGTCGGGGATAGCCGAAAGGCCGCCGGCCTCTTCGGGAGTACTCTCCGCCGTCGCCGCAAACAGGGTCAGCATCAAAAAAAGCACGAACATCAATGAAAGAAGCCTTTTTGTCATGACTGTTCTTCTCCTTCAGGGATCATTGAATGCGAACGCAGGCATATCGTTCGGTCGTACCACATCTTCTTTTTGCCGGAATATGTCGCTATATGTATCTCATTGTCCAAAGAGGGAATCTGCAGAACGTAAGAATACGCGCCGCCCGCATCGGGAATCGCCGGAATCCATCCCTTCTCGTCCTTTAAGGCGTCCGCAGCCGTTCCGACATACAGATACTCGAAGCTGTTATTTTTTGCCGTCAAAACCGCGGTCATGACGCCGCCCTCCGCTTTCAGCATGCAGCTTTTGAACCGCAGAAGGGCTGAATCCGTCGTCACCTCTATCCGATACAGACCGTCCGCCGCACTGACGATGCGCTCCTTCAGCTTTTCTGTGCGCACCATGATCCAACCAGCGCCGTCTTCCATAGGGACGCGCTTATCCAGCGACGTAAATTCAATGCACAGCCCCTCCGATGTTTCAAGCGTCATTGCGCCCTTTCTCGCGGTCAGGATGCATTCCTTTCCGTCGAGCGCAGCATCATCCGATTCGATGACTCCCGTATACACGCCATCGGGGGCTATCGCATCGTACGGTGCAAGTGTGACCGAATGGAATACCAGCGTCCGATCATACCACTTTTCGTAACGCTTCGAGTAAGCAGCCACGGCGAGCCCTTCGTTCAACGCGTCGATCGGCAGCGCGTAGGTATATGCGCCCTCCCAATCTTCCACATACGGTATCCATGTGTCCATCGGTGCATCGGTCGCTTCCTGTGCGGTGCCGGGATATATGTAGCCATAACCGGTTCCGCCTAACGTGATCACGGCGGTCATCCGCCCGTCATACACGTGCAGCACACACTTTGAGACATTGAACATGCGCGAGTTCGACTGTACGCCGATCGTGTAGAGTCCCTCTTCGGGGATTGGACCTTTTTCCGCATGGCAGGGTATCGCAATCGTCAGCAAGCACGCGAGAAAAAACCACATGCTTCTTTTCATGGTTCGTTCCTCCAAATCACAAAGGGCTATAGGGACCGCCCGTGAACAGTCCCTTGCGATAGCCTTCTTACATACCGCTCTTGGCGATAGCCGCTTTGATGTGGTCTATGTAGATGGCACGGATGTCCTCGTTCTGTCCCAGACCTTCCAGCACACACTCGACCTCGAAGCCCACCTCGATCAGGATAACCTTCCACGAATCCTCCTCGTCGCCCGCCATATCATTGCTGGCATGATCGCCTGCAACGACCATCAACGGCTTCAGGATGATCTTCTTCGCGCCGTAAGCGGTTACCTGCGCCTGAACGACCTCCAGGGTGGGAAAGCCTTCGACGGTACCGACGAAGGCGTTCTCATAGCCCTCGGCATGCATCATCGCCTCGAGCTGGCTATAGGTGGCGTTGGCGAAGTGGTGGGTACCGTGGCCCATGTAAACCAGCGCGGTATCGGGAGAGCCAACGTTCTCGTTATCCGCCAACAGAGCGGCGATTACCGCTTCGTAGTCCTCGTAGGCGGTCAGCAAGGGCGTGCCGACTGCCATGACCTCGAACTTGTCCGCATAGGGGGTAATCTCTGAGATAATATCGTCGTACTCCGCGCCGTTCATGACGTGGGTCGGCTGGATGACGACCTTGGTAGCGCCGTCGGCGACCAGTTTATCCATTGCCTCGATCACGTTGTCGACCTCAATGCCGTCGCGCTCTCTCAGGATGTCGATAACGGTCTGCGCGGTGAACGCGCGGCGAATCTCGTACTCGGGGAATGCAGCGGTGATATCCGCCTCAATCGCGCCGATGGTCAGGTCGAGATTATCGGTATAGCTGGTGCCGAAGCTGACGACGAGAATGACGGACTTTGTTTCCTCAGCGGAAGCAAAACTCACGCAACCCATGAAAAGCGTCAGAGTGAGTAGAATGGCAAGCATTTTCTCCACGCGAAATTCCTCTCCTTTTTGATGAATTGGGCATAATTCGCCCTCTATCTTATGAAATCGCCGACCCCGTTACACGGCCGGAGCCCACGATTCACAGTCCCTTCAAGGCAATTCGCCCGATAAAAAAGCGTCTGCCTTTTCCAAAAAAGCAGACACTCGGTGAGCCAACACATAAAGAAACACGAAGAAGAACCGTGCAGGCTCATAGTGCATCATGCTTTCGTCGGAAGCTGTGCAACAAAGTTTTCAGCAGGTTTCCTGGCTTACGGATCAATGATTGGCTGCGCCTTCTCATGCCCTCTGGCACAATGGACGAATGCAGCCTCTCTCCCCGCTCACAGTGACCGGATCGACTCAGGACTCGCACCTGATTCCCTTTTACCCCTGCATAGTTGCCCCATCGGCATTGAACTTGCAAGGCACTGAAAACCGAAGATATTCAATTGCTATTAGTATAATACGTAATCGACCAAATGTCAATCCCCATCGGATTATGGTTCACGGCTTACGCGTGAATTAAGGTTGTGATAACTGATTCCGGATATTCCTGATTGTAGGCACAACGTCGCCGCCGACGTGCAACAGATAACTTGTCTTGCATATTCTTCAGCACATTCAGAACAATACGGCGAACAACACTGAAGTTTGGGAGCCTGTAAAGAATTTTCTGTAAATGGAACGCCTTTTGTGATAGAATAAAACACAGGTGGCGTTAGCAATGGGAAGACCGAGAAAGTACAACGGACAGAGCGAAGAGAAGCGGGACATCATCAGCCAACTGGTGAAGATGTACGACATCAAAACCGCGTCTGACATTCAGGAAGCCCTGAAGGATCTTCTGGGAGGGACGATCCAGAACATGCTGGAGGCGGAGCTGGATACGCAGATGCAGGAGCGAAGCGAAACGGAACCGGATTACAGCGACAGCCGAAACGGATACAAACCGAAGACGCTGAAATCGAGCATGGGAGAAATCCCGATATCGGTACCGCGGGATCGGAACAGCGATTTCGAACCGCAGATTGTGCCGAAGTATGCACGGGACATCTCTGAGATCGAGGGAAAGATCATCAGCATGTACGCGCGCGGATTCAGCGTGCGGCAGATATCGGATCAGATCAAGGAGATCTACGGCTTCGATGTGAGCGAAGGCATGGTGACGGCAATCACAAACAAGCTGCTGCCGGAGATAGAGGCATGGCAGAAACGACCACTGGCGGCGGTATACCCGATAGTCTTCATAGATGCCATCGTGTTCAATGTGCGCGACAACGCGGTTATCCGAAAGACAGCAGCGTACGTCGTCATGGGAATCAACGAAGAAGGGCACAAGGAGGTGCTCAGCATCACAATCGGCGAGAATGAAAGCGCAAAATACTGGCTTTCCGTGCTGAATGAGCTGAAAAACCGAGGCGTCAGGGACATATTTGTGCTCTGTGCGGACGGATTGACGGAAATCAAGGAGGCTATATCGGCGGCGTTTCCCATGACAGAGCACCAGCGGTGCATCGTACATGTCGTCCGAAACACGCTGAAATACGTTGCGGAGAAGGACAAAAAGGCCTTTGCGAATGATCTGAAGACAATCTATCATGCACCGGATGAGCAGACCGGATATGCCCGAATGAAGGAGGTTGCGGAAATCTGGAACCGGAAATATCCGGGCGTCATGAACCGCTGGGAGGACAACTGGGACGTGATCAGTCCCATGTTTAAATTCTCGGAGGGTGCCCGAAAGGTGCTCTATACCACCAATGCCATTGAGAGTTTGAACAGCGGATTCCGCCGCCTGAACCGCAGCCGCAGTGTATTTCCGAACGACATGAGCCTTCTAAAGGCCCTGTATCTGGCCAGCCATGAGCTGACGAAAAAGTGGACTATGCCGGTACGAAACTGGGGCGCTGTCTACGCTGAACTGGCAATCATGTATCCCGGCAGGCTGACGGGAACATGATCCGAGCGGGTTTTATCCCCGCCCGCTTTGACAGAACATCCGTAAAAATGCTATAGTGTCCCTGCCGACGGTGACAGAACTCAGGAATCTCTGAAATGCGTATGCAGCGTCGTCTGCTCAGTTTAGCATTTTACGGATAACCCGTCAAGGCCATGCCGCCGCAAGCGACGGGGGCTGCGGTAGTTCTTACCGCAACGGGAACGGGGGTACGGCCTCCGGTTCCTGAATCTTGGAATCTCTGATTTCGTTACAGAAGTCGTCTTTACAGAAAATTTTGAACAGCGCCGGCTTTTCCATTTCAATCCCGAAGTGCTCCTTCTCAAAATCAATTGCGGAGAGAATCGAAGGATAGGAATCCCGCTTGCAGCATCTCGGTCCGCCGATTTCGCCGATCATTCCCGGCGATTTTGATGTCGCCCTGTGGGACAGGGCGAACGGCTCATTCGCCAACAGGGTGGATATAGAAATGATCGATATGAACATGCCTGAACTGATTCCTGCATACCCCGATGATCGAATCCAATCCATTTGTGTGGCAATCATTGTACACGTAGTGCCGTGAATGCTTCTGATTTTGCCGTTCTCCTTTTTGCGGCAGATTTCGCATTCCAATGAAATCTCCGCCTCCAAATATTCAAGGGGCGCCTTACAAATCAAACATTCGCCCTTCACTGTCTTGTGCTTCTCGATGATGTACTATAGGGAGCAGGGCGTGAAGGTGCCCTTATCGACCGCCTCATACAAATCCATGCCGATCTTTTTTTCGAAATGCTCTTTCAGCGCAAGGTTCGCGTTCCACTTTACGGGGGCATAGAACCCGTAGCGCGACTTTACGTCGGTCATTCTATCGACGATGTCCATCGCGTCCTCTGCGCCCGCCAGGGCGTCGCACAATCTTCCATAACCGAATCGGTGCCTCCCTGACAGCGGATAACGGGTTAGATGTAGTTGACTTTTGAAAAGTCGATATTTCCCTCCGAATCCGTCAACGATTCGTCGGCATGGATATACTCAACCTTGCCGATAAACATCTCGTGCGAACCGGTTAGAATGGAATCCACCACGGTGCATTCGATGTTGATCGGGCAGTCGGGCAGAATGGGCGCGTTGACGACTTTGCCGTTTTCCAACCGCACGTTTTTCTCCGCCAGCTTGTCGCAGTCCCGCCTGCTGACGCTGCCCAGATAGTCGAACGTATCCCGATAGCTCTTGTCCGGGATGTTGACCACAAAGCAGCCGGATTCCTTTATCAGGTGATAGGAGTATCGGCTTGGCACAATTCCCACCATGACCATGGGGGGACTGTAGCTGCAATTCCCGCAGTAAGCGACGGCAAGCGCGTTGTCCTCGCCGTTTTTCCCCCTGCAGGACACCAGTACTTTGGGAGTCGGTTGCAGTGCGCTCTTTTTCGCCGCTTCTTTCTTTGACACGATATCCAACCTCCTTGGCAGATATTAATCGCCACATTCGTCGGCGTATGCATGCTGATGACAGACGGAGCCGACGGATTTCAGTTCTCCGCGAAGATAGGCTTCCACGGATGCCTTGGCGTCGCCCTCTGCGCCGATGATTACTTCAACCTTCCGTTCGTTGAATATCTCCACGGCGCCCCCGCCCATGCCGCCGGCAATGATGACCGCAACGCCCATATCTGCAAGGTAATTGGGAAGAAAGCCGGGCCTGTGGCCGGGATTGGCTACGCTTGTCTCGCTTGCAATCTTTCCGTTTTGCGCTTCATAGATGGCAAAGTTTTCGCAGTGGCCAAAATGAGACGCGATTTCTTTTCCGTTACACGCGACTGCAATTTTCATTTTTGTTCCTCTCCTATCTTTTCATCATACACATGGTGGGTCTCCCGATCGCTACAGGAGATCTGATTGTCGTATAGAAGGCGTCCGTTCAAAAAATCGTCGACCGCCTTATCCGCTTCGCCCGTCACGCCTGCATAGAGCGCGATTCCGGCTTCCTTGACGGCGCGCTTTGCGCCATCGCCCAGGTTGCCGCAGAGTATCGTCGTTATGTGAATCTTTTTCAGGATATCCGCCATAGCGCCTTTGCCGCTTCCGTCCGTGTTCACAAGGGTTCGTACCACGACTTTTCCCTTCTCTACATCGTAGACCATAAAGTGCGATGCGCGGCCAAAGCTTTGAAATACTTGATCGTCTTTGTATGGTACGGCAATCCTCAGTTTATCCATAGAAAACTCTCCTTTCGTTTTTTGTCCGTTTAAGCGGTAGCTTTATAAGCCCCGCCATATTGAAACAAGGTACAAACGAATCTCTCCTCATACCTCTATTCCCTGCCCCGACGAAAGATAGTGCAGCTTTTCGCCCATGCGTTTTTTCAGATACGCATACTGTGCGACGCCCGTGCAGTGACAAGTGTGGTATTCCGTGCGGTGCTTTTTTAGAAGCTCTGCCGCATGGTCGAGATACCCGTTTTCACCCGAGGATACATCCTGATTCATGAAGTGAAAGCCGCCGATGAGAATGTCCGGCTTCAGCCACTCAACGATATTGAGGATGCCCTTGTGGGAACAGCCGCTGAGCAAAACACGCTTGCCGTCGCTCCGAATGGTCAGATACTGCTCATGCAGAAAGGCATCCGGCAGGAAACCATCGGCGACCTTCTCCGTCAGCCCTGCGCTGTCTGTGGGAAAGGGGCGGACCATTCCATTGCAGGAATCAAGAGACAGCTCTTCGTCGATGCGCAGCTCGTCTGCCGTCTCGACGAGCCTCCCGTTTGCGAGAAGTTCCCGGTCAAGCCCGATATACCGGTCGCTGCCGTGATGGTACGCACCGAACGCAAATCGGCTCAGATACACGGGAGCGTGATCGTTTAACGCAAAGAAGCGTCTCAGCCCCCCGCCATGGTCATAATGGCCATGGGAAAGGAAGGCGCTATCCACCTTTCCCAAATCGATCCCGAGTTTCTCCGCGTTGTCTGCAAATGCGCCGGATTGACCCGTATCAAAGAGCAACCTGTGCCTGTCTGTCTCCACATAAAGGCTCAATCCGTGTTCGGCTTGAAACCCGGGTGCATGCGCCGTGTTTTCCATCAGAGCATAAATCTTCATTTCTGCGCCCCCAGCAGCCTCATAACTCGGTCGTAAACCCGCATCAGTGCGTCCCGCGCGGGGCAATCCGTATCCGCAAGGCTTTGTCCCGCGTTGATTGCGGCAGATGCCCGCTTGTCATAGGGAATGCGTCCCACGAAGGGCACCTCATTTTCTTCGCAGTAGGCTTCGATCCCGTCTGCCTGCTCCTCGCAGACATCGAATTTATTGACGCAGACCGCTACCTTCGTGTGAAGAATGGAGGCGGTCTTCAAAATGCGCGTAAGGTCGCTCATTCCGGACACCGAAGGCTCTGTGACGATCAGCACGAGATCCATGCCGCTTACCGACGCGATGACCGGGCAACCGATACCCGGCGGACCGTCGAAGATGGCAAATTCCGCATCCGGCGCCGCTTTCAGCATGGTCGACTTGACCTCGCTGACCAACAATCCGGAGTTGCCTCTGCCCATCTTGAGTTCCGCCGTGGAAAATACCCGTTCATCCGTGTAAAGGGTCAATTCTCCCGCAACGTCTTCATGCAGATTGGCCGCATCTGTGGGACATACAAAGGCACAGACCCCGCAGCCTTCGCAGGAATATTCGTTCACGGCACATTTTCCGTCTTCATATGTAATGGCATCGAAGCGACAGGCCTCCATACATGCCATGCAGCCGACGCACCTATCCTCGTCGATCCCGGCCTTTTTTGACCCATAGTAGTCGGAGCGTTTCGGCGCGGAGTTCATGCGGGTAACGATATGCAGGTTGGGCGCATCCACGTCGCAGTCCGCAAACGCCTTCGCTTCGGAAAAGCGAATAAATGCGGCCGCGATGGTGGTCTTTCCCGTGCCGCCCTTGCCGCTCAAAATCAGCAGCTTTTTCATGCCATCACCTCCTGCCGAATCGCCTTTAGCAAGCTGTCAAAGTGCGCGGCGCATTGCTCATCCTGCGTATATGCCAGCTTTCCTTCCGCGCCGAGCCTCGCCAGCTCAGGGCTATATGGAATGCGCAGAAGGATCGGAGCTTTGTTTTGTGCGCAGAATTCTTCCAATGGAGCATAGGGCGTATCTTCCTTGTTGATGACCACCGCGCAGGGCTTACCGAGCAGCGTTACCAGTTTATGAACCATTCTGAAGTTGTGGAATCCAAAGGATGTGGGTTCCGCAACCAGTATGCACACATCTGACGCCATGACGCTCTCCATCACACTGCATCCGCTTCCGGGAGGACAGTCGATCACGGCCGTCTTTCCCTTTGCGAAGCCGGTTTTCAGTGCCGCGTTGATGACGGGTATGGTGGAAACCTCGCTTGGATTCAATATGCCCGTAATCACGTCGATCTCACCATAGTGACCCGTTTGAACGACTCCGATGGGCCGTTCTTTTTCTGTCACCGCTTTTTGGGGGCAGACGAGCGCGCATCCGCCACAGGCGTGGCAGACTTCGGGGAAGACCATGGGTTTGTCCTTCACAAACACCAGTGCGTTGAACTCGCAAAACTCCACACACTTCCGGCAGCCGTCGCATTTTTCGGCGTCAAACTTCGGGAGCCGGGTAAAGATCTCCCGCTCCGCGCAGTTCTCCGGCTTCAGAAAAAGCCTACCGTTTGGCTCCTCCACATCGCAGTCGATATAGGCGGCGTTTTGTGCAGCGGAAGCCAAATTCACCGCCACAAATGTCTTTCCCGTTCCGCCCTTGCCGCTTAAAACCGCGATTCTCATTGCCTTCCGTGGAAGCCGGCATGGAAAGAGGTCAACGGCACGAGTTTCCCGTTTTTCAATGCATCGATATTCTGCTTCGCGTCGGTTCCGTCCGCCTGATACATTTTGATGCCGGCGGTCTTGAACACTTCCGCCGCATTCTCTCCGCAGCGCACGGTGATGAGAGCATCCGTTTTCCGATCCGCCACCAGCTGTGCCGCTTTGATGCCCGCGCCACCCTGCGCGGAGGCGGCAAGGTTTTCCACGATCTCCGTTTTCTCACTCTCGGTATCGTGTATCATGAAATACGGCGCTCTACCGAAGGATACACATACACTTACCTTATTCTCATCGACCGGAATTGCTATAATCATCTTCTTTTGTCCTCCTTTATTTGTTCGGTCATAATGTCGCCCCGTCTGTACCTGTGACAGCCCAAAAAAGCGGCTCTTCACGGAAAGTTGTGGGAATCGAGCCAAGCAACAGGTAACGAGAGAAAACGGACGAGAGTAAAGAAATACTCGTCATCTCTGTAGCCGTAGCCGACACGTTTAGCGACCTTGA
>JBMNUF010000031.1:0-21387 GCA_050946115.1 Christensenellales bacterium
CTGATAATGTTCCGCTTCTCTTCACTCAGTCCGTTGTACTTCCTTGGTCTTCCCATTGTTAACGCCTCCTGTGTTTTATTCTATCACAGAAGGCGGTGCATTTACAGAAAATTCTTTACAGACTCGAAAAGCCCGATGTCATTAGCCGATATTCCTCGCGCAACAATCAATGTATCGACAAAAGATGCCCTTTTTCAAAGACAGATAGCTGACCGATGCGATTTCCGATTTGTATGCCGTATGCAGTTCCCACAATGCATCAATCTGAGAAACGTCTATTTTATGATACTCCTTTGTCCCCTCCGTACTTTTCCATATACACAAACACCAATTCGTCGCGCACGGCTTTTTTATCAAATACCGCATACCCGTTTCTTTGGTATAGACGAATATTGTCTAAGCTTTTCGTGCTTGTGAACAGTTCGTATCTTTTTTCGGGAAAATGGTTTTCAATCTCATTCAAAAGCCTTGTTCCATATCCGCGACATCGATGATTCGGATGAACCATTAGTTTGCCGATGGAAACCGTTCCTTCATTCTCTTTTGCGCGTACCGAGCCTATGATGGCACCGTCATCCGATACCATCTTCAAAATGATACCGCTCTTATATTCTTCAATTACCTCATTCAAGGTCTGCTTCAATGGCGGTATATCGTTTGTGCCAAACAATGCCGCCTCACTTTGATACGCAAGATACTGTAATTGTAAAATCTCTTTCAAATCACCATATTCCGCTTTCTTTACGCAAGGCACAAGTCGCCACCTCCATAAATTCCGGTATATCGAACTGCCCATTATTCGATGCACGGCAAAGCATTCAGAAAACCAGATCGCATTGCGTTCCGTGTGAAAACAGGATGCCCTCCATAAGTAAAACTTTTAGGATGATCGTGTTCTCATCCCGCAAAGCGGAATGCACGTTATCGATTCATCCGAAAACACACCCCTTTTAGCCTCCGTTTAGTTCGACGGACGCAATCTCGCGCATCGGCCAAAAGGCGCATAGATGCAGCTTCGCGATGCTTGCAACGATAGGATGAAATGACCGCACCAACACAGACAGCGCCGCACAAACCGCATCCGGCTCGTCGATCAGTACGGTTACGTGCGGTATCCACGGGTACTTCCCGTTCGCGCCCGTTTCGCAGGCATCGCGGAGAGAGACCAACTCGGCGCTCTTTTCTACGGCTCCGAAAAGAACCTTGCCGCCCGCAAATACCCCGATATGGCTGATGTGCACCGGCATCGCCGAAAACTTCGACGCGGCTTTTCGCATCGTCTCGACCGCCGCCTGCTCCTTGTCGAGAGGAAACGTCGCCAGGCTAATGTGATATGGCAGCCCTTTTGTCTGCGCGCCGGTGAATCCCGCTTCCTTCAAGGCATTATACCATTCGGACATGTGCGCCTGTGTATCCTCGTCCAAATCCGCCATCAGCGTCAGAAATTGTTCCGCCATGCATTCACCCCTCCAATTTCAGGAATAGGGCTCCGGTATGATTCTCCGCAGCTTTTCTCCGTATTCAGCATCTCCATAGAACAGGTACAGACCCTGCATTCCGTCAAAGAAGATGTGGAGGCGACCGTCGAAGCCTTCCTGTTCGAGAATCTCGTTCACCCAATCGATGGCAGAATCGTTAAACCAGTCTCCATAAAAGCCCAGTACGCGCTCGAAGCGTTTCCCGTTCAGAACGAACGAAACGGCGGTATTTCCTATCGGCGGCATCGCATCGGGTTGCGTCGGCTGCGCATTTTGTGTGTCTTCATCAAATTCTTCAATGGTTTCACAAATATCCGTAGGCTCAAACCCCGGAACAATGGATGCTACCCCTTGAAGAAAGAGGCTGTACATATTCTCAACATCATAAATCTCCGCATCGAATGCATATACATCCGATGAAGTTGGCGTCCATATGCCCGTATCATAATCATAGTTGCCGAAGCCGATATGCATCATTAACTCCGCGGTAAACCTCCACGGTTTCACCAAAATGCCCTATTCGATTTCCTCCGCATACTGCTCCGCGAAAAAATCTTCTATGTCCCGAATACCTTGATCCGGTATCTCTATTCCCAGATCCCGCAGCGCAGCTATGATTTCCGTGTATGACATGGATGTCTCCCCCGCTTCTCCGAATAAAGCATCCTTAAGCCGTTCAAAAAGAGATGTTCCGACCGCTTTGGCGCTCCGTTCGGATGTGCCTTCGGCAACTCCGTTTATGGGTGCCACGCACAGGAAAAGGATCAGAAAAAACAACATATAGGCTCTGTATTTCGCCACGATTCCCGTTGCCGCACCTCCTCATGCGCTTCGTTTTTACAGCGGGGCAGGAAGCCTCCGTGCTGCTATTATACACAACGCGCGCGCAAAAATCAACCGAAACTGCGGCGTCGCAATCGCCGCTATATAAACTTTTGGTGTAGAAGCAGGTTTTTTTGGTTTTATGGTGTATATAGTATGTGAAAGAGAAATGCGGAAAGGCAGGTGCGATATGGCGAAACTGACGGATGCGTGGATAGAAGAACTGCGCGCGCGGGTAGACATTGTGGATGTCGTTTCGGACTATGTCGCACTCAAACAGAAGGGGAGCCGATACTGGGGGCTGTGTCCCTTTCACAGGGAGAAGACCCCTTCGTTCAGCGTCGATGCCGAAAAGCAGATGTATTACTGCTACGGCTGCCACAAGGGCGGCGATATCATCCGCTTCATTCGAGACCAGGAGCGGATGGAGTTTATGGACGCGATAAAGCTGCTCGCCGAACGTGCGCATATGGATGTGCCCGAAGGGGACGCGACGTCCAATTCCGAAAGCCGTGCCGCGCGCGAAAAAATGTTCGAGGCGAACGTCGCCGCCGCAAGGTTTTATCACGCGGCGATCTGGACGGAAGCGGGCGCGCAGGCACTGGCGTATCTGTACAGAAGGGGCTTGGACGATGCAGATATCAGGCGCTTTGGCCTCGGAAGCACGGCGGGCGGCTGGGAATCGCTCACGGAGGCGCTGCTGAAGGAGGGCTTTTCGCAGGAAACGTTGGTCGGCGCGGGGCTCTCGAAGGTTTCTGCGGACGGACGATTGCGCGATATGTTTTTTGACCGCGCAATGTTTCCGATCATCAACCAACGGGGACGCGTCGTCGGATTCGGCGGGCGCATGCTCGGCAAGGGCGAACCGAAATACCTCAATACGGCGGACACGCCGATCTTCAACAAGCGAAACGGGCTGTACGCCATGAACTTCGTGAAGAAGGAGCGTTCGCTCAGGCGCGCGATCCTCGTGGAAGGCTATATGGACGTGGTTTCGCTCCGAAGGCAGGGCATCGAGGGCGTTTTTGCGACGCTCGGCACGGCGCTCACGCAGGCGCAGGCGAGGCTGATCAAGCGCTATGCGCCGGAGGTGTGGGTCGCATACGACGGGGACGAGCCCGGGCAGGTCGCCGTCGAGCGCGCCGTGGGCATTTTGCAGGGCGAAAACGTGCCGTGTCGCGTGCTGCGCTTCCCCGAGGGGATGGATCCTGACGATTACATCTCCAAAAACGGCGCGGAAGCGTTTTCAAAGTTGGAGCCCATCGAAGCGATCCGCTTTTTGTGCGAAAGGCAGAAGCGCGGCGTGGATATTTCCACGGAAGAGGGCAGGGAGCAATACGCCATCGCCTGCTGCGGAATTCTGAAGCGCGTGACGAGCCCCGTGGAGCTGGAGCGCCATGTGAAATGGCTCGCGATGGAGACTGGGTTTTCGCGGGACGTACTGATGCGGCAGATTGGGCTTCCCACGGGAGGCGCCGAATCCGCGCTGCGCAGCGAAACCGCGCGCCTCGCGCGGCGCAAGACACCCGAGACGGAGTGCGAACGCGCCGAGAAAAAGCTCGTGATGCTTCTTGCTGAGAAATTGATTCCGACGGACATGTTGAAACCGCAGGATTTTGAGACGAGGCTGTACGCCGACCTCGCGCGCATGCTGATCGAAGGGCTGACGGTAACGGCTGCGCTCGACAGGGTGCCTGAGGAGGAGCGCGAACGCGCGGCAAGTGCGCTGTTTGACGACGTGCCGCCGGATGAAAAAAACGCGATGACGATGGCGGAGGATTGCCTGGGCTGCATCCGCATATTCCGAATGAACCGCGCGATACGCGAACTGGAAGAAGAAGCGAAATCTCTCACGGGAGCGGCGCGGCGCGAGACGCTCAAAAAGATCGCGTACCTTCACTCGGAGATGGAAGAACAAAAATCGAAAACAGCCGGAAGGAGTGGGTCGGTTGAGCACCGCAAATACGGAGAATATCGCAAAGGCTAACGCGGCAACGCAGGAGGGGGTGTTGAGACGCGTGCGCGAGCTCGTGGAGACGGGCAAACCGAAGGGCGTACTGACCTACAAGGAAATGATGGAACAGATCGGCGAGATGGATCTTGACAGCGAACAGATTGACAAGATCATGGACGTATTGGATAGTGAGGGTATAGAAGTCGTGAAAGAAGTCAAGACAGCAGTAGAACCCGAGCCCGAGCCTGTTGCCGAGGCACCCGACGAGGATTACAACGATCTGTCCGTGCCCGAAGGGATTTCCGTGGACGATCCCGTGCGCATGTATCTCAAGGAAATCGGAAAGGTGCCGCTGCTCACGGCGGAGGAGGAGGTCGAGCTCGCCAAGCGCATGGAGCAGGGCGACGAAGAGGCCAAGCACCGCCTGAGCGAGGCGAACCTTCGTTTGGTCGTGTCCATCGCGAAGCGCTATGTGGGGCGCGGCATGCTGTTTCTGGATCTGATCCAGGAGGGAAACCTGGGATTGATTAAAGCCGTCGAAAAATTCGACTATACAAAGGGCTATAAATTTTCGACCTATGCGACGTGGTGGATCCGCCAGGCGATCACCCGCGCGATCGCCGATCAGGCGCGGACGATCCGCATCCCCGTGCACATGGTGGAGACGATCAACAAGCTCATCCGCATCTCGCGCCAGCTCCTGCAGCAGTACGGCAGAGAGCCGACACCCGAGGAGATCGCGAAGGAGATGAACATCTCCGAGGAAAAGGTTCGGGAGATCATCAAGATTGCACAGGAGCCGGTATCGCTCGAAACGCCGATCGGCGAGGAAGAGGACAGCCATCTGGGCGACTTCATCCCCGACGACGACGCGCCCGCACCCGCGGAAGCTGCGGCGTTCACGATGCTGAAGGAAGAACTGATGGGCGTTTTGTCGTCGCTCACGCCGCGCGAGGAAAAGGTGCTGAAGCTGCGCTTCGGTCTCGAGGACGGCAGGGCGCGGACGCTGGAAGAAGTTGGAAAGTATTTCAATGTGACGCGCGAGCGGATTCGGCAGATCGAGGCGAAGGCGCTTCGAAAGCTGCGTCACCCCAGCCGCAGCCGCAAGCTGAAGGACTCTTTGGACTGACGCAATTCTCCTCCGCGCACCGCGCGGAGGATTCTTCAAGGAGCACATTTTGCGGGACGAAAGACTGCTTACCATAGCCGATATGGTGCCGCGCTGTGCCACATTCGCCGATATCGGGACGGACCACGGGTACCTGCCGCTATACCTGTTTCGGCAGGGAAAGATCGACCGCGCGTATCTCACGGACATTTCCGCGCCCTCCCTCGCCAAGGCGAAAGCCGCGATGGAAAGATTCGGCTATTCGGGCAGGTGCGTATTTTCCGTGGGCGACGGGTTTTCCGCGCTCGACATATTCCCCGAAGCGGCGGCAATCGCCGGCATGGGCGGCGCGTTGATCTGCGAGATTTTGAGTGCGGGAATATCCAAAATACGGTACAGCCGCCTGATTTTGCAGCCGAATGTGGACGCGCCGATCGTTCGCAAGGCGCTTACGGAGCTGGGCTTTCGCATCCTCGATGAGGCGATCGCGCGCGAAGGCGGGCGACACTACGTCGTGCTCGCCGCGGAAGCGGGAAGCGCGCTCTATACGGAAAGGGAACTCGAGATCGGTCCCATACTCCTGAAAAAGGGCAGCCCCCACATGAAAAGCTATATCGCGTTTCGCGTGCGGGTGTTGGAAAAGGCATTAAAGGGCGCGGAGGGTGCGGACGATGCGGCGGCGGAAGCGCTGAAAAAGGCGCTCGCCCTGTGGAAAACGGAGGAAAAACGGACATGACTACGGTGGGAGACATCCTGAAAATCGCGCTGGAGATCGCGCCGATCGAGCTTGCGGAGGAATGGGACAACCCCGGGTTGCTCGCGGGCAGCGAAAACCGCGCGGTGACGCGCGCGCTCGTGGCGCTCGATTTGACGCATGGCGTTCTGCGCGAGGCGAAAGAACTCGGCGCGGAGCTGATCGTGACGCATCACCCCATTTTGTTTCGTGCGCGCAGAAACCTGCGCGAAGACGATTTCGAGGGGAACCTCCTTTGCGATTTGATCCGCGGGAATTTCGCGCTGATAGCGCTGCATACGAATTACGACAGCGCGCCCAACGGATTAAACGACGCGCTCGCGGAGGCGATAGGACTAACGGACGTCGTGCCCCTCGAACACGGGCTGCGCATCGGATGCTACCGCGGCGGCGACATCGTAAAAACGTGCGAGGGTGCGCTGCACACGAAATGCCGCGTATACGGTAGGACGGAAAATATCCGCCGCGTCGCGGTGTGCGGCGGCGCGGGCTCGGATTTCGCGATGATCGCAAAACAAGCCGGCGCTGACGCATATGTCACGGGCGAGGTGCGGCACCACCACGCACTCGAAGCGGCGCATGCGAATCTGACGCTCATCGAAGCCGGGCATCTCGAAACGGAGCGCGTGGCGGTTAAAGCCTTGAAAAATGCTTTACAAATGCGCGCGGATGCGCTACAATGGAATGTGTGTTTTATGGAAAGCAGGAACTGCCCTTTCGGGGCTTGAATGGAGGAAAACATCGTGCAATTGGATTTGTTGTGGGAATACATGCAGGTGGATATGGAGGCGGGGCAGTTGGAAAACAACATGCGCCGCTCGCCCAACCGGCAGAAGCTGATGAAGAACCGCAATTTCATCTTGGAGCAGCAGAAGAACCTCAAAAAGATCGAGGCGGATTTCTCGGCAATGGGCGACAGGCTCGCCGCGCTGCAGGATGAATGCAAGCGGCTGGATGCGCTCGTCGCGGAGCAAGTCAAATCCATATCCGAAAACCCTGCGCAGGACGCGGAGGAGGCCGCAAAGCAGATCCAATCGTTGCAAAAGCTGCTCGAAACGCTGACGCAATACGAGCAGGAGCTCTCGAAGCTCCGCAGGGACGCAGAGGGGCGCGACAGGCAGCAGCGGGAGATCCGCGTGCGCGCCGCGAAGGCGAAGGCGGAGTACGAAGCCGTCAGGGAAGAATACGAAGTGGAATTCAAGCGGGATCAGGCGGAACTTTCGAGGCTCCACGCGAAGACGCAGGAGGAGGCGGCGCAGCTCCCTTCGGAACTGCTTGAGATATACAATTCCATTCGCAAGCACGTCCAGCCTCCCATCGCGGAGCTCATCGGAAACCAGTGCGGCGGCTGCCACATGTCGGTGCCGTCCGCTACGGTAAGCAAGGTCGAATTGGGCGAAGAAATCGCGGAGTGCGACAACTGCGGCAGGATTCTCTACAAACCCGCGCAGTGAGGGCAAAAGCATGATATCGACGGAGACGATTCTGCGCGAAACAAGGCGGCGCCCCCTCATCGCGGCGCACAGGGGCGTGTCCTCGGCAAATATTCCATGCAATACCCTCGCGGCATATAAAATCGCGCTCATGCAAGAGGCGGACATCGTGGAGATCGACGTCGCGCGGAGCATCGACGGGAAGCTGTACGCCTTTCATCCGGGCATGGAGTTGCCCCATTTGAAGAGCGAAAAAGCTATCGCCGAATTGCCGTCCGTCGATGTGGACGCGCTCGTCTACGTCAATCAGGACGGCGTGCCCACTTCGTATCGCGTCAATACGCTCGAAGAGGCGCTGCGCTTTCTGAAGGACAAGTGCTACATCAACGTGGACAAATTCTGGATGTTCCCCGAGGAAATCGCGGAGATGATCCGCAAATGCGGCGTCGAAAAGCAGGTAATCGTCAAGACGCCGCTCGGCGAAGAACATTTTTCGCGGCTGGAAAATGTCGCGCCGGATTTCGGCTATATCCCGATGGTGAAAACGGTCGATACGGTGACGGATATGCTCTTGCAGCGCAATATCCGCTACCTGGGCGCGGAAGTACTCTTTGAAAGCGATGCGGACCCCGTGGCGACGCCGGAATACATCCGCTCCATGCACGAAAAGGGGCTTCTCGTGTGGGGCAACGCGATCGTGTACGACTATCGGGCGGTCATCTCTGCCCATCACACGGACGACGGCGCGCTGACTGAAGATATGGACACGCACTGGGGCTGGTTTATCGACAGGGGCTTTGACATCATCCAGACAGACTGGTGCCAGATGCTGCGCGGCTATATGGCGCGGCGCGGCATCCTGTAAAGAAACGGGCGAATGTTCGTAATTTCTCCGCGCGAGGCTTGACATATACCCTGCGCGGCTTTATAATACAAATATGGATATGCCTTATCCAGAGCGGTCGAGGGACGGGCCCAATGAAACCCGGCAACCGTCGCGCAAGCGAACAGGTGCCAATTCCCGCAGTGTCTTTTCTGTCGAAAGGGCGCTGGAAGATGAGGCGGTTTCGTTTGTTTGCAAGCGGATTCGCCCAAATACGGCGAATCCGCTTTTACTATGAGGAGGTACCAAATGAAGAGGCTTTTCACATCGGAATCCGTGACGGAGGGACATCCGGACAAGGTATGCGACCAGATCGCGGATGCGGTCTTGGACGCCATTTTGGCGCAGGACAAGTCCGCGCGCGTGGCATGCGAATGCTGTGCTGCGACCGGGCTCGTGCTCGTGATGGGCGAAATCACGACAACCGCAAACATCAATATCGATAAGATTGCGCGGCAGACGATCAAGGACATCGGCTACGACAACACGGAGTGCGGCTTCGACGGCAATACATGCGCGGTGCTCGTGAGCGTAAACGAACAGTCGCCGGACATCGCCATGGGCGTAGACAACGCGCTCGAAGGCAGGGGCGAAAACAAGTACGACATCGGCGCGGGCGATCAGGGCATGATGTTCGGCTATGCCTGCGACGAAACCCCCGAGTACATGCCCATGGCCATCGCGCTGGCGCACAGAGTGACAAAGCGGCTCGCGCAGGTGCGCAAGGACGGCACAGTCCCCTATCTCAGGCCCGACGGCAAGGCGCAGGTCACGATCGAATACGATGACGGAAAGCCCGCGCGCGTCGAAGCGGTGGTACTCTCCACGCAGCACGATCCCGATGCGGCGCACGACGCAATCGAGCGCGACATGATTGAAAAGGTCATCCGTGAGGTCATCCCCGCGGCACTGCTCGACGACAACACGAAGTATTATATCAACCCCACGGGGCGCTTCGTCATCGGCGGGCCCGCCGGGGACAGCGGGCTTACGGGGCGGAAGATTATCGCGGACACCTACGGCGGCTACGGTCACCACGGCGGCGGCTCCTTCTCCGGAAAAGACCCGACGAAGGTAGACCGCAGCGCGGCATACGCCATGCGCCACGCGGCGAAAAACATCGTCGCGGCGGGGCTTGCGAGCCGCTGCGAGGTCGGCATCGCCTATGCGATCGGCGTGGCAAACCCCGTATCCGTGTTTGTAGATACAGAGGGAACGGGCGTATTGCCGGACGATGTGCTCGCACGCCTCGTGCGGGATACCTTCGATCTGCGCCCCGCAGCGATCATCGACAGGCTCTCTCTCAGGCAGCCGATGTACGCGAACACCGCCTGCTACGGCCATTTCGGGCGCGTCGACTTGAACCTGCCTTGGGAAGCGCTCGACTATGCGGACATCCTGAAGGAAAAAGCGAAGACCCTGTAAAATATCGCGGGCTATACCGTCTATGGGATCGTCCGCTTTTCAATGGAGGCGAATGATTATGCATAGGGCGCACGTGCTTTGCGGCTTGGACAATCTTTCGACGAAGGCAGACCTTCTCAAAGGGCAGAGGCTCGGGCTCATCACGCATCCGTGCGGGTACGACCGAAACCTCGTAAGCTCCATCGATATTCTCTACGAACGCTTCGACCTGCGCGCCCTGTTCGGCTGCGAACACGGCATTCGCGGGGATGTGCAGGACGCACTTCCCATCGGGACGGATACGGACGAAAAGACGGGACTGCCCATCTATTCGCTATATGGCGAAACGCGTGTGCCTACGGAGGCGATGCTTAATGAAATCGATACGATGGTTTCCGACCTTCAGGATGTCGGCGCGCGGTTTTACACGTACATCTACTCCATGGCATATGCGATGCAGGCGTGCGCGAAGGCGGGCAAGCGCTTCGTCGTGCTCGACCGAATCAATCCTATAGGAGGAAACGTCGTGCGCGGAACGATGCTCGACGAAGCCTTTCATTCTTTCGTGGGCGAATACGCCGTGCCAACGCGGTACGCCCTGACGATCGGGGAATTCGCCCTGTTCGTAAAGGAGCACCTGTCGCTCGATCTGGATTTGACCGTCGTTCCGCTCTCCGGCTGGAAGCGCGAGATGCTCTGGCGCGACACGGATGCGGTATGGACTCCCCCATCGCCGAATATGCCCACCCCGGAAACCGCGCTCGTCTACACGGGCACGTGCATTTTCGAGGGGACGAATCTCTCCGAGGGCAGGGGCACGACCACACCTTTTTCTCTAATCGGCGCGCCGTATATCGATGCGGACAAGCTGAAGGCGCGGATGGATCAGCAGGGCTTAAAGGATATGGGCTTTTTGCCCGCGCGCTTCGTGCCGACGTTTTCCAAATGGGAGGGCGAGGCGTGCCACGGGCTGCGGATATTCTGCCTGCGGCCTGACTGCGATGCCTTCGAGGCAGGGCTGATTCTGCTGGAAACCGTCTTTGATATGTATCCCAACGAGGCACAATTCCTCGACGGCACGGACGCGACGCTCGCGAGGCTGCTCGGAACGGACGATTTTCCCCGCAAAAAGGACGCGCGCACGCTGATCCGCGAACACGCAGAAAAAACGCGCGAATTTGCGCGCCTAAAAACGCGGTTTCACTTATATTGAAGGCTTTCGCCTGTCCCCCACCGCACAAAAAAGGCTGCGCGCTTTCGCGTCAGCCTTTATTTCACCGTATTACGCCTTGAGGTTTTTCCACATCGCCTCGAGGCGCTCTTTCGCCGCGTAGCCGATGTGCTTTGCGACGGGTTTTCCGTCCTGAAAGAGCAGTACCGTCGGGATGCTCTGAATTCCGTACTTCTGCGCGAGCTCCGGCTCGTTGTCCACGTTGACCTTGCCGACTTTCAGGGTTCCCGCGTTTTCCTTTGCAATCTCCTCGATCACCGGCGCGAGCATGCGGCACGGTCCGCACCAGCTCGCCCAAAAGTCCACCAGCACCAGTCCCTTGTAGTTCAATACCTCGGAAGCGAAATTCGCCCCGCCCAATGTGATTTCAGCCATGAATATATCCTCCGTTTCGCGATTCATTCGTCCTCGAGCGATTTGTAGTAGAGCAGGCAGTGGCAATAGCCTTCGAAATTCGGGTCCTTTATCTGATCCCGAAACTCCTTACACATGCACTTCGTGTCCTCGGTTCTGTCAAGGCGACACGGGCAGTAGCCGCCGGTTTGCTTCAGCCCTTCCCTGATGGTTTTTACGACCTCCGCATCCTCGTTGAGCCGTATTTTCAAATCCTTTCACCTCCCGAAAAGTGCTTTGTCTCATTTACGATGGTATTATAGCATATGTGGAACCTATCGGTATGTAATCAAGTCACGATGGCGGGCATTTTTCGCGCCCCGTCCGCCGCGATGGGCGAATGTCAAGCGTCAGTGAAGAAGGGATGCCGCCAGATCTTGCCCCGGCAGCACCCCTTGACGATTCATCCCTATCTGATGAGCGGATGGAAGCACAATACCTTACGCTCGTCCGAAATCCATCTTTCATGCGGTCTTCCCTCGCGGCATTCCTTCGTCGCGTAGGCGCAGCGCGTAGCGAACTTGCAGAAGGTGAGCGCATACTCCTTGTCCTCCATATCCGGCATGATCATGCTCTCGTCCCACTTGTCGCCCACGCGCGGCACGGCGTTCATCAGAAGCTCCGTATACGGATGCGCGGGCTCGTCCATGATCTGCTTGGCGGGCCCGTATTCGATGAGGCAGCCGCGATAGAGCGTGGCAATGTAGTCGGATACGTAGTACGCCGTGGACAGGTCGTGCGTGATGTAGATAAAGGAAACGTTGTACTTGTCCTTCAGTTCCTTGAACAGGTTTACGATGTTCATCTTCATCGAGGCGTCGATCGCCGCGACCGGCTCGTCCGCCACGATCAGCTTCGGCTTCGTGATGAGCGCGCGGGCGATGGAGACGCGCTGCAATTCGCCGCCCGAAAACTGCGCGGGGTATTTTCCCTTTACGGTTTCGAGCGAAAGGCCTACGCTTTTCAGTACCTCGCTGACCCGATGGTTCGCCTCATCGCGCGTCTTGCAGATGCCGAGGTTGAGCGCGGTGTTGAACAGATACGAATCGACGGGCTTTCTGAAGGAGAACGTCTCGTAGGGGTTCTGGAAGATCGGCTGCACGTCCAGCCGGAACTGCAGCGGGTCGTAGTGCTTCTTGTCGGAATATTTTTTCCCCTTCAAATAGATCTCGCCCTTTTCCGGCTTGTGTATGCGGAGGATCATTTTGCAAAGGGTCGATTTACCGCAGCCGGATTCGCCGACGACGGACAGGATGACAGGCTTTCCGCTTTCGATGGATAGCGATACATCGTCCACGGCGACCAGTTTCTTGCCCGTCAGGATGGAGCCGATGCGGAAAATCTTGGTGACGTTTTTTACGTCTAACAGCTTTCCGTCCATTTACCGCACCTCCTTATTCAGCAGATGGCAAGCCGCATAGTGCCCCTTGAGAACTTCGCGGAATTCGGGCACCTCTCGCCTGCAGATCTCCGTCGCCTTCGGGCAGCGCGGTGCGAAGCGGCAGCCGGGCGGCGGGTTCAAAAACGCCGGCGGACGGCCGGGAATGCCCGCTTTCTGGCTCTTGTCGCCGACCTTGGGGAGCGCGCCGATCAGCATTTGCGTGTAGGGATGAATCGGGTTGCCGAAGATGTCCTCTGTCTTGCCCATTTCGGCAAAGCTTCCCGAATACATGATGCCCATGCGCTTGGTGATTTGGTAATGCACGCCCATGTCGTGGCTCACCAAAACCATCGTGTTTTGCAGCCGCCTTTGCAGCTGCATCAGCATGATCAGGATGCCCCTTTGCACCACGACGTCCAGCGCCGTCGTCGGTTCGTCCGCGAGCACCACGTTCGGCGACATAAACGTCGCAAGTGCGATGATGACGCGCTGCCGCATGCCGCCCGAAAGCTGGAAGGGATAGGCGTTCAGAAGGTCTGGCGAAAGATCCAACTGCTTGAGATAGTCCGCGCATCGGTCGAGCGTTTCCGCCTTGCTCTCGCTCTTGGTCTGTTCCTCCGGAATGGAATCCAAAAACTGTTCGCGGAGCCTTGCGATGGGGTTCAGCACGCTCTGCGCCGCCTGCGGCACATAGGAGATGTTGTCCCACCACGCATTTTTGATGGCCCCGGACGCGAAGGAAAACGGCCTGCCGTTTTTCGTGCCGGAGAGGATCACGCGGCCGGAATCGATCTGCATCGGGAATTCGATGATGTCGTACAGCGCCTTGAGCAGCGTCGTCTTGCCGCAGCCGGATTCGCCCGCGATGCCGAAGATCTCGTTGTCTTCTATGGTGAAGTTCATATCGCTGATCGTTGGGATGTTCCCGTTGATCGTCTTATAGGAGGTGGAAAGGTGATCTATCTGTAACACTTTACTGCCCCCTCTTCATGGAAAGATAATCGTTGTAGCCCGTGATCAGCATGAATAGCCCCACAAACAGCAAGATCGTGGAGAAAATCGGCGGCAAGATCCAGTTCCAGCGCTGCGCCATGATCGCGTTGTAGCTGCGCGCCCATTGGATCATGTTGCCGAGGGAGACGAGGTTCGCGGGCGAAAGCCCCAATACCGCCAGGCTCGATTCGGACGCGATGGCAGAAAGCGTCGCGTTCATGAAGTTGGACAGCGACCACGTCAGCGCAAACGGCAGAATCTCCGTAAAGATCACCTGCAACGTGCCCTCGCCGGAGAACCATGCCGTGCGGATGAACTCGCGCTCCTTCATCGAAAGCGCCATAGAGCGAATCTGCCGTGATGGCCACGCCCACGCAAACATCGCAAGCACCAGCGCGAGCAGCAGCACCGTGCTCGTTCCCTTCATGAGCGCCGTCATGAGGATCAGCACCGGAAGCGAGGGGATGACCACGAACGTATCCGTGACGAGCATCAACACCCTGTCGAGCGTTCCGCCGACGAAGCCCGCGAGCAGGCCCACGAAAACGCCAACGACCGTGCCCAAAAACGCCACGATGAGGCCGATGGACAGGGAATTATGGATCGCCTCGATCAAAAGCCAGAAGATGTCCTGCCCCTGCGAGGTCGTGCCAAAGAAGTGTTCCGAAGAGGGCGGCAGGTTCTTCATGCGGACGTTGAACGGGAACGGATTCGTGTGCGGGATAAAGTACACGACGAAGCCCAGGATCAGGAAGAACAGCGTAACGATCAATCCGAACTTAAATCGGGCATTCGTATTTTTCCAGAGTTTTTTCATTGTTGCGCAGCCTCCCTTCTCAGCTATAGCGAATCCGCGGGTCGATCAGCGGATAAATCAGGTCCGCGATGAGCGTACACGTTGCGATCGCGACGATGGAAATGGTGATGCAGCCCAGGATCATGTTGTAGTCAGAAAGCGTGATCGCGGACTGGATCAGGGTGCCGACGCCCGGATAGCCGAAGATGATCTCCGTCATGATCGAGCCGTTGAATACGCCGCCGATGGACATCGCGAGCGCCGTGACCTGCGTCAGAATGGAGTTGCGGAACACGTAGCGCGCGGCAATCTTCGCTTCCTTCAGGCCGCGAAAGCGCGCGTACTGCACGAACCCTTCCTGCGACGTCGTCGCCGAAAGGGATTTCATGGAGATGATCCACCAGCCCATGCCGAGCAGCAATATGGATACGCCCGGCAGTACCGACGCCTTGAGGAGGGAGGTGATATACGCCCATGTGCCGCCGTTATAGAGGATCGTCGTCTGCAAGGGGAACCAGCCGAGCAGGAACGCGAAGACGATCTGCAGCACCAGGGCGACGATGAAATACGGGATCGGATAGATGCAGATCGCGATGCCCTCCAAGATGCGCGAAGAGCGCTTGTTGGGGCTGAAGCCCGCGAGAAGGCCGATCAGGTTGCCCAAAACCCACGCGATGAGCGTCGTCGTGAGCGCGAGCCCCACCGTATAGGGCAGGTTGCGCTTGATGATTTCCGTAACGGGCTCGGGATAGCTCGTGAGCGAAGGGCCGAAATCGAAATGCAGCAACCCGTTCCACAAAAAAGACTGATACTGCTCCCAAAGCGAACCCTCGAGTCCGAACTGTATGCGCAGCTGCTTTCGCAGCGCTTCCTTCGCCACCGGATCCATTTGTCCGCTTCGCGCCTGCATCTGCCCGATCATGGCTTCGACGGGATCCGAGGGGAACATGCGCGGGACAAAAAAGATAAACGTAACGCCTATCAATATGGTCAGTGCCCATGTAACAAGGCGCACGCCAAAGTATTTCCAAAACTTCAACGGCGATACCCCTTTTCCTGCGATAATTCAAAAAACACGCGCCGCCAGTGACGGCGCGTGTTCTGCGAAACGTTACCGGTTTACGCGACGGGACGCAGTTCAGCGACGATGTACTTGAAGCAGCTCCACCACCACCACGGTCCGTTATAGGGATTCTTCGCGCAGGGGAAGTTCTCCCAATAGGTGCTGTTGGTGGGCACGAACTTGACGCCGGAGTGGAAGCCGATGAACGGCATATCCAGCACGGCGATCTTCAGGAACTCGAGGCCAAGCTCATAGGCTTCGTCGCTGTCCGGAGACACGAGCGCGAGCCTGTGGATGATGTCGGTCGCTTCCGCGTTGTTCCAGCGGCAGCCCTGACCGCTCGCCAGTTCGCCCAGCGGGGTGATGAGGTCGGCGTCATAGCCGGAGATCTGCGAATAGATGTCCTTCGTGATGAAGCCGGTCGGCCAGTAGCCGCCGATTTCGTAATTGCCGGTGGAACCGTCGGTGTCCCACGTCGCAGCGGACTTGGAAACCAGCGTGCAGTTGAGGCCGAACGCGAGCAGCTGCTGATAGGCTGCCTCGGTGCCGCGGCCCGCCTGCGCCTCGGTATCGGCGATGTAGGAAAGCTCTACCGTGAAGGGCTTGCCGTCAAAGTACCAGCCGTCGTCCTTCTTCTCGAAGCCCGCCTTGACGAGGAGCTTCTCCGCCGCTTCGGGGTTGTACTTCCAGCAGCCGATGCCGAACATATCGACCAATTCCTCGTCGGTCATGCCGGTGATGCCCAACGTTTCCGCCATGCGCGCCGCATAGCCGCTGTCCCAAACTTTCGCGGTCGTGCCGTCGCCCAGGTCGATTTCAAGGTCCTCAAGCCACCCGAGGAGGGGCTTGTAGTACAGCTCCTGTCCGGCGCTCGTGGCGGTGATGATCGGCAGCGCGGAGGCACGGCCGACGCCGTCAAAGATGGACAGGGAGATCTCGTCGAAATTCATCGCCAGCGCGATCGCCCAGCGGAAGTCGCGGTTGTCAAAGGGCGCGCCCTTGCCCATGGAGAACGTAATGCCCTTGGAGCAGGGGTCGTCGGAGGTCGCGTAGGGGAATGCGTCGTACCAGCAGGCGATCTTGTCGTTGGCGGAGACCATGACATCGAGGATTTCGGGCGTGACTTCGCAAAGCACGTCGATTTCGTTGTTGATCATCGCCATCTGGCGCGTGGTGTCGTCGCCGAGGACGCGAACCCAGACATATTTGGCGGTGATGTCCGACGTCTTGTCGCCGTTGACGACGCCGAGCGTGGACTGCTTCCAGTCATCGCGGAGCTGATAGAGCACCCACTGGCCGTTGGGATCGTAATCCTTCACGGTGTACGGGCCGCAGACCACCGGATTCTCATCCTTGAAGGTGGTAACGTCTTCCACCTTGGAATAGATGTGCTCCGGAATGATGCGCAGGCTGTTGCCCCAAATGGTAACGCCAAACCTGAGCGTAAGCCGCGGGAAAGACGTTTTCGTGACGAACTTCACGGTGTAATCGTCCACGAGCTCGCAGCTCGCGAACACCGTGTTGTAGTACGCGGACGTCGAAAGCGCGGGGGTGTTCATGATCATGTTGACGGTGAACACGACGTCTTCCGCGTTGAGGTCTTCGCCGTCGGACCACTTAATGCCCTTGCGGATGTGGACGATGTGCTCGGTGAAGTCCTCATTGGTCTCCGGCATGCCCTCGGCAATCTCGCCGAACTGGTTGCCCGAGGCGGTGTCCATCTCCCAAAGGTGCCCCATCATGAGCTGGTGGATGCCGAAGCCCATCGAGATGCCGGTCACATAGGGGTTGAACGTGCCGGGCAGGTCTGTCGGCGTCTGTGTCTCGACGATCAGCGTCTCGGCACGGGGCGTGCCGACCGCGGTCATCTCGCCGCCGTCCGCATGTGCGATACCGAACATGGACGCGGTCATCAACACAGCAAGGAAAAGAGACAGGAATTTACGCATACGATTTCCTCCTTTTTGATTAGCATCGGTAGCGCCGCGGAAGGAAACGCCCCCGCTGTTTGCGCAGCCCGATACGAATATACTATAAATCATTTTCGCATTTTTGTCAACATTTCTCCGTAAATTTTGTGCCGTCCCGCTGTTTTTTTCCAATCGTTTAACGCTTCTCCCGTTTTCCTCCTCATGTTGCGCCTTTTGATTGCGGGATATCGCCCTGTTTTGGAGCGGCAAATGAATAAAAACGCCTCGGAGACTGTGTGGCGCGTTCCTCAAAATACAGCTGAGGCTCTCGTACCCCCTCGACCCTCGGACCGCGTCCAAAGGCAGCATTTCGGCGGCGCTTTTTATAGATTTCATGCCTCTGCTTGATTTTTTGTGAACTATTTTACGCCATATATTACAAATTCACTCCAAAAAGACTTGAAATTTCCTCTCCGATGTATTATAATCGAGATGGTTATTTAGTATATTATAGGGGGGCGATATCTGTGCGATCCAAAAAAGCAAAGATATTCCTTGCGATCCTGCTGCTCGCGCTCGTTCTCGCGCCGGCGACGGCCTCGGCCGTCGCGCAGAGAAGGGTAAAACTCGAATATTCAAAGCTCACGGTCGATATGGCGGACGGGACGACGCTTCAGTTAAATGCATCCGTGCTTCCCGCAAACGCAAGCCAAAGGGTCGTTTGGAGAAGCAGCAAACCATCCGTCGCGAAAGTCTCCTCGACGGGGCTCGTCAGATTTCTGAAGCCCGGCACGGCGGTCATCGGCGTAAGGCCGAGAACGGTTTCAAGGGGCTGGGTCAAATGCACGATCGTCGTCAAAGATTCGCTGCGGCCGACGGGAATGACACTGTCCTCGGGCAACGCCGATCTCGCGGTCGGCTCCCAAATGACGCTCACGGCATCGCTCACGCCCGCAAGCGCGATACAGGACGTGCGGTATGTGACGAGCAAAAAGTCGGTCGCGACGGTGACGCAAAGCGGCGTCATCACCGCAAGAAGCGTCGGGACGGCGAATATCCGCGTGTATTCCACGCGCAACGCATCCCTATATAGAACGATCAGAATCAGGGTCACGACCCTGCCCGCGCCCGCGCGCATCACCATTTCCCCGGAAGACAAGACGATGAACAGGGGCGATACCTTGCAACTCGTCGCAACGGGCTCCCCCGCTTCCGCGTCGCAGTCCTTCGGCTGGAAATCCTCCAATACGGCAATCGCGTCCGTCACCCAAAACGGCCTCGTGACGGCGAAAAAGACGGGCAGAGTCAGGATTACCTGCTATTCCATGCAGAACAAATCCGTGAAGACCGTCCGCACGATCACAGTGCTCGATCCGAACAAGATCACGCAGGTCACGCTCTCGCCGAGCGGCGCATCGTACCTCGAAGAGGGCGAGGAGCTTCAGCTCACGGCGAAGGTGCTCCCGGCGGGCGCATCGCAGGCGGTCACATGGAGGTCATCCAATTCCTCCGCGGCGATCGTAACGGACGGCAAGGTCGTCGCCAAGGGGTCCGGAACCGCTGCGATTACCGCCTCCTCCGCGGTCGATCCCGCAAAGAAGGCAAGCGTGAGCGTTACGGTTCTCAACCCGACCCGCACCACGACCGTCCCACTGCGCACAACGGCGATCGGCGGTATCTCCACCAACCTCTCCAAGATCGACGCCGTAAAGAGGAGCGCGATCAACGAGCTGACGTATCTCGTCGCAAAGGACAAGATTTCCGCCGCGGAAGCCCAAACGCGTCAGAGCGTCATCACCAACGCCTTTGCGATGTACCGCTTCCCGTGGACGACGAGCAAGAGGCAGCGCTACTGGACGACGGCCTACGGCGGCGCCAAGGATTTCCTTCCCGACAAGGTCTATTACGGGCTGCCGTATATCCAGTGCGGCACGAACGGCAACTACACAAATCGCATGTACAATGTCGTCAAGGCGCTAAACGGCGGGTATTTCACGAAGTCCTCGAGCAACCGCTATCTCATGACGTCAAAAAGACTCAACGGCATGTATGTCGGCAACGACTGTTCCGCGTTCGTCTCCATGAGCACGTGGGGCACGAGCCACGCGGCGAGCTATCTCGCGACGAAGTACATGGCGACGAGTCGCTATTACAACACGATCTCGGGCTATGATAACCTGCGCCCGGGCGATGCCCTCGTCAAGGGCGGCTCCCATACGGTCATGTTCCTGTATTTCACCGACAGCGCCAAGACACGCATGATGATCATCGAACAGGGCGGCGGCACGAATCCCGGCGGCAGCGACATGCACAACACTGTGACCTGCTCCGTCGTGAACGTCTCCTCCTACAAAAACGGCGGCTATGTCATCCGAAGGGCGACCTTCCTCAGCAGAAGATAAGGAAAGGGGTTGTTCCAATTGAAACGGCGCATCGGCTTTGCATGCCTCATAGCGCTTGCGCTGTCTCTCCTCCTCTCGACGGCTGCATTTGCCGTAGCGCAGAGGGAAGCGGTTCTGAGCGAGACGGAGATTACGATCGACCTTGCCGCCTCATCCACCTACAGGCTCAGGGCTTCCGTTCTGCCCGCAAAAGCGAAGCAGTCCGTCATATGGAGATCGGGCAATAAGAACATCGCGACGGTTTCGACAAAGGGGCTCGTTAGGGCATACCGAACGGGCGATTTGAAGATTTCCGTGCGCCCGTCGAAGGTCAGAACCAAGGCCATGTGCTCCGTGCACGTCATAGACAGCATGTGCCCGGACAGCGTGGTGCTGCATTACGGCGGCTCGCTTACGCTCAATGTCTTTGACAGGGTGCAGCTCGTTTCGTTTGCGCTGCCGAGCGAGAAATCACAATCCATCAGGTTCCGTTCGAGCAATCCCAAGGTGCTTTCTGTCACCCCCACCGACGGCATTTTGACGGCGAGGTCCAGGGGAAACGCGAGGATCACCGCGTATTATACGCGCGATCCGAACGTCTCCGCGCATATCGATTTCACCGTCAAGCGGTCCGCATCGCCCAGAAGGATCGCGATCCTGCCCCAAGACAACACGCTCTTCTTGGGGGAAACGCTGCAGCTTTCCGCGGCACCCACGCCGAACGACGCATCCAATGCGGTCATATGGTCTTCTACGAACACGAGGATAGCGTCGGTTACGCGAACAGGTCTCGTGACGGGAAAGAGAGAGGGCATCGTAAAGATCAAGGCGACCTCGAGGTTCAACAAGAAGGTCTATACCGTGCGCACGCTGAAAATCGTGGACAAGACGACGCCCACGTCGTTTTCCGTGGCCGTAACGGGCGCGCTGACGACCGGCAGCACCTCGCAGCTCGCGATCGAAATCCTCCCCGAAACGGCGAGGGACGTACAAATCAAATGGAGGATTAGCGACCCGAACGTCGCCGAAGTATCCCCCACGGGTCTTCTGACGCTCCAAAACGCCGGCAGGGCGAGGATCGTCGCGACGACGGTCAAGGGAAGACTGACAGAAACGCTCGACATCGTAGTGACGGATCCGACATCTGCCGTCTGCGTCATAACCCCCGCGCGGACTACGGATATTCCCGGCATCGCCGCCAATATCCAAAGAATCGAAGCCGTCGAAAACAGCGCCTACCAGGTGCTCCAGAAGTTGGTATCTGCGGGCGCGATACCGCAGGGCGACATCATTTACTTTCCAAACAAAGCAAGAGACAGGAACTCAGGATTTAATGCCGCTTTAGCAAGTTTGGCTCTCGTGCTCATTCTCTTACTAGAAGGGGTAGAACGCAGCAAAGAGAG
>JBMNUF010000032.1:0-18660 GCA_050946115.1 Christensenellales bacterium
ATTCGCTCCAATCGTAATCGATGCGCTGTATCTTCCCGAGAGAAACCCCCGCCGCACTTGCAAGGATTGCGGCCTTTTCCGAAGCGTTTCGGATCGCTTCGCGCAATAGCTGTTCCGACACGGCGCTTTGGTTCTTGATCGAAAAGTTGATTTGAAATTCCGGCACGGCTTTGCTTGAAGAGATAGCGGTGAGCGTATCGTTCAGGCGTTCCATGTCGAGATCAAACTCCAACTTTAGCTTATGGATGCACCGGTATCCGTCAAAGCGGCGTTTCCAATTCCCTTTGGCATCCTTTTCGCTCTCGTAGGCGGTATCGACATTGAAGTCAATGGTCTTCAGGCTATCCTTTTCAAAGCCGACCGAAAGCAATGCCGCCCGAAGGGACTCGATTTCGCTTGCGGCGTTTTCCATCGTCTTCGCGTAGTCGCGATGCTGCGCGGCAAGCGTCATACCGATGATGATTAGGTCGGGTTTCACGGACACATTGCCCGTACCCCTTACGGTGAGTACCCGATCTGCCATTTTCTTCACCATCCTTAAGAAGTTTAGGAACAGCGCTCCATGCGCGATTGCTTGGAGCGCTGTTTGCAGCAAACTATATTATGCTCTTTGTGCCACTTCGATCGCCACGGAGACGGCGACCGTCGCGCCGACCATGGGATTGTTGCCCATGCCCAGGAAGCCCATCATCTCCACGTGCGCGGGCACGGAGGAGGAGCCGGCGAACTGCGCATCGGAGTGCATGCGGCCCATGGTGTCGGTCATGCCGTAGGAGGCGGGGCCGGCTGCCATGTTGTCGGGATGCAGCGTCCTTCCGGTGCCGCCGCCGGAGGCGACGGAGAAGTACTTCTTGCCGGCTTCCAGGCGCTCCTTCTTGTAGGTCCCGGCGACGGGATGCTGGAAGCGGGTGGGGTTGGTGGAGTTGCCAGTGATGGAGACGTCCGCGTGCTCGTGCCACATGATGGCGACGCCCTCGCGCACATCGTCCGCGCCGTAGCAGTTGACCTTCGCGCGCTCGCCGGTGGAGTAGGGGGTCTTGGAGACGACCGTGAGCGCATGGTCTTCCTTCACGTCGGCGGAGAGATAGTCATACTTCGTCTCCACATAGGTGAAGCCGTTGATGCGGGAGATGATCATCGCCGCATCCTTGCCCAGGCCGTTCAGGATGACGCGCAGCGGGTGCTTGCGAACCTTGTTCGCGTTGAGAGCGATCTTGATCGCGCCTTCCGCCGCGGCGAAGGACTCGTGCCCGGCGAGGAACGCGAAGCATTCGCTGCCCTCGTCGAGCAGCATCGCGCCGAGATTGCCGTGGCCGATGCCGACCTGACGCTGGTCCGCGACGGAGCCGGGGATGCAGAACGCCTGCAGGCCTACGCCGATAAACTTTGCGGCTTCCGCTGCGGTCTTCGCGCCTTCCTTCAGGGCGATCGCCGCGCCGAGCTCGTATGCCCACTTCGCGTTTTCGAAGCAGATGGGCTGCGTGCTCTCTACGATATGGTAAGGGTCAATGCCCTTGGAATTATTGAATGCCTTTACCTCTTCAAAGCTCTTGAAGCCGTACTTGTCGAGCACGGGTTTGATCTGGGGCATGCGCCCTTCATAGTTTTCAAACAACGGCATTGTGGAGCACCTCCTTATTCCTTGCGCGGGTCGATCCACTTGACCGCGCCGTCTTCCGCCTTGAAGCGACCATAGGAGTAGATGTTCTTCTCATAGGCTTCGTTGGGGGATACGCCCTTCTTGATGTCGTCCATCATCCTGCCCAGAGCGAGGTACTGATAGCCGCACACCTGCTCGTCCTTGTCGAGCGCGAGCTTGAGAACATAGCCCTCGGTCGTCTCGAGGTAGCGGGGGCCCTTGAGCCGCGTGCCGTACATGGTGCCGACCATGGAGCGCAGCCCCTTGCCGAGGTCTTCGAGCCCAGCGCCGATCTTCAGGCCGTCGTCGGAGAACGCGGACTGCGTGCGGCCGTAGGCGATCTGCAGGAACAGCTCGCGCATGGCTGTATTGATCGCGTCGCACACGAGATCCGTGTTGAGCGCCTCGAGCAGCGTCTTTCCGGGCAGAATTTCGCTCGCCATCGCGGCGGAGTGCGTCATTCCGGAGCAGCCGATCGTCTCGACAAGCGCCTCTTCGATGATGCCGTTCTTGACGTTCAGAGAGAGCTTGCACGTGCCCTGCTGCGGCGCGCACCAGCCGATGCCGTGCGTGTAGCCGGAGATGTCCTTAATCTCCTTTACCTGAATCCATTTGCCTTCCTCGGGGATCGGCGCGGGACCGTGGTTGGAGCCTTTTGCCACACACACCATTTCTTCAACTTCGCGGGTATATTGCATGGTTCTTCCTCCTCTTCTGCAATGGCATGGAGATATGCTTCCTTGCAGTATTTTATCATATACGATGGCGGGGTTAAACAAGATTTGTGTTATATTTTCCTTTTGCGGCGGTGCCACAGGGCGGCGAGCGCGATGCCGATGACTGTGCCTGAGATGTCGAGCCAGATATCGCTCACCATGGCGCTTCGGCCGCTGAGAATCTGCACGGTTTCATCCAGCAATCCGACCAACCCGCCGAAGGAGAGCGCCTTGAGCGCGGGGCGGGGGAGGGCGAGATGGCGAAACAGCAGATGCAGCAGGAAGCCGAGTACCGCAAATTCCAAGACATGCGCGAACTTGCGCACGACCGCGGTGCTCCACGATTCGGTGCCGAACAGAAATCTCTCGATCGGGTGGAGCACTTTTTCGGTAAACAAGGTGCTTTCCGTCGTCGATAGGCCTTCGGGCAGCATGGACTGCCCCCAGATGAATGCGACTGCTATGATCAGGAATGCGATGAGTAGATTCTTCTTCATTACGCGTGTCCATGCGGGAGCGCCGACGGCATGGATCGTCAGATGTTCAGGAGGTCACTGTAGGCTTTGAGCGCACCGTCCGTCTTGCCAGCGAGCACGCGCGTTGCGAGCACCTTTCCGAGCTGTACGCCCTCCTGGTCGAAGCTGTTGAGGTTCCAGAGGAACCCTTGGAACATGATCTTGTTTTCAAAGTGGGCGAGCAGCGCACCGAGCGATTCGGGCGTAAGCCTGTCGCCGACGATGATCGAGGAAGGCCTTCCGCCCGCAAAGTGCTTGTTGCGGTTTTCATCTTCCTTGCCGCAGGCAAACGCCATGATCTGCGCGGCGACGTTGGCGCAGAGCTTCTGCTGGCTGGTGCTCCCCTGAATATCGACGTCCATGCCCGCCTGGTTGTTCCTGAAGCCCACGAACTGCAAGGGCACGATGTCCGTCCCCTGATGCAGCAGCTGATAGAAGGAGTGCTGCCCGTTGGTGCCGGGTTCGCCGAAAATGACGGGCCCCGTGGGATAGCATACCTTTTCGCCAAAGCGGTTCACGCTCTTGCCGTTGGATTCCATGTCCACCTGCTGCAGATGGGCGGGGAAGCGGCTGAGCGCCTGCGAATAGGGGAGGACCGCCGTCGCGGGCATGTTTAAGACGTTGCGCTCGTATACGCCGATCAGCGCGTCGAGCATCGCGGCGTTTTCGAGCGGGTTCTTGTTCGTCGCAAGTTTGTCTGCATCGGCTGCGCCCTCCAGGAAGCGTGCGAACACGTCCGCGCCGAAGGCGAGCGAGAGCACGACGCCGCCGACCGCGGAGGTAGAGGAATACCTGCCGCCGATGTAGTCGTCCATGAAAAACGCCGCGAGGTAGCCGCTGTTGCGCGCCAAGGGCGATGCTTCGCTCGTGACCGCGACCATGTGGCGCGATGCGTCGAGCCCACGCTTTGCGAGCGCGTCCTTCACGAAGGATTCGTTCGTCAAGGTTTCGAGCGTCGTTCCTGACTTGGAGACGAGGACGAAGAGCGACCTCGATACGTCGATGAACTGCAAAACCGCCGCCGCGTCGTCCGGATCGACGTTGGAGATGAATTTCGCCTCCATCCTGAAGGTATCGTTCTTCTTCGCCCAGTTTTCGAGGGCGAGGTACATCGCGCGGGGGCCGAGGTCGCTGCCGCCGATGCCGATCTGCACGACCGTCGTAAACGCTTCACCCTGCGCGTTGGCGATCTTGCCCGCGTGCACGTCCTTTGCGAATTCGGCGATCTTTTTCTGCTGCGCGAGGTAGAATTCGCGCTTGTTTGCGCCGTCTACGACGATATCCTTTCCGAGCTGTCCGCGCGTCAACTGATGCAGCACGAGCCGCTTTTCGCCGGTGTTGATGACCTCTCCGTTATACAGCGCCTCGTATTTCTCCGCGAGCTGCGCCTCCTCTGCGAGCGCACAGAGCTTTTCGAGCAGCACATCGTCTACGGCCTTCGCGGCGTAATTGTACGCAAGCCCCGCGGCCATCGGCGCCGAATACTTCGCGACGCGGCACGCACCGCCCTCATCCGACAGAGCCTTCTTCAGGCAGACGGGCTTGCTCTCGGCAAGCGCCTTGAAGGAATCGAGTTGATCGAGATTTTTCCATGCGATCATATGTAGCAGCCTCCATATCATCAAATTTCGCTGCATATACTATAGCAAAATTTCCCCTTATTTGCAACGACAAAACGGAAAAGAAATCGGTTGCATTGCGCCCGATTTGGATTTTCAACCGACATAACGGAAATGGGCATGACAACACTACCGCGATGTGGTATAATGCGCTCAAAAAAGCGCGACCGGAGGGATGCGGCATGAAAGTGGTTCTCCGTAACCTGACCAAGATTTTCCCGAACCGTGGGAAAAAGGGCGGCCAAGTGATCGCCGTCGACAATTTCGATTTCGAGATCCCCGGGGGCAAGCTGATTGGGCTTTTGGGCCCCTCTGGCTGCGGCAAGAGCACGACGCTCAACCTCATTTCCGGGCTGGAGAAGCCGACGGCTGGGTATATCTTCTTCGGAGACGATGACGTGACGAAATTGCCGCCGGAAAAACGCGGGGTCGGTTTGGTTTTCCAGAATTACGCGCTCTATCCGCACCTGACCGTGCTCGAAAACATTCTGTTTCCCCTCGAAAACCTCAGGGGCGAAGCAAAGCTGACCAAGCCCGTCATGCTGCAAAAGGCAAAGGACGCCGCACACCTCGTGCAGATCGACGAATTGCTCGAACGGCGACCTGCCGAGCTCTCCGGCGGCCAGCAGCAGCGCGTCGCCATCGCCCGCGCGCTCGTGAAGATGCCGCGCGTGCTTTTGCTCGACGAGCCGCTCTCCAATCTGGACGCGCGGTTGCGCCTGCAGACGCGTGAGGAGATTCGCCGCATCCAGCGCGAGACGGGCATCACCACCGTGTTCGTGACGCACGACCAGGAGGAGGCGATGTCGATCTCCGATATGATCGTCGTGATGAAGGACGGCGTCGTCCACCAGATCGGAAAGCCGCAGGAGGTGTACGACTCCCCGCGCAACCTGTTCGTGGCGAAGTTCCTCGGCACGCCGCCGATCAATGTGTTTTCAGGCAGCGTCAAGGGCGAAAGGGTGCTTATCGGGCGGGACGAGATGCTCATTGCGCCCGGCGTAAAGGACGGGGAAGTGTATGTCGCCGTACGCCCGGAGGGCTTTGTCCCCGCGGAAAACGGCGCGCTTCGCTGTACGCTCAAGGCGATCGAGGTCATGGGGCGCGACACGAGCGTGGTGTTCGCGCACGAGGACGCGCTTTCCGAAACCCTGCGCGCCATCATCAGTGCGGACGACGGGCTCGTTCGCTCGGGCAACACATCCGTTTCCTTCGACCTCAAGCCGCACAAGGTGTTCCTGTTCGACAAAAAGACCGAGGAGCGCATTCCGTTTGGGAAGGGGGACTGACCTATGCAGCGAAGGAACATGAAGGGCTGGCTATACCTCTTGCCCGCCATCGCGTTTTTGGGCTTTTTCATGGTGTATCCCTTGATCGACGTGTTCGTCTATTCCTTCGAGGAGGGGTATAATTCCGCCTCGCAAACCGCGTTTGGAATCGGGCTGTACAACTATTCCTATGTGCTGCACGACGTGTATTTCCTGCAGGCGGTGAAAAACACGCTGATTCTGGTCGCAATCACCGTGCCCGTATCGACGGGGTTTGCGCTGCTCATCTCCGTGGCGCTCAATTCCATCAAGCCGCTCAAGGAGCTGTTTCAGACGATCTTCTTCCTGCCCTATGTGACCAACACGCTCGCTGTCGGGCTCGTGTTCATGCTCCTCTTCAAGAAAACCGCCTATACGGACGGCATGATCAACCTGTTGATTCAGCATTTCGGGGGAACTTCGGTCGATTTCATCGAAGGGCCGTACTGGGCGAAGATGCTGGTTACGTGCATATATACCATTTGGATCGTGCTGCCGTTCAAAATCCTCATCCTGACGAGCGCGCTCGCGAGCGTGAATCCCGAATACTACAAGGCGGCGCGCATCGACGCGACGCCCAAATGGCGCGTATTCACGAAAATCACGCTCCCCATGATTATGCCGATGCTGTTTTACCTGATGATTACGGGCTTTATCGGCGCGTTCAAGGCGTATAGCGACGAGGTCGCGCTCTTCGGCACGAACCTCAACGCGGCGGGCATGAACACCATCGTCGGCTATGTGTACGACATGCTCTACGGCGACAGCGGCGGGTACCCGTCCTATGCCTCCGCCGCGGCGATCATATTGTTTGTGATCGTCCTCACCATTACCTGCATCAACCTGTCCGTCTCGCGGCGAGATTCGGAGGTGCACCGTGGGTAGAAAGTTTACTTTCGGCAAGCTGTTTGCCTATCTGCTGCTCATTTTTTGGGCGATCATGGTGTTGTTTCCGTTTTATTGGATGGTGCTTACGTCTTTTAAGAGCTATGGTGCGTATAACGCCGAATACATCCCACAGCTCTATACGCTCTCTCCGACGCTCGAAAACTACTACGACGCTTTCACGCAGGTGCCGCTTGGGCGGTATTTTCTGAACACGGTCATCTTTACCCTGATCACGACGCTCCTCATGCTGGCGGTCACGGTGCTGGCGGCGTTCGCGTTCGCGCGGCTCGATTTCCCCGGGCGCAGGCTCGCCTTCACCATATTCCTGTCGCTGATGATGATCCCGAACGAACTGGTCATCATCACGAATTTTCAGACGATCACCAATTTGGGGCTGCGCAATACGTTTACGGGGCTGATCCTCCCGTCCGTCACGAGCGTGTTTTACATCTACCTCTTGAAGGAGAACTTCGAGCAGGTGCCGAACGAGCTGTATAAAGCCGCCAAGGTGGACGGCACGAGCGATTTCAAGTACCTTTTCAAGGTACTGATTCCCATCTGCCAGCCTACCATCGTCACCATCACGATCTTAAAGGTCATCGAGTGCTGGAACAGCTACGTTTGGCCGCGCCTCATTACGGACGACAAGGCGTATTTCCTGGTGTCCAACGGCATTCAGGAGATCCGCGAAAACGGCTTCGGGCGCGAAAACACGCCCGCGATGATGGCGGCAGTCGTGGTGATCTCGGTGCCGCTCATCGTGTTGTTCCTCTGTTTCCGCAAAAAGGTCATGTCGGGCGTATTGAGAGGGGGCACGAAGGGATGAAGAGGAGATTTGCCGCGTTTTGTATCCTCCTGCTCTGTGTTGCCCTTTCGGGATGCCACGGGAAGACCTCACGCAGCGCCTATGTCGCACCCGATGCGTTCGATACGGAAACGCAATACGAGATCACCTTCTGGGCAAAGAACGACACGAACAAGGCGCAGACGCGCGTATATAAGCGCGCGATCGAGGGCTTTGAGGCGCTCTACCCCAATGTCAAGGTCAACATCAGCCTGTACACGGATTACGGGAAGATTTATAACGACGCGATCACGAACATCGCCACAAACACCACGCCCAATGTGTGCATCACCTATCCCGACCACATCGCGACGTATATGACGGGAGACGACGTGGTCGTGCCGCTCGACAACCTGTTTACGAATGAAAAATACGGCTTCGGCGGGAGCGCGCTTCTGTATGATGCGCCTGCGCCGGAGGAGATCGTGCCGGAATTTCTCTCAGAATGTGCAATCGGGGGCACGTATTACGCGATCCCCTACATGCGCTCCACGGAGGCGCTGTACATCAACAAAACCTTTGTAGAAAAACTGGGGTACCGGGTGCCCGACATCGTCACGTGGGATTTTGTCTGGGAGGTCTCGGACACTGCGACCGCAAAATCCGCAGACGGCACCTATCTCGTCAACGGGCAGAAGGTGATGATTCCCTTTATCTATAAATCCACGGACAACATGATGATCTCGATGCTCAAGCAATCAGATGCGCCCTATTCCGCGCCCGACGGCTCGATCGGCATGTTTTCGGAGCAGACGAAAGAAATTCTCTATACCGTGGCGCAGCACGCGGCGACAGGTGCGTTTTCGACGTTCAAGCGCAGCGGCTATCCCGCAAACTTTTTAAACGCCGGGCAATGCATCTTCGCGGTCGATTCCACAGCGGGTTCTACGTGGATGGGCTGCGATGCGCCGCTGGTAGACATCGCGGAGGATTCCATCGTTTCGTTCGAGACCGTCGTGCGCCCGATCCCGCAATTCGATACGGAAAACCCGAAGATGATTTCGCAGGGCCCGAGCATCTGCATCTTCAACAAGGAGGACGCGCAGGAGGTGCTCGCAAGCTGGCTGTTCGCGCAATACCTGCTCACGGACGGGGTGCAGACCGCTTATGCACAAACCGAAGGCTATGTCCCCGTGACGCTAAAGGCGCAAAACTCCCCCGATTATCTTGAATATCTGTCGCTGTCCGGCACGGACGATGCGCTGCACTATTCCGTCAAACTCGACGCGACAAAGCTTTTGCTCGAAAACACGGACAATACCTTTGTGACCGCCGTATTCAACGGCAGCGCGTCCCTGCGCGACGCGGCGGGGCAATTGATCGAGGATGTGACGAAATCCGTATACCGCAGGCAGGAAGTCACAAATGAGAGCATCGAAAAGCTCTATTCCAACACGATCTCCCTCTACCGCCTGAATGTAGAGGGCGGCGGCAATGTGAAAAAGGAACTCGGCCCGCTCCCGAAGGGCGCCATCGCCCTCCTCTGCGGCATCGCATCGACGTGGGTCTTGCTCGGCATATATACGATACACAGGAGGAGAAAGAAGCTTTGATTGTACATTTGCTTATCCGCAAGATCGCCTCGTTCTTTTTGATCCTGCTTTCGGGGTTTTTCCTCGTGCGGCGCGGCGTTCTGAAGAGCGAAGATTCGCAGGCTCTGTCCAAAATATCGCTGTATCTGCTCGTTCCGGGCGTGATTTTGTCTGCATTTCAGGTGGACTACTCGGACGAGGCCCGAAGCGGGCTTATGATTACCTTTGCCGCGTCCATACTCATCATGGGCGCGCAGATCCTGCTCAATAAGGCGCTGCGAAAGCCCCTGCGGCTCGAAAGCGTCGAACAGGTCTCCGTGGTGTACAGCAACGCGGGAAACCTCGTCGTCCCATTGGTCATCAGTGTGCTGGGCAGGGAATGGGCCATCTACTCGTGTTCCTTTATGGCGGTGCAGCAGATCCTGTTTTGGACGCATTGCAAGAGCGTGCTCATCGGGGAAACGAAATTTTCTCTCAGGCGCATCGTTGCGAACGTCAATGTGCTATCGATCGTGCTGGGGCTGGTCCTGTTCTTAACGGGTCAAAGAATACCCGGCTTCGTCGGGGACACCGTCGAAACCTTTGGCAGCATGAACGGCGCGGTTTGCATGCTCCTAATGGGCATACTGATCGGCGGCATGAAGCTGAAAAACGTCTTTACCTACAAGCGCGTCTGGCTCATCGCGGCGCTGCGGCTCATCGTCGTGCCGCTTTTGGTTTTGCTCCTCCTCAAGGGCACGACGCTCTCGCGGTACGGAGACGGCGCGCTCCTCGTGACGTTTTTAGCCACGACGACGCCCCCTGCATCCACGCTCACCTCCATGTCGCTGGTTTACGGCGCAGACGCGGAGTACGCCTCCTCCATCAATGTCGTGACGACCCTATGCGGCATTGTGACCATGCCGATCATGGTTTTCCTGTATACGATACTGTGAGAAAATTTGCGAGAAAACACAAAAAAGACGTGACAATGCGCGGATTCTTTTGTATAATACAGATAGAAACTTTTGTAAGGAGGGTTTTTCATGAAGAAGGTTTTGAGCATTTTCGTAGCGATGTTCCTTTTGATCTCAATGCTTCCCGTCGGTGTGCTCGCGGAGGAATACAAAGGGTTCTATTCGATGTTTGAGATTTCGGATTTCTTCCTGAAGGAGATATCCGCCGACGGTACGGAGACCGTCACGGATTTGGCGGGGCTGGGCGTACATTGCGAATCTGCCATGAAGTACGAAGAAGATGTTTTCGTCATATATCGCCTGATTTTGCGCGCCATGGGCGAGGACGTCATTTCCGTCGATGTGACAGCGAAGGGGGAGAAGGTTTCCATTCTCATCGAAGGTCTGTCCAAGGTGCTGACCATGCAATCGAAGGAAATAGGCGAATACCTTACCATGTATAACGAGCAGTTGAAGGGTGCAGAGGCAGACCCCATAGAGCTGCTGAGGTACTACGGGCTTGAATTTGTGGATGAAGGTCCGGCGCAGGTTTCGATTCTCGATACGGAATACAGCGCGGAAAAGTACGTCTGCGAGATGACGGAAGCCGACAGGAACGCGTTTATGGAGAAGCTATTTGGGAACAAGATCCTTGTCCTCCCCGTGGGTACGCAGAGCGAAGACATTCTGTACCGTCTTACGCTGTATATCGCCTCCGAGAGCACCGTGAAATTCGTCGCGGAGCTCATGACGGAAGGGGTGGCGAAGGAAGTTGCCGTAATCGATGCCGTCGAAACTTCCGATTTGGATTTCGAAGCTTTGCTGCGCGTCGCCGATCCGGAGACTGCAGATACTGCCGAATTCCGTCTTCTGTCCAAAGAAAGCAGCGCTTATCCCGGGCATCCCGAAGGATACCTGCACACATACGTGAACGGCGAGAGAACGGGGAATTTCAACGTTGGCTTCGCACCGGTGGAGGACGAGGGCGGCGTAAAGACCGTCATTTCCGCAAGCGGGTATGACGACGGCGGAAGCGAGCCTTTCGATTTCGGCTTGCAAATCAAGGTCGGCGAAGAATACCTCTCCGCAGATTTTTCGAATTCCGGCGGGGAAATGCTCGTCGTGCGATACGAGGACGGCGCTGCGCGAATCCTCGTGCGCGAAAGCGACGGAAGAACGGATTATATCCGCTTCCGTTTTGAGTATCTGATTTCCGAGGATACATCGCTTCTCCCCACGCCCGATTTTTCCGAGATGGAGGAAATCGATGTGATGAACCCCACGGAGGAAGAATGGGCGTCGATCGAGGGCGAGCTTCTTTCGGTAGCGTTTAAGGTCATGTCGAAGCTGGCGAATATACCCGGCCTCTCCAAGGAGCTCCGCGATATTATACCGAATACAAATATGTCGTTCTGACAAAGCGGGTGAATGGATTGGGCTTTTACGGCTCGTATTATGTAATCATAAGACAAGTACTCAGGGTGTTTCGCCCGAGATATGTCTGCGAACTGAATGACCTTCCCGAAAGTCCGCGCGTTTTTGTCTGTAGACACAGAAATATGGAAGGCCCAATCAACACCCTTCTGTGGCTTACGGAGCCGGTTCGGCCGTGGTGCCTGTCCGTTTTTTGCGAAAGGGAGACCACGTTCGAGCAGTTTTACAGCTACACCCTCACGAAGCGCTTGCGGTGGCCCAAGCTTCCGGCGAAGATGCTTGCGTGGCTTCTGTCTGTGCTGGAGCCGCCACTGCTTCATTCCGCGGGCGCGATCCCCGTATACCGAAACGGAGTATCCATCATGCAGACCTATCGAAAGACGTTGCAAGCGCTCCGAAAGGGAGAGAACATCATCATCTTCCCGGACGTAAACTATACGGATATGTCCTCTACCGTCGGGGAGCTGTATGACGGGTATCTGCTGCTGCACCGCCTGTATCTGAAGGAAACGGGGAAGGCGCTTCCCTTCGTTCCGATCGCGGTCGACAGGAAAAGGCGGCGCATCATCTCCGGGAAAGCCGTGTTCTTCGACGGGATGGGTAATTTCGCCTCGCAAATGAAGCGTACTTCGGAACAGATCGTCCGCTCGCTGCAGGAACTGGCAGACGTAACCAAGTAAAAACAATGAAGAAATTCAAAGAGATATTTCTGTATGTCCTCTTCGGCGCGCTCACGACCCTCGTGAACGACCGCTGCTATGCGTGGCTGACGTATTTCGGCGTGTCGAACCTGCTCGCCACGGGCATCGCGTGGTTTTTGAGCGTGCTGGTCGCTTTTATAACCAATAAGGTGTTCGTGTTTGAAAGCAGGTCGTTTGCGCGAAGCGTCGTTTGGCAGGAGGGCGCCGCGTTTTTCGGTGGGCGGATTGCCACGGGACTGCTCGACATGGGGATCATGTTCTTAGCCGTCGACGTGCTGCACGGAGACGGGATTTTGTGGAAACGCATATCGAATGGCATCATCATCGTGCTGAACTATATCCTAAGCAAGCGCCTCGCTTTTCAAAAAAAGGAAGGGGTGCGGCAAATGGACGCCATCGTCATTTTGGGGCACAGGCTCAATCCGGACGATACGCCCACCATCGACCAGATCGGGCGCGTGGATGCGGCGGTTCGGCTTTGGCGGGAGACCGGCATCGGGCGAATCGTCCCCTGCGGCGGGGTTACGCACGACAGGACGCGCAGCGAGGCGGAAGTCATGCGAGAGCTCCTTATCGAGCGCGGCGTGCCCTCGGAAATCATCACTTTGGAGGATGCGTCCCGCACGACGAGCGAGAACATCAAAAACGCCAAAAAAATACTCGGCAGCGCAAAGGTATACCTCGTGACTGCCGAGTACCACATGGACATGGCGCTTGCGGATTGCGCGCAATACGGCCTCGATACGACGCCCTATCCCGCCGTGACGGAAGATGCCGCGTACCGCGAGCAGCAGCGCGTCCTTTGCGACGGCGTTATGAAATTGAAGCGCGTGCTGCGCGAGGAAGCCGCGTCCAAGGGCTTGCCCGAAGAGGAACTGATACACAGGTACAGGCAACAGGCGGGAAGCGAGGCGGCCTTTCGCTCGCTCATGCGAAAGAAAATGGAAGAATGAGCCCGATACCCTCGTTCGTCTACCTCCCGCTGCGGAGCTTTTCGAGCCAGAACAGAAAGCGCGGCTCAGGTTCCGCCTCGAACAGCATTTCCCGCCCCGTCGTCGGATGGACAAAGCCGATCCGATAGGCATGCAGTAGCTGCCCGCCCTCCACGCGGAAGGGCGGGCGCTTTGCGCCGTATACGACATCGCCCAGCACGGGATGGCCGATGGATGCCATATGTACGCGGATTTGGTGCGTGCGCCCGGTATTGAGCCGCGCCTCGACGAGGCACGCGCCGGAAAGCCTCTCCAGCACGCGCCAATTCGTCTGCGCCTCGCGTCCGCCTTGCACGATCGCCATTTTTTTTCGATCCGTTGGATGCCTTCCTATCGGCATATCGATATAGCCCTCGTCCGCCTTGGGTGCGCCGGCGAGGATTGCAAGATACGCGCGGCAAACGCTGTGTGCTTTAATCTGCTCGGAGAGGGCGATATGGCTTCTGTCGTTTTTCGCGACGAGCAGGAGCCCGGATGTGTCCTTGTCGATGCGGTGCACGATGCCCGGCCGCGTCTCGCCGCCGATGCCCGAAAGCCCGCTCAGGTGGTACAATAGAGCGTTCACCATCGTCCCGTCGGGGTTCCCCGCTGCAGGATGCACCACCATGCCGCTTGGCTTGTACACGACCGCGAGGTCGTCGTCCTGATAGACGATGTTCAGATGTATGTCTTGCGGTTGCGCGGCGCTCTCCGTCGGTGCGGGGATATCAATCGAGACGGACATTCCGCTCTTTACAGGTATGCCCGCTTTTTTGGGTTTTTCTCCGTCGATCAGGATATGGCCGTCTTCGATCAGCTTGATAGCCCTCGAGCGCGTGACATCCGCCTTTTCCGCAACATACGCATCGAGCCGCTTGCCGACATCCTCCTGCGAGACAACAACTGTCATCTTCCCTTTTTCCTTTCGGGTACAATCAAGGAGAAAATCGTAAGTCCCGTGCCCGCGCATACCAAGATATCCGCGAAATTGAACACCGCAAAGCGCACGAACAGAAGCTCGATATAATCGACGACATAGCCGTAAAACGCGCGGTCGATCCAGTTGCCGATGCCGCCCGCGAGCATGAGCGTAAGCCCCAGACGAAGGGTAGGGGAGAGGCTCTTTCTTTTGCGGAACAAAAATACGGCGATTCCGAGCAAGATGAGCCCCGTGACGACGGTCAGAAGCGCGGTATGCTCCGATAAAAGAGAAAAAGACGCGCCCGTGTTGTGCGCAACGCGGAAACGGACGAGATTCGGCACCGTGTAAATCGCTCCGCTTCCGCTCAAAGCGAAAGATGCGGCACTCTCCGTCCATAGTTTGATTGCACGATCCGCCGCGATGAGCAGCAGACAGAGGATTAGCATGCGTTTTCTCCTTTGACAATCCCCCTTCCGCGTGCGCGAAAGGGGGACATTTTATGCATTCTTACGCTTCTTCCGGCTTACCGAACAGCTTCTCGTCCGCATTGAGCACCTGCAACTGATCCTGCACGATGCGCATGAAGCGGGAGCGATAATCCTCCGCAGACGCCTTGAGATTGCCGATCTCGATCCGCGCGACCTCAATCTCCTGGTTGGTATGCGCCTTGAGCGCGTTCACTTCCTCCGCAGCGGCGGACTTCATCGCGGCGATCTCTTCCCTTGCGGCATCCGACTCCTGGCGGGACTGCGCCTTCAGCGCGTTGGACTGCTCCTCCGCGGCCGACACCATGAGCTTCGCCTTCTTGCGGGCTTCAGCGACGGTTTCATCGGCTATGCGCTGCGCGCTGATCAGGGTTTCGCGCACGGTCGCCTGCAGGTCGCGGAAATAGGTGGCATCCTCGAAGGAGGGCTCCTGAGTCGGCTGCGGTGCCGGCGCCTCGACGACCTTGACGGGCGCTTCGACGGCGGCAGGCTTTCTCGCCATTTCTTCCTCTAAATCGCGCTGCACCTGTTCGACCTTCTGCGTCAGCTTCATGTTCTCGCGGATGAGCTGCTCCATCTGGTCGGCGATCGCATCGAGAAAGTCGTCCACTTCCGTCTCATCATATCCGCCGCGCTTCTGCGTGGCGAATTCCTTTTCGCGAATATCCTTGACAGTAATCATGCAAAGTCCCCCTTATGTAGAATGTTTTGTAAATACTATTCGACAGAAAACAATAAATCCCTGCCGTCGGCTCACATTTATTTTCCACGCTGTTCGCCGAAGCGGAACAGCAGTACGCCCAGCCTGCCCTTACGCGTTTCACCCTGCTCTTCCTCGATGCGCCACCTGCCGTACCCGCGCACGGAGAGGACGTCGCCGCGCGCCGTCTGCGCGTCGCACTTCATGGTCTCCTCGTGGTTGCGCTTCACAAGACCGCGCCGTAGAAGTTCCTGTGCCGCCGCGCGGCTTATGTTGCAGCAGGCGGCGACGATCGCATCCAGCCGCATGCTCTGCACCGTAGTGCGCATGGTCGTGCCCTTCGGAAGCGGCACGGGCGCGTCCTCCGCCTCATAGGAGACGGTAAGCGTCGCCCTGCCCGCGGATTCGAGCGAACCTATGACATAGGGTGCGATGTCTTTTCGGAGGAACACCTGCGCGAAATCATCTCCCATGCAGATGTCGCCCGTCTTTTCCCGCGCGATGCCGAGTGCCAAAATGGCGCCCAGCACATCCCGATGTCCGAGGGATGCGTATTTCGCGTTCCACGTGCAGCGCAGCCGCACAAACGGCCAATCCGCTTCCGTTTCGATCCAAGAAGGTGCGAAACGGGCGATTTTGCGCTCCGCCTCCGGGTAGCCGCCCCATACTGTGCACCCGATTCCCTCATGCCCTGCGGCGGCAAGCGCCGCTTTCTGCTGCGGAATCTCCAAAAAATCGCTGTAGCGGACGATATCCCGTTGGGCGGCGGTAGCGGCGAGCTCGCCCAGTCTTTCAGATTCCATGGTACATTACCATGGTATACAGGCCTGCGACGATGTTTTGCAGGATGTGCAGCGCGAAGAACAGCAGCAGCACGCTGAAATCGATGAACAGCCTGCGCCCGAACATGATGTCGCAAATCCGTCGAAACGGCGCGGTGAGCGGATCCACCAACCGCGACAGGAACGAAAACACCTTTTCCAGCGCCGTCTTCAGAAACCGTAAAACCTTTGCCTTTCGCTGCGCAGCGCCGTTTACGCGATAGCCGGACATGATGCCGTGATCGATCAACCGATTGAGCGGCATGTACAGCCACGTCAGGATACAGTAAACGAACACCACGCGCGAGACGATGCCCAGAAAAATCAGGATACCGTACAGGATGTTTCCGATCACCGTATTGATCATTGTCAAAACCTCTCTCTGCCCAATGACGCATCCACCTGATCGACCCTTACGAACGGCGGCGTGATGAGAAGCGTGTCACCGGAGGTCATCAGAAACGTGGCGTTCAGCGCAAACGCTGCGCCCGAGAGCATATCGACCGCGCGCTGCGCGTCCCTATCCATTTTGCCGAGGAGAACCAGCGCCGTCTTGTTCTCGATCAGTTCCGTGATGATGGCGTTTACCTCGCTAAGCTGCGTGAGCGTATAGACGACCGTCTCGGGACGGGCGCCCTGGCGGAAATCCACGACATTGCTCGGCTTTGCGGACGCGGGCTGCCTGGTTCCGGGCCTTGCCTGCGGACGCGGGCGCGGCTCGTCCTCAAGTTCATCGCCCAGCGCGGCGCGGCTTGGTCTGCGCGGTGCGCCCCTCGAAGGCGACGGAGACGGGGGGCGCTTCTGCGGCGCACTGTACGTGCGGGAGCTCTCCTCGTCTTCCTCGTCCTCTATGCCGATAAACTTGAGGAAGCTATTGAAAAAGCCTCTTGCTGCCATGCCGAGCAGTCCTCCTTTGATTGCTTCACAATTGTATACAGAACTATCATACTGTATTTTAGACGATTTGTCGAATACAAATCTGTAAAATTTTATTTAATCAGTACCGTTTGGCCGACTTCGAGCGTTCCCGTCGCAACGGGAACGACCAAAGCGTTCTGATTGTCCATGGAGAGCACGATCACGGGAACGAATGTGCCGCCGGGCACGTCGTTCACCCAAACGCCCGTCTGATCGTTTTGCGTATCGAGCGCGGCGATGGGGATCGAAAGGCCGGACAGATACGTGGAAATCCCGGCCTTGCCGTATCTGCGGTTGATGAGCGAGAGCACGGGGCCGTTGACCTTCAGGATCGCGATCACGTCGTTTCCCGTCTTCTGCACCTGTACGACCGTGCCGCTGTACGCCAAATCCTCATAGCCTTCAAACTGAAAGGTGAAGAACTGGTCGTTGATGGGGCTCCACGAGGAGTCCCCAAGCAGGGCGATATACCATTCGTCGCCCACGATGCGGTATACGGCGTCCGTTCGGCTGGTCGTCGTAAGCGTCGTGCCGAGATCGGGAATGCCGCCGGAGAGAATCGTGTGCATATCGGTCGAGGTGAGGTTCTTATAGCTTTCGGGCGTCAGCACCTCTTCCAAGCCGTCCATATAGAAGCTGACGATGCCGTCACTCTCGGCGGTCTTCAGGGCGCGCCACGCCTGCAGCGCGCTTTCGCGCTTCGTCTCCTCCTCGTACAATTGGTTCAGCTTCGTGTCCTCGCGGCGGTTTTGGCTCAAGTAGTTCTGCCTTTCCTCCATGGAAATCTGAAGCTGATCCACCATGGCGACGAGACTGCCCGGAATCAGGCGGTTCACGAGCTTTTTCAGCTGCAGAGCGTTTGTCTGCACCGCGCCTTCGAGCCGCTCCAGCTCGGTATCGACGATGTTGTCGAGGATCTGCATATGGTATTCGCGGATGGACTGGCGCGTGGCTTCGAGCCGCGAAAGCTCTTTATCGGCGTAGCTGGCGGTATACACCTCGCAGATGGGGTCGCCCTGGGAAACCGGCTGCCCTTCGTTTGCGAGGTAGACGATCCTGCCGCCCACTGCGGAAGTGCCGATCTTCTCGTCGCGGATGATTACGCAGTCGAGCTTCGTGGAGAAGGTCGCGCTGGCATTGCGAACCAGCGCTTCGTTCGATGCGGCGGGGAAGTAGTCGCGCAGCATAAAATACAGACCGACGAGGACAATCCCGACGAACAGATAGAACCTGCCGGTCACGCGCTTTTTTCCCGTCACGGTCGAAACCTCCTTTCCAGTGAAACTCAAAGCACTTTATTATACAATATAAATCACCGCAATGCAACCCGCGGAACCATGACATTCCCGTAAAAACTCCCTTGTAGATTTCCAAAGTAAACGCCACTACTAAGGGTGCCAGCAGTTGCGTTTAATCTGAAACAGAAGGGAGTTGCACTTAGTCTGATACAGGACTCCTATAGTGGTTTTTCGAAGCTTCTGCCCCCTAGGGGCAGAGAGTTGCGTTTAGTCTGAAACGGATTTCCTGCGTCTAAATTCCAAATAAAAAAGGAGGGTATTGTCATGGCAAAACATCTCACCTAATATTAATCTCAATCTAAAATACATCAACAATCCATTGTCGAGCAGTGATGGAGCGAACAGTCTCGTTGGTCAATCTGCAAATCGTCTCACATAAGCGATCCACGACATGCTCAAGCGTTTTGAATGTCTC
>JBMNUF010000033.1:0-18256 GCA_050946115.1 Christensenellales bacterium
GTTTGCAAAGGCCTTTTTGTCCTTCTCCGCAACGTATTTCAGTGTGTTTCGGACGACATGTACGATGCACCGCTGGTGCTCAGTCATGGGATACGCCGCCGATATAGCCTCCTTGATTCCCGTCAATCCGTCCGCACAGAGCACAAATATATCCCTGATGCCTCGGTTTTTCAGCTCATTCAGCACGGAAAGCCAGTATTTTGCACTTTCATTCTCGCCGATTGTGATGCTGGGCACCTCCTTGTACCCTTCCTCGTTGATTCCCATGACGACGTACGCTGCCGTCTTTCGGATAACTGAATTGTCGCGCACATTGAACACTATGGCATCTATGAAGACTATCGGGAGCCTGTAAAGAATTTTTTGTAAACGCACCGCCTTCTGTGATAGAATAAAACACAGGAGGCGGTGCGTTTACAGAAAATTTTTCACGGACTCGCGAGATATTCAAGACAATTATCGTGGATAACGGAAGCGAGTTTTTGTCATTTGAGCGCCTGGAGCGCTCCGGACGCTCAAAAGGCAAACGGAGAACAATGATATACTATGCGCATCCGTGCAGCGCGTGGGAGCGTGGTAGCAACGAGAATCAAAACAAGCTAATCCGGCGTTTCATACTGAAGGGAACGGATATAGGGTAGCTATCGAAGGAAGATATCGAGCGAATCCAATATTGGATGAATCACTACCCCAGAAGGTGGTTTGACTACCAATCCCCCGCACAGCGTTGTACCCTCGACTTACTCGATGCTTATCTAAGGGCGGCAATTTAACTTGCAATCCGCGCGTATTGTAAACTTTTCAAATCGGCTTGACAGCGGCGGTCCGAGTCAGTATAATAAATAAGCCGATTGTCGAGGAGAGATGGCCGAGCGGTTGAAGGCGCCGGTCTTGAAAACCGGTGATGTCGAAAGGCACCGGGGGTTCGAATCCCTCTCTCTCCGCTTTTCGGGCCATGTGGAGAAGTACCCAAGAGGCCGAAGGGGCTCCCCTGCTAAGGGAGTAGTGCCGGATAACGGCAGCGAGGGTTCAAATCCCTCCTTCTCCGCCAGATAAGGCAGCAGATACCGATGAAAATCTGCTGCCTTTTTCTACTTTTTAAGGTATTTTTGACGTGTACGAGGAGAGAAGGCTCCGGCATTTTCGGACGGAGACGTCCGATATACCAAAGCTGAACGGATGCACTCTTTCTTATGCCGTAGGGTACTCATGGGGATGGTTTCCGGTATGTTAGCGAAATATCGGCAAATCCTTACTTGCAAGACTCGTGGAATTGTGCTATGATTGACCTGTTGTGTTTGGCTGGGGTGCCCAATTTGGACGGTTCGATTGTTCCGATTCCTGATCGGAAGACCACGGCGATTCACAAAAAAATCATTATGCGGGAGGCAAGCTTATGAAGAGGATGGCAGGGAAGGTCGCTATTATCACGGGAGCTGGAAACGGTATGGGCAAGGGAACGGCCGAGCTGTTTTTGGAAGAAGGCGCAAAGGTAGTTGGCGTCGACATCGCAAAGGGATCGTTGGATTATCTGAATGAGAATCCCGACGCCCTCGCCGTATACGCGGACATTACCACGAACGACGGCATCGAAGAGATCGCTTCCAAGGCTATGGAAAAGTTCGGTCGCATCGACGTTTTGTGCAATATTGCAGGCATCAACGACCTGTGCAAGACGATGGATGAAACGACGGAAGAGGTTTGGGACAGGGTCCACAATTTGGACCTGAAAGCACCCTTTATGCTTTCAAAGCGCATCGTCGCGGAGATGGTAAAGAACCCCGGCGAGAAGAAAGGCGCGATCCTGAACATCGGCTCTTTGGCCGCCTATGCCGGCAACCATGGTCCCAGCTATTCTGCCGCGAAACACGGCCTGGTCGGCCTGACCATGTCTATGGCGGTAGGCCTCATCCAGCAGGGCATCCGCACAAACTGCATCCATCCGGGCGGAGTAAACACGAACATCGAGACGCATTCGGGCGGAAAATACAGCGAAAAAGGCATGCAGATGCTGATCGACATTACCGGAAAATGGCCGGCAAACATCGGCGGCTATGCGGATACCATCGACATCGCGAGGGCCGCGCTGTTCCTGTGCAGCGACGAATCCAGCCACATCAACGGAGCGTTCCTGCCCGTCGATAACGGCATGTCCGTAACCGGCTGATGCGCTCATGTAAGCATAGACCATTTTCGTTTCTCCGATAGGAAAACAAACGGGGCTGTCTCTCTTGGAACTTCGCGTTCCGAGTGAGACAGCCCCGCAATGCTGTGTGGACAGAGTCGGATCGATGGGGATCACTTCTCCATGTATTTGCGATAGATGATATCCATCGAGCGCTGCGTCGGCGGCAGCCCATACTCATACATGTCCGCGAAAATGCGCGGTAGCTTTTTCAACCGAAAGTTGATGTCATCCTTATCGAAGTGAGAAAGATCCAATTCGTCCGCGCCCAGCCATTCGCGCAATTCTTCGTATCACTCGCCCTGTTTCGCCTCAAATACTTCCGCGAGCTCCATGAGTCCGCCGGGGCCTCCACAATCTACGACGATGCCGAAGCCCTCGCCTTCGAGCACTCGGGGCAATTCCCTGGCGGGGAGCTCCTTGTCCACGATGACCGCTTCCAAAAGTAGGGTTACCTCCCACCCGTCGCCGAAATCGTAATAGAAGTACAGCTTTTCCCCAATCTCCGAAATCACGCGGTACAGGAGCGTACGAACCGCGTCCCGGGACGTCTCGTCCCACTGCGTCTCCTCGTCCTGCACCTCGTAGCGGAGGGTTTCCGTCAATTCGTCTTCATCGTAGTCGCGCCGCATCTCCTTCTCGGTCATCCACTTGCGAAGCTCCTTTTGCATATTCTCGCCCTTTGGAACCTCGATGCAAAACAGATGGCTGGCGTCCATTTCAAACATCGTCATGACGACATAGCCGAGCTTTGCCATAGAAACATTGTCCACGATCTGAAACCGCCGCCACATGCGAGGCTTATAATCGGTCAGCTCCGCGTAAAACTGGTAAATCGGTCGCGATGCCATGAATCATCCCTCCTCGCATGTCGTACCTGTATTGTACTACCGCACCTCCCGATTTGTCAACGAAATCACGCCTTTCATCGTACATGAATCAATATTCGAATTCGCCTTCGAACACCATAACGGCGCTTCCGGTCAGGGTGATGCCGTCGTTTTCGTAGCGGACGGTCATGTCGCCGCCCTTGAGCTTGACGAGGATGTCCTTGCCCTCGTCGCAGAAGCCGTTTTTGATCGCCGCAACCGCTGCAGCGACCGCGCCCGTGCCGCAGGCATAGGTCTCGCCGTTGCCGCGCTCCCAAACGCGCATGCGCAGCATCGTGCGGTTGATCACGCGCACGAATTCCGCATTCACGCCCTCGGGGAAGAAGGGGTCTTCCTCGAATGCGGGCCCGATTTCCGAAAGGTTCAGGGCGTCGATCGCGTCGATGAAGGTGACGGCGTGCGGATTGCCGACAGAAAGGCAGGTAACGGCGTATTCCTTCCCGCCGATCGCAATCGGCGCGTTGACGACGCTTTCGGCGTCGGACATTACGGGGATATCCTTCGGGTTCCAGACGGGCGAACCCATGTCCACGGACACGCTGCTCACCATGCCGTCCCTGAGATACAGCCGCATTTTGCGGATGCCGCTCGCCGTTTCGACCGACATAGTCTCGCTGCGGATATAGCCCTTGTCGTACAGGTACTTTCCGACGCAGCGCAGGTTATTGCCCGCCATGCGGCCTTCGCTTCCGTCCTTGTTGAAACTGCGCATTTTAACGTCCGCGACGCGCGAGTGCTCCATCAAGACGATGCCGTCGCCGCCGATGCCGTAATGCGGCGTGCAGAGGCTCACGCAGAGCGATTCGGGGCAGGTGATGCGCTTGTCGAAATTCTCCACGAAGATGTAGTCGTTGCCGCAGGACTGCATTTTTGCGAAGCGAATCTTCTGCCGCCACGGGCGCATGTTGTTGATGTCCACGAGCTCCGTGTTGTGCAGCGTAAAGCGGCTCTCGATGATGTCGGCAAAGGCGTTTGCGGTGTCGAGCGAGGTAAAGCACGGAACGCCGCTCTGCATGGCGTGGCGGTGCAGCGAGGTATAGTCGCCGACGGTCGAATCGATCACGGCACCCGTGTAGATGACGCAGCGTATCTTCCCGGCTTCGATGAGCGGCAGAATATCTTCATTTTTGAGCGTCACCACGTCGACGCCGATGCTGCGAATCGCTTCCGCCGTGCCCGCCGTCGCATACAGGCACATTTTCAGGTCAAAGAAGCGCTTCGCCGTGGTGATGATCTCCTGGTTGTCGTGCTCGTCCACGCTGATGAATACGCCTACGCCCTCGCCGTGCCGCGCGGGGATCGTGAGGTTCGCGGCGGTAAGGCCCTTGATGAGCGCCTCCGCCATGGTCTTTCCGAGGCCGAGTACCTCGCCCGTGGATTTCATTTCGGGGCCTAAGATGGAGTTTGCGCCGTTGAGCTTTTCAAAGGAGAACACCGGCACTTTCACCGCGTAGTACGGCGGCGTTCGATAGAGACCAACGCCGTAGCCCATGTCGGCGAGCTTTCCGCCGAGCATGACCCTCGCTGCTAGATCCACGATCGGCACACCCGTCACCTTGCTGATGTACGGCACGGTGCGGGAGGCGCGCGGGTTCACCTCGATCACGTAGAGCTCCCCGTCGAAGATCAGGTACTGGATGTTGACGAGCCCCTTCGTGCCCAGCGCGAGTGCGAGCTTTTCGGAGCAGTCGCAGATGCGCTTTAGGTGCACGTCATTGAGGTTGAAAGGGGGATACACGGCGATGGAGTCGCCGCTGTGGACGCCCGCGCGCTCGACGTGCTCCATGATGCCGGGGATGAGAACGTCCGTGCCGTCCGAAACCACGTCCACCTCGAGCTCAATGCCCGGCATGTACTTGTCCACGAGCACGGGGTTGTCGATTCCGCCGGAGAGGATGCGGTCCATGTAGGTGGTTGTCATTTCGTCGCTGTAGGAGATGGTCATGTTCTGCCCGCCGATGACGTAGCTCGGGCGCAATAGCACGGGATAGCCGAGGGCATTTGCGGCGGAGAGTGCCTCGGAGAGCGTCTTCACGCCCATGCCCTTCGGGCGGCGGATGTTGAACTGTTCGAGCAGCGCGTCGAATTTCGCGCGATCTTCCGCGATGTCGATGCCCTCTGCGGACGTGCCGAGGATCGGGATGTTGTTGTCGTCGAGGAATTTGGTGAGCTTGATCGCCGTCTGTCCGCCGAATGCCACGACGACGCCGATGGGCTTTTCCACATCGATAATGTGCATGACGTCCTCGGGCGTGAGCGGCTCGAAATAGAGTCGATCCGCCGTGTCGTAGTCGGTGGAGACGGTTTCGGGGTTGTTGTTGATGATGACCACGTCGTACCCCATGTCGCGCAGCGTCCATACGCAGTGTACGCTCGAATAGTCGAACTCGATGCCCTGCCCGATTCGGATGGGGCCGGAGCCGAGCACGATGACGACGGGGCGCCCGCTGCGCGGAAAAGAGCGCGCTTCGCAATCGGAATCGTACACGGAATAGAAGTACGGGCGATCCCTGCCGAACACATGCGTGCAGGTGGAGACGATTTTGTACGATGCGGGCGCGCGCTCGATCTTCTTTGCGCCGGAGATGCGCCTGAGCGCGCCGTCCGTGTAGCCGTAGCTCCGTCCGAGGGCGATGTTTTGCTTTGTAGCGCCTTCCTTGGCGAGCTTGATCTCGAATTCGGCGAGGTTGCGGATTTTCCGCAGGAAATACCAGTCGATCTTCGTGATGTCGTAGATGGTTTCATCGGAGACGCCCTGTTTCATCGCCTCAAACACGGTGAAAATGCGCCTGTCGTCCTGATCACGCAGGCGGGAGAGCACGTCGCGGTTGTACAGCGGCGGCGCGTTCAGCGTATCGAAGCCGTTCTCCGTGCCGCGAACCGCCTTCATCAGCGCCATTTCAAAGGTCGGCGCGATGGACATGACCTCGCCCGTCGCCTTCATCTGCGTTCCGAGCCTGCGGTTGGAGCCGTAGAACTTCTCGAACGGCCATTTGGGGAATTTGACGACCGTGTACTTCACGTCCGGCTCAAAGCCGAGCAGCGAAGCGCCCGTTTCGGGGTTGGAGATTTCGCCCAGCGTGTAGCCCAGCGCGAGGCGCGTCGTCACCTTGGCGATGGGATAGCCCGTCGCCTTGGAAGCGAGCGCGGAGGAGCGCGATACGCGCGGGTTCACCTCGATCACGGCGTATTCCGAGCCATCGGGCTTGAGCGCGAACTGGCAGTTGCAGCCGCCGATGATGCCGACAGAGCGGACGATGTCGAGCGCGGCGCCGGCAAGCATGGAATATTCGCGTTCCGATAGCGTCACCGCGGGTGCGACCACGATGGAATCGCCCGTGTGGATGCCGACGGGATCGACGTTTTCCATGGAGCAGACGATGACGGCGTTGCCGAGCGCGTCGCGCATGGTCTCAAACTCGATTTCCTTCCAGCCGGCGATGCACTTTTCCACCAGAATCTGCTTGATGGGGGACATGTCCAGCCCGATTTTTGCGATGGATTCCAATTCCTCCCGCGTCTCCGCGATGCCGCCGCCGGAGCCGCCCAAGGTGAACGCGGGGCGGATGATCACGGGGTAGCCGATCTCATCCGCAATGGCGCGCGATTCTTCCATGGTGTTGGCGATGCCGGAGGGCACGCAGGGCTGCCCGATTTCTTCCATGGCGTCGCGGAAGAGCTCGCGGTCTTCGGCCTTGTCGATCGCGTCGATGTCGGTGCCGAGCAGGCGCACGCCGAACCGTTCGAGCACGCCCGCGCGCTTGAGCTGCATTGCGATGGTGAGTCCCGTCTGTCCGCCGAGCCCCGCAAGCAGGCCGTCGGGTCGCTCTTTTTCGATGACGCGGGCGACGGTTGTCGCGTTGAGCGATTCGAGGTAGATTTCGCTCGCTAAGTTTTTGTCGGTCATGATGGTGGCAGGGTTGGAGTTGACCAAAACGACGTCCAACCCCTCTTCCTTGAGCACACGGCACGCCTGTGCGCCCGCGTAGTCGAATTCGGCCGCCTGCCCGATTACGATGGGACCCGAACCGATCATGAGAACCTTGTGGATGCTCTTGTCAAGCGGCATATCCGATCAATCCTCCGTATAGCCCATCGTCAGCGCCATGACCGCCTTGATGGTGTGCATTCTGTTCTCCGCCTCGTCAAAGACGATGGAGCGCTCCCCTTCAAACACCTCGTCGGCGACCTCCATGCAGTCGATGCCGAAGCGGGCGTGGATCGCCTTACCCGTTTCGGTTTCAAGGTCGTGAAACGCGGGCAGGCAGTGCATAAAGCGCGCGTCCTTTCCCGCTTTTTCCATGATTTCTTGCGTCACGCGGTAGGGGAGAAGGTCATGTATGCGATCCGCCCAAATCTCCTCGGGTTCGCCCATGGAGACCCAAACGTCCGTATAGATCACATCTGCGCCCTGTACCGCCTCTGCGGGATTTTCGGAAAAAGCCAGGGTCGCGCCCGTTTCCTTTGCGATTTCGGCGCATATATCTGTGAGCCTTTGGCTCGGGAAGTATTTTTTCGGGGCGCAGGCGACAAACGACAGCCCCATTTTCGCGCAGCCGATCATGAGGGAATTGCCCATGTTGTTCCGCGCATCGCCCATGTAGACGAGTTTTTTGCCCGGAAGCGATCCAAAATGCTCGCGGATGGTGAGAAGATCCGCCAGTATCTGCGTCGGGTGGTATTCGTTCGTCAGGCCGTTCCATACGGGCACGCCGGAATACTTCGCCAAAGCTTCGACGCGCTCCTGCCCGAAGCCGCGGTACTCGATGCCGTCGAACATCCTGCCCAAGACGCGCGCGGTATCGGCGATGGATTCCTTTTTGCCGATTTGCGAGGCGGAGGGGTCAAGGTATACGGCGTTGATGCCGAGGTCCGCCGCTGCAACCTCGAACGCGCACCGCGTGCGCGTGGAAGTCTTTTCAAAGATGAGGGCGACGTTTTTGCCGCGCAGCACGTCGTGCGGGATGCCTGCTTTTTTCTCTTTTTTTAACTTGTCCGCCGTGTTGAGAAATGTTTCGATCTCTTGCGGCGTAAAATCGAGCAGCGTCAGAAAGCTTTTTCCCTTGAAAGACATGGTGAACTCCTCCTGCATAATTATACTATAATCATGTATTATTATACATTATTATGCGGACAGTGTCAATGCTTCCCGAAAATTTCACAGATGTATTGCGCGCCTGTCCGTTTCATAGTATAATACAACAAAGGAGGTGTGTCCATCAATGGCGAAACGTAGAAGATCCTATAAAATCCTGTCGATAGATCCGTATCTTGCCCCGTATGCGAAGGATATCGGTCTGCGCATGTCGCGCTATACGGACATTCGCAAGCTCTTTCTGCAGAACAGCACGCAGCTTTCGCAGGTCGCGAACGGCTTTTTGTATTACGGCATCCACAGGACGCAGACCGGCTGGGTATACCGGGAATGGGCGCCCGGCGCGGACTCCATGCATTTTATCGGCGATTTTAATGACTGGAACAGGTCTTCGCATCCGATGCGGCGCATCGAGGGCGGCAATTGGGAGATCGAGATCGAGGGGCGCGACGCCTTGCGGCACGGCCAGTTTGTCAAGGTCGCCGTCACGAAGAACGGTGTCGTGAAAGACAAAATCCCGACCTACATCCGCCGCGTGGTGCAGGACGAGCGCGACCACAGCTTTACCGGGCAAGTATGGGAGCCCGATACTCCGTTCAAATGGACGGACGGCGCATACGGCAGGCGCAAAATGCACCCGCTGTACATCTATGAGGCCCACATCGGCATGGCGCAGGAAAAAGAGGGCGTAGGCACCTACAAGGAGTTTGCGGAGAAGATCCTTCCGCGCATCAAGAGCGAGGGCTATAACGCCGTGCAGCTGATGGCGATTCAGGAGCATCCGTATTACGCCTCGTTCGGCTATCAGGTGACGAACTTCTTCGCGGCATCCTCGTGGTACGGGGAACCCGAAGATCTGAAGGCGCTCATCGACAAGGCGCATTCCATGGAGATGTATGTCCTGCTGGATCTCGTGCACAGCCACGCCTGCATCAATAGCGCGGAGGGGCTGAACCGCTTTGACGGCACGGATACGCAGTTCTTCCACGCGGACCCGCGCGGGTATCACGAGGCGTGGGGTTCGAAGTTATTCAACTACGGCAAGCACGAAGTGATCCATTTTCTGCTCTCCAACATCAAATTTTGGCAGGACGAATACCATTTCGACGGCTTTCGCTTCGACGGCGTAACCTCCATGCTGTATCTGGACCACGGGCTGGGCACGGCGTTTGACAGCTACGACAAGTATTTCAGCTTGAATACCGATGTCGAGGCGGTGACATACCTGCAACTCGCGAACGAACTCGTCCACGAGGTGAACCCCTTCGCGGTGACGATCGCCGAGGACATGAGCGGAATGCCCGGCATGTGCCTTCCGATCCGGGCGGGCGGCATCGGCTTCGATTACCGCCTTGCGATGGGCATTCCCGATTTTTGGATCGACACGCTCAAGCGCCCGGACGAGGATTGGGATATGCACCGCATGTGGTACGAACTGACGACGCGGCGGCCGAAAGAGGCGAGCATCGGATATTCGGAATCGCACGATCAGGCGCTCGTGGGCGACAAGACGATCATCTTCCGCATGGCGGATAAGGAAATGTATGACAAGATGTCGCGCTTCACGCCTTCCCTGATCATCGACCGCGCGATCGCCTTGCATAAGCTCATCCGCTTTGCGACGCTCACCATGGGCAGCGACGGGTATCTCAACTTCATGGGGAACGAATTCGGCCATCCCGAGTGGATCGATTTCCCGAGGGAGGGGAACGGCTGGAGCTTCAAATATGCGCGGCGGCAGTGGTCGCTCGCAGAGGATACGACGCTCAAATACGAATACCTGCTCAATTTCGACAGGGAAATGCTGCGCTTCGCGCGGAAAAACCGCGTGCTCGCGAAAAAGGACATCACCTCCCTTTGGATCGGGCAGGAGGAAAAGACGTTGATCTTCGCCAAGGGCGGGCTCGTATATGTGTTCAACTTCCACCCGAGCGATTCGTATGAGCAACTGTTCGTTCCGGCGCACGAAACGGGCGAGGGCACGTATCGGCTGGTGTTCTCCTCTGACGAGATAGAATTCGGCGGGCAGGCGCGCATCTCCCATACCGTTCGCCACTTCACGAAGCGCATAGAGGGCAAGGGCGCGGGCTTTCTCGTATACAGCCCCTCGCGGACGGTACTGGTATTTCAGAAAATCAAAGAAAGAGGCGAGAAAAAATGATTACTCAAAGGCCGTTTGGCGAAAATGCAACACTGTACATCATCACCAATGCGTCCGGCGCGAGCGTGAGCGTTACGGATTTCGGCGGCGCGATCACATCGCTCCGCGTGCCGGATAAGGCCGGCAAGATGGCGGAAGTGGTTTTGGGATATAGCGACATTTCCGGCTACTTCCCGAACAACGACGGCAACCTCGGTGCACTCATCGGGCGCGTCGGAAACCGCATCGGCGGGGCGGACGCGGTGATTGCGGGGCACCACTTCCCGCTGGAGGCGAACGACAACGGCATCAACAGCCTGCACAGCGGAAAGAGCGGGCTGCACCTGAAGTTTTGGCACGTGAAGCCCATAGAAGAAGCGAATGCGCTCGAACTGACCGCCTCCTGTGCCGACGGCGAGGGCGGCTTCCCGGGCAACATCGATTTCAAGGTGACGTACATATGGGACGACGATTGCGCGCTTTCCATCCGCTACGAGGCGGTTTCCGACAGGGACACGCTGTGCAACCTCACCAACCACGCCTATTTCAACCTCGACGGGGAGGATAGCGGCAGCATCGAAGACCACACCATCCAAATCTTAGCCGACGCGATCACCGCCGTGGACAAATTCCTCATCCCGACGGGCGAGATTCGGGACGTGACGGGAACGCCGTTCGACCTGCGGAAGGGGAAGCGGATCGGCGACGGGTTGCGCGCCGTACCGCAAGACGAGCAGATGGCGTTCGGCGGCGGGTACGACCACAATTTCTGTCTGAACGGGAGCGGCATGCGAAAGATCGCCGTACTTACGGGCGCGAGCGGAAGGACGATGGAGGTATATACCGACCTTCCCGGCGTGCAGTTTTATTCGGGAAACATGCTCTCGCGAAGCGAAAAAAGCATCGGCGGGCGGCAGTATCAAAAGCACGACGGGCTCTGCCTCGAAACACAGGTCTGGCCGGATGCCTGCCATCATGAACACTTCCCGCAGTGCCTCCTGAAAAAAGGCGAAAAATACGACACCACGACGAAATACGTCTTCGGAAACCTATAAGGCATACGAAAAGGGGAGGCTTCCCTTATAACTGAAGGCCTCCCTTTTCGTGTTACGGTTCTGCGAGATAGCGGCGCAGCATCTCCCGACACACCTCGGGATCGGGCCGAATCTGCCACACGCCGCCGATTGTGCCGCTTTCAAACGTACCGTCCGCGGGCAGGCGATACAGCCTGACGGAGGACGATTGCAAAACGGCGAGCCCGCCGATGGCGATCTCGGCATAGAGCGGCATATCGTCCGTATGGATGGCGGATAGCGCGGTTTGTGCGGCGGAAATGAGCATCATCGGGTTTTTCTCGCGCTTGAGTTTTTGGAGAATCGCGTGCAGCACCACGCGCTGGCGCGAGGTGCGCGCGTAGTCCGAATCGATCTTGCGGATGCGGCAGTACGCGAGCGCCTGCTCGCCGGTGAGATGGGTGTTCTCGCCGTATTCCGTAAGCTCTATGAGCGGCGAAAAGTCCTTCAGCGCGCTGCGGCGGGAGCGCATCCCGCGATTGACGCGTTCCATCTCCGGCTTGGTGACGTCCACCTCAATGCCGCCGACGGCATCGACGAGCGCCTGAAACGATGCGTAATTGACCGTCACGACGTATCTGACGTCCACGTCGAACAGGTATTTGATGCACAATTTCACGAGATCCGCGCCGCCGAGCCTGTAGGCGGCGTTGAGTTTGTGCCTGCCGTAGCTGCCCATCGTGAGCATGACGTCGCGCAATACAGACGTGAGCACCAGCCTTCCGTCCTGCGGGTTGTAGGAGGCGAGGATCATCGCGTCCGTGCGCCCACTTTGCGATTCGCCGTCGATGCCGAGCAGCATCACGTGCACGTAGCCGTCCGTATCGGCCGCCGAATGCGCCACAAGGCGCGCGCCCGCATACAGGGCGAAGAAGAGCGCGAGGCAAAAAGCGACAAAGCGTAAAAACGGATGCCGCCTCTTCCTTTGATTTCGCGAAGAGCGCGGCCTCCTCTTTTCGTAGATATCGATTGCCATGTCGATTATCCTTCGTTCTCACTCGCCGCGTCCGCGATGGAAGATTCAAAGGTATGGGGAATCTGCGTCCACTTCGGCGGCTTTGTCACGAGGCACAGGAGATTCGCCGGCATCCACGTAAACAGATAAAAGCCCATGAGCAGCGACTGCGGGAACAGCTTCCTCGAGAAATTGCCGGATGCGAAAGCTACGATGATGGCAAAAGTGAGCCCCGTTAGGAACATGCCGGCGATCGCGGAAAACAGCGCATAGAACGTCGCCGCCCAGTTGTTGTGAACCACGATGTTCCGAATGAAGCGGAAAATGGCGTAGACGATCGGAACCAGCGCCACCACCTGCGTCACGATCGCGCTGAAGAGCATCAGATTGTCGAATGCCTGCAGTGTGCGCTTTTTGAAGAGCTGACCCGCAAACTTCTTGAAGCACTGAAACGAGCCCGCACTCCACCTTCTGCGCTGCGTGAAGGAGTCCCTGAGGGAGACGGGCTGCTCGTCGTAGGTGACGGCGTCCTCCATATAGGCGATCTTGCAGTCGTTGAGCGCGCAGATCGCGGTATATTCCAGATCCTCGGTGAGCGTCTCCACCGCATAGCCCGTCTGCGCGATGATCTTTCTGCTGAACAGAACGCCCGTGCCGTTCAGGGATGCGGACATGCCCAGCGCCGCGCGGGAGCGGTTGAACAGCGAATTCATGAACCAAAAGAAGATGGATGTGCAGCAGGCGACCCAGCTGGCATAGGGATTCTTGCTCTCGCGCCGCGCCTGACCGACCTCGTACCCCGCGCACAAGGTGTTATTTGCCGCCTGCAGGAAATTCTCGTTCACGACGTTGTCCGCGTCCAACACCACATAGCCGTCGAACGCTTCCTTTTCGAGTTTCAAAAACGCGCGCCTGAGCACTTCGCCCTTGGAGCGCATGCCGTCTCCGACCTTCATCACGCGCGCGCCGGCATTTTTTGCCGCCCGCTCGGTGTTGTCCGTGCAGTTGTTGGGGATGACGATGATCTCGTAGAGCGATTTCGGATAGGTTTGCTTTTGAAGGCTGTCTATGAGGAACGGGACGACCGCCTCCTCGTTCCGCGCGGGAATCAGCACGGCGATGTGTTTTTCGGGTGCGTGGAAGGGAATGGACGGTTTCTTTTTAATCAGTCCGACCAGCGCGATCACCGCGTAAAACGCGCCGTAGATGAGTCCGAAAATCCCCGTGATCAGGATGAAGAGAGCCAAACAATTCACCTCGTAGTCGTATATTGCAGCACCGCGTCTTCCGGCTGCGCATGGTGTTTGAGCTGTTTTTCGTATAGCGCCACGAGGCGCGGGCGGTTGTACCGCTGGATGGCGATGAAGGGGACATTGCCCACGCAATAGAGGAACGCCGCCAATGCGCCGTCCACGTCGCCCATCAAACGCCTGACGAGCGGGGAGAGCGCGATCAAAAGCCAGTGTACGAACTCCGCCGAGCACGTCTCCTGAATGAGCCGCTTAACATACCTCGGATCGCGCAGCGCAGCCCTGGTCAGTTTCTTTTTGAAGGCGCGCGGCATGATCTTCGACATATCCGGCAGCCGATCCTTCCACGCCTGGATGCGAAACTTCTCGTAGAATTTCCCACCGTCCTCAAAGCGGAAGGGTCTGAACGGAAACTCGCGAAAACGTATGCGCGACCGCGGGATCAGTTCTCCGACCAAGAAGCTCGGGATGCCGATCAGAGCGACGACGAATGCAAAGCGCAAAAAATCCCAGATTTCGCCGAGCAAAAACCGCATCATACGATTACCTCCACAAATAGACAGTATAACACATCTGCATGAACCGACATCGCTACAATAGGTAACAATTGTGTTAAAGACCATCCACGTGTACCGAGCCGCAGAGGAGAGCGGTGCCGATCAGTCGAGCGCGTAGTCGCCCTCCGCCTTGTCCGTCCTCGCAAGCCAGCGCCCGCCTGTGAAATCGGGAAACGCCACGGGGGCGCTGCCCAATGCGATGGATTGTTCGCTCAGGGGCGTGACCGCCATCCACGTCGCCGCATCGTACACGTCAATCGGCGGATTCGTGCCGTTCTGCACGGATTCGACGAACGCGCGCAGACACAGATAGTCCATGCCGCCGTGGCCGCCGCGAAGCCCGAACCGCTCGTATTCCCTCCAGAGGGCGGGCTTGTACTGTGCCATGCAGGCTTCGTCGGGCGTCCAACCTTCTTCCGTATAGGTGTCCTCTTCGGGCGCCTTGGGGTCGTCCTCGATGTAGAGGGCGCGCTTGTCCTCCATCCAAATGCCCTTTGTTCCCATAATCTGCCCGCCGCGCGAATACGGGCGGGGGAGCGTGCAGGAATGCGTGAGTTGAATGGTCTCGCCGTTTGCGCATTGGATGAGCGTCGTCACGATGTCGCCCTGATTGACCTTCGCATTGCAAAGCGGAGAATCCGGGCGGTTCGCCTTGAGCCATTCGGAAAGCCCTGCGGCCTTCGAAGCCATGCTGACCAAGGAAACCATGCGGTTCCCGCGGTTGATGTTTAGATACTTCGCGATGGGACCCAGTTCGTGCGTGGGGTACAATTCGCCGTTTCGGTTCAGAAAGTGGCGCAGGCGGTAATGGCGGCGGGTGTCGCCCTTGCCGATTCCGGCGCGCAGATCGTGCAGATAGCCGCCCGCGCAGTGGACGATCTCGCCGAAGACGCCCTTGCGAACCATTTCGAGCAGCGTCATCTCGACATCGTTATAGCAGCAGTTTTCAAGCAGCATACAGGGAACGCCGGTCTCATCGCTGGTTTGGACGAGGGAAAAGCATTCCTCGACCGAAGATGCGCCGCCGACCTCCATCGCGACGCGCTTTCCCGCGCGCATGGAGAAATTCGCAATCATGGTGTGCGTTTCCCAGCCCGTCATGACGACGACCGCCTCTACATCCTCGCGCGAAATCGCCTCTTTATAATCCGTCGTGCTGAAGGGGACAAAGCCCTGCGCCTTTTCGCAGATGTCAAGCCCTTTTTGCACGCGGTCTTCATATAGGTCGCACACGGCGCGGACGCGCACGTCGGGCATGGAAAGCAGCGTCTGCATCTGTCCGCAGCCCCTGCCGCCGAGCCCGATGATCGCCAGGGATATTTCCCGCCCCTTATCTCCCATTGCCAAACGGCATCAAACCTCCGATACTTTGAGCTATATATATTATATCAAATCGCGCGGAAAAAGGAAAGCGTTTTACTGGACAGAAATGCGTTTTTGTGATAAAATCCAAGACAAATTCCGATGAGGAGGCTTTGCCCTATGGAAAACATCCGGCGCGAAATGCGCAAGACAGAAGATACGTGGAAGTTGGAAGATATTTTTGGGTCGAACGATATGTGGGAGGAGGCGTTTCGACGCGCCGCGCAAGCGATTCCGAATCTCAAGCGGTTTGAGGGGCGCTTATCCGAACTGAGTGTGCTCGAAGAAGCCTGTCGCGCGGCATTCGCATTGGCGCGGGAATTGGAAGCGCTGTTTGCATACGCGCGGATGCGGCGCGACGAGGACAACGGCGTTTCGCTCTATCAGGGAATGGCAGACAGGGCGCAGACGCTCTTTACGGACTTCGGAACGGCGACCTCGTTTATCGCGCCGGAGCTCTTGGCGTGCAGGGAGGAGTATCTCGAGGAAGCGGTGCGCGCGCCCGAACTTTCGGACTACAGGATGTTCTTGGACGGCATCATCCGCCGCAGGGCGCACACGCTCTCCAAGGAGGAGGAGCGCGTAGTCGCGATGGCGGGCGAAATGGGCGCATCTCCGTCCACTATTTACGATATGCTGACGGACGCGGACATGAAATTCCCCAAAATATCGGGCGAAGACGGAGAAGAAGTGGAGCTGACGCACGCAAACTACATCCCGCTCATGATGTCGCGCGACCGAAAGGTGCGTAAAGGCGCGTTCGAGGCGCTATACGGCACGTACGCCTCCTTCAGCGCGACGATTCCGGCGATCTATGCCGCGAGCGTCAAGAGCGATATATTTTCCGTGCGGACGGGGAGATTCGCCACGTGTTTGGAAGCCGCGCTTTATCCCGACAACATCGATCTGTCCGTATACAAAAACCTCATCTCGGCGGTACACAACCACCTGTCCGGGCTCAACCGCTATTTGACGATCAACGCGCGCGCCTTGGGGCTTTCCGAAATGCATATGTACGATGTGTACGCCCCCGCGACAAAGGGCTTTGATATCAACCTTCCTTTCGACAAGGCGTACGACTTGGTCGTGGACTGCTTAAAAGTGTTGGGCGGGGACTATCAGGAAGTGCTGCGCCGCGCAAAGGACGAGCGGTGGATCGATCCCTATCCGAACGTCGGAAAAACCTCCGGCGCGTATTCTTGGGGCACCTACGATTCACACCCCTACGTGCTGCTCAACTACGCGCAGACCTTGGACGGCTTGCAGACTGTCGCGCATGAGATGGGGCATTCCATGCACACGTTCTATTCTGCGAAGGCGCAGCCGTTCCCGCTCGCGGAGTATTCGCTGTTCGTGGCGGAGGTCGCCTCCACCGTAAACGAGGTGCTCGTGCTCATGGAGCTTTTGGAGCGCTATCCCGAAAAAGACGCGCAGGCATATCTTTTGAACAACCTGCTCGATTCCTATAGGACGACGCTTTTCAGGCAGACGCAGTTCGCGGAATTTGAGATGCGCTCGCACGAGATGGCGGAGGGCGGTGAACCCTTAAACGCCGACACGCTGAACCGCGAATACGGCGCGATCAACGCCCTGTACTATCATTCGGTCGTGCAGGACGAGGAGATCCGCTGCGAGTGGATGCGCATCCCGCATTTTTATCGCGCGTTTTACGTCTACAAATACGCGACGGGCTTTTCCGCCGCGATGGCGCTCGCCTCGAAAATCCGAAAAGAGGGTGCGCCCGCGGTCGAGGCGTACAAGAAGTTCCTTTCGGCGGGGTGCAGCCTGTATCCCATAGAAGCGCTCAAACTCGCCGGCATCGATATGTCCAAGCCCGAGCCGGTGGAAGAGGCGTTGGCGATGTTCGAGCGATTGGTGGAGCGGTACGAAAAGGTTATGGAGTAAGATAATGCAAACGGGCGGCTGCAAAAGTGCGGTCGCCTGATTTTGGTAATGAGAGAAGAATCGCGCATCTCCAATGCTTGACAGCACCTATTGCACTTGGTATACTATTAGTACAAAAGAGACATAATTGAATAATCAGATGAATGGACGCAGATAAAGTAAGAAAGAGGGAAGTTGCGGTGCAGGAGATTTACAGCAACACCACGTTTAACGTCAGTCATCTTATCAGTAAGATTAAGACCGGCGAATTGGGTCTGCCAGAGCTCCAGCGCCCGTTTGTCTGGAAAGATACCAAGGTTCGCGATCTGCTCGATTCTATGATAAAAGGCTATCCCGTAGGCTATCTGATGCTATGGAAATGCCCGAATTCCGACAGCAATCGGGTCATCGGGACGGGCGCGCACAATTATGATTCTCCGGGAGAAGTCATCATTGATGGGCAGCAAAGACTTACTTCTCTGTATGCCGTCATGCAAGGAGAAAAAGTTCTCAACTCGAAATATGAGGAAAGAACTATAGTGATTTCGTATTGTCCGCTGAAAAACAAATTTGAAGTGGGTACATCAGCTACAAGGCGTGATCCGGAATGGATAGATATATGATATTACGGCGCTTTATACAGCTGCCAGCTCCAGGCGTTTCATAAACAATTTCATTAGGGATATACCGCACAAAGCAGAAGATGACGAAGCTCTATGAGTATGGTATAATAGCAACTGAACAAGCAGATGACGCTGAGCCTGCTTAGCGACGAACTGGCGTAGGCAAGCACGAAGAAGAAAGAATTTCTGGCAAACATGAACAGGATTATTCCGTGGTCAGAGTGGGTAGCGATGGTAGAGCC
>JBMNUF010000034.1:0-17021 GCA_050946115.1 Christensenellales bacterium
ACCCGCGCTCCACATCCCGTGGCGGCGACAAGATTCGCGTCGCGTTCGATGCAAACAGGCTTCACTTCTTCGACTTCGAAAACGAGGCGACCGTCCTCGAGCGCTAACAAACCCCTGTAAATTCTATGCATTTTTGCCGCCGCGCCTTGCTTTTGGAGGGCGCGGCGGTTATACTGAATATGTATTATGAAAATGAGGTGAGGCGTATGTATCTGGATCACCGCGTGATTGCGAAAATCGCAAAGATCTTCGCGAAGACCGATATGAACATCATGCTCCTTGACAACAACGGGCAGGTGATCCTTCCGGCGGACAATTACCGCGACTTCGTTTTGCCGGAGGAGTTGCGGAAGAATCCCACCGCGCCGCTGCCCTACGGCAGCTTTACCCTGATCGGGACGGAGGGCGCGCAGCCGCTGTTTTTGTGCCTCCCCGGAAGCTCGAAGGGCGTACAAGACTGCGCCGTCGTGTGTGCGGAGTTGGTGAGCCTCCTCTTGCGCGTGGAGATGCCGCCCGTCAACAGGGAACAGACTATGTACGGCGCCCTCGTAGAGGGCTTGAAGGGCCTGGATTTGGAGAGCCGCGCGAACGAATGCGGCATCCCCATCAACGCCAGGCGCTGCGTGCTGCTGTTTCACCTGAGGGGCGAGGACGTCGAAACGGCGCTGAACGTATTGCGCAACGTGATCGAAGAAGAGAAGGACATCGTGGTCGAGATCGATCGGCAGATGCTCGCGCTCGTCAAGGCGTTTGACGGGACGGAAGAATATGAAGAGATGACCCAGCTCGCAAACGCAATCCAGGATACGCTGGAGAACGAGACGAGCCACATCGTCGATATCGGCATCGGCCTTTCCAAGGAGACGCTCGAGGAGCTTAAGGATTCGTATGAAGAGGCGAAAAAGGCGCTCGACGTGGGGCGCGTGTATCGCAGGGATACCCACGTGTATTCCTATCGCGGCTTGCTGTTGGAGCGTTTCTTGAGCGACCTTCCGAAGGAAATGTGCCGCACCTACATGGATTCGATCTTCGGCGACAAGTCCATACGCCTGTTCAACGACGAAATGCTGCACACCATCGAGATGTTCTTCAAGAACAACCTGAACCTGTCGGAGACCGCGCGGCAGATCTTCATCCACAGGAACACGCTCGTGTATCGGCTCGATAAGATCCAGCGCACCATCGGGCTCGACCTGCGCAAGTTTGACGACGCGGTGACGTTCAAGCTGATCATGCTTCTCGGAAAGAGCGGCGCGAGGAACAAATATGAATAGAAAATTCCTTCTGCCGCTTTTGCTGGTAGCGCTCCTTGCGGCGATCGCACCATCTCTCGGCGAGGGGGTGTTTTCCGCACGCGAGGTCGCCCATCGCTATGCGCGGCTCGAAGAGGTCTATGAGATCCTTCGGGAGGAGTATTACGAGGAATTGGACGAGGACGTGCTCATCACCGGTGCGATCCGCGGCATGATGGACGCCGTCGGCGACCGATATACCTATTACTATACGCCCGAGGAGATGGCAGAGGAGCAGACGGAGATCGAGGGGAGCTATGAGGGCATCGGCCTTCTCATCTCCGCCGATCAGGATGGCAATCTCGTCGTGCTGCGCGTGTATGAGGATTCCCCCGCGAGCGAGGCGGGCATCCTCGCCTACGACATCATCACCGCGGTCAACGGGGAAACGGTGAGCGCCGCGACCGAACAGGAGATGAACGAGGCGGTCGAGAAAATCCGCGCCTCCGAAAACGGCACGAACCTCACCCTTTCGAGGGAGGGGGAGGAATACGCGGTGACGCTGTATAAGCGGGTCATTACGATGAATCGCGTGTATTACGAAATGCTCGAGGGCGATATCGGCTATATCGCACTGTTCGAGTTCGTCGGAAACGACGTAGAGGGCTTTTTGGAGGCGGAAGAGTACTTCAAGGAGCAGGGCGCGACGGGCCTGATCCTCGACCTCAGGGACAACCCCGGCGGCATGCTCGACGACGTGCTCGCCATCGCGGATGAGATCGTGCCGGAGGGCGAAATCCTCACCATTCAGGATCGGTACGGAAACAGCGACGTATTTTCCGCCGATGCCGAGTACTGGGACATCCCCATCGTCGTCCTCATCAACGGCAACAGTGCGTCCGCCTCGGAAGTGCTGACGGGCGCACTCAAGGATCACGACCGCGCGACGGTCATCGGCGAGACGTCCTTCGGCAAGGGCATCGTGCAGACGATTCACTATTTCGATTCGGACGGAGCGGGCATGCAGTACACGACGGGCAGATATTTCACGCCCTCGGGCTCATGCATTCACGATCTCGGCATCGAGCCGGACATCACCGTCGTCGCGGATGCGGGGGATCCGGCGGCGTCGAACCAACTGCAGGCGGCAATCGAGTATCTTCTTGGAGGCTGATATACATTGGCGGGGGAGTTGCTTTCGTTTTTGTCCGCAGTCGCGCTGCATCCCCTGTTCGGGCACATCGCGGAATGCGTCTTCATGCTGATTTTGACGCGCTGCCTAAGAAAGGGCAGGCGCGCCGCCGCATGGGTGGTCGCGATCGTGCTGCCCCTCTTTGGCTGGATCGCGGGGTGGATCGAAATGCCGGGTATGGTGGGATATATCGCCGCATCCGCGCTGTTTATCGCGCTCTTTCGGCGCGGCACGATCGTGGAAGGCGTAAAAGGCGTCCTTGTGATGGTGCTGACGCTCGCTGTGAGCCTGTTTTTGACCGCCTTGTTTCAGAAAGAGTATTCATTTTTTCGCGCGGTGCTGTATTCATTGGTTCGGCGGATAGGCACGGCACTGTCGCTCTTAATCGGTTTCTTTGCGGCAAGCACAAAAGCGCCTTTGAAGGATTGAGTGCCTTCAAAGGCGCTTAGTCTTTCGAGCCGTATGTGCCATGGTCAAATCAAGCCGGTAACAAAGATTTCGATGCCGATGGCGATCAGGATGGCGCCGCCCAAGACGGAGGTCTTGCCCTGCAGCTTTGTGCCGAACCTGCACCCGATCAAAAGCCCCATAATACAGATGCCAAAGGTGACGACCCCGATGATGAGCGCCTCCAGAATCGCCTTCGGCGCAGGATAGTCGGCGATGGTGAAGCCCACGGAGAGCGCGTCGACAGAAGTGGCGACGCCCTGCGCCATGAGCGCATAAAACCCGACGACGGACGCCTCGGCACAGCCCGTTCCGCGCAGCCCCTCAAAGAGCATTTTCCCGCCGATGTAGAGCAGCAATACGAGCGCGATCCACGGGATGCACTTCTGAAACGCCGTGAACACCTCCGCGACGGTCCGCACGCAGAGCCAGCCGGCGAGCGGCATGAGCACCTGAAACGTGCCGAAAACGCCGGCGATCAACGCCATGCGGGATTTGGGCATGGAAGGCTCCTTCAGCCCGTTTGCCATGGAGACGGAAAAAGCGTCCATGGCGAGCCCGACGCCGAAGAGGACGCTATTCAGCAGAAACAAAAACAAAAGACGCGCACCTCCGAATCGCGACGATATCGATCAGTCGAGTTGCTCCAAGGCGGTGCGCAAAATCGCATTCGTCAGAGAAATCGCGGCCGACACGCCGCCCTTTTTCCCGCGCACGATGACGCAGGCGTATCCGCTCTCGAAGAGCCGTTCCTTGAGCTGCACGGCATTCACAAAGCCCGTAACCGTCGCGACGATGACCGCGTCGTGAAGCTGGGCGGGAGAGTAGCGTGAAAGAAGGTGGCTGAGCGTCGCGGGCGCACTGCCGATGACGAACATCTTGAGCCCGGGCGCCGTCATCGCCAGATCGAGCGCGACCTCCGCGCGTGTCGCGCAGCGGCTCTCCGCAACGCGCAGGACGGAAGGCTCGTTGATGAAGCACTTGCACTGAAGGCCTAAGGCGTCGAGCGACGCGCGATCGATGCCCTTTCGCACGAGCAAAGTATCCGTTATGATCGTGCCGCCGTTTAGCAGCACGTTGCGCGCCTGCTTCAGTGCGGTGGGGCTGAAACGAATGCTCTTTGCGATGTTAGGGTCGTCAAAATCCGCTTGGACACATTCCACGATGGATGTCATTTCGCTCGTTATAATGGGCAGCGTCATGTCGTCGCGCAGGGTTTCTCTCGGAAGCCTTTTCGCCATTTTGATTACCTCAATATCTGTACAATTCTGGAAATAGGTAGCAAAAATTTCCTACTTATACAGAATACCAAAACAAGCAGTTGATTGTCAAGCGTTTCAAGCGTTCTTTCGATAGACGTAACAAACGCGGCTATCCCTGGCTGTCCTGCGGCGGTTCGGTCGGGTCGGGCATCCTATATCCCTTTGTGCCGTCGCGGTATACGCCCTTTTCGTTCGGGCAGTTGCAGATGCTGCACTGCTTGAACCCTGCGTTCACCGCCTGCGACAGGGTCACGCGCGGGGTGGTCGATTTCACGTAGCGACAGTTTTGGGCGTGGTAACACTGCCCGCCGTCGTTGCAATACACGTAGATGGGGAGCGGCGTGGGCGTGGGAGAGACGATAAGCGACGTATCCGGCACATAGACGGGGACGTACACATCCAGCGTACCGGAATCCTCGGAGAGCTCGGGCCCCACCATTTCCTCCTCGGGATCGCGGTAGACGATCTCGACGCCGCCTTTGCGGTATTCGGGCGGCTCGGTTCTGGACAACGCGGCGAAGACGACGATCGCGACGGCGGGGATCGTCAAGAGCAGCTTTGCCCAAATCTTCCATTTGCAGCGCCTTTTCCAGACCTTATACAGCCCTACGGGGTAACACAGAACGAGCCAAAGCGCGAGCGCGCGATTGCCCGAGTGAGGGCGTTTCTTCTTTCGCATATGCTTCCTCCACGATATAAAAAACACCCCATGGAAGCCATGGGGCAGGCAGCGGAGAAGGAGAGATTCGAACTCTCGAGACGCTTTTGACGCCTACGCGATTTCCAGTCGCGCGCCCTCGACCAAACTAGGCGACTTCTCCAGTATTCTGTTATGCCTATGGCAAGGTCTAAATTGCCAACAACAGAAAGTATATCATGGAGCGAGCAGAAATGCAAGGATGTATTCGATATTTAACACAGATTCTCCCTTCGCCGAGAGCGGTGAAAACGCCCTCGATACAAGCTGCTTTCGGATGCCATGGGGGCTTTGCGTACCCGCTCGTCACGACCCGAAAAGTTAAATGGAGGAATTCTGAAAAATACATCTACAATTAACTTTGTATCCATTGCAATTTGCGCCATTTTGTTGTATTATATTTTTTGTGTTCGAGTGAACGCGCTGATGTAGCTCAGCCGGTAGAGCGCATCCTTGGTAAGGATGAGGTCACCAGTTCGATTCTGGTCATCAGCTTCGGAAAATCCTTCAGAAATGAGGGATTTTCTCTTTTTTACGGGATCGACGACCGCGGTTTGTACCTTCGAGAATATCCGCCGGAGGATTCGTCATCGGTTTCCGGTGAAGCCATGTGCTTTCCCATGCTTTTTAACGCAAATGTGCTTTTGATCTCATTCGTTTCGTGACATAATAAAAACGGTATTTGGACAATCACAGACGGAGGTACGATTATGAAAAAATGCCTTTCCCTGTTGGCTGTTCTCCTGGTTCTTTGCATCTTCGGCGGCTCTATAGCGGTGGCGGAGGAGGATCCGTTGCTTGCGATCTCGATGGAAATGGTCGCGAATGTCCACGCGCTGGCAAGCGATGCGGGGTACATGGGCATGTACGGTTTCATGAGTGATCAGGAGTATATTCCCACGTTTGCCGAGGCGGACTGCGCGGATCTGCGCCAAGCCTATTCGCTCAAGATCCCTGGGGTGAATCTGCTTATGCTGCTCGCGGGCGGGACAAAAATGAGCGAGGCTGGAAGAATAAAAGCAAAACGGACGCTGTATTCTTCGCTCAGCAGTTACTGGAACGGTTCGAAGGGTTCGTCTGCAATGACGGATGCCACGCTGCTCACGTGGTCGCACAGCTATGCGGCTCCGGAAGGTTTTGGGGACTGCGCATGGCTGGTCGATTGCAGCGGCGCGATATATCACATCGCCTTTGTGGAAACCGGAGAAAATATCATCACCGCGACGGCATCGCCGATCTTCCTCGACGAAGGCGAAACCATCGATACCGTACTCGAATCCTTCCGCGAACAGAACCCGACACTTTCTCTCAGCCAAATATATCCTCCGCAACCGTAATCCTTTTTGTAAGCAGGCATTTGCGAAGCCCAAAATGCAATTCCTATCTCGCGCGAAGCGTCCGGCAGCGGGCGCTTCGTTTTTTACGGAATATGGAAACTTTTGATCCGTCCCTCCGGTTGTATAAAAACTTGTGCTCAATTTAGCTGAACACTACCTGTTCCGATCATTGAACCGTGAACGACGGGTTTTGCGGAGATTTGCAAATTTACCCTGCGTAAGTGCTTTCAAAGAGGGTCTTCTTGTGGTATAATCAGTTCATTACCTCGGATTCGGCGAGGAAATCCTGCCGATCATGCGATACATTGCATGGCGCGATCGAACAAAAGCATGCGAAAAAAGCGCAATCCTATGAGGCGAAATCATGAGGGATTGGAGTGAGTTGTCGTGTCCGATTCCGGCCGTATCAATACGGATGAATTGCTGGCGCTGTTGTTCAAGGAAAGAGACTTGGAGCGTTTTCTGCGGCGAAACGAATCCGCGTATCTGACAGCCACTTTCAGCGAGTATCTGAACGCATGGTGCAAAAAGAACCTGCAAGTGCCGGAGCAGGTCATCCGCCGCGCAAATATAGAGAAATCCTATGGGCACCAGTTGTTCAGCGGCAAGCGCAACCCTTCGAGGGATACCGTTTTGCAGTTGGCATTTGGGATGCAGGCGGACCTGTATCAGGCGCAGGAAATGCTGCGCATCGCGCGAAGAAGTCAGCTGTATCCGCGCATAAAGAGGGACACGGTGATCATCTACTGTCTCCACAACCGCATTTCCCTGTTGGACACGCAAATCATCCTTCAGGACCTCGAATTACCTCTGTTGGGAGGGAGAGAAAAATGAACGAACTGAAGCGCATCGTCGCGGATATGGAGTCCGTCTTCGCGGAGAGCAGCTACCCGCAGGATTTTCTGGCGGCATACGATCAAATGGAATGCCTTTCGAGCCACGTCGGGCGGGAGACTTTCTTTGTGCAACGCAAGGAAGGAGGCGAAACGGCGGTCGCCACCTGTTACGATCGGTTCGTTTTCCCGTTTCGCCCGGACATCCGATTACTTCAGGAGTTGCACCGAAAGGGGCTGCCGCGATATTACGAAGAGTATCAGAACGAAAAGATGCTCTGCATCGTGCGCGAATACATCGAGGGCGAGCCGCTCAGCGAATATGCCCACGACAGACAGCTGTCCTTGGAGAAGATCATCTCCATAGCAGAGCAACTCTGCGACATATTGCAGGCGCTGCACACGCATGAGCCACCGATCGTCCATCGGGACATCAAGCCGGAAAACGTCATCGTGAAGCCGGACGGCGAGATCGTTTTGATCGATTTTGACATCGCGCGCGCCGTCAAGGAAGATGTCGGAACGGACACGGTGTTTTTCGGCACAAAGGGGTATGCGCCGCCGGAGCAATACGGCTTCGGACAGACGGACAACCGCGCGGATATCTACGCCTTTGGCGTGCTGCTGCGCTGGTTGGTGACGGGAAACGCCCGCAAGAACAAGAACATCGCGATCGATGAGAATTTGCAGGATATCATCGATCGGTGCACGGCCTTCTCCCCGGAGGAGCGCTATGGAGACATCGGGCAGGTCAGGCACGCACTCGGCAGCATCGGCAAACGCAAGTACCGCTTTAATCCCAAGGGCGCGGCTCTGCTGGCGTTGGCAGCGCTCTTGATGCTGTGCGTGGGGTTTGCGGCGGGCAGATACACGGATTGGCTGCGCCCGACGGGAGCGCTTGCGTTTCGGGAGCCGCTGATCGAAAAGGCGGTGCGATTGCGCCTCGGCAAGGAGACGGGCGAATTGACCCAGGACGACCTCGCGCAGATAGATCGGCTGTTCATCTTCGGCACGGAGGTCTTTCGCGATATCGAACAGCTTTTTCACTGCCGCGTTGATGACTATGCCAAGGGCACGATCCGCACACTGGACGACCTAAGGCTTTTGCCCAATCTCGAAGAGCTGCGCATCGTACACCAGGGCTATGTGGACACGAGCGGCATCTCTGCTTTGCAGCGGCTCAGGTGCCTTGAACTCAAGCATATGCGCATTTCGAGCGTCGCTCCCATAGCGGAACTGAAAAGCCTACGGGACGTTTCCCTGTTTTATTCGGGCGTGAGCGATGTGAGCGCGCTGGAAAGATGCGAGCGGTTGGAAATACTGGACGTCGGCTACAATGATATCGCGAACATGACGCAGATCGGTTCTTACCCAAATCTGAAACGCCTCTGCATTTCAAACCTCGAAATGGAGAATGTGAACGACATCGCCCGACGAATGCCGAAGGTGCAGGATGTATTGCTCGGGTACTGTGAGATCGAGGATCTGTCCGGTTTGCGGGCGTTGCAGAATCTGCAGGTCGTTACGGTTCATTCGGAGCAGGCGGACGCGGTGAAGGCGCTCTTTGACGGCACGAACGTGCAGGTCGTCACAGAGGGGCATTAAAAAACCATGCATTCGAAACAACGGGATGCGCTCATCCGCGAGGTGGGCAAGCTGCCCACCTTTTTTTCTGCCCGTTTTGATATACTCAGAGAAATACATCCCATTGTAAGGAGGAATTTTCATGACCAACCATCCCGAGCCCATGAACCAACCCGAAGGCGGAAACCGCATCACGATCACGGCCAAATCGGGCTATATGCCCGAACCGAAGGCCGGATATTTAAGCGACGTGCTTGGAATCCTGTTTAGCATCTTCCTGATCTTCGGCGGCTTAAGCGGCAGATTGGTGCTGCGCGGGACCAACAGCAGCCAGGCGCTTGTCATTGCGGGCGTTGCTTTCTTAGTGTGGGACATCGTTTCGATATTCAGAAAGCGCACCAATCTCCAAAAAGCCGAAGAAGAGCGTTCCGACCTGAGCAGCCGCATGTACAATCGGGAGAGCGCCGTCAGGCAGGACGGGCGCGCCCTCGCAGCGCCGATAACCGTGCGCATCGCCTGCGAAAAACGGCTTTCCGTACTGGACTTTGGCGCGCGGCTGAACGGAAATGCCATGACCCGCGACGCCAAGGCGCGCGAATACACGGGAACTACCGAAAGCGTGCGCAACATCATCAACTTTAACAACCTCGACCTGACGGCAATCTTCGATGTCGATCCGAACGCGGGTGAAATCCGTATCGAGCTCTTCCGCGACGATGCGGGCATAGCCATCGCCCTGCCGGAGAATGTGACGCCCGCTCCCGAGGAATGACAGGCAGCACATCCACGAAATCGATGAAAGCCCAAATTATGCCTCCCGCCGTGTCCGCTTCTTGACGCGGCGGGAGGCGTTTCTGCACAAAGCCAATGCAATCATTCGCTTTCTATATGAGAACGGTTAGAAAATGAAACAAAAGCGCTTGCAAATCCGCACACTACAGGGTATAATTGAAATATCCCAATCGCGGAGGAGATCGCGCATGAATATTCAGATTTATGCCCTCAAGAAGAATTTCGACGTGCAGAAGGCGGAGCGGTATTTTAAGGAGCGTGGGCTCAAATACCAATATGTGGACCTTGCGAAGCACAAACTTGGCTTGCGCGAGCTTCAGACTTTTGCGCAGAGGTGCGGTCTCAGGCAGATCATCGATTCGGATTCTAAGCTGTATCGTGAGCATCCGATCCGCATGCTGACGGGGGAGATACCGATCTTGGAGGCGCTCATGCGCGAGCCGCACCTGCTGCGCACGCCCATCGTCCGAAACGGCAAGGAGGTCACGGTCGGCTACTGTCCCGAGGTCTGGGCGAAGTGGGAAGAAGCATAATGCGGCGAAAGGAAGTGTGATCCATGTTCAAACCGACGTTCGATTCCCTGCGGCAGTATTCCGCGCCGACGTGGTTCCGCGACGCGAAGCTCGGCATCTGGAGCCACTGGGGCCCACAGAGCGTGCCGATGTTTGGCGACTGGTATGCGCGCAACATGTACATCGAAGGCTCCAGGCAGTACGTATACCACATCCGCCATTACGGGCACCCGTCCAAATTCGGCTACAAGGACATCTGCGCGCTTTGGAAGGCGGAGAAGTTCGACCCGGATGCGCTCGTGGAGAAGTATGTGAAGGCCGGCGCGAAGTACTTTGTGACGCAGGGCACGCACCACGACCATTTCTTCAATTACGATTCGAAGGTAAATCCCATGAACAGCGTGAATGTCGGCCCCTGCAAGGACATTCTTGCGCTGTGGAAGGCAGCTTCTGACAAGTACGGCCTGCGCTTCGGCATCACGGAGCATCTGGGTGCGTCCTTCTCGTGGTGGCGCGTGAACAAGGGCTGCGACAAGTTCGGCCCCTATGCAGGCGTCCCCTACGATGGAAACGACCCCGCGTACAGGCACTTCTACCACGACAATTTCGCGCACGGCACGGACAAGCCCACGGGTATCGACCCGTGGTACACATCAGACAAGGCGTTTCACGCTTACTGGGTAGAGGCCGTGACCGAGATGATCGACAAATTCCACCCCGATGTCCTCTATTCGGACGGCGCATTGCCGTTTGGCGCGCACTGGCTGGGCGAAAAGCAGTTTGCGATCGACGAAAAGGACTATCAGGAGGGTCTGAACGTCGTATCGCACCTGTACAATACGTCCATTGCCGACCATGGCGAAAATCAGGGCGTGTATCTGCAAAAGGACCGCCGCCCCGAAATCTACGGCGTCGGCGTGCTGGACATCGAAAAGAGCCAGCTTCCGGGCATCATGCCCGAGCCGTGGCACACGGATACCTGCATCGGCAACTGGTTTTACGATGTGGAGCGGCCGTATAAGCAGCCCGATCAGATCATCGAGATGCTGGTCGACATCATCTCCAAGAACGGCTGCATGCTGCTGAACGTGCTGCAAAAGCCCGACGGCTCCATCGACGACGAGGCAAACTTTATCTTGGACAAAATGGCGGAGTGGATCGCGATCAACGGCGAGGCTGTCTACGGCACGCGCCCGTGGAGGGTCTTCGGCGAGGGCGGAACGTTCGTCAAGATCGAGGGATTCAAGGAAGAAAAGACCGCATGGCGCAACGACGACTTCCGCTTTGTCGCAAAGGGCGATGCGGTGTACGCCTTTATGCTGGGCATCTGCGCGGGCGAAACCGCGGTGCTGCGCAGCTTTGCCGATCAAAAGGTGCACAGCGTCGAACTTCTGGGCTGCGGTGAGGTGCCGTTCACACAGAACTACGGGGTGTTGTGTGTAAAACTCCCCGAAAAGCTGCCTTCCTTCTGCGCGAACGCGCTCAAGATTCGATAAGAGAAAACAGGGCGAGCCGGATGCCTGTTCTTGGCAGGCCTCCGGCTTTTTTAATGGGGCTGTGCTTGAAACCGTCCAAAACCGGATTTTACAAAACCGTTGACGCGGTGCCCCGAAATTGCTATAATAGGACATACACGAAGGGGGAGCGGGATATGCCGTATCGGGTGGACACGATTCGCGAGAAGCAGGAGGGGCAGGGCGAGGTTGCGGAGTTTTATCTCGCGGACGTGCTCGACATTTTGCCGCCCCTGCTCGATCAATACGCGGGGCAGGTGCAGGCGATCTACATCGATCCGCCGTTTGCGACAGGGGGTTCGTTTGTGTTCCGCCAGCGCGTGGGCGAAGAGGAACACCGAAAGGGCGTAGGTTCCTTGACGCTGCCCGCCTATCGGGACGACCTCGCGCCCCAAGCGTACGAAGACATGATGCGGCAGGTGCTTTCCGCCTGCCACACCTTGCTCGCGGATTCAGGCAGCATGTTTGTGCATATCGATTACCGCTCGCACATCCTGATCCGCACGATCTTGGACGAGGTGTTCGGCGCGGACAATCTCCTGAACGAAATCATCTGGGCGTACCAGACGGGCGGCAGGGCGAAGCGCTTTTTCAGCCGCAAGCACGATACGATTTTGTTTTACCGAAAGGGCAAGGCGCATTTTTTCGACATCACGCAGGCGCCCGTTCCCCGTTCGCAGGAGCGGCGCAACCACATGAAGCGCCACATCGACGCGGACGGGAGAACGTACCGCTCCATCAAGTCCGGCGGGAAGATATATACCTATTACGACGACGATCCCGCCTATCCCTCGGACGTTTGGACTGACGTGAGCCACTTGCAGCAGAAGGATCCGCAGCGCACGGGGTACGACACGCAAAAGCCGTACGCGCTGCTTGATCGCATTTTGCGCACCACCATGAAAAAGGGCGATTTGGTGATGGATCTGTTCGTCGGCTCGGGCACGACCATGGATGCCGCGTATCGCCTCGGCAGGCGGTTCATCGGCTGCGACAGTAGCGTTTGCGCCTATCTCGCGACGCGAAAGCGCATGGGAGAGGCGAACGCCATCTACCACGTCCCGCAGGCGGAGGGTGCGCCGGAGATTCGCGTGCGCGTTGCGCCGGGCATCGCGTATCGGGATGTAAAGCTTGAGGCATACCGTTCCGACGTGGAGATCGAGGGCATGGACGATCCGATGGACGCCGTCGATTCGTGGGCATTGGGGTATGTCGCGGGAGATACCTTCGAGACAAAGGCGTTTTTTACGCGAAGCAAGGCTTCTCCGGCACTGAAGACGGTCATGAAGCTCCCTATCTATAGCGGCGACGCGGCGATTCGCGTGACGGACGTGTTCGGGCGGGTTTTCACGTGGATTCTGACGGACGCGGACATGGAGGGCGTATGAACAATCAAAACAACTACCTGGCATATCAGCTTCGGGAGATCACGCGCTTCGGCAGGATCGCGAGCCTCTATACCGATCCCGAAAATCCCGATTATTCCATCGCGGGCTTTGTGCTGGCGACGAACCTTCGGACGGTGCTCCTCCGCTCCGTATCGCCTTACGGCAGGTACGACGGCTTCTATTCCGTGCGCGTATCCGCGATCGACGAGGTGCAGCTCGATACCGCCTATGCGGACAAGCTGGAGCTGCTCTTGAAGCTCAACGAAGAGAAGCCGGAAACGATCGAGTGCACGGACGGCGAGGACCACATTTGTACACTTTTGCAGAAGGCGCTGCGCGAGGAGTGCTGCGCGACACTTTGGACGAGGGACGCGATGTATTCCGGCTTCATCGAGGAGGCGGACGATTTGCGGTGCACCATCCGCGCGCTCGACCTCATGGGGCAGCCTTTTCCCTCCATGCAGCTGCGCGTGACGGATATTGACGTCGTCTCCGTCGGCAGCGAGGAAGAAAAAACCTATGAAAGGCTGTTCCACTATCAAAATTCGGTGGGAGGGTTTATCGTATGAAGATCGCTTTTATCGGCGCGGGCTCCATCGGATTCACGAGAAGGCTTTTGGCGGATATCCTGACGGTGAAAGAGTTACAAAACGTCGAGATCGCATTCACGGACATCAACGGGCACAACCTCTCCATGGTGACGCAGCTCTGCCGGCGCGACATCGAAGCGAACGGGCTCCATATCCGGATTCATTCGACGCTCGACCGTAGAGAAGCCTTTTCCGGTGCGAAATACGTGGTAAACTGCACGCGAATCGGTATGCTGGAGGCGTTCGAGAAGGACGTGGAAATCCCGCTCAAATACGGCGTGGACCAGTGCGTGGGCGATACGCTTTGCGCGGGCGGCATCATGTACGGGCAGCGCAATATTGCGGCGCTTGAGGGCTTTTGTAAGGACATTCGCGAGGTTGCGGAGAAGGACTGCCTACTGCTCAACTACTCCAACCCCAACGCGATGGCTACGTGGTATTGCAACAAATACGGCGGTGTGCGCACGGTGGGGCTCTGCCACGGCGTGCAGGGCGGGCACGCGCTCATCGCGAAGGCGCTCGGCTACAAACAAGAAGAAATAGACATCGTCTGCGCGGGCATAAACCACATGACGTGGTATCTCTCCGTGAAGCACAACGGCGAGGAGCTGAACGGCAAGCTCTTAGAGGCGCTGCAGGCAGACCCCGAAATCGCGCAGACCGAAAAGGTCCGCATCGACATGATGAAGCGGTTCGGCTATTTCTCTACCGAATCGAACGGACATCTCTCCGAATACGTGCCGTGGTACAGAAAGCATACGGACAAGATTCGGGACTGGATCGATCTGGGCGTGTGGATCAACGGCGAAACAGGTGGGTATCTGCGCGTATGCACGGAGGGGCGCAACTGGTTCGAGACGGATTTCCCGAACTGGATGAAGGAAAAGCCCATGGAGTATACGCCCGAAAACCGCAGCAGCGAGCACGGCAGCTACATCATCGAGGGCATCGAGACGGGCAGAATCTATCGCGGGCACTTTAACGTGATGAATCGCGGCTGCATCACAAACCTTCCGTATGAGTGCGTGGTCGAGGTGCCGGGCTATGTGGATACGCACGGCATCAACATCCCGATACTGGGAGATCTCCCGCTGGGCTGCGCGGCGTGCTGCCAGTCCAACATCACCGTGCAGCAGCTCGCGGTCGAAGCGGCAGTGCGCGGGGATATCAACCTTTTGCGGCAGGCGATGATGATGGACCCGCTCACGGGCGCGGTGTGCGACCCCAACGCGATATGGCAAATGGTAGATGAAATGCTGATTGCACAGGCGCAATGGCTCCCGCAATACCAAGGCGAGATCGAACGGGCGAAGGCGCGTTGGGCGCAGGCGGAGCGTGACGGCACGCTGATCCCGCCGATCGAAACGCGCGGCGCCGCAAGGCTTCACACCAAGACGGTGGAGGAGATGGCGAAGGACAAAGAGGCGGCGCGGAAAAACGCTGCGGAGGCGGATAAGGCGAAGGAGCGCCCCGCGGCCAAATAACGGAATAAAAAGCGGTCACCGGCAAATTTTCCTTGTCGGTGACCGCTTTTTGTATGTGCTTATTCTCCGGCGCGGCGCGCGAACATGCGGCCGGTTTCGGCGATGACGCGCAGGATGTGCGCCGCGATCTCCGGATCGACCGTGCGCCACATGGCGAAGGTCTCAAAGCTGAGTGTCGTATTGAAGCGGATGCGCTTTAGCCCTTCGATGAAGTTGTTCCAATCCAAAATGCCGGTGTAGGGCGGCATGTGCAGGTCATTAATGCCGTCGTTGTCGTGCACGTGGAAGGTCTTGATGCGGCTGCCGAGCTCGACCATGGTCTGCTGAATGTCCTTTCCGACGAGCAGGTTGTGCCCCGTGTCGAAGCAGAAGCCGAAAACCTCGCCTCCCGCGATGCCATTTAAGGTATCGATATAGCGGCAGGCTTCCGAAGCGTCCGAGCCGATTGCATTATACATCTTGCCCCTATATCCGCTGAACATGTTTTCAAGGCAGATCGTCACGCCGTATTCCTTCGCGGCGGGGATCAGTTTCGAATACGATTCGATGTTGAGGTCCCACTCCGCCTCCTTGGAGAGCCGATCCTGATAGCCCAGAAAGAACGGATGGACGATGAGATTGCGGCAGCCGATGTAGTCGCAGCCGATGATGCTCTTGCGGAGCACTTCGATCAGATAATCGTTGTAGTCGCCTCCGTCTTTGACGTAGCAGGGGAAGGGCGCGTGCGCCTGGAAGTTGTCGAGCTTCCATTTCTCGGCGCCCTTTTTCCACGGCTCGAAATAAGGGAGGACGTCCCTGTCCGTGCCCTCGAACGCCTTGCCGTGCGCTCGCTTGCGCACATCTTCGTAGGAGAGGAGATGGTCGCAGTTGACATCGACGCCGTCAAACCCGGCTTCCTTGATGATTTGGTAGCACTCTTCGATCCCGTAAATCTCCTCGGGGCCGCCCGTCTGTACCGCAATCTTGAACATGGATGAATCCTCCTTTTATTCTTGAATGAGCATGTTGGGGGACTTATTCTGAAGCGCGGTGCGCGAATACGCGCCCGGTTTCTGCGATGGCGCGCAGCATGTAGGGCGCGATCTCCAAATCGAACGTGCGCCACATGGCAAAGGTCTCAAAGCTGAGCGTCGTATCGAAGCGAAGGAGCTTTAGCCCTTCGATGAAGCTGTTCCAGTCCAAAATGCCGGTGTAGGGCGGCATGTGCAGGTCGTCCTTTCCGTCGTTGTCGTGCACGTGGAACGCCTTGATGCGGCAGCCGAGTTCGAGCATGGACTGCTTGACGTCCTTTCCGACGAGCAGGTTGTGCCCCGTATCGAAGCAGAAGCCGAAAACCTCGCATCCCGCGATGCCGTTCAAGGTGTCGATATAGCGGCAGGCTTCCGCGGTGTCGGAGCAGATTGCGGAATAGATCTTGCCCCTGTACCTGCCGAACATGTTTTCAAGGCATATCGTCACGCCGTATTCCTTGGCGACGGGGATCAGTTTGGAATACGATTCGATGTTGAGGTCCCACTCCGCCTCCTTCGAAAGGCGATTTTCGTAGCCCAGGAAAAACGGATGGACGATGAGGTTGCGGCAGCCGATGTGGTCGCAGCCGATGACGGTCTTTCGGAGGATGTCTATCAGGTAGTCGTTGTAGTCGCCTTCGTCTTCGACGTAACAGGGGAAGGGCGCGTGCGTCTGAAAGTTATCGAGCCCCCATTTTTCGGAGGCCTTCTTCCACGGCTCGAAATAGGGGAGGACGTCCTTGTCCGTACCCTCAAACGCCTTGGTGCGCACGCGCTTTTGCACTTCGTCGTAGGTGAGGAGATGGTCGGCATTCACGTCGACGCCGTCAAACCCGGCTTCCCTGATGATTCGATAGGTCTCGTCGATTCCGTAGATCTCTTCGGGCCCGCCCGTCTGTACCGCGATCTTGAACATGCAAGAAACCTCCTTTATTCCCGAATGGACGGCTTCATTGTAGCATGGGGTGCGTTAAGTATCAACCGTAAAACGCAAAATAACAGTGCTTTCACAGGATAGTACAGGTGAGTTTTCAAAGTAAACGCAACATTTTCAGATTAAACGCGACGGGGTTGCAATTAGTCTGACAAAGACGGAGAGGGGGCTGTAAAAAAGCTCGGATTTACGACAAAAACGCACAACAAGAGT
>JBMNUF010000035.1:0-16517 GCA_050946115.1 Christensenellales bacterium
TATAAGTCGGGCGTGAGCGTGTGTTTTCCAAATGCCAAACGGACGATTGACAAGTTTCATGTGAAGAAGTTATTGCTTGATGCCCTGAACAAAGTGCGCATAGAAGAACAGGGGCGTAAATCGAAGCATCGGGACGCCGGACGCAAGCTACTGATGATTCCGGAGGCGCGAATGACAGAGGAACAGCGTTTGAAGATGGACACATTGAGCAAGGCGTACCCGAAGACCGGTCGTGCATTCCGCATGGTGCAGAGTCTGGACGAGATGTATAGGGCAAAGACGATCGATGAAGGAAAAACCTATTTTGACAAGCTGTGCCGTTGGATGCGAAGAAGTCGTTTAGAGCCGATGAAAGTGGCAGCGCAGACGCTCAAGGAGAACGAGTGGGAGATTCTGAACTACTTTGCCGCCCGGCTGACCAACGCCGTTTCGGAAGGTCTGAACAGCCTAATCCAAGCCGCAAAGCGGAAGGCACGGGGCTTTCGCACTTACGAGGGCTTCCGCTGTATGATTATGCTCATGGTCGGAAGGCTTAAACCGGATTGTATCCCGCTCTTTGAGTGACTTTTCACGGTAATGAGAGAAGAACCTTATCCCCGCCCGCCTTGACAGAACATCCGTAAAAATGCTATAGTATCCTTGCTGACGGTGACAGAACTCAGGAATCTCTGAAATGCGCATGCAGCGTCGTCTGTTCGGTTTAGCATTTTTACGGATAACCCGTCAAGGCCATGCCGCCGCAAGCGGCGGGGGCTGTGGTAGTTCTTACCGCAACGGGAACGGGGGGGACGGCCTCCGGTTCCTGAATCTTGGAATCTCTGATTTCGTCACAGAAGTCGTGTTTTCAGAAAATTTTGAACAGTGCCGCAAGGATGAGAATAGGCTTCCTACGTTTATTGTCGTGATGGTTCAGTGGATTATCTGGGGCCTCCTGAGGCTTAGGAGACGGTGTTTTGAGTTCGCGCCGGAACGGATTTGCAGGCGGATCGAAAATGTCGGCGCAAGGTCGCTGGCTTATCTTCTGCGAAGCAATCTGTTCCTGTTCGCTGTCGCCGGACGGCGCGCTGCTCCCAAAGCAGATATTTTCCAAAGGCATTGGTTTTGGTCGACGCCGATTCAAAGCCCGCTGGGTTCGCTCTATTGGACATGTATCCTGACGGCATTGATTGCGTTTTGCATCTATTTAGCCAGACGCTCCAGTCCGTCGCGACGGCACTTCCGGCTTACGGATAACGACAAATCCGGCGGTAATATGTCAAGCTAAAAAAAGGAAGATAGGAAAGAGAAGGGAGAAGCAAACAAATCGAGGTGTGAAAAGGCGGTCGGCAAGAAATTAACGTCGCAATCAAACGATCAAGAAAAAAGTGCGCTTGTGTAGCGGATTTTTTCGACGGCAATTCGGTCGGCTGTGTGAGTGCGAGTGTATAAGGCGCTATAGCATGGCGTAGAAATCGCCCCTATCGGATGTGAGACTTATGTCGATGCAGACGAAGAAGGTGTTTTGCAAGGGTTTCACCTTTCTCGTGAGAATTGAAGGGGGTGAGGGCGGCATCCGGGTCAGGGACTCATGCAAAACAGCCTCGCAATGAGAACTCGGGCTTTCCGTGCTATGCGCGAACCCTGCTGCCGAAGGGAGCGATCCGTCAAACACAACAACCGGCGGTTTGAAGCTTGCCATGCGACCGGAGCGAACAGACTTATCGAGTCAAGGAGGCACCGGCACAAGCGACAACGCCCCTCTGCAGGAGGATGCCGCATTCGTCAACCGTGGGCGGAAAGCGCACACCCCGGGCTACTACCCGGACGAACTGCCGTCCAGACATTACCATCATACGAGGAGGATATCTATGGCTAATTCAAAGTACATCAACTTCAAGAAGTACGGTGTGAGATTCGACCTGGACAGGGATTGCTTTTCCATCTATTATGATGGAATGGGCGAGATCGTGCGCGACGCCAAGGTAACGGAGATGCTCTCGAAGCGCGGCCCGCAGCCTTGGCCCGATGGCTTTGATAAGCCTGCTTTCATGGGAGTGAGTGAGTATTTTGACAAGATGGAGATGACCGTTTCGTATTCCGGTAAAAAAGTGTGCAGACAGGACGTTTCAATAACCTTTACCGTTTCCGACAATGGTGTGCATACTTTCATAGGCGGAGAAGGATCTGCCTGCACGAAGATCGAAGGAACGCTCAACTGGGGCAAGCACTGCCAGCGCGAGACAATGGCCGTAAGCCTCAACAGTTCTAAGCCCACTCTGCGCAGTGCGTACGGCCCCGCGGCAGGCGCAGGCGACAACGCGCTGTTTGACAGAGATACCGATTCCGCCCTCACAATGGAAACGTCGGGCAGGCTCCGCATCCGCTACGATTGGGAGAAGGACGCATACACCTTCAGCTTCAATACCATGGGCTGGGACTTCGCGCGTGGACTGCTGTTCAAGGTTGAAAAGGACGTTTACGAGCGCAAGTTCCATTATGAATACAAGAAGGTCAATCCAAACAGCACCTTCAAGACGCCTCCCGTCGGCTGGATGACGTGGTATTCCGTGCAGTTTGACGCAGGCGAGAAGACTGTTTTAGAAAACACCAAGTGGCAGGAGGAGCACCTCAAAAAGTACGGTGCCGATACCATTTGGGTGGATTGGGAATGGTATCACCCCGATTTCTCTTCTCAGGCTCCCGAGGGAGTGGATATGTTTCATCCCAATCCCAAGGCGTATCCCCGCGGCTTGAAGTACGTCGCCGACAAGATCAAGGAGAGCGGCTTCATACCCGCGCTGTGGATCGGGCCTACCTGCGATGGCGGTAAAAACGAAATGCTGGAGAAGTACCCCGAATCGCTGATGATCCACAAGCCCATGTGGTGCGGTCAGTATTTCTTCGATCCCACCCATCCCGATTATATCAACGAGATACTACCCAAGATGGTCAAGCAGGCTCCGGACTGGGGCTATGAAGCCATAAAGTGGGATGCTCTGCCCGCCACCACCGGCTTATGCGATGAATGCCGCGACACGCGCTACGATCCCGAGATGTCCACCCGCGAGGCGATGAAGGCGATATTCCAAAAAGCGCGCGAGGTGTTGGGCAAGGATTACTACATGCTTTACTGTCTGGCGAGCAATAAGCGCAATATGGATCTGGCATGCACGGTGTTCGACGCGGCCCGTATCGGGGGCGACATATTCCGCTGGAGCGAATTCATCACCGAATGCGTGGACAAGGTTTGCCATTACTACGCTCTGCATACCGTCATCTGCAACAATGACCCGGACAACGTTGTGATACGCGAGAAGTTCAACAGCTACGATCAGGCTGTTACCCGCGCGGCGATCGTATCGCTGCTCGGTCTGCCGTTCACCTTTGGCGACAATCTCGTCGAGCTGCCTGAAGAGCGCGTCGAGATACTGCGCCGCTCCATCCCGCCGGTACCCGCGCATCCCATGGATATCCGCGAAAGCAGGAGCGATCACATGACGCAGATAGTCAACCTTGCGATCGAACGCTCCGACATGCGCTACAACGTGGCAGATGTCATCAACCTGAAGGATGAAGCGTCCCACGTCCATATCACTCTCGCGGGCGATCTCGACCTGGATACCGACGGCAAGAGCTTCTATGTTTACGACTACTGGAACAAGGAGTTCATCGGAGAAGTGAAAGATGGCTTTGCCGTCGAGCTCCGCGCGCATCAGTCGCGCATCTTCGCGATCCATGAGGTCGAGGACAAGCCGCAGCTGATCTCCACAAGCCGCCACATCTCTCAGGGCGTTCTCGACGTACTCAGCATAAAGTATGACGCCGAAAACAACATGCTGGTCGGCAAGTCCAAGGTCATCGGCGGCGAGCCCTACGAGGTAATCGTCTGCGCGCCCAACGATATGCGTATCTTCGGTGAGAGCGACAAGACCTCCACAAACGAGCATTCGCATATTTCCGAAAACGCGTGGAGACTCGTTTACCACCCTGAGCAGGACGGCGAATTCGACTGGTCTGTCGGTTTCACGCCCAAGACCAAAAGTCAATAATTCGGGAAGTGCCATTGCCGATATTGTAAAAACATAACGTCACGATATTCGTTGTGTTTCCCGGAACACATAATGATACCTGCTGACCCGATAGAACGAAATACTATTTAGAGGAGGTAAACGGCATGAAACTTGCCCTTTTGATGGCCAATCGCGGCTTTTTCCCGAGCGAGGTGATAGATTCTGCCCGCGAGGATATGCGTGCCGCCGCAGCTAAGTGCGGGGTAGAGCTGCTTGAACTGCCCATGGACAGGACCCGCTACGGCGCCGTCGAGACTACGCTGGAAGGCATGGTTTTCGCCGATTTTCTGTGCGAGCATTGCGGCGAATACGATGGCGTTATCGTGTGCCTGTCCAACTTCGGCGATGAAAACGGCATAAAGGCCGCCATCCGCGACAGCGGAGTGCCGATGCTCCTGCAGGCGTATCCCGATGAGATAGGCAAGATGGATTTTGCCCGACGCCGTGACGCATTCTGCGGGAAGCTCGGCCTGACCTCCGTGCTGAAGCAGATGGATTACAAATACACATCGTTCCCGCCGTTCGTTCAGCATCCCCTGAGCGAAGATTTCCACAGGCAGCTTACCGATTTCGTATCGATCTGCCGCATCGTCAGGGGCATGAAAGGCCTGCGCATCGGCTGCTTTGGCGCGCGCACTACCGCATTTAAGTCCGTGCGCTTCGATGAGATCGCGATGGAAAAGGCAAATCTCGAACTCGAAAGCTATGACCTCGCGATGCTGTTTGAAAAGCTGGACGAAGTGCAGCCCGATTCGCCCAAGGTTGCCGAATGGATACAAAAGCTTGAAGAAAGCATGTCGTTTGACGGCGCGGCGGATTACGCGAGAACCGAACTGGCGCGCCTTGGCGTTGCGTTGGATGAAATGATAGAGGAGAACAGGCTTGGCGCGTTCGCGATCCGCTGCTGGAGCGAGCTGCAGCATAGGCTGAAGATAGCTCCGTGCTCTGTGCTGGGCGTGTTCAACCAGATGGGCATCCCCGGCGCGTGTGAGACCGACGTTGCGAATGCGATCGTCATGAAGGCGCTCACCCTCGCGTCCGATTCTCCGGCGGGCTGTCTCGATCTCAACAACAACTATGGCGACGAGCCTGATAAGTGCATACTGTTCCATTGCGGACCGCTGCCGCTCGACCTCATGACGAAGCCCGGTCGCATCGAGGAGCACAAGATGTTCACAAAGACCCAGGGCGACAACTGCTCTTGGGGTCTGAATGTGGGCCATATAAAGCCCGGCAAGATCACCATCGCGGGCTGCCGCACCGAAAACGGCGAGGTACAGTATTTCGTGGAGGATGCCGAGATCACCGACGACAAGGTCGAAAGTGCATTCTTCGGCACTCCCGGCGTAATGAAGCTTATAGATTTACAGAACAAAGTTACCCGCCTTTCCGAAGCCGGATTCAGGCATCACGCCATTATCACAAGCGGTCATCACTCCCGCGCGGTCGCGGAAGCGCTCACCAAGTACCTCGGTTACAGGCGCATCGTCCTGTAACCGAGGGCAAAAGTGGCATACATTGGCCTTGACGTCGGCACCACCGGCGTCAAGGCGACCGTAATGACGGCAGATGGCGAAAGCATAACCAGCGCGCATCGCGAGTACGACCTGCGCTTCCCGAAGCATGGCTGGGTCGAAATGCGTCCGGCGGATGTGTGGGAAGGTGCAAAGGACGTTATTTCGCGCGTGGTCAGGGCTTCAAATGAGAAAATCGAGGCGATCGCAACCGCTTCTTTCGGTGAAGCGGCGGTTTTGTTGGATGAAAAAGGACAGTCCGTGCGCGACAGCATATTTTATACCGATGTGCGCGGCACAGACGAGCTGGACGACCTACGCGCAACAGTCAATCCCGATATGCTTGAACTGCGCACCGGGATGCCCATAAACTACATGTACACGCTTCCGAAACTGATGTGGCTCAAAAAGCATCAGCCGGAGGTGCTGACAAAGACAAAAAAGATGCTGCTCTACGGCTCGTTCGTGGAATACATGCTCACGGGAATCGCCGCCACGGACGCCTCGCTCGCCTCGCGAACGCTCATGTTCGACAGGCAGAAGCTCGATTGGGACGCGGAAGTGTGCGAAAAATTCGGCATTCCGCGCGGGATACTGCCCGATTATGTGCCTGCGGGCGATGTGATAGGCAATATTTCGCGCGCGATCGCGGAGGAACTCGGCCTTTCGCCGGACGCAAAGGTCGTCTCGGGCGTGCACGACCAGATAGCGACGGCGCTCGGCTGCGGCGCGCTCGCATGCGGCGATGTCGCAGACGGCATAGGAGGCGCCGAATGCCTCATCGCGCCGCTGCCGGCAGATCCAAACTACGCGGAAATGTTCAGGGGAAATATCTGCGCCGAACCGCACGCGGTCAAGGGTACTTATGTTGCCCTTGCATTCACGAACACGGCAGGCGCGGCGCTCAAGTGGTACAGGGACACGTTTGAGACGGAACTCAAGGCAAGGTGCGAAGTATCGGGCGAAAACGCCTATGCGATACTCAATTCGCACATGCGCAACGAGCCTTCGCCCATCCTGTTCCTGCCGTATCTCGCGGGAACGGGCACGCCCTACATGGACGGCAACGCGACCGCAATGTTTGCGGGGATGTCGCTTGCCACGACGCGCACGGACATTTACCGCGCGATATACGAAGGCATGAACTTTGAGTTAAAGGTGAATTTCGAGCTTCTGAAGCGCACGGGATTCACGATCAATGCCCTGACGAGCGGCGGCGGCGGTGCTTCCGAGGAGGCGCTCCACATAAAGGCGGACATACTCGAAACGCCCATATGGATGCCGAAAAACCGCCAGAGCGGCACCGTCGGCATGGCGATGCTGTGTGGCGTAGCGATGGGCAGGTTTGCCGATTTCAGCGAAGCGGCAGACGCGCTCGTCAAGCGCGAAAAGCTGATAGAGCCGTGTGCAAAACATCGCAATCGGTACAGGGAGAAGTTCGGGCAATATCTGAAAATGTACGAGGCCTCGCGCCTCATTTATGGAAGGAAGTAGCGTATGATCATTACCGAACGCGACCGCTCGCTCGACGTATTTGCGCAGGCCGGCGAAAAAAACATGAGTATTGCCATTTTCTGCACAGCCAGCCATTGGAACACCGAGGCGATCCTCCTTGCGGCGCAGAAATTTGCAAGGGCGCACAACAAGGAATCCGTACCCGTTGTGGTAGCGAACACATTTACCTATCCCCACATGCCCCAGGCAAAGCGTTTTTCCTACAGCAATGACGCCATCGCAGGGTTCCTCGCGCACATGGGCAACCTGAAGGCGCTCGCCGAAGGCAAGTACGCGCCGTATCGCGACGTAATGGTACTGCCTCATCTCGACCACGCGAACCCCGAGCGCGACCGCTGGGCACTGACCGTAGGCGTGCCGTATTTCTCCAGCGTTATGTTCGATTGCCAGGAGTACGATTTCGCCAAGAACATGGAGTGGACAAAGGAATATGTGCGCTGCTACGGCGATCAGGTCCTCGTTGAAGGCATAATGGAATTGCTGAACGTCGAGGGCGGACAGGTAGCCAAGCACGTTGACAACTACTGTGAACGTGCCGCCGAGTACGTAAAGACTACCGGTGTTGATTTCTTCGTCGCGGACCTTGGCACCGAGCAACAGACCACTGCCGTAGGCGGCGCAAAGTACGACAAAGCCCGCGCCCGCAAGCTTACCGAGGCGCTGGGCAGGCAGATGCTCGTTCTGCACGGCACAAGTTGCCTTACGACCGATCAGGTGCGCGGCCTTGCCGAGGACGGCGTTATCCGCGTGAACATGTGGACACGCATTGCCCGCGAAGCCGGTCAGTACGCCGCCGAAAAGCTGATCGACCGCATAGCAGACGTGCGCCGCGGCGAGTTCAACGCCGCCGAAGCCAACGCCTATATCCGCGACAACGTGGAAAAGGCCGCCGACATCATGGTTGAAATGATGGAGCTGTACGGATACGCAAACTGGTGATCTGCATACTACAGTGTGTTTATAAACACATAACCCCCAATAAAGGTGGATACAGATGCAAAACCAAAAGGGCATGTTAAAGAAAGCGTCGAACAATACATGGCGAGGTGTAGAAAATGAAGAGAAGTACTTGACGCTGCGCGATTACAGACGAGGAACGGGCACGGATCGAGAGGTACTTTCCGAAGCGAGAGACAGGAACATTGGCGTGCCCGCGAAAGGCATCACGGGGCATGCTGAACAGAATCTTTTGGATTGCCCCGGGAGAAGATGCTGACATGGAAGACATAAGCATGAACGGTACATACATCAAGGCAAGCACGGGTGCCGATTTCTGCATCGCGCCCAAGAGGAATGAATCCAATCCTTGGATTGGTGGCTCTACAGGGAGAGGCATTTGGAGGAGACATTTTTCTTGAAGCCGAAAGAATTTGGCGAGTCGCATGATGGACGGATTGTCCCTGAAGGATCAGAGACGAAATCCGCGCATCAATATTGGCGAGTTCAGCCTGTGTGAGACAGAATCCTTCCCTCGATTCTCGCGCAGGGTAGCCGTATACTCCTGCCGGGCGCAGTAAAGGTCACCTGTCGGCTGGCGCATCGATTCACCGCCCTTCCATGGGGCTTCTTGTCCCATGCGATGCATCGGCTACAAATCTCGCGGGATACCGCGGTAGCGCGCTTGCCGATTTGTCCGGCAGCAGAACCGAAGCTATCGCCTGCTTTCAATCCGGCGCTGATATCTTGCCGGTTCTGCGCGGTCATGTGCTTTGACATGTTCATCGCCTCGGGTATATCAAAGCATACGGATGTAAATGATGCCTGACTAAGTGCAGGGGGGTCTCCCTCGGGGGAAACCGTCGGGAGGGAGATTCCATATCAGATTTAATGAATCCCGTATAAAACGCTCATTGACAACACAGAGGACAAATGATATGATTAAAATGCGTCGGTATGCCGACAATATGAATTTAGGAGGTATCCCCATGAAGAGACTTCTACCCCTTCTGCTCGCACTCGCGCTGCTTCTCGGCGTTTGCGGCTCTGCGCTGGCAGAAACCAAGGTCACCCTGTGGACCGTGTTCACCGGTGACGACGGTGCGACTCTGCAGGCTCTGATCGATCAGTTCAATGATGAGCATGCCGGCGAGATCAATGTCGAGCATTCTCCCCTGAGCGACCCCTACACCAATCTGTACCTCGCCGTGCAGAGCGGCACGGATATCCCCGACATCATGATCGGTCACGTCGAGCGCGTTCCGAAGATGGTGGACGACGGTATCCTGACCGACGTGACCTGCCTGGCGGACGGCGCTGTGGATTTTGCCAACTACCCCGAGCATGTATTGGAGTACACCAATTACGACGGCTATCAGTATGGCATTCCGTGGGACTTCAACGCGCCCGTTCTGTATGTCAATCTGGATCTGGTTGCCAAGTATGGCCTGGAGTCCATTTTGGAAGACGGTTATGTGACCTTTGACGAGATTAAGGAAGCCGGCGAAGCCGTGAAGGCGGCGGGCGACAGCGAGACCGTCAAGGTGCTGAGCTACTACGGCGCGAGCTTCAACGAGTTTGTTGCCCGTTACGAAGAATACACGCAGGAAGACCTTTTCCCGGACGGCAATTTGGTGATTGACGCCGAGAAGTGGGGCGAAATGATAAAGGTGTTCCGTGAGATTTATGAGCTCGGCTACGGCCTGGCGAAGGAAGAAAGCGCCACGTCCCATTTCCTGGGCGGCACCCTGATCTTCTTTGAAAGCGGCACATGGACCAACGCGACCCTGATGCAGGTGGAAGGCCTGAACTACACGGCGGTCATGATGCCCGTGTTCAGCGCTGAGACCGCTCTGTGCCGCTCCGGTTCGCACACCTGGATGCAGCCCGAAAACGAAGAGCGCACCGAAGAAACCGATCTGGCGGTCGCAACCTTCGTCGACTGGATGGGCGCGCATTCTCTGCCGTGGGCGACCAAGGCCGGCCAGGTTCCTCTCTACAAGAGCGTAACCGAAATGGACGAGTTCAAGGCCTGTGTACAGACCTTCCTTGCGAACGCCGGTCTGGCGGACAACATCAAAATCTATCGGTACTTCTACTGGGGCACCTTCACTGGCGCCTGCGCGCATGCCGGCAATGACTTCATCTTCGACAGCACCATCGATCTGAACAGCATCGGCGCCGCTATCCAGGCGGAAGTGGACGATGCCATCGCTGCCGGTATCTGATTTTCCGTATCCGCAGAGGGGGCAAGTTGTGAAGAAGGCTTTCCCCCTCTTCTTTCTTATGGAGGCACCGAACGTATGAAACGAAAAATTCTGGCAATTGCATTGCTGTTGTGTTTCACCGCGTCCTTTTCGTTTTCCGGAATCCATGCGTCCAGCACGGCAAAGGATACGACGGTAACAACCTTTGCATCCCATTACTACTCGCTTTATTCCCTGAGCAGTGCGCCGATCATGCTTCTGCCGATCATCATTATGCTTACGATCGTGGCGTTCATCGCATTCGGAAGGAACCAGATGAACGTAGGCTTTTTGTTTGTTGCCGTCATGTCGGTGCTGTACGTCCTGTTCTTGGTGCTGCATTGTCTGGAAACCAGAAACAACAGCCTGTATACCATCCTCAACGAGCAGTTCGAGGCACTAAAAATCAAGATCAAGAAGCGCGATTTCAGTATAAGCATGGTGCCCAATTCCTTCTGCTATCTCACGGCGGCTCTGGCGGTGCTGACCGCTTTCGCTTCGTTTCCGAACTTCAGGACAAAAAATACCCGATATCAATTAATGCGGGAGATCGAGCCATATCTGTTCATCTCCCCTCAGGTCATTCTGTTCGTCACCTTCTCGCTGGTGCCGATTCTCTACGGCATATATGCCGCGTTTGCCAAGTGGGATCTGTACAACGATCCCGTGTTTGCCGGATTGTCCAATTTCAAAACGATCCTGTTCGAATCGAAAAACACCTATTACGGTCAGTTCCGAAACGGTTTTGGGAACACCTTCAAATTTGTGATTTATGTGACGCCCTTCTGCATCATCGTGCCTTTTTCCATTGCCTTGGCTACCAAGTATATAACGAGGGGCAGCAAGGTTTTGCAGGCCATCTATTATCTCCCCAGCCTGATGAGTACCACGACCGTCATGCTTACATGGAAGTATTTCTTCAACTATACCTACGGCATGGCGAACAACCTGCTGGGCAGTACATGGAACTGGTTTGCGCCGCCCTATACGTGGGTTATGCTGGTGATCGTAACGGTATGGTGGGGCAACGGCGGCACAATGGTCATATACCAGAGCGCGCTTGCGAGCGTCCCCGAAGAACAGTATGAGGCGGCGTCCATCGACGGAGCGGGCTCCTGGCAGAAATTTCGGTATATCACGCTGCCCAATATGAGCTATCCGTTGGCGTACACCTTCGTTACCACCATCATCGCACAGTTCAACGTGTACGGTCAGCCGAACCTGCTCACCGGATACGATTACGACGGCGCAAACGCCGTGCTGCTGATGTATATACGCGATATCGCGTTTAAGCAGCAGATTGCCGGCGTTTCCAGCGCGATGGCGTTGATTCTCGGCTTAACGATTATGCTCGTTTCCATGTTCCAGCTGCGCATGATGCGCGGGGATTCGCAAAGAGTAAGAAAAAGCAAGAGAGCCGGGAAAGGGGGCATTGCATATGGGAACCGATAACAAGCGCAACGCTGCGGTTGTCCGCATTCTCTGCACGGTCGGGCTGTCCCTGATCGCCGTGTTTTGGCTGCTGCCGATCGTGTGGATCATTACCAACAGCTTCAAAACGAATATCGAGTTCTCGACCAGCTATGCCAACATCCACACGCGCATGGATTACATTCGCGCCGCGCTGCCGGAGAAGCTGAATCTGGGGACGTATGTGTCCCTGTTCACCGGAGAGGGGATGAGCACGAAGACGGGAATCGTGAAAATGATCAGCAACTCCCTGATTATTTCCGTCATCAGAACCGTCGTGGTAACGCTCACCTGTTCCATGGCGGCGTTCGCCTATGAACGGCTGGAGTTCCCCGGCGGAGACACGATTTTCTGGGGAATCTTCTTCATTTCTCTCATTCCTTCCAGCGCCTCTACGCTGCCTCTTTTTAAGATCTGCAACAGTTTCGGATGGGTCAACAACATACACGCGCTGATCTGGCCGGGTTGTGTGAGCATCATGAGCACCTATCTCATGCGGAACTTTCTCGTCGGGATTCCGAAGGAACTGGATGAGGCCGCCCGCATCGACGGCGCGAGCAGCTTCCAGATCTTCCTGCACGTCATTTCCCCAAGCATCAAACCCGTGCTGATGATCGTTGCACTAAACGCCTTCCGCGGCGGCTGGAACGATTATTACTGGCCGAGCATCGTGATGACCGATCCCAAGAATCAGACGCTGACCAGCGGTTTGAGTCTGCTGCAAAGCGCGCTGGGTACAAGCCAGTTTGCCAGCCTGCTAGCCAGCACCGTGGTCAGCATGGTTGTACCCCTGCTGCTGTACCTGTTCAGCCAAAAATACTTTTTGGAGGGCATCAAGATTCAGGCGGCCGTAAAGGGCTGACGATATGCAGGTATTACAGGGGCGACCGGTTTCGGTCGCCTCGTTTTAGGAATAGGAGGGTCAATATATGGCGAGCCGTCCCAATCTTCTGTATGTATTTGCAGATCAGCTGCGGCGCACCGGCTGCGGCTATAGCGGCTATCGCAACGCGCAGACGCCAAACATCGATGCGTTTCACGCGCGCAGCATGGATTTCTGTCAGGCTGTGAGCGGACATCCCGTGTGCGCTCCCTACCGCGCCACCCTGTTCACCGGGAAATACACGTCGTCGACGGGCATGGTCATCAACGAGATCCGGCTGAATCCCAACCAGCGCTGTATCGGCCACGTATTGACCGAGGGCGGGTATGAAACGGCGTATATCGGCAAGTGGCATCTGTATGCCGACGAGCTCGGCAACCACTACGATCCGAAAAACTCGTTCGTCCCCAAGGGGCCGGATCGGCTGGGCTTTGACGACTATTGGGCTGCGTACGGCTTCCATCATGAATACTACGCACCGCTCGCCTACTATCACGAGGATGGGCCGCAGAAGATTCTGGCGGACAAGTATGAGCCCTACAGCCAGGCAGACCTGGCAATCCGCCATTTGAAGAGAATGCGCGCAAACAAGGAGAAGCCCTTTGCCATGTTTCTCTCCTTCGGCGTACCCCATGACCCATGGATACCGGAGAATGTGCCGAAGGAGATGCTGGATCGGTTCGACCCTGCCGCCTATGACTATCCCCCGAACTATCTGCCGCAGGACGACCCGTACGGCGATTCGTGGGCGCATCTTTCGGAAGAGGATCGCAGGGAGCTGCCAAGCTGGATGCGCTGTTATGACGCCATGGTGGGCTGCCTGGATGAGGCCTTCGGCACGCTGATGGACGCGGTGAAGGAGCTGGGGCTGGAAGAGGATACCATCATCGTCTTCACATCCGATCACGGCGAGTGCTTCGGTGCGCACGGCCGCCGCGCGAAGAATATCTTCTACGAAGAAGCGATAAGAGTACCCTTCTTGCTGCGTATGCCGGGCGGCGCGCAGGCGAAGAGCAGCTGCGACGCATGTCTGAACACGGTGGACATCATGCCGACCCTGCTGGATCTGATGCACCTGCCGTGTCCGGAAGGGGTGCAGGGGCGGAGCGTCGCCGGACTGATCACCGGGGAAAATGCAAAAGAACCGCCGTTTCAGTTTTTGCAGGGAATGGGTGCCGTGGCGGCATGGGGCGACGGGGCGGAGTGGCGAGGGCTGCGCGACAAGCGCTTCACCTATGCCAAATACCGCATTGACGGCGCGGAACTGCTGTTCGACAATGTGGAGGATCCGTATCAGATGAAAAACCTGATCGGCGATCCTGCCTATGCAAAGACGGCGGACGACATGCGGGCGAAGATGGCGGCGGAAATGGAACGGATAAACGATCGTTTTGAACCGACGAGCTATTATGAAAAGAACTGGACGGTGAACCGCCGCATCGTCCGAACGGCCACGGAGGATTACCTGACCCCGGCAGACAACAAGCCTTCCAAGCCCGACATCCCCCGCCCGGAGTATCCTCGCCCCCAGTTTGTCCGGGACGACTGGATGAATCTGAACGGCGAATGGGAATTCGAGATCGATCAGGGATGCAGCGGTCGGAAGCGTGGTCTGATCGAAAACCCGCTGAGCGGCAGCATTATCGTGCCGTTTTGCCCGGAGAGCGAATTGAGCGGTGTGGGCAACAAGGATTTCATGCGGTGCGTGTGGTATCGCCGCGGCTTTACCCTGCCGCATCGCGCAGAGGGCAAGCGCGTTTTCCTCAACTTCGGAGCGGTGGACTATTTCTGCGAAGTATGGGTAAACGGAATCTCGGTCGGCACGCACCGGGGCGGCTATACCGGCTTTACGCTGGAAATCACCAAGGCACTGAGGCCGGGCGAAAACATCCTGACCGTGTGCGCCGAGGACGATACCCGCTGCGCGATGCAGCCAAGCGGCAAGCAGAGTTCTCTCTACGAATCCTTTGGCTGCTTCTATACCCGAACGACCGGCATCTGGCAAACCGTATGGCTGGAATGGACGAACGAGAGCTACTTCGAACAGGTACACTTAGCGCCCGATGCCGCGAACGGTACGCTGCATATCCGCGCAAGGATTCACGGAGGATTGGGCTGCGAGTTGCGGGCGGCTACCGCCTACAAGGAGAGCTTCACCGGCACGGCGCACGCAAAGGTGAACGGCAGCTGGGCAGAGGCAACCGTGCAGCTGACCAAAAAGTTCCTCTGGACTGTCGGCGACGGAAAGCTGTACGATCTGCAGCTGCTGCTGGTGAAGGACGGAAAGACCGTCGACAGCCTGAGCAGCTATTTCGGTCTGCGCAGCGTAGCCTTTGACGGGAGGAGATTCCTGCTGAACGGCAAGCCGGTTTTCCAGCGTCTTGTGCTGGATCAGGGCTTCTATCCGGACGGAATCTACACGGCGCCCAGCGACGCGGCGCTGAAAAGGGATATCGAGCTGAGCATGGCAATGGGCTTCAACGGCGCTCGGCTGCATCAAAAGGTCTTCGAGGCGCGGTATCTGTACTGGGCTGACAGGCTCGGCTACCTGTGCTGGGGCGAGATGGCCAACTGGGGGCTGGATCATTCCGATTATCGGTCGCTCGCCGTGTTCCAGTCCGAATGGCTGGGGGCCGTTGCGAGAGACTATTCCTGCCCAGCGATTATAGGCTGGTGCCCGTTCAACGAGACGTGGGATTTTGACGGCAGGCGGCAAAAGGACGACGTCCTGCGCATGATTTACCGCCTGACCAAGGCGCTGGATGCCACCAGACCCGTCATCGACACCTCGGGGAATTTCCATACGGAAACGGATATTCACGATGTCCACGATTACGAGCAGAATCCCGAGGAGTTCGCCCGTCGCTACCAAAAGGGCTCCGAACCGATTTTCGAGCGTTTTCAGGATAGGCAGCCCTACAACGTGCCGGGACAGCCCGTCTTTGTCAGTGAATACGGCGGAATCCGCTGGACGGAAGAAAAGGATGGCTGGGGCTACGGAGAAGGGCCGAAGACCGAGGAGGAGTTTTTGGATCGATACCGCCGCCTGACCGAAACGCTGTTGGGCAATCCGGATCATTTCGGCTTCTGCTATACACAGCTGACGGATGTGGAGCAGGAGCAGAATGGTCTGTATACCTATGACCGCAGGCCGAAGTTCGATCCGGAAGTAATCCGGAGTATCAATGCACAAAAAGCGGCGTGTGAAGAAGAACCCGACACATGATACGAGTCCATTTTTCGACATAGTATGGAGCGGATTGCGTCCGCTCCATACTATGTTATGTGGAGCCGCAATCGAAAAATGATCTTATTCGATGTCCCGTTTGGGCGAATGATATCACGGGGTTCCTTATTGTGCCTTATCCTGCCATAGGCACGGGCATTCATCTTTGACCGATACTTTCTTACCTCTCTGCCGATTACCGAAACGGCGCGTCGAAGTTCCTTGGCGATGCCGCGCAGTACTCTTCTTTCATTAAGTCCGGAATGAATGATTTCCCCGCCGTCTAAAAATCCGTTTCAGATTTGAGGCATCTGCTTGCGGCGTTGGCGGTTGCGTTCACTTTGAAAACTCACAGATGAAATATTCCGACGGAGAGATCTGCAGGCTCTTCACTTAAAACCGTGAAAGTGGTAAAATAGTGTCGGGTGATGAAGGTGGAGAGCTTTGCGAATAGCGCGGAAATGTTTGCGTAGTCCTTGGGATTGAAAGAGCCATGGAGTATCGAACAAGCGGAATTTAACGGACAGGAACGTGCAGTGCATATATACGTGAGTGCGCGAAAGACGGCGAAATATCCATGTCCGATTTGCGGAGCCATGTGCAGACGATATGACGATGAAGAGGAAGAGCGCGTGTGGCGGCACGGAGACGTGGTATTCTTCCCATGTTATGTGCACT
>JBMNUF010000036.1:0-16092 GCA_050946115.1 Christensenellales bacterium
GCTGATAATGTTCCGCTTCTCTTCACTCAGTCCGTTGTACTTCCTTGGTCTTCCCATTGTTAACGCCTCCTGTGTTTTATTCTATCACAGAAGGCGGTGCATTTACAGAAAATTCTTTACAGACTCTCTGTTGCGCGTCGGCGGCGACGTTGCGCCTACGATCAAGACTATCTGGAAACAGTTATCACAACCTTAATTCATGCGTAAGCCGTGCTCGCCATGGCACGCGCATAATAGAAGCCGCATTCCATCTCGTTAAACGGCGCCCTGCGCTCGCCGTCGAAGCGGTCCCTGACGGCCCTGACCAGCGCGATCGCCTCCTCCTCAAAGCCCTCATAGAGCAGAAGCGTCGCTACCTGGTATTCGATGCCCGTCCACACCTCGTCCGAATAGACGAACGGGAAGCGGGGCATATCGCCCTTGGGCCATGTGCAGAGCACGAGCGCCGGCTCGTCGTCCGAAACAAAGAGCCGCTGCACGCAGGGATTTCTGCGCGCGCCGTCCAGGAAATTGTTGTCGTATACCGCCTTGATCGCGGAGCGAATCCTCTCCTTCGGAAGGAGCCTTCCCAGCCCGAACAGCGACGCGAGCGTCTGCCCGAGGAGCTGGTCGGAGAGGCACCCCGTCCCGAACTGATACGGATATGCATCCACGTCGTCGATCCGCTGGATATAGTATGTACCGTTCCAACACATCGCATCGAAATTGGCTTGCGCCATCGTGAAGAAGGCTTCCGTCTCCTCTGCGCGTTTTTCGTCCCCTATTTCCCATGCCATCGCAGCCACCGCCTTCGCCGCGCCGAGCATGAACACGCCCGAAAGCGGATTTTGGCCATAGAACTCGATGTCGTAGGTGTTGTGCTGGCGCGCCTCGGGCACGCCGTCGCCGTCCGGGTCGAATTCGGCGCGTGCAAAGTCGAACGCGCGCAACACGTGCGGGTAGACACGCTCCAAATACGCGCGGTCGCCGCCGAGCTTCCACTCCCTCCACGCGCGCATGATCGCACCCAACTGCCCGTCCACAGCCGGATACATGCCCCAATCGGGCAGGTCGAAGCCGCGCTGCGTGCGAAAGGTCATCTTGCCGTCGGGATTCGTCTCCGTTAGGAACTCGTTTTCCCGCGCGGACTGCTCCAAGCGCGGGAACAGATAGGCGGCGGTCTGCGCGTAGTTCCATACGTGCGTGCAGGTGCCGTGGCAGCTCCCGACCTGTTCGTGGGAGCCCTCCCAGCAGGTGAAGGTGCCATTCGGCGCGCGCCAGCAGGTTGTGCTTCGCAATACCGCGATGTTTGCGGAAATCGCATCCAAGATCGGCGCGGGCAGCGTGGTGTCATACAGCGCGTCCGCGAAGCGCTCGCTCGCATCCTCCAAATAGGCGAGCCGCTTTAAGAGGTTTTCGCCCGCGTCCCACGCATCCTTATAGCGCGTGGCGTAGTAGTTTTTCATCGTCTTGCCGCCGCTCTGTTCAATCGTCCAGCCCTTGGGTCTGTTCGGCACATACCAGGACATCACGAACGTGAAGGTTTCGGTCTTTCCCGCAGCGATCGTCTTTCGCACGCCGACGGAACCGGTCTTGACCGGTTCGAGCCCGACTGCGCGGCGGAAATCGTCCTCCACGGGCGCGTCGACCTCGAGCCTGCCCTCGCGCAAATTGTTCCAGAAATCGGTAATGCCGTCGTACCATCCGCCCTGATACCAAAGGGGGCGCACTTCTGCATTTGCATCGGGCGTGAGGATGGCGCAGTTGGAATAGCAAAGGTCATCTTCTCCCACGGCGTTTCCTGTCATGAAAATGCCGTTTCCCCGGCGCTCGTTCCATGCATTCGGGGTCGAAAACGGGTTGTCAAAGGCGTCCTGCGTGTGGTAGTTGTGGATGTTGGTCATGCTCGAGGCGACGAGCACCTCGGCGGGCGCGTCCGACGTGTTCGTCATCGTAAAGCGGAAGAGCGCTGCGGGAATGCCGGAATCGTCCTCGTTCATGGGGATGAACGGATTGAACGCGCGAAGCGAAACCTTTATCGGGAACGCCTCATCGGCAAACGCGATCTCCGCGAACGGGTAGCGCACCGTCATCTCCGACGACGCGAATTTCGGGAGCCCCGCCGTATGCTTCGGGTGGTATCCGCGCCCCTTGTAGAAATCGGGCGCGGGCGGCGCCTCGATCGCGCACGTATCGGTCTTACCCTGCCACGACGTATGCATCGCAAAAAATGTAAACGGCACTTTTTCGTCCAGGCTCGGGCGATTGAAGAACTGAAAATCCTTCAGCCGCCCCGCCGCGCTCAGCGTGACGGTGCCCGTCCCGATGCCGCCGATCGGGAAATCTGCGTATCGCATCGCGTTGGTGTATTTCTTCATATGCCATATACCTCCTTTAAGATTCTGTCGGCCGCTTCCTCCGCTGTGATATCGGAATTGTCCAGCCAGTAGCCGATGCGCGGCGTGCCCTCCATAAAGCTGCGCCAGAGCGGCTCTATTTCGTACCCTGTGTACCCCTTTCTCTGCCGCTTTGCCTCCCGCACGGTGACCGCCTCGACGCTCGGGCAAAGCACTGCCACTTGCAGGGGAAGCCCTTCAAGAAGCGACACCATGTACGGCAGCATTTCGCAGTAGTAATTGTCCTGAATGACCACGTGAAAGCCCGCCTCGTGATAGCTTCGCGCGGCGTCCGCAGTCATGCGGTAGCGCAATCGAAGTTGCGAAAACGCCTCCTCTCCCGCGCCCGATGCCATCTCTACCCTGCCCGTCACGATCATCCTACGGAAGATGTCCCCGTCCAAATGCACGCATTTCGGAAGCCTTTCGGCGATCGCCTGTGCGACGGTGGTCTTCCCTGACGCCATGATGCCGGTAATCAGCAGAAGCATCGTTTCGCACCGGCTTTCAGCAAGGCAGGTTCGCCGTTTTCGCGCAAATCCGCTTCCGTTCCGTCCGGAAGGCCGAGCGAGCAGAGCGCGATCTCACCCCAGAGCACTTCAAAGGTCGATTTTCCGCCTTCCAGCGTAAACGTGCCCCACGCGCCGTCTGCGGACCAGAAGAAGCTCCCCTCGTTCATCGGCCGAAAGCCGATATGGCCGCGCCGCATGTCAAAGGAAAAGCCCTCATACGTGAGCAACAGCGCGTAGCTCGCCATGCTGCGGGCGTAGTTGCTGCCGCACTCCATCTCGTTCCACGGATTGCGCAAGGTGCCGTCGTAGCGGTCGCGAATGCCCTTCACCACGCGCAGACCCTCTTTTTCCATGCCCCGACGGATCATGTGCGTCGCCGCCTGATACTCAAAGCCGTGCATCGTCTCCTCCGCATAGGGAATCGGCACGACGGGCTTTTCCGCGCCCTCGGGCCATTCGCAAATCGCGAGCCCCGATTCGTCGTTGACGGAGTAAATGCGGCATGGATTGAAGTGGAACCGCACGGACTCCTTGAAGTTGTGCTTATAGATCGCGCGCAGCGCGGGATCCACATTCTCCTTGTCGAGAATCTCCCCCACGCCCGCGATCTCGCACATCCACTGGCCGAGGACCTGATCGATGATGCAGCCGCCGGCGATCTGGTATTTGATCTGCTGCGCCTCGTCGCTCCAATAGGTGGATACGGTCGAGCCGCCGGTCAGCGTCGAGCCCTCGGAATAGGGCGCGAGGATCGACTTGTCGCGCACGTCGATTTTCTGGATGTAGTATTCCCCGTTGAAGAGCTGTGCATCGGTATACGCGCGCCCCTTTTCGTAGAGATCGGCGTACAGCTGCGCGTCGGGGTCGCCCATCGCCTCCGCCATTTCGCTCGCGGCCTTGAGCGCGCCGACGTAGAAGCCGTTGAGCCACGCATTGGGGCCGAAAAGCTCCATGTCGAGCGTGTGATGCTGCCTGCCGGTGATGATGCCGCTTTTTTCGGGGTCCCATCTGTCCTCGTTCGTCTCCGCCCACGCGAATTCGAGCGATTTCTTCACGCGATCCCACCACGTGCGAAGCCATTCGTCGTCGCCCGAGAGCTTCCATTCGCGATAGGTCTTGATGATTCCGCCCATCTGCCCGTCGACGCACGGGCGGAATTTGGATTTCTCGCGCCCGAGCGGCAACTGCAGGCGGAACGGCATACCGCCGTCCTCGCGCTGGTTGTAGGTATAATCCAATTCGCGCATGGAGCGCTCCAGCTTCGGAAACAGGAACGGCAGCGCCTGCGTATAGTTCCAAACGTGCGTGCAACTCCCCTCGCAGCTTCCGTCGTGGCAGGAGCAGCCCTCCCAGCCGTAAAATTCGCCGTTCGTCAACCGCAGGACGGTGGGCGATTTGAGCACCGCGAGGTTCGCGCCCACGGCGTCCTTGACCGCCTCCGGCAGCGCGGAGGAGTAAAGCGCACCGTGAAAGAGCCTCGTTTCGCTTTCAAGCCTTTCCCATTCCTTCAGCGAATACTCCGCGACGGCGGAAAGCGACGAAAAGAGCGTCGCGTAGTAATTCTTCCACGTGCGGTTTTCGCCGTCCGGAATCGCGGAGTCGTCGTGATTGCTGGGGCGGTTCGACCAGTAGTTGGTATAATTCGGATAATACCAGCCGATGAAAAATCTCTGTCGCCACGTCTCGCGCGGCTTGAGCGTCTTGCGCACGGCGATGGTCGCCAGGTCTTCCCCTTGCTTCGCGCCGCTTCCCTGTTCGTACACGCGGTCGCGCAGCGTTCCGGGAGCTGTGAAGTCGCGCCAGAAGATGGCGATGTTGTCAAACCAGTTCCCGCGATACCAATAGTGCTGCACCTGCATATCGTCCCCGCCGGGAACGCCGAAAATCAGCTGCCCGTAGTCGGGGTGGTCGGCATCGGAAAATGTGTTCCCGAGCTCCACGCCCTGAAACGATGCCGTTTTCACGACGCGATGCAGAGCCTCGGACTTCGAGGGATTGTTGAGCGAGAGCGCAAGCGTAAAGTCGGTTTCCTCCGCCGCGTCGTTCGTGACGGTCAGCGTAAAGAACGCGCCGGGGATGGAGGAATCTACATCGTTTGACGGGATGAACGGGTTAAACGCCTCGAGCGCAACCGTGCCGGGGAATGTCTCATCGATAAAGCGCACCTTCGCGAGCGGAAATTCGCCTTCAAATACGCTGTCTCTGAAGTGCGGCACCCCGCTCAGCAGATGGCGCGACGGCCCATACCCGTAGCTGTGGTGCCCGGGAAGATCCGTATAGCGCCCCATACGCGAACCCAAGAGGTCCGCATTGACCACGCGCGCATCCACGGTCTTGCCGCACCGTTCCGCCTTGATGCCGAAGTGCGAAAAGCCGTTGAGCGAACCTTTGTTCGGGCGGTTGAAGATCTCCCAGTCGATCAGCCGCCCGGTGCCGTCCAGACCTATGCAGCCGGAGCCGATTCCGCCCAGCGGAAACGAAATTTCCTGCCTTGCGGCGCCCTTATATTCCTTCATTTTGCTTCTCTCCTTCTTTTTTATTATTTGATGCCGCCTATGGAAATACCCTCGATGAGATACCGCTGCCCGAAGATATACATGAACAGCGGCGGGATAAACGTCAGCACGACGCCCGCGATGATCGCGGCCTGGTTGCCGGTACCCATCACGCCGTTTAATTGCACCAAGCCAAGCGGAAGCGTCATCTTCGACACGGCGTTGATGTAAATCAAGGGTCCATAGAAATCGTTCCACGTGCCGACAAAGGTTTGCATCGCCATGACCATCAAAACGGGCTTCGTCATCGGCAAAACGATCCGTCTGTAGCACTGAAGGCGCGTCGCGCCATCGATGTATGCCGCCTCGTCATAGCTTTTGGGAATCGTCGCCATGAACTGGCGAATCAGAAAAATCGCCAACGCAGAGAACATGCTCGGCACGATCAATGCCAAGAGACTGTTGATCCAGCCGATCCTGCTGATAATGATGAATCGCGGAATGGAAAGTACCTGCCCCGGTATCATCAGCGCGGCGAGGAACGCGAAAAAGATGAAATTCTTGCCCCAAAACTGAAGCCGCGCAAACGCAAACGCCGCCATCGAGGAGGTCATAAGCTGCAGAGCCGTTGCGGAAACGGAATATATCACCGAGTTTTTCAAAAACGCAAACATGTCGACCTTTTGAAAAACGGTCCTATAGTTCGTTATATCAAAGGTCGTCGGGATGATGTGCGGCGGCAAGGAAAACGAATCGAGCGGCGAACGAAGCGATGTCGCAATCATCCATAGTACCGGTATAATCATGAACGCACAGAACAGCGCCAACAAAAAGCAGACGATGTCCCTGCGGATATTCCACCGTGTCGCAACTGTCTTTTTATCCACAACGCATCCTCCTTACTCCCTGTCGTAGCTGACCCATGAGCTGGCCTTGAACTGCAAAAGGGTGATGATCAGGACGATGATGAGCAGCATCATCGCCAAGACACAGGCATATCCGTAATTCTGCGCGGCAAACGCGGTAGAATGGATATACATAGAGAAGGTACGCGTAGAATCGCCCGGTCCACCGCCCGTAAAGATGTACGGCTCATCGAAAATCTGTATACAGCCGATTATCATGGTCACGATGACAAAAAACAGCGTGGGTGAAATCATGGGCAGGGTGATGCCGAAAAACTTCCTCGCACCGACCGCGCCGTCGAGCTCCGCGGCTTCGAGAACCGACCTGTCGATGCCCTGCAGGGCGATGTAGATGTACAGGAAATAGTATCCCACGTTTTTCCAGAGCGAGAAAATCATTGCCGCCGGATAGAACCATGTGGAGGAATTCAGCCATGCGATCTTTTGAACGCCAAACAGACCGAGAAACCAATTGAGAATGCCGAAATCCGTAGAGAAAATATACCTCCACGCGAGCGCGCAGGAAGATACCGCGAGCAACGTCGGAAAATACAAAACAGTGCGAACCGTGTATACGGCGATCCTGTTTTTGATGGACGAAACGCCCAGCGCGAGCAGGGTCGCAAAGAGGATATGCATCGGGCAAATCAGAACGACGAATTTGAAGGAGTTCGTAAGCGTTATCCAGATGCGGGAATCTATAGGCGCCTTGAGGAAGTTCTTATAATCATTCCACTGTGCGGGCGTGATTACATTGTACTTATGAAACATAAGATACAAAACGATAAACAACGGGAAAATGACAAAAAACAGATAGACCAACAGCGCGGGCGACAGAAACAGATAGGCGGATATTGTCTCCTTCCGTCGACGCGTTCTGGATGCTTTTGTGACGGCAGCAGGTGCCTTTGTGACCAAAGAGGGTTCCTCCCTTCCATTTCTGAAGCCCGAAATCCGCGTCGAATGAGGATGGCATGCGGCAAGTCCCGAACGGACGATTCGCGTCCGTTCGGGACCAAATAAACGGGAATCAGTAGTCCATCAGCGCCATGTCCATCTCGGCCTTGCAGGCATCCAGCGCCTCCTGTACGGGCATTTCGTCCGCAAAGATCAGGCTGGTATAGCGGTCGAAAATCTCCTGCAGCTCCGAATAGGCGGCGGGGCACTCGACGGACTTGGCGACGTCCGCAGAGTCCGCAAACAGATAGCTGTGCTTCGGGAACTCGGCGTTGCGCACCGCTTCGAGGCAGGTCTTCGAAGACGGAATGTGGCTCCTTGCGAGGATGCGGCTCTGCGCATCTGCGGTGGAAAGCCAGCAGGCGAGCTTGTACGCCTCGTCCTTGTGCTCGGACGCCTTGGAAATCGGATAAATCCCGACGCCGGAAATAACCTGGTTGGTCGCCTTGATGGGCACATATGCGACATCGACGTTAAAGAAGTCGTTGTTGTAATAAGAGCCCAGCAGCCAGCGCCCGCCCCACTGCATCGCAACCTGACCGGTGATGAATTCGGAGCCTACGGTGGTCGGATCCGGAGCAACCTCGTACACGTAGATCAAGTCGTGCAGGAATTGGAACATCTCGACAGCCTCGGGGCTGTTGATGGTGGACTCGGTCATATCCTCGTTGAGGATGGAGGCGCCCCAGTTGAACAGCCACGCGCTGGTGCCAAAGTAGTAATTGGGGACCTGCGTGCCCCATACCTTGGTGCCGTCCTCGCGCGTGAACGTCATCTTCTGCGCGTAGTCCAAGAACTCTTCCACCGTCCACTCCGGTTCTGGCATCTCCAAACCGCACTCGGCCAAGATGTCGGTGTTGATGTGCGCCAACACGTTATTCCAGTCAAAGCCGTAGCCGTACTGCTGCCCGTCCACCGTGAAGGGCGCGACCAGCTTCTCGTGGTTGTCGTTGACCATCGCTGCGAATTCCGGATACTTCTCGGCATATTCGTTGAGCGGGACGATCATGTCGTTGGAATAGAAAATCTGGAAGCCTTCGATGGCGATGCGGATCAGGTCCGGCGTGTCGCCGCCGGCAATCATCGTCTGAATCTTGGAGAAGAACCCCGCCCAGCCGCCGGAAGAAGCGACGTATAGCACCTCGACGGAGATACCGGTTTCCTCGTAGAACTCCTGCAGCACCTTGAACAGGGCTTCCTCGTTGAATTCCTCGCCGGAAAACGCGATGGAGATGGTGTTCGCACCATCTCCGATCAGGTTGCGAACGTCCGTCTGTTCCTCCGCAAAGGCGGGGAACATCGCCAGGAGCATCACGAGCGCGATGAGCAGACATACCAGCTTCTTCATGAAAACAACCTCCCGATTTGTAGGATACGTACACGTGTACGTTCAATTAGTATTATAGTCTATATGCTACTATTTGTAAATGCTTCTCGTAATATTTAACCATTTATTATCATGATGTATCCATTCTGTATTTGACATACGCACGGAATTGTCTTATAATGGGATAGTATTTCATTCAACCGCATGCAAGGAAGGGGAACGGGAATGGCCATAACATCCGTGGAGCTTGCAAGGCTTGCAGGCGTATCACGCACCACGGTAGATCGCGCGCTGAAAGGTAAGCGCGGAATTTCCGAAGAAACGCGCGCGCGCATCCTCAGGATTGCGCGGGAAAATCGGTATCGGCCGAATGCGATCGCAAGCAGCCTTTCCACGGGCAAGAGTGCGTCCGTAGGCATCATCGTGTTCGACCTGAATAACCAACATTTTACCGACATGACCATGGCGATCGAGGAGTATTTCGCGCAGCGTGGCGTCCTGAGCTATATCTGCCTGTCTCGCAAGGATATTGCGCGGGAAAAAGAGCTCATCGAAAACTTGTGCGACAAATGGGTGGACGGCATCATCCTGCTCCCGGTCGGCTTTGGCGAGGTATACGGCGCATGGCTGCGCAGCGAAAACGTCCCTATCGTCACCGTGTCCAACCGCGTACACGGATTCCCCTTCGTGAGCGGTGACAACGAAAGTGCGTCGCTGACGGGCATGAAGAACCTATATTCGCGCGGATACCGCGAAATCCACTTTCTCTGCCCGCCGATGCGGAACAAGGGCAAGCAAAACATCTATGCGCAGGAAGCGCGCGCAAACGGCTATCTGCGCTTTCTGAAGGCGCACGAGGATGTGTACGGCGAATTGATCATCGAAAAGGATTTCTTTCCGCGCGTCACGGCGCTGATGCAAGGCGCAAAGTCAAAGCCCGCGTTTTTTTGCAGCTCTGACACGTATCTTTTGGAGCTGCGCAGGTTTATGATCGACGAAGGCATCGATCTGGTCAAATCGTGCGCGCTCATGGGCTTTGACGGATTGGACTATCTCAGCCAATTCACGCGCCGCCCGACATCCATCCGCTACCCCGCGAGCGAAATCGGAAAATGCGCCGCAGAGATGTTGGATAAATTGATGCGGGGCGACGAAGTGCCCGATGAGACGCTCCTGCCCTGCCCCCTCTTACCCGGCAATATCCCGGACTGAAGGCGCGTTTGGGAAAACCACTTCTGCACATTCTTTGCCTTTGATATGAGATTATAGGGAACCGCTGCGATTTCTGTTCCGGCGGTTTTTTTGCATCTCGGCTCGGATCGTCCGTCCATAAAACGACTGTTCCGCAATAACATTTCTTTTAGTAAATATGGAAAATCTCCCGCGCGGGACGCCATGTCCCGACGGGAGAAACGTGTTGAAAGCGCGCGTGATAGCGCTTTGAAAAGCTACGCCTTCGTCTCGCAGTATATGCAGCGGTAGATGCCCTTTTCGCGGTCGGACAGCGTGAACACGTGCTTTAGCTCCTGCTCGATCGTGGTGATGCAGCGCGGGTTGCGGCATTTGATCACGTTCACCAGCGTGTCCGGAAGTTGCGGGGTCTTCTTTTCGACCGTCTCGCCGTTTTGGATGAAGCTCACGGTGCAGTGCGGCGCGAGAAAACCCAGCGCGTCCAGATCGATGTCGATGCGCTCGTCGATCTTGATCATGTCCTTTTTGCCGAGCTTTCTCGAGGACACCTTCTTGAGGATCGCAACGCTGCAATCCAACTTGTCGAGGTTCAGATAGTGGTACAGTTCCATCGCCTTGCCCGCGGGGATGTGGTCGATGACGATGCCGTTTTGAATCGCGTCGATGTTCATGCCTTCGCCTCCTCAAGCAGCTTCATGATGAGCGCCATGCGGATGTACTTGCCGTTTAGCGCCTGTCGGAAATAGCTCGCGCGGGGATCGTCGTCGACCGCGACGGAGATCTCGTTCACGCGCGGCAGGGGATGCATGATCGAAAGGTCTTTTTTCGCGTTCCACAGCTTCTCCGGCGTCAGGATATAGCTGTCGCGCAGGCGCATGTAGTCCTCCTCGTTGAAAAAGCGCTCGCGCTGTACGCGCGTCATGTACAGGATGTCGAGCTCCGGCATGACGGCGGAAAGGTCGGTCGTCTGCTCATACCATAGGTTCTTTTGCTTGAGCACGTCCTTCACATAGCTTGGCACCTTCAGCTCCTCGGGGGAAACCAGCACGAACTTGACGTTTTCGTAGCGCGACAGTGCAGAAATCAGGGAGTGCACCGTCCGCCCGAACTTCAGGTCGCCGCAGAAGCCGACCGTCAGGTCGCGCAACCTGCCCTTTTCGCGCTGAATCGTCAAAAGATCCGTCAGCGTCTGCGTGGGGTGGTTGTGTCCGCCGTCGCCTGCGTTGATGACGGGCACGGTGGAGTGCATCGCCGCGACCATCGGGGCGCCCTCCTTAAAGTGCCGCATCGCGATGATGTCCGCGTAGCAGCCGACCGTGCGCACCGTGTCGGACACGCTCTCGCCCTTGGCGGAGGAGCTGCTTCCGGCATCCGAAAAGCTGATCACGTGCCCGCCGAGCTCGTACATCGCCGCCTCGAAGCTCAGGCGCGTTCTGGTGGACGGCTCAAAAAACAGCGTCGCAAGCTTTTTGCCCTCGCACCTGTGCGCGTATTCGCGCGGCAAAGCGATGATGTCGCCCGCCGTCGCGATGAGTTCCGTAATCTCGTCCACGGTCAGGTCGCGGATGTCGATAAGGTGCCTCATGCTTTGCCTCCTATCCAGCTCTCGTCCTTGGGGTTGTCGCGAAACGCCTGCAGGCGGCGGATGTCTTCTTCCGCAATATATCCCGTCGCGGCAGCCTCCCGCGCCATAGTGTCAAAATCCGTCAGGGAATGGTTCGCAACGTTCGCATTTTTCAGGTTGTCCAAGCCGCTCTGCATGCCGTAGGTGAAGATGGACGCGATGCCGAGCACTTCCGCACCCGCCTCGCGCAGCGCCTCGACGACCTCTACCGCGCTGGACGCCGTCGAGATGAGGTCTTCCACCACGACGACCTTCTGCCCGGGAAGGAGCCTGCCCTCGATGCGGTTCATTCTGCCGTGGTCCTTCGCGCCGCCGCGCACATAGCCCATAGGGAGGTTCAGCATATGCCCTACGATCGCCGCATGCGCGATGCCCGCGGTCGATGTGCCCATCAGCACCTCGACAGTGGGATAGTGCGCTTTGATGAGTTCCGCAATCCCTTCTTCGATGACATTTCGCGTCTCGGGCGCGGTGAGAATCAGCCTGTTGTCGCAGTAGACGGGGCTTTTGATGCCGCTCGCCCAGGTGAACGGCTCGTTGGGTCTGAAGATGACCGCCTGAATCTTCAAAAGTTCGCGCGCGGCTTCCGTTTTTCTGTCCATGATGTTTTCCTCCTCAATCCGCAAACGCGCGCAGGGCGCGTTCATACGCTTCCACGGGGTCCGCAGCGGCGGTGATGGGGCGCCCCATCACGATGAAATCCGCGCCGAGCTGCTTTGCGCCCTCGGGCGTCGTGACGCGCGCCTGATCGCCCACATCGCCGCCCGCAAAGCGCACGCCCGGCGTGACGGTGAGGAACGCGCCTCCGCAGGCAGCGTGTACGCTCTCCGCCTCCAGGGGCGAACAGACGACGCCGTCGAGCCCCGCCTCCTTGGCGTTTTTCGCGTAGTGCGTCACCACGTCGCAGAGGGGCTTATCGATAAGCAACTCCTTTTGCATGCGCTCCTGCGATGTGGAGGTGAGCTGCGTCACGGCGATGAGCAGCGGCCGCGTCCCGTCCTCGCGCGTGAGCCCCTTGATCGCGGCGCGCATCATGTCAATGGTTCCGAAGGCGTGAAGGTTCGTCATGTCCACGTCCAGATTGCGCAGCACCGCCATCGCCTTCATGACCGTGTTCGGGATATCGCACAGCTTGAGGTCCAGAAAAATCCTGTGCCCCCGCCGCTTGATCTCCCGCACGATGTCGGGCCCCTCCGCGTAATACAGTTCCATGCCGATCTTCACAAACGGCTTCTTCCCCGAAAAGGCGTCCAAAAACTCCAGCGTCTCTTTGCGGCTCGAAAAGTCGCAAGCCACGATTACGTCCCGCATTTTTCGTGTGCACCTCCTATGATGTCCTCCAGGCGTTCGATTCCGTATTCTTCCATTACCTTGGGCAAATCCGCGATGATGTCCCGCACCGCGTAGGGCTCGATCAGGTTTATCGTGCCGACCTCGACCGCCGTCGCGCCGGCGAGCATCATTTCGATCACATCCCTCGCGCTCGATACGCCGCCCAGCCCGATCACGGGGATGCGCACGGCGGCGTACACGTCGTACACCATGCGCAGCGCGACCGGAAACACGCACGCGCCCGAAAGCCCGCCCGTGCGGTTGGCGAGGAGCGGCCTTCTGCGCTTCACGTCGATGCGCATGCCCAAGAGGGTGTTGATCAGCGCGATGCCGTCCGCACCCGCCGCCTCTACCGCGCGGGCGATTGCGACGATGTCCGTCACGTTCGGCGTGAGCTTCACAAAGACGGGTTTTTCGCACACCGCCTTGACCGCGCGCGTCACACGCGCCGCATCGTTCGCGTCGGTTCCGAAGCTCATGCCGCCGCCGTGTACGTTGGGGCAGGAGATGTTCAGCTCGATCGCGCTCACCTGCGGCTGCTTGTCCAGCTTTTCGGCGCAGGCGACGTATTCGTCCACAGAAAAGCCGCTGACATTTGCCAAAAGCGGCTTATGGTACACCTTTGCGAGCTTCGGAAGCTCCTCTCGGATCACGGCATCCACGCCCGGGTTTTGCAAGCCAACCGCGTTCAGCATGCCCGATGCGCATTCCGCGATGCGCGGGGTGGGGTTGCCGAAGCGCGGATGCAGCGTCGTGCCCTTGCAGGAAAACGCGCCGAGGCAGTTGATGTCGTATAAATCCGCGAACTCGTAGCCGAAGCCGAAGGTGCCGCTGGCGGGGATTATGGGGTTGTCGAGCGCGATGCCCGAGAGCGTTACGCGCGTGTCTGCCATAGGATCTCCTCCTTTTCGAGCACGGGGCCTTCCCTGCAGATGCGCTTTGCGCCCGCAAGCGTCTCGCAGCTGCAGCCCATGCACGCGCCGAAGCCGCAGCCCATGCGCTCCTCAAAGCTGTACTGCCCGCCCGTCTCGGATTTTGCGTGCACCGCCCGAAGCATCGGTTCGGGGCCGCAGGAATAGGTGTATGTATAGGAAAACAGTCCCATCGCGTCCGTCACAAAGCCCTTTACGCCGTAGCTACCGTCTGCCGTTGTAACCACGACTTTGTCCGCAACGGAGGCGAATTCGCCTTCCATGAAAATCTCATCGCGCGTATTGAAGCCCAGGATTGCGCCCACCCGCTTCCCCTCGCGCGCGAGCCGCCGCGCGAGTTCGAACATCGGCGGAATGCCGACGCCCCCGCCGATCAAAAGCGGCGCCGTGCCGGATTTTTCCGTCGAAAAACCGTTGCCAAGCCCCGTCAAAAGGTTCAGCGTTTCGCCTTCGCGCATCTCCGCCATCTTCCGCGTGCCGTCGCCCACGACCTTGTAGACGATGCGCAGTATGTTTTCGTCTACGCTGCATACGGAAATGGGCCGCCTGAGGAAAAACCCGTCCAATTTGATATTCACAAACTGCCCCGCCCGCTCGATGTGCGCGCAGTCGCCCGAAAGCACCATCGAGAAAACGCGCGGCGCAATCTCCCTGTTGGATTCGATCCGAAAATCGCTTTGCTTCATGCCTTCACGCTCCAAATACCTGAATTCCGTTTGCAACCGTGCGAACGCACCTTCCGAAAACGCGCATGCCCTCGAAGGGCGTGCTCTTCCCCATGGAGAGGAACGTGGCGGGCGAAATATCGTACTCCGCTGAGAGGTCGAACACCGTGTAGTTCTCCTCCTCGGGGAGTACGATCCCGAACCGCGCGCACGGCGCGCCGTGTATCAAATGCACGAGCCGTTCCAACGGGAGAACGCCTTCCCGCACGAGGTGCGTATACAGCAGCGGGAACGCCGTCTCCAGCCCGACGATGCCGTTGACGCTCTTCTGAAAGCCCCTGCCCTTTTCTTCGGCGGAGTGCGGCGCGTGGTCGGTCGCGATGATGTCGATCGTCCCGTCTGCAAGCCCCTCTATGATCGCACGACTGTCCCCTTCGTCCTGCAGCGGCGGGTTCATGCGGTATCTGCCGCTGTCCGCCCGATCCGCATCCGTCAGGAGGATGTACTGCGGGCAGGTTTCGCAGGAGACGTCCACGCCGTCTTTTTTCGCCTCACGGATGAGGGAAACGCTCTCCCTTGTGGAGACGTGGCAAACGTGGTACTTGCAGCCCGTTTCCTGCGCGAGGCGCAGATCTCTCTCTACATGCCGCCATTCGCTTTCCCGTGCATCCCCAGCGGATTCGTCTTCGCAGTGCGCGCAGATGAGTTTCCCGAGCGTTTTCGCCTTTTCCATCGCCGCACGCATGATATCCTCGCGCTGCACGCCGTGCCCGTCGTCCGAAAACGCGCAGACATACGGCGTGATCCCCTCCATATCGGAGAGCACTTCGCCCTTTTCGCCGACGGTGATCGCGCCGTAGGGAACCACCTTCACGCGCGCGCCCCTTTCGATTGCCGTAAGCTCCTCCCGCAGGTGCGGCAAGCTGTCCGGCACGGGCGAGAGATTCGGCATCGCACACACCGCGACGAAGCCACCCGCCGCTGCAGCGGTGGTGCCCGTCGCAATCGTCTCCTTATAGGAAAAGCCCGGCTCCCTAAGATGCACATGCACATCCAGGAAACCGGGCAAACGGACACAACCTTCCATCAAGACCATCGTATATACCGCCTTTCGCGCGGCGGAGGGCTTCCTCCTGCGTTGCTCGCAACGATTTTTGTTATTATACCTTTATGGCGTGCACCTGTCAACCGATTTTGCGGAATTTAACGGACGGCGTGGTACTTTCCAGGTGCTGGTCGATTGCCAGAGCAAACGCAGGGGCAAAGTAAAGAGGTACTGCGTTTAATCCGGCAAATGAAGTGCTGCATTGAACCCGGTATGCAACCTATGTTTAGTCTGGCATCATTTACATCAATATGCTTTGATATACCCGAGGTGATGAACATGTCAAAGCACATGACCATATACAGGACCGGCAAGATAGATATCAGTGCCGGATTGAAAGCAGGCGATAGTTTCGGTTCTAATGCCGGAAAAATCGGTAAGATCGCTACCACGATATCCCGCGAGATTCGTAGCCACCGCATCGTATGAGACAAGAAACCCTATGGAAGGGCGATGAATCGATGCGCCAACCGACAGGGTTGCAGGTTGAAGGGCATCTGCAACAGCAACTGTAATCGTTTGTGCTCGGAGCACTGTTCAAATTATTCTGTAAACACGACTTCTGTGACGAAATCAGAGATTCCAAGATTCAGGAACCAGAGGCCGTACCCCCCGTTCCCGTTGCGGTAAGAACTACCGCAGCCCCCCGCCGCTTGCGGCGGGGCTCTTCCC
>JBMNUF010000037.1:0-15105 GCA_050946115.1 Christensenellales bacterium
TTCAAAACGCTTGAGCATGTCGTGGATCGCTTATGTGAGACGATTTGCAGATTGACCAACGAGACTGTTCGCTCCATCACTGCTCGACAATGGATTGTTGATGTATTTTAGATTGAGATTAGTATGAGGCCTTGCGCAGGATTTCCTGTGCCGTCACGGGAATGCGGCCGAGCGCGTCGGGGCCCACGTTCAAGAGGTAATTGATGCCCATGCCGTTTAAGTGATTCCGAATCTTCGCCACGCGCTCGGGGGATTTCCACGCATGGTCCCACGCGCTGTAGCCCCACGAATCGTTGAGCGTCGCCGCCGTTTCATAAAGTCCGTGAGGCGACGGCTTGAACCCGTCTATGGCGTTCATATCCGCACCTTTGACGCTTTCGGGCATTTTGTCGGGAATCTCGTTGTCGCCAAAGGACACGTAGTCATAGGCGCCGTTTCCGAGCCGCGAATTGATGAGGCAGTCCGGCTGATGGCGCTTGATCGCATCGTAAATCGCGCGGGAGTGGCTCTCTTGCAGCGTCATCGGCACGTCGAACCAGATCAGGCACAAATCCCCGTAGTTTTTCAGGATCTCCTCGACCTGCGGGAAGATCTTCTCCCGGAAACAGATGTCGTAGTCCTTTTCCTCTTCGTTCGGGAAATCCCAGTTGTTGTCCCACGCCGTGCCGCTGCAGCGGATGTGGTTGGAGAGGTATCCGCCGCCGTGCTTTTCGTGCCAATCGAGGTCCTGCGAATAATACAGCCCGAACTTCAGTCCGCGCTTATGGCACGCCTCGGCAAGCTCCGCGATGACGTCCCTGCCAAAGGGCGTAGCGTCCGCCATGTTAAAGGTACTCACATGCGATTTGAACAGGGCGAATCCGTCGTGATGCTTGCTTGTCACCACCAGGTATTCCATGCCGCAATCCTTGGCAAGGTTCACCCATTCCTCCGCGTCGAAATAGATGGGGTTGAACACGGATGCGAGCTTTTCGTATTCGGCGTTCGGGATGCGGTGATAGGACTGTATCCACTCCGCATAGCTCGAGGAATACTTGCCCCTGTATTCGCCCGCGAGCAGGGAATACAGCCCCCAGTGTACCATCATGCCGTTTTTGCCCTTGAACCACTCTCGATTTGTCATGCCTTCCTCCTATTTTGCGATTAATCTGTCGCAGCCCATATAGGGGCGCAATACTTCGGGGATGAGCACGCTGCCGTCCGGCTGCTGGAACTGCTCGACGATGGCGGGGATGAGCCTGGACGTTGCGAGGCCGGAGCCGTTTAACGTATGCACGAATTCCGGCTTCTTCGTCTCCGTGCGGCGGAAGCGGATGTTGCCGCGCCGCGCCTGATAGTCCTGCGCGTTGGACACGGACGAACACTCCTTGTATTCATTCATGCTCGGCAGCCACAGCTCGATGTCGTATGTCGTCGCCATGGATGCGGAGCAGTCGCCTGCGGCGAGCTTGGACAGGCGGTAGTGCAGCCCCAGCCCTTCGACCAGTTTGCACGCCTTGCCGATGAGTTCCTGCAGCATCGCATCGGAATCCTCGGGCCGCGTGTAGCCGAACATCTCGACCTTGTTGAACTGGTGCCCGCGGATCATGCCGCGCTCGTTGGCGCGATACGATCCCGCCTCGCGGCGGTAGCACGGCGTATAGGCGAAGAGCCGCTTGGGAAGCTCGCTCTCTTCCAAAATCTCGTCTCGGTAGAGGTTGACGAGTGCGGTTTCGGCGGTCGGCAGCAGGAAGTGGAAGCCCTCCTCCGTAAGCCTGAATACATCCTCCTCGAATTTCGGGAACTGCCCCGCCGTCAGCCCGCATTCGTAGGTCAGGATGTGCGGCGGCAGCATGAAGGTGTAGCCGTCCTTCGTATGCTCCGCAATGAAGTAGTTGAGCAGCGCCCATTCGAGCCGCGCGCCCTCCCCCGTATACAGCCAGTAGCCGTTGCCGCCGAGCTTTACGCCACGCACGTAGTCGATGAGGCCGAGGCTCGTCGCGAGATCGACGTGGTTTTTCGGCTCGTAGGGCCATTCGGGCTTTTCGCCGAACACCTTCACGACCCGGTTGGCCTCCTTGCCGCCCGCGACGACGTCCTCCGCAGGCAGGTTCGGCAGCGCCAGCAAAAACGTGCGAATCTTATCCTCGAGCTCGCCCTGCAGCGCGTCCAGCTCCTTCACGCGATCCGCCATGGTCTTGAGCGTATCCATCAACTCCGTCGTATCCTCGCCCTGCTTCTTCAGGCGCGGCAGCTCCTTGCCGAGGCGGTTGCGCTCGGACTTGAGGTTTTCGTTTTCCAAAAGACACGCCCTGCGATCGGCATCCCACTGCAACAGCTCCGAAAGGTCTGCATCGTATTCGCGCTTTTTGAGCGCCGAGACGACATATTCGGGATTGGAACGAATCAGGTTCATATCCAGCATAGGTGTTCTCCCCCTTCAAAATAAAAAACGCCAATTCCCAAGGGGACGGATTTTCCGCGGTGCCACCCCTTTTGAACGTCGGCGTTCCTCTTTCAAGCCGTGCTGTAACGGGCACGCCCGTATCGCTCCGGAGGCGGACCCCGCGCTTCCCTGTGCCGTCTTGCACCGACCGGCGGCTCTCTGCATCGGCAAAGCGAAGGTTTTCTCCATCTGCGCGATATATGGCTATATTCTAAGGCGGTTTGATGCGCATTGCAAGGCTTTTTCGGCTAAGGTTTCGTTACGACGGGGGCGCCTTCTTTCCCCTGCCCGTCTCGATCGTCGCAGCATACGCGCTGTTGCACAGCCCGAGTATCGCCGAAAGGACAAACAGCGTCTCCATTCCGAGCTTCTGCCATATCCAGCCGCCGAAAAGGGCGATCAGGATCGTGATCATATGGTTCACGGAAATGCCCGTGGAGATCGTCGCGCGGCATTCCTCGACGCTGTCCGAGATGTCCTGCACGTAGACGTTGGACGCCATCGCCGCCATGGAGATCACGGCATCCAAGACATAGTTCACGCAGCAGACGATAAAGGCGATGTTCTTCGGGAAGATGTGGTGCGCAAAGCCGTAGAAGAAGCACACTACCACCAGGATCACCGTGTCCATGATCATCACGATCCGATAGCCCACGCGGTCGATGATACGCCCGACGAGCGGCGATAGGAAAAAGCACGACACCGCCGATACCGCGAACAACAGCGAAATGACCGTCGCGTTCGCGCCGTAAAAGAGGATCAACACATAGGGACCGAACGTGAAAAACACCTGCTTGCGCGCGCCGTAAAACACCTCGAGCATATAGTACTTCGTGAATTTCTTGCGGAAGTAGAAGCGCCTTTTCGTCGCGTCCTGCCGACTCTCGCCGTGAATGCGCAGCGCAAATATGAGGCTCACCGCCATGAGCACCGTCGATGCGACGAAAAACGCCTTGTATGCGCCATACCCCGATAGATATGCGAACGCGAGCGCGATCACGAGATAGCCCGCAAGCGTTCCGATTTGGCTCGTCGCGCCCAAAACGCCCAGCGACTCCCCGCCCCTGTCGGGCTTTGCGTACTCTAATCCCATCGTGTTCTTCATGCCGAGCTGGATGTGTTCGCCCAAGGAATATACGCAGATCGCGAGCGTCACCATAACCTTGACGGGCGGGACGACGGCGTGCATCATCATGCCGCAGAGCATGATGACCGCGCCGATCTTATACAGCCTCTCCGCGGAGAACATATAGAACACCGCTAAGATAAACACGAGCAGAAGCCCCGGAATCTCCCGAAAGAACTCCACGATGCCCCTGTCCAACTCGTTCATGGAGACGATTTCCGCCAGGTAGTTGTCGAGCATCCCCTTATACAGCCCGTAGCCCAGCCCCGTCGCCAAAATGGACAGGAACAGCGGCAGATAGTTCGCTTCGCTCCGATAGATCGCCTTCAGCCTGCCTCGCATCGCCTTCAAACCCTTTCGCATTCGCCTTTGGCGCGTTCTCTCCGTTTTGATGCCGCCCTATAAAAGCTTGCCCAAGAAATCCTGCGTGCGGCGGTTCTGCGCGTTGCCGAAAATCTGCGCGGGCGTTCCCTCCTCCATCACGACGCCCTCGTCCATGAAGAGCACCCTGTCCGCGACCTCGCGCGCAAAGCCCATTTCGTGCGTCACGACGACCATGGTCATTCCCGCCTCCGCGAGCTTTTTCATGACGTCCAAAACCTCGCCGACCATCTCCGGGTCGAGCGCGCTGGTCGGTTCGTCAAACAGCATCACCTCGGGGTCCATCGCCAGCGCCCGCACGATCGCGATGCGCTGCTTCTGCCCGCCCGAGAGCTGCGCGGGAAACGCCTCCGCCTTGTCCGAAAGCCCCACGCGCTCCAGAAGGGACAGCGCCTTCTCGCGCGCCTTTTCCTTCGTCAGAATCTTCAGATGCACCGGTGCGAGCATGATGTTTTGGAGCACATTCATGTGCGGAAACAGGTTGAACTGCTGAAACACCATGCCCATTTTGCGCCTTACGGCATTGATGTCGCAGCCCTTCGCGGTAATGTCCTGCCCGTCTACGAACACCTTGCCCTTCGTCGGGAGCTCCAACATGTTCAGGCACCGCAAAAACGTGGATTTTCCGCTGCCGGAAGGGCCAATCACCACGACCTTTTCGCCGCGCCGGACTTCCTGATATATGCCCTTCAGCACTTCTAAGCCGCCGAAGGATTTCCATAGATTCTCAGTGCGAATCACCCTGCCGCACCCCCTTTTCGAGCTTTTCAAACAGCCGCGTCAGCCCGATCACGATGATGAGATACATGATCGCCACCGTGATCAGCGGGAAAAACGCGGAATAGGTGCGGCTGCGGATATAGTCGCCCGCCTTGGTGAGGTCCATAAGGCCGATGAAGCCTACGACGGAGGTCTCCTTCAAAAGCGCGATGAATTCGTTGAAGAGCGAGGGCAGAATGATTTTCAGCGCCTGCGGCAGCACGATTAGCCGCATCGTCGCCCCCGCGGAGAGTCCCAGCGAGCGTCCCGCCTCCGTCTGCCCCTTGTCGACCGCCAGGATGCCGCCGCGCACCATCTCCGACACATATGCCGCGCTGTTGAGCCCGAAGGACAATATCGCGACCATCACCTTCGGCCCGGTATACGCAGCCATAATGACATAATACATGATCATCAACTGCACGACCACGGGCGTGCCGCGGATGGTGTCCACGTATACGGAGGAAATCCTGCGCAGGAAATACCATTTTCCGATGCGGGCGTTGGAAATGCGCATGAGCGCGATCAAACATCCCAAAATGACGCCAATTATGGCAGCGCCCGCAGCGACGATCGCCGTCGTGCCCAAGCCGCTCAGGAGCATCTGATATCGGTTTCCCTCGATGATATTGAAGACGAACTGCTGTCTAAAATTGTCAAGCCATGCCGCGAGCTGTTCCAAGCTTCTCCCTCATTCCCTGTGTTTTACAGCGTAAAGATAAAATGCGCAGCCGTGTTCGCGACTGCGCACAGGTGAATTTCGTTCGTTATTGCTCGGTGCTCTTGTACTTATCGATGCAGGCCTGCAGCGTGCCGTCCGCCTCGAGTTCTGCGAGCGCGGCATTGATCTTTTCGCAAAGCTCGGTCGCGTCGAGCGGCATCGCGATGCCGTACTGCTCGTCGCTCAGCCTGTCCTCGAGAACCGTCAACGTGCCGGCCTGGTCGGCGAGCACCTTCGCGGGCGCTTCGTCGAGCACGACGGCGTCGAGCCTGCCGTTCGCCAGATCCTGCACGGCATCCATGCCCTTCTCGTAGCGCTCGATGGTCGCGGTCGGGAAGGAATCGGTCACGTAGAGGTCTCCCGTGTAGCCCATGCACACGCCGATCTTCTTGCCTTCAAGGTCGGCTTCGCAGGTTACGACCGCGCCCTCGGCGGGGACGATGATGACCTGCGTCGCGCTGAAGTAGGGGTTCGAGAAGAGCACGGACTGCGCGCGCTCCTCGGTGATGGTCATGCCGGAGATGGATGCCTGAATCTGCCCGCTGATGAGCGCGGGGATCAGCGCGTCAAAGGACATGGTTTCAAGCTGCAATTCATATCCGATCTTTTCGCAGATCGCCTGCATGATGTCGATGTCGATGCCGGTCACATTGCCGTCGTCGCCCACGTACTCAAACGGTGCGAACTCCGGGTTGGTGCCGACTTTGAGCGTTTCCGCAAAGGCGACGCCGCAAAGCAGCATGGAAAGAGCCAATACCATAGCGAGAATCTTCTTCATGAAAAATATCCTCCAATCAAAATACTTGTGTATATTATACACCATATTCTGCGCAATTACAACCCTTTTTCGCGTTAAAACTGCATGAAAATTCCATTTTTACGCGCCGCTCCCCTCATAAATATTCATTATATTCAATAATTATTCATCGCGCCCGCACGAAAATTTTTCTTGACGAAAGGCAAAAAGGCGTGTATAATATCATCTTGGGAATACAAATCTTTGAATGCACAAGGAGGTGTCACCGAATGGACGACGGCGGAAGAAGTATGTCGACTGAAGGTGTGCCTCGATTGTGCAGTTTTTTCATTCAATAGAGGCACATCCTTCATTCTTCACGTACCGCCAAACGTCCGGATTCGTTCCGCTGATCGGAAGGAGTCTGGTTTTTGCGTGCGTCAACGGCAAGAGAAAAAGGAGGATGAAGACCGATGGATTGGGATCGCATCAAAGAAAAACTCGACCAGCTTCTTGAGCAGAAGCGCCACAGCGAACTGCGCGGCGCGCTCATGATGCTCAAAGAGGTCGATATCGCAGAGTATATGAAGACGCTGGACCGGAACGATTTGCTCGTCGTGTTCCGCGTGCTTCCCAAGGACATGTCCTCGGACGTGTTCGCATATCTCGACAACGACGAACGGACGATTATCATCGAGAGCATGGGCGACGCGGAGGTCGGCGGGCTCATCAACGAGATGTTCATCGACGACGCGGTCGATTTCCTGGAGGAGCTGCCCGCGAGCGTCGTCAAGCGCGTGTTGCAAAACGCCGACCCCGAGCGCCGCAAGATCATCAACCAGTTTTTGATGTACCCCGAATATTCCGCAGGTTCGATCATGACGATCGAATACTGCGAGTTCGTCGCGGGGATCACGACCAGGCAGGCGCTCGACGAAATCCGAAAGACCGGTATCGACAAGGAGACCATCTACACCATCTACGTCATAGACGACAAGCGCCACCTGATCGGCACGGTCCCCCTCAGAAAGCTCATCCTTGCGAGCGAGGACACGCCGATCCTCTCCCTCATGGACGGGAACGTCATCTCCGTCAATACCCTGGACGATCAGGAAACCGTCGCCGACACCGTGCGCAAGTACGACCTCATGTCCATCCCCGTGGTGGACAACGAAAACAGGCTCGTCGGCATCATCACGGTGGACGACATCATGGACGTCATCGAGGAAGAGAACACCGAAGACTTTGAGAAGATGAGCGCGCTGGTTCCCAGCGACGATACCTATCTCAAGACCAGCGTATTTCGGCTCGCAATCAACCGCCTGCCGTGGCTGCTCATCCTCATGGTATCCGCGATGTTCACGGGCGCAATCATCACCAATTTCGAGAACGTGCTCTCCGCATCCGCCATCGGCGTGACGCTCATGTCCTGCGTGCCCATGCTCATGGACACCGGCGGCAACTGCGGCTCGCAGGCATCCACCCTCGCCATCCGCGGGCTCGCGCTGGGGGAGATCGAATTTCGGGACATTCTTCGCGTCCTCTGGAAGGAGACCCGCATCGCGATCATGATCGGAGCGGTGCTCGCGATACTGAACTTCCTTCGCCTGTATTACATCAATCATACGAGTGCGTCGGTCGCAGCCATCGTCGCCATAAGCATGTTCTTTACGGTGCTCATCGCAAAATCCATAGGCTGCATACTGCCCCTCGTCGCCAAGCGCGTCCGGCTCGACCCCGCGCTCATGGCGAGCCCGCTCATCACGACGATCGTCGACGCGTGCTCCCTTGCCATCATGTTCAGCCTCGCTTCCAAGGTGCTGGGTATATAACCGCTTCGCCCCCGACAAGCGATTTCGGGGGCTTTTTTCTTTTGCAGGCGGGAACAAATTCCCGCCTTTTTGCGTCCAATCGCCGGTAAACCAACCTAAGGAGGAACCAGTTTTCATGATCGCACTTCGGAACCTGAAGAAGCGGTTCGACGACGGCTCATGGATCGCCTATCGAAACCGCATCTTTGAAACCGGCAGGAGCTACGTGCTGTTGGGCGCGTCCGGCTCCGGCAAATCGACCCTGCTCAACATGATCTCGGGCGTGCTCTCCCCCTCGGAGGGCGAGATCGAGATCGACGGGAAGATCGTAAGTTCCATGAAACAACGACAGAAGGATGCGTTCCGCATCGCGAAGATCGGCTATATCTTTCAGGATTTCCGCCTGATCGAGGAAATGACCGTGCAGGACAATCTCGACATCCTGCGCCTGGAGCATGTGGACATCTCCGACGCGGATGCCATCCTTGCGCGGCTCAGCATCGAAAAGCTCAAAAAGCGGCGCGTTTCGCACCTTTCGGGCGGTGAAAAGCAGCGCGTCGCGATCGCCCGTGCACTGGCCAAAAAGCCGGATCTCATCCTCGCGGACGAACCGACCGGGAGCCTCAACTACGCCACGGGCAGGGCCGTCATGGAGCAGCTCAAGGACGCCGCCGGCGGAAGGACACTGCTTTGCGTGACGCACGACGACCGCCTTTCCGATCTGTTTGACGAGGTGCTCGACATGCGCGAGGTCGCGCAGTCCGGGGAGGAGGCGCCTATCCATGCTTAAGTTTGCATTCCGCAACATGGCGGTCAAAAAGTCGCGGCTGCTGCTCGTAATGCTGTCCGTCCTCATCGCATCGGGCGTCGCGCTCCTCGCGTACAACGTCTCCATGCAGGTGGAAGAGGGCATCGTCACCACCGCCGCCTATTACGATATGATCATCGGCCCCTCTGGCAGCGCCACGCAGCTTGCGATGAACACCATGTTCTTTACGGACGAGCCGCTCGGCACCATCCCCTATTCCTACGTCGAAGAACTCGAAGCGTCCGGTCTCACAAACGCCGTGATCCCCTTCACCATGGGCGACAGCTACAACGCCGCGAAGATCGTGGGCGCGGTGCCGGAATTCTTAGACGGGAAGCCGCTCGCCACGGGCGAAATGTTTGAGGACACATTTGAAGCCGTTTTGGGTTCCGCCGTCGCGGAGAAATACCACATCTCCGTGGGCGATACGCTCATCACGAGCCACGGACTCACGGGGAGCGGCGCGGAACACGCCGATAATCCCCTGACCGTAACGGGCATCCTCAAAAAGACGAACACCTCCTACGACAACCAAATCTTCACGTCCTATAAGACCGTGTGGGCTGTGCACGACCACGGGCATCACGACCACGACCACGAGGACGAGACGCACGAAGACGGCATGCACAAAGAAGAAACGCACGAAGAAGAGCATACGCATGATGAAACTGCGCACGAGGAGCACAATCACGAAGAAAGTGCGCATGAGGACGGAATACACGAAGAAGAAACGCACGAAGAAGAGCATACGCATGATGAAACTGCGCACGAGGAGCACAACCACGAAGGCGAGGAACACGACCACGAGGGTGAGGAACACGAGCACGAAGACGGCGAGCATGAACACATCGAACAGGGCGAGGTCTGCGCCATCCTGGTGCGCGCCAAGAGCTTTAACGACTACTACAAGCTCCTCTCCGCCTACAAGGGCGATGCGAACCTCCTCGCGATCAACCCCTCTACGGTGCTGCGCGAGGTCATGGAGCAGGTCGATCTTTCGACGGAGATTGTCTACATCCTGTGCGGAATCATCCTCATCATGAACCTCCTCGTGATTTCGGTCATCACGCTTTTGAATCTGTTCGATTCCAAAAAGGAGATCGCGCTCATGCGCTTAATCGGCGTCAGAATGTCCAAGATCGCGCTGCTCTATCTCCTGCAAAACGGCATCGTCGCGGTCGCAGCCGCGCTCTGCTCCATGCTTTTAAGCCATGTGTTCCTGTCCGTCATGCAGGAAACCGTTTCCTCCATGGGCATCGTTTTGAACGTTTGGAGTGTCTATCCCATGGAATGGGGCATTTTGGGCATCGTCGTCGCGATTTCCGTATTGCCCACGCTCTTTTCCATCTTCCGCATGGCAAAGGGCGATACCATCAAATAAAAGAGGCGTTTCCATGAAAAAGGTCCTGTGTCTCTTGCTGCTCGCGGCGCTCGGCACTTCGCTGAGCGCCTGCGGGAACGACAACGATTCTCCCCCCGCAGAGGTGTTCTCCATGCGGTTCACGGACGCGGTTTCGTATGACACCATCAAGTCGCTCGACGAAACCGTCGTCACCATCGTAGGCTACATGGCGACGCTCTCCCCCATCAACGGCAAGTATATGTATCTGATGAACATGCCCTATCAGTCCTGCCCGTTCTGCGTGCCGAATACCACGCAGCTCGCCAACACCATGGCGGTCTACGCAAAGGAGGGTGAGAAATTCGCCTTCACCGATCAGGCAATTCGCGTGACGGGCATGCTCCAACTGGGCGATTACACGGACGAGTTCGGCTATTTTTACAACTACCGCATCGTGAACGCGACGTATGAGGAGATCGACCTGACGACGATCTCCGAAAAGTACGGGCTCTGGCAGTCGATCGCATCCGACGGGATCGTCGCAGACATCAACACCATGTTCGATTACCTGTATTTCGTTTGCAGTTGGCCGGAATACACATTTTCCTTCACGAACGACGACGGCGTGACGGAAGATGTCGCCATGTATCCGGGCGATGTGGTTCGGTATTTAGAGGACGACGGCCCCAACGGCTATGCGAAATACCGAGTCGGGGATTACTTCCCCTCGCTCATCCGGCGCATCCGCGCGATCAGCAAGACGGAGCTTCAGGACCTCGAGACAATCGTGAACGACGCGAAGGCTCTCGAAGAAAAGGCGCTTTCGGACCTTTCCGCCGGCGAATACACGTATCGCGAGAACACGGATACCTACGTACTCAATAACGCCGACGCCCTCGGCCAGGCGTGGTACGATCTGTACCTGCGCTTTTCCGAGTGGCTCGCCAAATGGGAGATTTAGCATAGCAACCCCCGTCTTGCGCATCGACGATTTTATGGATTCGTGCCGCATCGGGCCGAGGGAGCGCATTTCCCCATAAAAGAACGCCGGGCACTCGCCCCGGCGTTCCGTTTGAAGGCTGCCTGTAGGCAGCCTTTTGCCTTTTTCTATGCCCTTTGCACCCCGTCCCTGAACGGGATGAGCACCAGCCCCTGCAGCAGCGCCGCCGCAACGCCGAAGTACATGCACCCCTGAATGCCCCACGCATTTTCGAGCGCGCCCATGATCGTTGGCGTAATCGTCTGCCCGAAATATACGCAGAAAATCCCGATGGTCGTCGTGAGGAAGGTGTTCTCCGGCGCTTCGTCGGACATGCGGCTGAGCATGATCGGCACCGTCGCGCCGCCCAAGAGCGCGCTCAGCGGCGCCGTCACCGCGAGCACGTAAGGGCTCTTCGATGCGTAGCCGACGCCCAACAGCGCCGCCGTCAGAAAGCCCGTCCACTTGACGAGCGGCACCGCGCGGATCGGGAGCGAACCCGTCACCAGCCGCGAAACGGTGACCGCGACCCAGTACACGGAAAGCACAATCGCCCCCATCGCCGCCGCGTCAAACCGCAGCTCATAGTACCTGAACAGCCATGCGCTGATCGTCGCACACATGATCGTATTAAAAGACATCGCCAGCATGAGGAGGATGCGCCGGTTGCTTGCGATATAGCCCCAAAGCTCCTTTTTCGTGAGCGGATGCGCGTCGCTCGCTTCGATCGCGCCCTTCACGCGCTCCCAGCCCGCGCCGAGGAACGCCAGCGTCACGACGAGCCCCATGCCGCCGACGAAGGTGTATACGCGGTTCCACACAAGGCCGCTTTCGATGAGCCTGTTCGTAACCGGCGCCATGACGATGCCTGCAAAGCCGAACACCGCGTGCAGCGTGCAGAGCATTTGCGCCTTTCTCCTGCCGGAAAACAAATCCGCCGTGATGGAGGAGCCGAGCTGATCCACATACCCCAGCGCGATGCCGACCAAAAACGTCATCGCGATGAGCGCCCAAAACGCCGGCGCGAGCCCGATCACGAGCAGGCACACGGCGGACGCGCCCAAGCCGAAGGCGTACAGCTTCGCCTTGGTGAGCCTTCCCATCACGAACATCGCGCTCAGGCACGCGATGAGGGAGCCGAAGTTGTACGCCGAATTCATGTAGCCCTTTTGCGCGGATTCCAGCGAATAGTGCCTGATGACCTCCGTCAGCAGCACGCCCTGCGTGTTCGCATACACCGCCATGTAAAATACGCCCAAGAATACGCCGATCACATACAGCGTTTTATTCCTTCCCAATTTCCATCACCTCGTCACTTTGCCGAAACGAAGAAAAGCCCCGCTTCTTTCGCCACGGTTTTGATATGGTTCGCCGCCTCGTCGTATTCCGAAGGGTCGCTGAGATGCTCGAGCATCACCGGGACATCGGGAAGCTTTGCGCATTCCTCAAGCAGTGCCCGATGGTCGAACACGCCCCTTCCCACAATTACCTCGTCGATATGCAGCGGCAGATGCCCCGCGGTCACCGCGATGTCCTTGCAATGCACGGAGCGGATGGCGTTTGCGAATCGTGCAAAGTACCTGCGCGTGATTTCTGCCGTATTGAGCGTCTTTTCGTAGGAGTTCATCATGTTGCACATGTCTGCATGTACCGCAAAGTGCTCCCTGTCCACTTTTTCCAACAGCCGCGCGGTACTCTCCTCGTCGCACGGGTAGAGATAGGGCATCGGCTCCAACGTAAAATACGTGTTTTGCGGCTTCGCCGCATCGATGATGCGCTGCGTCGTTCGCACGATGCGCCAAAATGTCTCCTCCGTAAGGTTGTCGGGATGCGGCCCGTCCCATATGGGCGATAGCGAGCCCGCGATGTCCACGCAGCAGCGTGCGCCGATTTTGTCCGCGAGCTGAAGCTGCCCGATGATAAAGCGGATGTTCTCCTCGCCCTTTTCCGCGTCAAGCGGGTTCTTCCACGCGCCCACCTCCGCGAGCACGAGGTCATGCTTTGCGCAGGTGCGTAATAGCGCGTCTATCGTCTTGCCGTCCGCATCCGCCCCGATGGGGCAATATGCCGCGCCATATCCCTTTTCGACGTGCAGCCCTGCCCATTCCTCAAAATCCCGAAAGTTTCCGACCGGCGCGCCCAGTCTCATGCAATCCCCTCCTATTGTTTGTATGCGTTTTTGCGAATCAGCGCGATACTTCCTCCATCGCGATCTCCTGCCACCGCCAAAGGCGTTTGGGGTCGTGACGGATGGTCGAAACGTCCTTCAGGATGAGTTCGAGCGACAGGCCGTTTTCCTTCGCGCAGGCGATGGTGCGCCTGAGGTCATCCCGCACGATGTCCTCGTGAAAGGAATCCGTCGCGAGGTACGCGGGCGTCGGCTTGTTGCTCATGACAATTTTCGGATCGAGTTTTCGCGCGAACGCCTCCCTGTCCGACCACGGGCTGCACGAGATTTTGCGGATATTGGGCAGGCTCATGATGATGTCCAGCCTGTCGTCCATGCGGTCGCAGCAGCCGTAGTAGATGCAGCCGATCTTATCGAAGACGCGCGCCATATAGTCCACTTCAAATTCCTTCGTAACGGCGGGCGACACGGAGGTGAATAGCTGCGCCAGCCCGAACGACCATGCGTCCTTGGAGAGCGGATGCTCGAAATCGCAATCGGCGGCGGGAACGTCGTTTCGGAACGTGTGCGAGCAGTGGCACATATGGGAATACACGTCCCAGAGCCCCTGTTCGTTCATCTGCTCGATCTCAAGGTTCAGGCCCTTCACGAGCTTTTCCATGAGCGCGTGGATCATCTCGGGCCTGTCGAGCAGCTCGATATAGCACTGCGTGACGCCCATCCAATAAGATATCGTGTCCCATATGCCCAGGTGCAGCACGACGCCCGTCATCTTGAACGGGATGATGCCGTCAAAGAGCATGTGCGCCGCTTGGATGATTTCCTTTTCGCGCGCGCTATCGAGCGAGATCACGGGCATTTGGATCTTTTCGATGTCCTCATAGCCGTTGATGACGCAGTGGATGTGCTGCGACGCTGCGCCGGACTGCGGGTCCTCCTGCAGCCTGTCCACCTGCGACTTCAACCCCCAGCCGGAATTGGAGATCGGGCGCGGGAGCGCGATATAGGGCAAAAACACCCTGTCTGCCGGCATGTGCGCGTGCAGATAGAGGTTCTGCCTGAGCGCTTCCTCCACGCCGCGCCAATACGGGTCTTCCACGCTGCAGATGAGCGACCCGTCCACGTCCATTTCTCCCCATGGCAGCTGGTCGCAGAGCACCATGGGGCGCTCCATCTCGGCGTGGTTGAGCTTGAGCCAGAGCCGCTTCGTTTCGTTCTGCTTTTCCGCGAGCGCAAACTCTGCGTATCGCGAAGCCAAATCGCGGAGCACCGCGACATCCTTCTCCCGGAGCTTCATGGCATTCCCTCCCGCTTGCGATGTTCCTGTGCGATCATTATACACGCTTTTTTCCGCGTTTGCAATGAAAACCGCATCCGTCGCGATCATTCGTCCCCGTCCGCGACTTCTATGAGCAAAATCCTGCGCGCAAAGCCGCCGCGCTTTTCCGCCTTGTCCCTTCGGATCGCCTCAATTTCCTCGATAGAGCTTCCGCGAGCGAGCGCTACGGCGCGGATGACCTCCAGAAGATCGGCAAGCTCCTCCATCGATTTGCTCTCCTGATATTCCGCCAGTTCCTCGTTCAGCTTTTCGTCGAGCAAAGCGAGATACGCCTCGTCCGATAGAATCGCGGTGGTGCAGCGCTTTCCGCTCTTTTCGATGATCTCCGGGATGCGGTCGCGAACCAGCTTATTGTATTTGATTACAGGCAAACAGATTCCCCCTTCCGCGTACAAACGGATTATATCACACGGGCGCGCCTTTGGGTACTGTCAAGCATTATGCGCAAAATAGTTCACGGACATCTTCAGAGAGTCGTCATCAGGCAGAGGGATCGCTAAAGGCGGGCTCCAAATGCTTCATGTGCATGTATTTCTTGTTACCCCATTGA
>JBMNUF010000038.1:0-12804 GCA_050946115.1 Christensenellales bacterium
CTCGGAGCATGTTCTGACTTCCTTCTTGTTTGTTCAGCAGCTACAATTAGAAGTCTTCATGCTCCTTTTGTCTACCTCATTCCTGTCAATCCCACAACTTTCCGTGATGAACCTTTTGATGTCGTACATCTCTACCAGTTGGCCGATGATGTTCCGTTTCTCTTCACTCAGTCCGTTGTACTTTCGTGGTCTTCCCATTGCTAACGCCTCCTGTGTTTTATTCTATCACAGAAGGCGGTGCGTTTACAGAAAATTTTTTACAGGCTCGAAGACTCCCGACTACTCCACCCAGCAGAACCGCATATGATCATTATACCAGCTTCGATCATATTCGTCGGCACATGTCAATCCATCTATCAGGTTCCATAATGGAGTGTTATAGGCTTCGCCGTTTTTGGTATTCAGAAATGTAAGCTGCCCATCAATGGTCCATCCATCATTTGTAGGATAGGTGGACATAAAAGCCAACACGCCGCTCTGGGATATCTCGGCGCCGTATATCATATCGTCTGCTCTCAACGGTTCCCCCTTTAGACTCGTCAATTCTGAGCATGTATTGTCCTTTATGTTATAGACGATCAGCTGGTGAGGCTTAAGGGATGCTTCGTCTCCTTCATCGTTCAAGAAAAATCCAAGAAGCTTGAAGCATTCCGGTAGATTGCATAGGATGCCTTCCTGAAATCCTGCGTATTTCTCCAAATCAGTGGAATCGGTATTGTAGGGCTGAAGGATATAAAAATATGCTTCAGGTTCTGTGGGTACATAATCATAATATATAGACATACTGATCGGCTTCTCTATCGGAGACCATATAATATCCGGATAGACAAGCATAGGCCTGCACCCGGGGGCCTGTGTTAAATAGGATCCGTCGGGCACTTTTGTCCTCGTATAATTCCTCTCATCAAAGTTCAGGCACAGCACCTGCTGACCGTATGCTATCCATTCGAGATCTTCATCGGCTCTCAGCACTTCTTCCCCGATGGCAATACAAAACTTCCCGGTAAGCCACCACGGGACATCAAGGGGATAACTTAGATCATACGTTATAGCATATGCATTTGATACAAATACCAACAGCATAAGGATAGGAATCATAAATCGTTTTCTTCTTATCATCATTTCATCCTCCTAAAGCCAATTGATACACTTCTTATACAATCTGGAATTGGAATGCCGATTTCAAAAAAACATGTATGTTTTGGCTGACTTTCATCGCCTTCCTTAGCGTTCCAAGATCTTGACGTATTCGTTGTGCCAGTAAATATCCACGGTCTTTCCGCCGCGCGCGCGAAGCCCCTTGACGTATCCCATCTTCCACTTGGCGGGGAGCGCGGGCAGGGGGTGGAGCGTCCCGTCTTCGTCGGACTGCAACAACATCTCCGCGATGCCGGCGCAGGCGCCGTAGTTCCCGTCGATCTGGAACGGTGGGTGCGCGTCGAACAGGTTCAGATACGTGCCGCCGCCGTGGGAATAGCTCAAAGGCTTTCGCTCGTCCACGGTTTTGAGCTGGTTGTCGATGAGGTGCAGCGCGTGGTCGCCGTCGCGAAGCCGCGCCCACTGGTTGATGCGCCAGCCCATCGCCCAGCCGGTGGATTCGTCGCTGCGGCGGAGGAGCGATGTCTTGCACGCCTGCGCAAGTTCGGGCGTTTCGTCCAAAGTGATGGAGCGCCCCGGGTGCAGCCCGTAGAGATGGGAGATGTGGCGGTGATGGATTTCGCTCTCCTCAAAGTTCTCGTTCCATTCGAGCAGCTCGCCGTCTTTTCCGATGCCGAACGGGCGGAGCTTCGGAATGGCGGATGCGATTTTTGCCGCAAAGTCCGCATCGATATCCAAAATGTCCGCAGCCTTTTTCAGCATTTCGAATACGTCCAGCACGATCGCCTGCGTCATCGCGGTAGTCTTGGAAAGCGCCAAGCGCGCCCCGTTCAACAGGAAGGTGTTTTCGGGGGATGTGGACGGGGCGAGGATGAGATCGCCGTTTTCATCCTGCACGAGCTGCGAAAGATAGAACTCGGCGTTCTTTTTCAGGATCGGATACGCCCTGTCCCTGAGATACGCCTTATCCTGCGTGTATTCGTAGTATTCCCAAATATGCCGCGCGATCCAGCCGCCCGACATCGGCCAAAACGCGTATGCGCAGCAGCCGCGCGTCTTCGCGCCGACGGGCGTGGACATGCGCCACAGGTCGGTATTGTGGTGCGAGCAGGTGCCGGGCGCGCCGTAGTATTCCTTTGCGGTGCGCTCGCCGCTCTCGCAGAGTTCCTCGGCGAGGCGGAGCAGCGGCTCCATGCACTCGGGCAAATCGACCATGAGCGTAGGCCAGTAGTTCATCTCGGTATTGATGTTGATGGTGTAGTTGCAGTTCCACGGCGGGGTGATGGAGTCGTTCCAGATGCCCTGCAGGTTCGTCGCCTGTGTGCCCTCGCGCGAGGCGGCGATGGTGAGGTATCGCCCGAAATTGAAGTACAGGGCGTACAGCGCCAAATCGTCCTCGCCCGCTTCGTGCAGGAACAGCCGTTCGTCCGTGGGGAGGTATTTCTCCTCGCCGCCGCCCAATTCCAGTTCCACGCGGTCGTACAGCGCGCGGAAATCCCGAACATGCGCCTGCAAAAGGTCGGTATATGCTTTCTTTTCGGCTTTCGCAAGGGTTTCGCGGCACGGCTCGATGTAGGGCTTGCCGTCCAAATGTGGGTGGCGGTTCCAGCCGTTAAAGGAGGTGCGCGCGTCGAACAAAAGCAGCGCTTTGTCCGCACCCTTTACGGAGATGCAGCCACCGCGCCTCTCCTGCCTGCCGCCTTTTGCGATCACGCGGAGGTTTGCAAAGTAGCCCATGCCCGTGGTCTCCGGCGTATCGCCGTAGGTGATTTTGCCCCGCGGATCCTGGGGGCCGCTGAATACCCACTTGTAATACGGGCAGTTGCCGGTGAAGGTGCAGTCCGTATCCGTCATGGAAACGCTTGCGTCGAGCGCGGGGTGAAGCGCCACATCGAAATTGAGTGCGTTTCCGCGGTCGCTCGTGAGTCGCATTACGAGTACCTGATCCGGCGCGGAGATAAACGATTCGCGCGCGTAGCGCACATCACCTATCGTGTATTCGACGCGGTGTACGCCTTCGGAGATGTCGAGCATGCGGCGGTAATCGACCACTTCGCCGTCGGCATAGGTCGTGAGCGCGATCTCGCCGAGCGAAAGATATACCTGCGACCAGAGGTTGGTGAAATTGTCCTCCAACTCCTCCTGCGCCGCCTTGTATTCGCCGCGCAGCGCGAGCTGCTGCGCCTTCTGATACGACGCGCGCGCGCCCTTGTTTTCGTAAAACGTCGGAAAACCGCTCCAGAGCGTATCCTCGTTGAGGGAGATCTTCTCCTGTTTTGCGCCGCCGTAGAGCATCGCGCCGAGCCTGCCGTTGCCCAAGGGGAGCGCTTCGTTCCAGCTGAGGGCTTCCTGTTCGTACCAAAGCATATTCGTGCCTTTGTTGAGCATAGAGTTGTCGCCTCCTATCTGTAGTTTTATTATAGAATGCGCCGCCGAAACTGTCAAGGGCGATGGCGCATTTTCCGCGCGCCGCACTTGCATTTGCGCCCCAACTATGCTACACTACAGACATACAAATGCAATGCATAAGAAGGCGGGGAGACGCGAATGCAGACCATCAACATCGGCGTGATCGGCTGGGGTTTCATGGGGAAGACGCATACGCACGTATTGCGCGAAATGCCCCTGTTCTACCCCGATGCACCCTTTCGCCCGCAGCTGAAAAGCCTTTGCTCGCGACGGCTCGAAATGGCGCGGCAGGGCGCAGAGGACGGCGGGTTTGAGACCTTTACGGACGACTACAGGCAGCTTTTGCAGGACAAGACCATAGACGCGGTTTCCATTTGCACGCCCAACGACCTGCACGAGGAAATGGCGATAGAGGCGCTCCGTGCGGGCAAGCACGTGTATCTGGATAAGCCCGTAGCCGTCACCTACGAATCCGCGCGGCGCATCGCGGATGCGGCGAAGAAGGCGGGCGTCGTGACGCACGTCGCGCTCAACAACCGCTTCTGGCCCTCCACGCAGCGCGCGAAGGAGATTGTAGAGGAGGGACGCTTGGGCGAAATCCTGTCGTTCTCGGTTCGCTACCTGCACTCCGGCTCCGTCGACCCCGCAAGGCCCGTCGGCTGGAAACAGCTGATGCAGGGCGGCGTGTTGTTGGACCTCGGCTCCCACGCGCTGGATCTTGCGCAGTGGCTGTGCGGAACGCCCAAGGAGGTCTTCTGCGCGCTCCGAACGCTCTACCCCACACGCCCCACGAGGGACGGCGGCACGGAGACGAACCTTTCGGACGACCAGGCGATCATGCTCCTGCGCATGCAAAACGGCGCGCTCGGCACGGTCGAAGCCTCGAAAATCGCAACCGGCGCGGAGGACGAACTGGTCTTTGAGATATGCGGCACAAAGGGCGCACTCCGCTGGAACCTGATGGACCCCAACTGGCTGTGGTTTTACGACAACACGGTGCCGGACGCGCCCTACGGCGGCATGAAGGGGTATACGAGAATCAGCTGCGTCGCGCGGTTCCCCGCGCCCGCGGGCTCGTTCCTCCCCTCGAAGAACACCATCGGCTGGGATCGCGCGCACATGCACTGCTACTATACGTTCCTGAACAATGTCGCGCGGGGAACGCAGTCCTCTCCTTCCATCGAGGATGGTACCGAGCTGCAATACCTCATGGAGTGCTGCAAACAATCGAGCGAGACATCGCGGTGGGTGATGGTATGATCTCTTTGGGACTCGATACCCTGCTGCTCGGCATAGCGCCCGCGCAGGAGATGAAGCTCTTTCCGCCGCTTCGCGACATCGATTCTGCGTATGCGCAGCAGGCTTTGCGCTATGCGGACGATGCGCTGTCCATGGATATCCGCCTGCCGCTCTTCAGCGAAGGGCGCGAAGCGCGCAGACAGGTGCGGCGCGAGGTGACGAAAGCGGTCGCACTCGGGCTGTGCCTGCGGGAGCGGGCGGAATACGCAACCTGCCTTGCGGACGCGCTGTGGGCGATCTGCATGGAGGACGATTGGCACGCAATCTCGGGCGAAGGCGCGATCGATACAGCAGCCGCGCAGACGGGGGCGCTGATAGCGACGTGCTGCAGCCTCCACAAGGGCGCGTTGGACGCGATCTCCCCGGACATCATCAAGCGCTGCAGGGCGGAAATCCGTAGGCGCGTGCTGCGCCCGGTAGCGCAATACACGCGGCTCAACTGGCTCTCGGACGACGGGGTAGAGCCTGCATGCTGCGCGCTTCTGGAATGTGCGGTTCTGCAGGGCGAGGAGGGCGGCGAGCGCTGGCTCGTCGTCAAAAAGGCGCTGCGACTGCTGGAGGCGTATCTCAACACGAAGAAGGAGGCGCACTTTTTCTCGATTCGCGACTTTATGGAGCGCGCGGGCGCGCTGTGCGACACATTTTCGCTATTGAAATTGATTTCCGGCGGGAAGATCGACCTCACGCGCGACAATGCCCTGCAGAGGGACGTACTGCTCCCCTTGGCGGCATATATCGGAAACGGCTGGTTTGTCGACCCCGGCGCGGGAAATATGCGGTTCGAGCCGGATACGCGCATGCTCTTTCACATAGGTCTTGGTATGCAGCAAAAGCGCCTCACGGGCATGGCGGCGTATTTTGCGCTTGCGTCGCGCCCCATGCAGTCCACGCTCTACCAAAGGCGGTGCTTTCTCGCGGAGAGCGGGGAATATGCGAGGGAACCCGTCGCACTGTCGCTGTTCCCCGAAATCTGCATGGAAAAGCAGGGGTATATGGCAATGCGCTCGGAAACGCTCTTTTGCGCGGTACACGCGGGGAGCGGATTTCATGCGGACGCGGGTGACATCGCGCTGTTTTACCGGGGCGAACCCGTGCTGATCGACATCGGGGAAGTATCCCGCGCGGAATGGCACAACGTGCCCGTCGTGTGCGGGATTCAGCAGATACCGGGTGTATTGGCGTCCGATCTCGATTTTCGGGGCGAGAGGGGCTATACCGCGCTCTCGCTGTCGCTCACGCGCGCCTACGACGCGCGGGCGCGCCTTTCCTCGTGGCAAAGGACGCTCATGCTCATGGGAAGTGCCGTGCGGCTAATCGATATGTTCGAATTGGGAAGCGCGGGGCGGGTCGATTTCCGATTTATTACGCCCATCGCGCCCAAGAGGACGGATAATGGCATACAGCTCGGCGCGATCTTCCTTTCGTGGGAGGGGATGCCGCTCACCTGCCGCATCGACAGTATTGAACCGCAATCGGACACATTCGGCGACCGCGTCTACCGCATTACGCTCTCCATGCAGGAGGACGTACGGGGCGGCAGCGTGGCGTTTACCTTTGAGGATATGGGGAGGGAGACGCAGGATGACGCTGTATATCGTGATACCGTGCTACAATGAAGAAGCGGTGCTGCCCGAGACGGCAAAGCGGCTCAAGGAACTGCTCGACGCGCTGCAGGAAGAAAAGCGAATCTCCGAAGAGAGCCGCGTCCTGTTTGTGAACGACGGCTCAAAGGACGCGACGTGGCGCATCATCAAAGACCTCAACAGGGCGGACGCGCGGTTTGTGGGGCTTTCGCTTTCGCGCAACAGGGGGCATCAGAACGCGCTGCTCGCGGGGCTCGAAGAAGCCTCTGTGAAATGCGACTGCGCGATCTCTCTGGATGCGGATTTGCAGGACGACATCGGCGCGATCCGCGAAATGCTGAAAAAATACGCCGAGGGCTGCGAAATCGTCTACGGCGTGCGCAAAGCGCGGGAGAAGGACACGTTCTTCAAGCGCGCGACGGCACAGGGGTTTTATAGATTTATGCGCGCGATGGGTGCGGAGGTCGTATACAACCACGCGGACTACAGGCTGATGTCAAAGCGCGCGCTGCTATCGCTTCTCGAATACAAAGAGGTGCACCTGTTCCTGCGCGGCATCGTGCCGCAGCTGGGGTATAAGACCGCAGTCGTCGAGTATGCGCGCGGGGAGCGGTTCGCGGGCGAAAGCAAGTACCCGCTGCCGAAGATGATCGCGCTCGCGCTCGAAGGCATCACCTCCTTCAGCGTGAAGCCGATCCGCATGGTGTTCTTTCTGGGCATCGTCGTGTTTCTGATAAGCCTTTGCATGGTGCTGTGGGTGCTCATCCAAAAGGCGATCGGTTTGCCGGTCGCGGGCTGGAGCTCTCTGATGATCTCCATCTGGATGCTGGGCGGGCTGCAGCTTCTATCCATGGGCATCATCGGCGAATACATCGGAAAGACCTACGGAGAGACGAAGCGGAGGCCGCGCTATTTCATCGAGGAGCGCCTTATGGAACGAAGAGGGAGAAGCGCCGTGATCGAATACCACGAGAAGATCGATTCCACAAACCTGCGCGCAAAGGAGCTCGCGCGAAGCGGCGCGCAGCACGGCACGCTGGTATTAGCAAACGAACAGACCGCCGGGCGCGGCAGGCACGGGCGCGAATGGCTATCGCGCGCGAACCGCGGCGCGTGGATGAGCCTGATCCTTCGCCCGACGCACCTTCCGAAGGAGAGGGCACCCGAACCCGTGTTTGTGACGGCGGTCGCCCTCGCCAAGGTGCTGACCGAAATGGCGAATACGGGCGCGCGCATCAAATGGCCCAACGACATCGTGATGGACGGGAAGAAGGTCTGCGGCATGCTGCTGGAGGCTGCCGCTTCGGGCGAGGAGACGGATTGGATCGTCGCGGGGATCGGCGTGAACCTGTGGGGCAGCGATTTTCCCGAAGACCTTCCCTTCGCCGCGTCGGTCGAATCCGTTTCGGGCAGGAGCCTCGACAGGGACGAGTTCGTGCGCCGGTTCTTGGAGGAATTTGATATACTCTACGCCGCGTGGGAAGAAGGCGGCATACAAGGGATTCTTTCGGAATACAGGGCGTTTTCCGCGACGATCGGCGCGATGGTCAAGGCGTATCTCCCCGGCGGCGAAATCGTCGGCCGCGCAATAGACGTGCAGGAGGACGGTGCGCTCATCCTCGTGGAGGACAGCGGCGAAAGGCATGTGCTCTATGCGGGCGACGTATCCGTGCGCGGAATCATGGGTTATGCCTGATCGCCGCGCGGAGAGGGCTACAACAAATACAGAAATTCATAGCGAAGGAGCGATGGAGATATGGTAACCATTCCCAAACCCGAATTCCCGCGCCCGGACAAGCAGCGGGATGCGTGGATGAACCTCAACGGACAGTGGGATTTCAGGCTCTTCCCGGCGGGCCGGGAGGATGCCGAAAAGGCGTTTGCGAAGAACCGCGCGGAATACGACCGCGAGATTGCTGTGCCGTTTTCGTGGGTCGCGCCGCTTTCGGGCGTTGCGGAGAACGTCGCGGGCATCGGCTGGTACAGGCGCAGCGTGCGGTACGAAAAGAAGGGGCTGCTCTTCCTCTGCTTCGGCGCGGTCGACTATATTTGCGATGTCTACGTGAACGGGAAGTGCGCGGGGCGCCATGTGGGCGGATATTCGCAGTTCGAGTTCGACGTGACGAACCTTTGGCAGGACGGCGAAAACACGATCGAGGTGCGCGCGGAGGACTACCGCTGCGAAACGCAGACCTACGGTAAGCAGGGTTATGGCGATATTCAGGGCATATGGCAGACGGTGTGGCTCGAAGACAGGCCTGCTTCCTATATCGATTATTGGCGGACGGAGACGAAGATCACCGGCGATGTGCGGTTTTTCGTGCGCGCCAAGGCGGCGGACGGCGAGACCGTCACCGCATCCTTCGGCGGGCACAGTGCATCCGCAACCGTAAAGGGCGGCGCGGCGGAGATCGCGCTTTCCATCCCCTCGCCCCGCCTTTGGTGCGTGGACGACCCCCATCTGTACGAGGGTACGCTCACGCTGGGGGACGATATCGTCTCCACCTACATTGGCATCCGCGAGATCGCGACGGAAAACGTCGACGGGCGCGGCTACAAATGGATTCTCCTAAACGGCAAGCCCGTGTACCTCAACGGCACGCTCGACCAGGCGTTCAACCCGAAGGGACACTTCACCTATCCCACCGATAAGGACATGCGCGACGAGGCGTGGCGGCTCAAGCGGCTCGGGCTGAACATGGTGCGCATCCACATCAAGCCCGAGGAACCGCGAAAGCTCTACTGGATGGACAAACTGGGAATCCTCGTCATGGAGGACGTTCCCTGTTTCTGGGGGCCGCCGGTTGCGGAGGCGAAAGCGGCGTATGAGGCGGAGCTTCCCGATATCATACGGCGCGACATCAACCACCCCTCGACGTTCGCGTGGGTCGTGTTCAACGAAAGCTGGGGGCTGCTCGACGGCCCGAAGGGCGAAAAGACCTACCTCCCCGAGACGCAGGAGTGGGTGCGCGAGATGTACCACAGGACGAAGGCGCTCGATCCGACGCGCATCGTCGAGGACAACTCTCCCTGCCGCTACGACCACGTGGAAACGGACATCAATACGTGGCACTTCTACCTAAATTCCTACGAGATCGTGCGCGACCATATTCGCAAGGTCGTCGACGAAACCTATCCCGGCTCGGAATTCAACTACATCGGCGGCAACAAACAGACCGATGCGCCGCTCATGAACAGCGAATGCGGCATGGTCTGGGGCGTGGAGGGCTCCGCGGGCGACAGCGACATCGCGTGGCAGTATCGCTACATGCTCAACGAGTACCGCCTGCACGAGAAGATCTGCGGCTTCGTGTTCACAGAATTCCACGATGTGGTGAACGAATTCAACGGCTATTACCGCATCGACGATACGGACAAGGACTTCGGCTATCAGGATTTCTGCCGTGGCATGACCCTGAAGGATCTGCACGCGCCGGATTTCCTCGCCGTCGACTGCGCGCCCGTGCGCACGATGCAGGCGGGCGAAGAGGCGAAGGTGCCGCTCGTTCTCTCGAGCTTTACCGACGCGCATCACGGGAAAGCCTGCTCCGTTTCGTGGGAATTGTGGCACGAAGGGCTTTCGGGCCGCGTGAGCGACTGCAAGGGGTCGTTCCCGCTCCCGAAATTCGGGTACGGCACGACCGCGCTCGAACCGCTTTGCGTCAAAATGCCCAAGGGAAACGCCGTCGCGATTTTGAGTTTGTATCTCAAGGACGAAAACGGCGCGGTGCTTTCGAGAAACTTCACTACGTTTGACGTGCGCGCACCCCTTTCCAAGAATCGGTTTGAGGTGCCCGTATGCGGCGCATCCCACAGCGGCTTTACGCCCGCGTGGAACACCCTGATAGACGACAAGCTCTGCCTGGGCGGAAGCGGCGAGGCGACGTATGACATCGAACTGCCCGCGGATCGCGAAGAGATTTCTTTCATGAACATCTATATGGAGATCGCCTCCAAGCGCATCCTCAAGAAGGATTGCAAGGAGATCGGCGCGCCGCAGGAGGACCACGGCTTCATGCGCGGCTATCTCGTAGACAGGGGCGCGTTTGAAAACTCGTACTTCATGACGGACGAATCCCGCTTCCCGTCGGAAGTCGAGATTCTCGTAAACGGAACCGTCGTCGAGGCGCTCGTTCTCGCGAACGACCCCGCGGACAGCAGGGGCGTGCTCTCCTGGCACAGGCAGCCCGAGCCGAGAAAGCTCGACGAAGCCGGCTCCTACGGCGAAAAGCACGTCCTGTCCGTTCCGAGCCGCCTCTTGCCCGAGATCGACGCGGCGGGGAAATTCACCCTCACGTTCCGCGTGAAAAACGGCGGCGGGCTCGCGCTGTACGGGCGCAACTGCGGCAGATACGCGCACGGTCTCCTCGTGGAACTGCTCTGATTGTATGGCTGCACGGTGCGCGGCGGAAAACCGCCGCGCGCCGCACTTTGGCAAAGAACGGCGAAATTTTCACGCAAAACCCCTTGACAAGACGGGATGCGGGCTGGTATAATCGCTCGGTAAGCTGGTGTGGCGGAATGGCAGACGCACCGCACTCAAAATGCGGCGGGAAACCATGTGGGTTCGACTCCCACCACCAGCACTTTTTGTGCCCTTTTTGCAGAAAAACGCGGCGGGGATAGAACAATTTTCCCCGCCGCGTGGTATTTGTCGAAAATCAGTCTTCGAGGTTGAATGCCTTTTTGAGGTCTGCGATCTCCTCGTCCGTGATGTGCTGGATCGCGCCGATGTCGTGCGAAGAGATGATCGAGTGCGCCGTGGCTTCCGCGACCTCGAGGCGGTCAAACGCCTGTAAAAGCGTTGCGCCCGTCACGATCACGCAGTCGTTCTTGTAGATGACGGCGGGCACCTTCTGGCTGTACAGCGCCGCCGCTTCTGTCGGCCTTGTATACAGCTCCTCGTAGGGGCGCTTGCAGATTTCGCGCAGCTGGATATAGCTTTCCGGGATGGTGCGCGGGTCAAACGTCGCGTCCGTCACGGCGAATGCCATCACGTGCAGCGGATGCGCGAGCAAAATCGCGTTGATTTCGGGGTTCGCGTCGTAGATCGCCTGATGGATCGCGACCGCGCGGGAGGGGGTCTTGCCCTGCTCCTTCATGCCCGCCTTCACGCGTACGAGGTCTTCTTCCTCCAGATACGCCCTGTCCTTGCCGAACGGGGTGATGAGGAACGAGGAATCCTGCAGGCGCACGGAATACGTGCCGTGCGTCGCGCTGAACAGACCGTGGCGATAGCTCCTGCGGATGAGCGTGATCATGTCCCGCCGCGCCGCACATTCTTCGTTGGAGTGGGTCTTGGGGATGAAGTCGTCCATCAACAGGTGGTTGCGCGTGAGCGTTACGTTGATTGCCTCGCGCGTCAGGGAATTGGGCGTTCCGATTTTGTTTGCGACGATTTGGAGAGAAGCGACATATTCCATCGTTTCAAACTGCATGAACGCGGTGAACAGGTCTTTCGCGCCGATGCAGATGCCGTGGTTTTCGAGCAGCACGATGTTTATGCCGTTATCAAATTTCTGTGCGATGTTTTCGCCGAGTTCTTCGCTTCCCGGAACCGCATAGGTCGCCATGGCGACCTCGCCGCAGGTGCGCGCGACGGTGGGGATGAGGCTTACATCCGGCAGCTTCCGCGCGATGGAAAACGCCACGAGGGAGGACGGGTGCGCGTGCAGCACCGATTTGATGTCGGGGCGCCTGCGGTATACGCTCTGGTGAAACGGCAGCTCGCTCAAGGGCTTGTGCACGCCCTCCACGGTGCCGTCACCATGTACGCAGACGATGTCCTGCCGCGTGAGGGCCCCCTTGTCGATGCCCGCCGGGGTAATCCAGATATTGCCTTCGTTGTCGGAAATGGAAAGGTTTCCGCCGCTGATGGCACTGTTCAAATTTTTCTGTAAACACGACTTCTGTGACGAAATTAGGGATATACCGCACAAAGCAGAAGATGACGAAGCTCTATGAGTATGGTATAATAGCAACATGAACAAGCAGATGACGCTGAGCCTGCTTAGTGGCGAACTGGCGCAGGCAAGCACGAAGAAGAAAGAATTTCTGGCAAACATGAACAGGATTATTCCGTGGTCAGAGTGGGTAGCGATGGTAGAGCCGTACTACTACAAAGGGGAGCGCGGCAATAAGCCCTACGACCTGGAGTTAATGCTTCGGATCCATATGCTGCAGAAGCTGTACAACCTGGCCGATGCGGCGGTCATGAACGAGATCATTGACAGCCGGGTCTTCTCACAGTTCTGCGGGATAGATTCCAGCAATCAGGTGCCGGATGGAGATACTATTGGTCGTTTTCGGCACATCCTTGAGCGAACCCATATGGGAGAGCGCTTCCTTGAGCAGGTTGTTGAGAAGCTGCGGAGCTGCAACTTACTGCTACAGAAAGGTACGATTGTCGATTCTA
>JBMNUF010000039.1:0-11991 GCA_050946115.1 Christensenellales bacterium
ATATCTATTCGTTTCATTCAGCTCACCTCTGCTGATTTATTCGACATTTCTTGCGATTCTCCTTTTGGTTAACGAAATATTAATGTATCGCACTCGCCTCTTCTCAAAGTAAATGATGTCGCCCTGGGCGGCAATACCTTTGGCTGCTCGACAATGCTTCAATTTGACCCGATCACTGGAATCGGAATGGTCGTCATGACGAATCAAGCCCACGAACAGGTGTATAATCACGGTATGTACGAACTCGTCTTCGGAAAGTTCTCCGATTCCGAACTGGTAGATATTCTCCGAGGCGTTCCGCAGGGCTTTGTTACCTGCACAAAGACGATCAAAAATGGCCCTCTTTCCATGATCGGCGCCGTGGGAATCAACGGTTTTAGCGAGGAAGATTTGAAGAGCTGGTGGTGGCAGGAGGGCGATCGCATTTACGGCGGGTATTGCGACTACGAAATCCATACGGGAGAAGTCATAATTAATCTGTTTTTCTGCCTGCTGTTCATCGTTGCGGGATTATACGGTCTTATTACCGTTGTCGGGGGCGTACTTGGTTCCGCAATCCGTAGGATGCGCAGTAGGCGCAAGGGGCTTGAAATCAGGCGGTCTCCCATGCGCAAAAAGAACACCCTCATATGCGGTATCATGGCGGCTATTTTTATAGACTATGCGATTGTCATACTCCGTATCGCAATCGGAAGCACCACCGGAGATATCGGTTCGGCAACCGGCTATATGGTGCAAATCGGCATTCTGTTCGTTTTGAATCTTGCGCTGATCGGGAGCCTTCTATGGTCGGTCATTTCCGGATGGCAGGAGCTCGTGACATTTTTCAAAAGAGAACGGGGGAAGTATTGGGTAACGGCGGTATTGGCCGTCTGTATGATTCTCGTGATCGACTACTTTGAGATGATTCGATTTTGGAGATTATAGGGATTCGGCGAGGTGCGTTTATGGCAAACATTTTGATTGCGGATGACGAAAAGGAGATCGTGCGCCTGCTGCGCATTTATATCGAAGCGAACGACAACGTGGTTTTTGAGGCGAACGATGGGGATGCCGCCCTGAGGATTTTGGAGAATGAATCCATCGATCTTGCGATCGTGGATATCATGATGCCCCGAAAAAACGGGTATGAGATCATCAGGCGCATCCGAAAGGACAGCGATATCCCCATACTCGTCATATCCGCAAAGGTGGAATTGTCGGATCGGGTGTTTGGCATCGACCTCGGCGCAGACGACTATATCACAAAGCCCTTTGAGGCGTTAGAGGTCGCGGCAAAGGTGCGGGCGCATCTGCGAAGGATCGGCAAGGGAGCCGTGGAACGAGAAAAGAATCGGATCGAGGTCGGCTCCCTCGTGCTGGACTGTGACGAGTGCGTGGTACTCCGTGCCGGGACGACCATCGAACTCACCAAGGCGGAATACAAGGTATTGGAGCTGTTCATGCGCAATCCCAGAAGGGTGTTCACGAAGGAACAGATTTATGAACACGCATGGGGGAATGCGTATGTCGTAGACGACAACACGATCCGCGTGATCATCAGCCGCCTTCGCGACAAAATCGGAAACGACTCCATAAAGACGATTCGCGGTCTTGGGTACAGATTGGAGCAGCATGGATAAGCTAAAGAGGAAAATCATCAGGTACTTTGTGCTCTGTGCATTCGGTATGTCCGTTGCGGAGGCGGTTCTCGACAGCCTCTTTACCGATTGGATCCTTCCGCAGTTCACGGGCAACCGCCCCGTCGTGCTGTTTATGATGTGCGTCTACCTGTTTTTAACCTTTGCCGTCTTTGCGCTGTTTGCCGTCTTCTTTTGGAAACTGACGGGCGGCGCGCTCAATACAGAGAGCAAGCGGCAGGTCCGCGAAAGAAATACACAGTATTCCCGCATCTGCCACGACTTGAAAACGCCGCTGACCTCGATACAGGGCTTTGCTGCTGCCCTTCGCGACGGAAAGATCAAGCCGGAAGAACGGCAGGAGATTTACGGCATCATCTACAGCAAGAGCTGCTACGTGAATGAGCTGGTGGAGAGCATGTTTGCCTACTCGAAACTGGAGATGGACGATTTTCGGTTGTCGTTTAAGAGGCTGGATTTATGCGCCCTTGTTCGGGGCGTCGTTGCTCTTATCTATGACGAATTTGAAAGCCGCGGCATGGAATTGCAGCTCGACATCCCGGACGAACCGCTATATTGTTCTTTGGACGAAAAGGAAATGAAGCGCAGCATAGGCAATCTGCTCGTCAATGCGTATAAGCACAACCCGAACGGAACGAAAGTTCTGGTAAGGGTGTATCGCCGCGGTCGAGATGCCTATGTATCGGTTGCGGACGACGGTGTTGCCATTGCGGCGGAGCAAGCGGAATGTATTTTTGATCCGTTTGCCTGCGGGGATGAAGCGCGATCCGGCGGCAGCGGAAACGGATTGGGTCTCACGATCGCCGGCATCATCGTCCAAAATCACGGCGGCAATCTCTATCTGCAAAATGCCATCGACGGTTATACAAAGGCGTTTGTCTTCCAAATACCGTCCGAAGGTTGACTTGCGCCGCGCTGCTTTCAGGCGGCACAGCAAAGCAAAGCGCGATACGGCGAGGTGTACCGGTGTCAAACAAAGGGCATATTACACCCCTCGGAATCTCTTGCCGATGTCTGCCATCGGTTTTGCCAACGCCCCCGATACCTGACGATGCCATATCCCTCTATTATACGTATAATATCGTGTCTTGAGGAAGGAGTATCGTATGCATCGTTCTGCGATGCAGAAGACTATGACAGAATTTTACGCAAACACGATATGGGAGCTTACATGACTATTTCATAATGAATCGGGTAGGATGGCGGAAAGGAACGTTGATCATGCAGCAGACGTTTTATGATTTCTCGGCATTCGAACAGTTGAAGGATGCAAAGCCTTTATTGGTGTGCGACAATGCGTTTGATGCGTTTGGCATTGCGTTCCCGTGCAAGGTAACAAGGTTCAGCGAGTTTACATCCAATCCGCGATATGAGGATATACAGGCGGGCGTAGAGGTATTCAAGCGGAATGCGTGCGATTTTCTTGTGGCGATCGGCGGAGGGAGCAGCATCGATACCGCGAAGGTCATCAAGTATTATTGCCATGCCGATCCACCTCTGATGGCCGTTCCCACAACCGCCGGCACCGGCAGCGAAGCAACGCATTTTGCGGCCATCTATAAAAACGGAGAGAAACAATCCATTGCCGCCGATGCGCTTTTGCCGAATTCCGTCGTTTTGCAGGCAGACCTTCTCAAAACGCTGCCTTTGCATCAGAAAAAATGCACCACGCTCGATGCGCTTTGCCAGGCGATCGAGTCTTGGTGGTCAAAAAAAGCGACGCCGGAAAGCATTCGGTATTCCAAAGAGGCCATCGGCCTAATCCTAGGCAACATGGAAGGCTATTTGCGAGGCGATGAAGATGTCAACCGCAAAATGCTAATCGCTTCCAACTTGGCGGGTAAGGCGATCAATATCACCACCACAACCGCCCCCCACGCGATGAGCTACAAGTTGACCTCTCTATATGGGTTGCCGCACGGCCATGCCGTCGCCATCTGTCTTCCCAAAGTGTGGCGGTACATGGATGCTTTTGATGATATTGCCCATGCACTGGGTCAACAAAGTCACGACGATGCCATATCGTTTTTCGAGGAATTGCTGAAGCGGTTGCAAATCCTACCGCCTCAAGACATTTCGGCGGACGATTTGGACGTTCTGACGAATTCGGTCAATGCACAAAGGCTCGCCAACAACCCGATTCAACTGAGCAAAGACGCGATAAAGAATCTATACGAAGAAATTCTGGAGGTGTAACATGGCTAAGTGCATCAAGGCGGTTATTTTCGATTGGGCCGGAACCACGATAGACTACGGGTGTTTCGCGCCGGTACAGGGCTTTTTGGATGGGTTTCAAAGCATCGGCATATCCATCACCAATGAAATGGCGCGCAAGCCCATGGGGCTAAAGAAGATCGATCACGCCCGCGCGATTGCCGCCATGCTGCCGGAGCCCATTTCCGAGGAGCGGATTCTGAAGGCATATGAAGTGTTTGAAACGACGCTTTTCGCAAACATTGAGCGGCACTGCGACGTCAAGGACCACGTGACAGAAACCGTCGCCGCTTTGCGCGCTCGGGGCATCAAAATCGGTTCCACCACGGGGTACACCTCCGCGATGATGGAGCGCGTCCTGAAAAAAGCGGAGGAGCATGGATATTCGCCGGATTACTGCATCTCCTCCGATCAGGTGGTTAAAGGAAGGCCGTACCCGTACATGATCTGGAGCAACCTCATGCACTTTGACATATCGGATGCGCGGGAAGCCGTAAAGGTTGGGGACACGGTCGCCGACATTGCAGAGGGAAAAAATGCCGATTGCTGGACGGTGGGCGTCATCATGGGCTCTTCGGAACTCGGCCTTACGCGCGATGAGCTCGCCGCCCTATCGGAAAGCGAGCGAAACGAGCGAAAAGCAGCTGTCCGCGCGACGTATTATCAAGCCGGTGCGGATTATATCATCGACGACATGGACGGGCTTTTGGATGTCGTCGACGACATCAACCGAAAGCTCGACCAAAATGCCGATCGCAAACTGTTGACGCCCGGCCCGCTGACGACGCGGCATTCTGTCAAACACGCCATGCTCACCGACCATTGCACATGGGATGACACGTACAAAGCGATTACCGCTTCCGTGATGGACGACATTACCCATATCGCCGCCGACGATGCGTATGCGACGGTTTTGTTGCAGGGCAGCGGCTCTTATGCGGTAGAAGCCATGATAAACTGCCTTTGCGGGGAAAAGGAAAAAATCTTGTTCTTGGTAAACGGGGAGTATGGAAAGCGCATGCTGACCGTTGCCGAAAAATCGCGCAAGACCTATGATTATTTATTGTTTGACATGACCCAACCCATAGACATCGGGGCCGTTGAAGAAAAGCTGCAGGCAGACCCCGAGATTTCCGTGGTTGTATTTGTGCATTGCGAAACCACAACCGGCATAATCAATCCCTTGGAAGCACTGACAAAGCTCGCCAAATCATACGGAAAAAGAGTCTTTGTCGATGCGATGTCGAGTTTTGCAGCCTATGATATAGATATGCCCGGCCTCGATATCGATGCGTTGGCGTCGAGCGCCAACAAGTGCCTGGAGGGATTGCCCGGGCTGGCGTTTGTAATAGCCAAGAAAACGCTGATAGAGGAAAGCTGCGGCAACTCCCTATCCCACAGCCTTGACCTGTACGATCAGTATCAGGGCTTGTACGCGGGCGGCGGCAAGTTCCGCTTTACCTCGCCCACCAATGTGCTATTGGCACTCAGGCAGGCGATTCATGAGTATAATAAGGAAGGCGGACTATCCGCACGCAAAAAGCGCTATATGGAAAACCATAAAACGCTGGTGCAGGGGCTCGAAAAGCTCGGCATACGCCCGATCATTGCGCCGGAATATCGGTCGTACATCATTACTACGTTTGACCTTGGCGACCTTGATTTTTCCAAACTGTACGAGACGCTCAAGTCCAAGGGATTTATCATCTATCCCGGCAAGCTGACGTCGATGCCGACGTTTAGAATCGGCAATATCGGCGATGTGTACCCCGCCGATATGCGTGCGCTTGTAGCCGCCATAGAGGAATGTATATAGGATGATGGCGCTTGGAGAATGAAGAAAATCTATGCCTGGGAACCTTGGGTTTTCATATTCTTTGGATTGTTTCATTTGCACAGAATATGGGCCCTGTTTGACAGGGCATCCTATGCATCTTTCTGGATGGGAATCCTGAAAGTCAAAGGGATGCTCTATTTTCTCTTGATGGGCATACTCGCGATATTGTGCATAATCGGAATCGCTACGTTTTTCCGTGAGCGCAAGAACAATTTCCGGTGGAGATGGATCTACATATGCGGCGGCTGCTATGTCCTGTTTGATTTGCTTGCCATCGCTACCGGAATGAAGTTCTGGCACCGAGTATTGTCATGGATGTTTGACACAAACTCTCCGCATTGGAACGCCCTGTGGATTGCTTTTATTTTGCTGGGCGGGTTCGTATTTGTGCTGGGGATTCGTTTGTTGGCAGAATACAAGAGCCAAACCGTCGCGCAGCGCTTGGATTGATCCCGATAGTGTTTCGGAGGTCGCAACCGAGCCGATACTCCCGGATATCAGTCTGTGATGCGATTGCACAAGATCCGGGCTAAAGGCAGCTTCGCTGTTTTGGGGCGGCAAAGCATGAAAAAGGGGCATCCCCGCCGTTACAGAGGGAAGCCCCTCTCAGCTCTGCGCTCTTTTCATCTTTGATAGAGAATGTTTATTATTTTTCCTTTGAATTCTCACTTTTTCAACAGCCCGAAGCGGGTATATCGGAGCGCTTCCTTTGCCTGACGTAATGCAGCACTTCTTCGCTCTGCACCTGCGTTTACTTTGGCAATGGACCGTCCGACTTTTTTCGAAAAAATACCCGAATGCGATTGACGGCGTTTCCGAAGCCGTGATATACTTTTCATGCATCCTAATAAAGTGAGGAGAGAACCACTATGAAGAACATGCCGAGAATCACTGCGCTTTTCCTTATCCTCGCAATGGCTGTTTTGCTTCTGCCGATGGCGGCGCCTGCGAAGGCCATGGGCGATCTCATCGAAGAGGAGGTCTCCGAAGGCGCCGACGTGCTCCGGCAGGGGGTGTATTACTACGAGCTCGCGGAGATGTCGGGAGACTATGGCGAAGGCCTGTCACCCCGGGAGGGTGCGCTGCTCGTCGATGCCCTCATGGCGGATATGGGCCTGTACGTCGAAAACGGCGGGATCCCAGCAGAGCAGTGCGTTTATATTTCCCTAGACGAGCTCGCCTTTTTGGATTCGTGCATGATGCGCGAGTGCTACATCTATTCGGTCGGCATCGGAACCCCGGAGGGCGGATTGATGGGTGACGGGTATGAGGTGGTGTATCGCGTTTCCGTGGATTACGGCGGAGACAAAACGGCGGCGATCTACGACGATTTTTCGGACGCGACGGAGGAGAATACGCTCATGTTGGTCGCGAATTTCTCAAACGGCGTGGCGGACGGGGAGATCCGAATCGCGGAAGTTGCGCTTCCCTCGCAAAACGAAATGCCCGCCTCCGACGCGCTGATGGCATTTTACCTTGCGGGCGAGCTATCGGATTGGACGGGGCTCGATTTTGCGCTCAACGACGTGTGGTTTGACGAGGACAGCGTCACCGTGGACTGGTCGAAGGAGTCGACCCTGCTTGCGGGGCTCGGAGACAAGGAGCAGAAGGAGGAGTTTTTCTTCTTCGACGCGGTCAGCCTCAACTGGTTCATGATGGACAGTCTTGCGGATACTCTGCGCCAGAACTTCGACGTTACGGCGGTGTATTATGCCTCGGAAGGGCAGCCGATCGCTTTCACGAACCCGGAGGATATGGCGGAGCAGGGCCTTCCCGTGCTTCCGATCGACCAGTCCTACGAGGGCAGCGCGTTTTTCGTGTCCCACTCGAACAATCAATAGGGCCAATGAGTATCGCCGTTCATCCACAGGTTCGCAGCATAGATTGTGTTCCGGCGGGTGAACGGCAATTTTTTTCGTTAATTCGTCACCTTGGTTTTGACAGGATGGTATATTGTATGCTATTATAGATGCAACATGAGTTTCAGGGGGCGTTTCTATGTCCGGACATAACAAGTGGTCGACCATCAAGCACAAAAAAGAGAAGACCGACGCGCAGCGCGGAAAGATTTTCACCAAGATCGGCAGAGAAATCGCGATCGCCGTGCGCGAGGGCGGCGGTGCGGATCCCGCGACCAACGGCAAACTGCGCGATGTGATCGCCAAGGCGAAGGCGGCGAATATGCCGAATGACAACATCCAGCGCTCCATCCGCAAGGCGGCGGGCGAGGGCGAAGGTGCGAACTATAAGGAGATTACCTACGAGGGCTACGCGCCGGGCGGCATCGCCGTGATCGCGGAAGCCGTGACGGATAACCTCAACCGCACGGCGGCGGATATCCGGCACATCTTCTCCAAATGCGGCGGGAATTTGGGCTCGACCGGCAGCGTGTCGTACCTGTTCGAGCGCAAGGGCGTGATCGAGCTGAACAACGAACAGAACCTCGACGAGGAAGAGGTCATGATGCTCGCGCTCGATGCCGGCGCGGAGGATATCGAGTATAACGGCGAGGAAGTGACGATCTTTACCGACCCGAACGAGTTTTCCGCCGTGCGCGAGAATTTGGAAAACGCGGGCTGCACGTTCTTTTCGGCGGAGCGGGCGATGGTTCCGACCAACCTGACCGAGGTGACTGACCCCGAGACGGTCGAAAAGATCACGCGCCTCATCGAAATGCTCGAGGAGTGCGACGATACGCAGGCGGTGTATCACAACGCCGATCTGCCCGAGGAAGAGGAAGAAGAGGAATAGGGCTTCAAACATAAAGAGCCTCCGCGAGGGGGCTTTTTTTGAAGGAACGGAGGGGATGCTATGCCGTTTCAAATCGTCAGGAATGACATCACGAAGATGGAGACGGATGCCATCGTCAATGCTGCAAATGAAACGCTTCTGGGAGGCGGCGGCGTGGACGGGGCGATCCACCGCGCAGCGGGCAAAGCGCTGCTCGAAGAATGCAGGAAACTGAACGGCTGCAAGACGGGCGAGGCAAAGATCACAAAGGGGTACCTTTTGCCCGCGAAATACGTTATCCACACGGTCGGCCCCATTTGGGCTGGCGGAAAACGCGGGGAGGAGGCGCTCTTGCGCGCCTGCTATCGCAATTCGTTAAAGCTCGCAAAGGAATACGGGCTCGAAAGCATCGCCTTTCCGCTGATTTCTTCCGGTGCATACGGCTATCCGAAGCGGGACGCGCTGCGCGTCGCGACGCAGGAGATCGCGTCGTTTTTGGACGACAACGATATGACAGTCGTGCTCGTCCTGTTCGACATCGAGTTTTTCCCGACGGACGTGAAAACCGCGCGCGACGTCGCGCGGTACATCGATGACGTCTACGCGGAAGAGCGGATTCGGAGGAACTTATCGCAGAAAGTCCTTTTTGATGCGTTGCAGCACTACGCCGCGCCTTTGGGAAAGAGCCTCGACGATGCGCTGCGCGAACTGGACGAGGGCTTTACGGAGATGCTCTTGCGCAAGATCGACGAAAAGGGCATGAAGGATGCCGAGTGCTACAGGCGCGCGAACATCGACCGCAAGCTCTTCTCCAAAATCCGCTCAGATGCGCGCTATAAACCGAGCAAGCGGACGGCGGTCGCCCTGGGCATCGCGCTGCAACTGCCGCTGGATGAGATGCGCTCACTTCTGGACAAGGCGGGCTATTCGCTCTCGCGCAGCAGCAAATTCGACATCATCATCGAATACTGCGTGACGCACGGGCAGTACGACATCTACCAAATCAACGAAATCCTGTTTTCCTACGATCAGGCGCTGTTGGGCGCGTAAATGTCGCCCGAAAAGCGACCTTTTTGCGCGCAAAACCTCCTATACTATAGACACATCAAAAGTACGGGAGGTTTTTCTCATGAAAAAAGGGCTTACGGAAATGGTTTTCATCCTCGACAGGAGCGGCTCAATGCATGGGCTCGAAAACGACACCGTCGGCGGCTTCAACAGCATGATCGAAAAGCAGAAGGCGGAGGAGGGCGAGGCGCTCGTCTTCACGGTGCTGTTTAACAGCGAGAGTTTCGTATTGCACGACCGCGTGCCGATCGCGTCCGTTCCGCCAATGACGGAAAAGCAATACACGGCGAGCGGGAACACCGCACTCATGGACGCCGTGGCGGACGCGATTGCCCACATCGGGAACGTACACAAATACGCGCGGGATGAGGACGTGCCCGAGCGCACCGTCTTCGTGATCACGACGGACGGCATGGAAAATGCCTCCCGCAGGCACACGCACAGGGATGTACGCAATCTCATCGAGCGGCAAAAAGCGAAATACGGCTGGGAATTTCTGTTTCTGGGCGCGAACATCGATGCGGAGGGCGTCGCGGAGGAAATCGGCATCGAGCGCAAGAACGCCGTCCGCTACCACAACGACCCCATCGGAATGCAATGCAACTACGCGGCGGTCGGCGAGGCGATGTCCTCCGTGCGCAAGCACGGCGCGGTTTCCGAGGACTGGGCGAAGGAAATCAAGCGCGACTACAAGAGTCGCAAGAAGTAAGAGCAGGTTTTTACGGCGCGCAGAGGAGGCGCAAGAGCGCCTTCTCATCCGCGCCAGGCAGGATGCGGCGCATGTGCGCGAGGATACCTGCGCGCGACTGCTCAGGCGCATCGAATTTGCGCCTTTCCAAAAAATCTTCGCCCAACTTGGCTTCGGGCGTGGTGTACAGCGTAGCCGCCCAGCCGTACTCCCCGCCCCGCATTCCGCGCTTTCTCTGAAAGCTGTTCACCGTCAAAAATGTGTGGCGCTCCAAATCCGCAATCGCGTTTTTGTCCGGCACGCGGCGCGTCAGAATCCACGAGGGGATGCATTTTTCCTCCTCGAAGCAGTCCATGACGCTCTTTGCCCTGCGCCGGATATTTCCGTTTTCGTAGAGCTCCGCAAAATCCATTCCGCCTCGGCGCATGTTCGCAAAATCATGGAACCATTCTGCGGAAATCGCGCCGACCTTTCCGTGAAAATACTTGCCGTACAAAATATCCGGCGATTGCGCGAGCGCGCGCCGCCATTCCCATACGCAGTCCTCCCCGCGAAAGCCCTCGATTTCGGGGGAAGCCATTTCAAACAGGGAATACCCCTCGATTTCGCAATCCAATACGGGCAGAAAGCCCAGTTCCAGCGCGCATTCGACGGCATCGGATGCCGTTTTGAGCGGGAGACGCATGCGGATCCCCTCCGTTGCTGTACCCACTGGAATGCACCGGACGATGTGGAACAGGTCGGCTTTGCGGCGCTTGGCGGCTTCGAGGATGGAAAAGGACTCTTCCCTTAAAACCGTGAAAGTGGTAAAATAGTGTCGGGTGATGAAGGTGGAGAGTTTTGCGAATAGTGCAGAAATGTTTGCGCAGTCATTGGGATTGAAAGAGCCATGGAGTATCGAGTGAGCAGAGTTTAACGGACAGGAACGTGCAGTGCATATATACGTCAGTGCGCGAAAGACGGCGAAATATCCATGTCCGATTTGCGGAGCCATGTGCAGACGATATGACGATGAAGAGGAAGAGCGCGTGTGGCGGCACGGAGACGTGGTATTCTTCCCATGTTATGTGCACTGTAGGCGACCGCGCGTGGAGTGCGAAACGCGCAATATCCACGTCGTGACCGCGCCATGGGCAAGGAAGGGCAGTCGCTTCACGATGCTGTTCGAAAGCTATGCAATGCTGCTATTGAGTGCAATGACGGTGAACGAAGCGCGCAAGGTGCTGAGGATAAGCGGAACAGCGCTGACGCACATCATGCGGTACTGGGTCAGCCACGCCGAAGAGAGGCAGAACTTGAGCGATGTAAAGATAGTGCACATCGACGAAACATCCTTCAAGCGCGGGCAGAGCTATGTAACGGTGATAATAGACGGAGCTTCTCACAAAGTAATCGATGTTGAGGAAGGGCGAGATGCTGCGACAGTAGAACGTTTTTCGACATATCTGGACGCGCAGAAAGGCGACAGCGCAGAAATCGAGGGCGTGACATGTGATATGTCTGGAGCGTATAAGTCGGGCGTGAGCGTGTGTTTTCCAAATGCAAAACGGACGATTGACAAGTTTCATGTGAAGAAGTTATTGCTTGATGCCCTGAACAAAGTGCAGAAGAACAGGGGCGTAAATCGAAACGTCGAGATGCCGGACGCAAGCTGCTGATGATTTCGGAGGCGCGAATGACAGAGGACCAGCGTTTGAAGATGGACACATTGAGCAAGGCGTACCCGAAGACCGGTTGTGCATTCTGCATGGTGCAGAGCCTGGACGAGATGTATAGCACAAAGACGATCGATGAAGGAAAAACCTATTTTGACA
>JBMNUF010000040.1:0-11854 GCA_050946115.1 Christensenellales bacterium
ATTCAGTCCGTTGTACTTTCGTGGTCTTCCCATTGCTAACGCCTCCTGTGTTTTATTCTATCACAGAAGGCGGTGCGTTTACAGAAAATTCTTTACAGGATCGCCGTAGAAGGTCTGAACAGCCTAATCCAAGCCGCAAGGCGGAAGGTACGTGGCTTTCGCACTTACGAGGGCTTCCGCTGTATGATTATGCTCATGGTCGGAAGGCTCAAACCGGATTGCATCCCGCTCCTTGAGTGACTTTTCACGGTAATAAGAGAAGAACCGTTTCTCGGGCGAATTGTAACTGTTTCATGATGCATTCGGTCTGTTCCCCGTACATTACAGTTTTCCGGAGGGCGATGCGCCCCGCGCGTCCTCGCTGGAATATCTGCTGGCGCAGGAGTTGAACCTGCCCCTGTTGCAGGAGACGCAGCGAATCACATGCCTGGCAGAGCCCGGCATGCCGCTGCCCGACGATCTGGACCGATACGAGGGCGTCAGATTCCTACTGGCCAACCACATGCTGAACCTTTACCGGCGCACCTGCGTGCGCTTTTTCCCGGCAAAGCGAAAGTTTTCCGCCACGGCTGCCGAGGCGGCTGCGGAGACCGTCCGGCTGTGCGGCAACGTCATACGTCAGTACGGCGCGCAGAATGCCTTTCTCTGTCCGCTGACCGGCGGGTGGGACAGCCGCCTGGTATTGTCGCTGCTGCTGAATAACCGCGCGGACGTCACCTGCTACACCACGATCAAGCCCCACTTTACCGAAAAGGATGGCGACGTCTGGGTACCCAGGGAGATTGCCAAACGGCGGGGCATCCCCTATTTCGCCATCCAAGACACGCCCCCCGACGAGGATACGCTGGGCTTTGTGAACGAGCTGTTCGGTCACCGGCGCTACGCCCAAATCCGGTCCACCCAATTTAAGAACTGGGGGCCGGATCTCATCCGGGTAGGGGGCGACATCATCGACCAAATCGGGAAAAGCGCCATCGGGAGCTATCTTCCGGGCTTTCTGGCGGTGCCCAGCTTCTTTTTGTGCAAATCCCACCTGTACTCCCTGGCCGCGTGGCGACACATCGCCCGGTGGTGCAGCAGGGCGGACGTGTCCGGCAGCAGCCTGACCAAGTACGAGCTCTTCGCCTGGGAACATCGCGCCGGACGATGGGTGTCGCTGACCGGCAGCGTGCTAAGCGTACTGGGCGTGCGGGAAATCAACCTTTTCAACTGCAGGGAGCTGATGAACACCTGGGTAGGGGTTTCCCGCAAGGCGCGGATTCACGACCAAATTCACCGGGAAATCTTCAAAATCACCGCGCCGGATCTGACGGACATTCCCTTTAACCCCGGCATACACACAAACCAGATCAAGCAGATCCCGCCGCTGTTCTGGGCGGGCACATACATCAAGTACGCGCGCATGATGGCTAAGTTCAGGCTGCGCGGTGCGGGCAGTAAAAAAACCGCGCCGTAATCGGCCTTGTCACCGGATAGCTGTCTGCGTAAGGTGAAGGTTTCCCGCCGGGGGATTGCAAACGCTCGGATTATCCGTTATGGACACGTATGTATCAAACGATGGCTCTACGGCAAAATAATACCCATTTCTCATACGCTATGGTAATTGTGCCCCAAACCGGCGGGGAAGCCGTTATTTCCGCCGATTTGGGGCCTTTTTGTATCAGTCTCGCTCTCGTGACGGACATCGTGCCGACCAAGCTCATCAGCTGTTTCGCCGGAACGCCGTCGATCTGCCGGAGACGGTCTGACACCTGAAAAATCCGGGCGTTGAAGTTCGGTTCGAGCGTGAGAACAACTTTTTTTATAAAAATAGTTGCACTTGGCAACTTTTTGTGGTATACTACAGCGGTATATTTGATTCAAAACCCGAAAGGAGAGGAGAACGCATGTTTTCGCGCATTCTCGGAAACCTCCTGTTCATCGGGCGGTGCCTCAACACGTTTCAGAGGCAGGTGCCCGTGGATACGGAGCTGATTCCGTCGCAGAACATCCTGATTAGCTACATCTGTCGCTACCCGGGCTGCACGGCGGAGGATCTGATCCGCGAGTACGGCCTGCACAAATCCCGCGTGGCGCGGCTCATGACCGTGCTTGAGGAAGGCGGGTATGTCACGCGCGCCGTATCGGAGAAGGACGCGAGGTGCCGCCTGCTCTATCCAACGGAAAAGGCGCTCTCCATCCATCCGCAGCTGGAAGCGCAGTACGAATTCTACACGGATGAAATCCTGACGGGGCTTTCGGCAGAGGAGACGGAGGCGCTGCAAAACCTTACGGAGCGCATCCGCGAAAACGCCGCGAAGCTGATCGATAACGCGAAATGATGGGAGAAAGTGTATGAACGTCATTTTCCGGTATATGAAGCCGTATACGAAGATGATCCTGCTCGCGATCTTCATCAAGTTCCTGGGCACGGTGAGCGAGCTGTTCCTGCCGTATGTGTTGGAGCACATCATCGACAACGTCGTTCCTTCTGAGAACATGAAGCTCGTCGTGCAATGGGGGCTTCTCTTGTTCCTGACGGCGCTGCTCACATGGGGGTTCAACGTGCTCGCAAACCGCACGGCGATCCGCAACGCGCATTTTGTGAGCTACGACATACGGCAGGACCTTTTTGCCAAGACGCTCAACCTGAACGGCAGGCAGTTCGATTTCTTTGGCCTTCCGAGCATCATCAGCCGCATGACGTCGGACAGCTACAATGTGCAGGCCGCCGTGCAGCGGCTGCAGAGCCTCTGCGTGCGTGCGCCGATGATGCTGGTCGGCGGCATCTTCATGATGCTGATAATGGACGGATACCTCGCGCGCATCCTCCTATATATGCTTCCGGTCTTATTCTCAATCATCCTGTTTATTTCCTCGCGCGGCATCCCGCTCTTCGGTATCGTGCAGAAAAAGCTCGACGACGTCGTCAGAATCATGCGCGAGAACATCACGGGCATCCGCGTCGTAAAGGCGCTGAGCAAGACCGAATACGAAAAGAGGCGCTTTCGCGCCGCGAACGACGTGATGGCGCAAAGCGACATCCATGCATCGACGGTCATGGCACTTCCCGGGCCGCTCATGCAGACCCTGCTCAACATCGGGCTCACGCTCGTCGTCTTCATCGGCGCGCACCGCGTCAACGACGGGGTAACGCAGCCGGGCGTGATCCTCGCGTTTCTGACGTATTTCAACATGATCACCATGGGGATGATGGGGCTGAACCGCATCTTCGTCTCTATGTCGAGGGCCTCCGCGAGCGCGACGCGCATCGGAGAGGTCATCGATACGCCGACGGATCAGGACATCCTGCCCGTGGAGGAAGGGCTCAAGCCGAGCGGCGATGGATTCATCCGCTTTGAAAACGTCTCCTTTTCCTACGCGAGAGACGTTCAGACGCAAAACGCCGAGTTCGCGGGCGGCGAGCGGCAAAATGCGCTGGACGACATCAGTTTTTCGATCAAAAAAGGCGAGAGCCTCGGGATCATCGGGCCGACCGGATGCGGCAAGACGACGATCGTCAACCTCATGATGTGCTATTATCATGCGGACGGGGGCGGCGTTTTCGTGGACGGGTGCGACGTGCGCACCTACGATAAGGACGAATTGCACAGGAAATTCGGAACGGTCTTTCAAAATGACATGGTATTCATGGATACCCTACGCGAAAACATCCGCTTCGGAAGGGACATATCGGACGAGGAGATTGCCCGCGCCGCAAGTGCCGCACAGGCGGATTACATCGACGATTTGGAGGACGGGTTCGACCATATGGCGAGCATCAAGGGCGCGAACCTCTCCGGCGGGCAGAAGCAGCGCCTGCTGGTGGCGCGCGCGCTCGCGGGAAGGCCCGAAATCCTCGTCTTGGACGACAGTTCGAGCGCGCTGGACTACAAGACGGACGCCGCGATGCGCAGGGAGATCGGCGCGCAGTATAAGGACAGCACGATGATCATGATCGCGCAGCGCGTTTCGAGCGTGATGGGCATGAGGCACGTCCTCGTGATGGACAACGGCAAATGCGTCGGCTACGGCACGCACGAAGAATTGATGGATACGTGCGGCGCGTACAGGGAGATTTACGCCTCGCAGATGGGCGAGATGAATTGAGGCGGGGGAGGGATTTGGCATGGCGGAACGCAGAGGCAGGGGTGCAAAGAAAGAAAAACCCAAGGACGCAAGGGGCACGCTGCGGCGGATCCTTCGGTACCTGATGGAATATCGAATCGCGGTGCTGCTGTTGATCGCCTGCGCGTTTGTGAGCAATATCGGAAACCTCTTGGGCCCCCGTTTCGCGGGAAAGGCAATCTCGGCGATGAGCGCAGGGGCAGGCAAGGTCGATCTTCCGCTCGTCGCGCGATACGGGCTCCTCATGCTGCTCACCTACGTCGGAGGCAATATCTTAAACTTCACGGTCAGCATGGGGATGATGCGCGTCGGGCGCAAGGTCGCTGCCAATATGCGGCAGGACGTGTTCGACAAGCTCATGACGATGCCCGTAAGCTTTTTCGACAAGAACCAGGCGGGGGACATCATCAGCCGCGTGTCGTATGACATAGACGTGGTTAGCACGAGCCTTTCGACGGACATCGTGCAGATATTAACGAGCACGGTGACGGTCGCGGGCAGCTTCATCATGATGTGTACGCTTTCGCTGCCGCTCGTCTCCTGTATGGCCTTCACGATCCCGCTGTCCATCTTCTTTACCAGAAAGATGGGAAAGATCACGCGACCGCGCTACGCAAAGCGCAGCGCCGCCTACGGCGCGATGAACGGCTTTGTGGAGGAGATGTTCACCGGGCAAAAGACCATTCTCGCCTACGCCCAGGAAGATGAGATGACGCATCGCTTCAGCGACATCAACCACACCGCCGCCACGGCCTATCTGAAGGCGGACGGGATGGGCATGACGATGGGCCCCACGATCGGGCTCATCAGCAATACGGGGCTCGCCGCGATCGGCATGGGCGGCGCGATACTGTACATGCTGGGCAAGGTCGACCTCGGGCATATCTCGAGCTTTGTGCTCTACAGCCGCAAATTCAGCGGGCCGATCAACGAAATTGCGAACATCACCAACGAAATCTTCTCCGCGCTCGCGGCGGCGGAGCGCGTGTTCGGGCTGCTGGATCAGGAGGAGGAGCCACAGGACGCGGAGGATGCGTTCGCGCTCGAAGACGCGCGGGGTTCCGTCGAGGCGAAGCACGTCGCGTTCGGCTACCTCCCCGAAAAGACGATCCTGCACGACCTGAATCTCGAGGCGAAGCCCGGGCAGACCATCGCAATCGTGGGGCCTACCGGCGCGGGCAAGACGACGATCATCAACCTGTTGATGCGCTTTTACGATGTGGATGAGGGCGAGATTACCGTGGACGATCGCGGAATCCTCACCTATACGCTCGGTTCGCTCCGCCGAAACTACGCGATGGTGCTGCAGGACACGTGGGTGTTTCGGGGGACGATTTTCGACAACATCGCCTATGGCAAGGAAAACGCGACGATGGACGAGGTGGTCGCCGCTGCGAAGGCCGCGCACATCCACAATTTCATCATGCGCCTTCCCGACGGGTACAACACCGTCATCACGGAGGACGGCGGCAACATCAGCAAGGGGCAAAAACAGCTCTTGACGATCGCGAGGGCGATGCTGTACGACACGAATATGCTCATCCTGGACGAAGCCACGAGCAACGTCGATACGCATACCGAGCGGCAGGTGCAAAAGGCGATGCGGACGCTCATGGCGGGGAAGACGAGCTTCGTCATCGCGCACCGCCTCTCGACCATTCAGAATGCCGACCACATCCTCGTGTTGGAGCACGGAGACGTGGTGGAACAGGGCACGCACGAAGAACTCATGCGCGCAAAGGGAAGCTACTACAAGCTCTACGCGAGCCAGTTCGATTGAGTGAGGGAACACAAACGCTCCGAACCCCGTACACTGCGGGATTCGGAGCGTGTTTCTATGCCCGGATTGGCTATTCCGCCCAGCCCTTTGCGCGCTCTATTGCGCGCCTCCACTGGCGGGAGATCGCCTCGCGGGCTTCCGAGGAGACGTTGGGCGTGAACCGCGCTTCGCTTCGCCAGAGGTTGCGCAGGTCATTCATCGTCCAAAGGCCAACGGCCTTTCCCGCGAGCATCGCCGCGCCCAATGCCGTCGTCTCGATGATCTTGGGGCGCACGACGGGGATGCCAAGCATATTTGCCTGAAACTGCATCAAAAAGTTGTTCCTGCATGCGCCGCCGTCCGCGCGGATGACGTTCGGGAGCAGCCCGCTGTCCTTTGCCATGCACTGCAACACGTCGCCCGACTGCAGCGCGATGGATTCGAGCGCGGCCCTGGCGATGTGCGCCTTGCCCGTGCCGCGCGTAAGCCCGACCAGGGTTCCGCGCGCGTACATATCCCAGTGCGGCGCGCCGAGCCCCGTAAAGGCGGGCACGAGGTACACCCCGCCGTTGTCGTCGATGGACATGGCGAGCGTTTCGCTCTCCGCCGCAGTTTTGAGAATGCCGAGCTCGTCCCGAAGCCACTGGATCGCCGCACCCGCGACGAATACAGATCCCTCCAGCGCGTAGCGCGCCTTGCCGTCCATGCGCCAAGCGACGGTCGTGACGAGGTTGTTTTTCGAGCGCACGGGATAGGAGCCCGTGTTCATCAGCATGAAGCAGCCTGTGCCGTAGGTGTTTTTCACCATGCCGGAATCGAAGCAGCCCTGCCCGAAGAGGGCGGCGTGCTGGTCGCCCGCCATCGACGCTACGGGGATCGATATGCCGAGCACTTCCTTTGAGAGCGTTCCGATGACCTGCGACGAATCGACGACCTTCGGCAGCAGCCGCGCGGGGATGTTCATGACGCGCAGAAGCTCCTCGTCCCATTCCTGCCGATGGATGTCAAAGAGCATCGTTCGCGCGGCGTTGGTCGCGTCCGTCACGTGCGGATGCCCTTCCACGAGGTTGTACGCGAGCCAGGAATCGACGGTGCCGAAGCACAACTCGCCGTTTTCGGCGCGCTGCCTCGCGCCAGAGACCGTGTCGAGCAGCCACTGCAGCTTTGTGGCGGAAAAATACGCATCGGGAACGAGCCCCGTGCGATCCCGCAGGATGTTTCCGAGCCCGTCGCTCTTCAGCCGTTCGACGAGCGGCGCGCTCCTGCGGCACTGCCAGACGATGGCGTTATACAGCGGTTTACCCGTATTCCTGTCCCACAGAAGCGTCGTCTCCCGCTGGTTCGTGATGCCGATCGCGGCGATGTCCGTGGGAGAGATGCCCGCCCCTTCCACGGCGAGCCGGAGCGACTGCACCTGCGAATGCAGGATATCCCACGGATCGTGCTCCACCCAGCCGGGTTTCGGGTAATGCTGCGGAAACTCGATGTTGTGCAATGCGACGGGCGAACCGCTTTCGTCAAAGAGGATGGCGCGGGAACTCGTCGTCCCCTGATCCAATGCCGCGACATACTTCATGATACCTTCACCCCATATATTCTTCCGCCCCTCGTGCCGATGACGAGCATATCGTCATATGCGGCAGGAGAGCCTTCAATATTTCTGCCCAGATCGAGCGCGCAGAGGACGGCGCCGTCTTCACCGTCCACGAGCCGCACGATGCCCATGGAATCGCACACGACCAGATACCCTTTTCCGCTCTGCGTATACAGCGCCACGGGGGACGACCACGAATAGCGCCCGAGCCCCAACGACCAACGGACTTCTCCGGTTTCTTTGTCGAGCGCGAACAGCGTCCCGTTTTCGGACGTGCAGGATACGTTGAAAAATACCAGCTCGGAAAGCCCGCTTTCTCCGACGACGGGGCTTGCGAACAGCCCGCCATAGGTGTTGTTCGATACGGAAATGTCGTGCTGCCAAATCAGAGCGCCCGTCAGCGCGTCGAACTTTCGCAGGTTGCACTTTCCGCGGTTGCCGCGGTGCTCGATCTCGTTGCCCGTATAGAGAGATACAGCCGAATCGGTCTCTTCGATGGCGCAGGTCGCGTCGGTATCGTCGCCGGTCAAGACCGCCCACACACACCGCATCGCGTTGAGGTCCACGCACTGCAAAAGCCCCGCGTTGTCCGCAAAGTACGCATAGCGGTTATAGATCGCGACGCTGCTCTCCGCGCCGAGTCGGGAGATATTTTCGCTTTTCCAAGTGTAGCGATCAATATCGGGATCGAGCGCTATCGTGCCTTTGGCTGCGTCATACGCCGTATTCAGCGCAACGCGGTAAAACACGCCGTTTTCGCCGACCTCGAACAGGGTGTCCGTCCCCGCATCCACGAGGCACGCGCCGTCAAAGGCGTACCAGCCACGGGGCGCAAGGTCATCCACGCCGTCGATGAACAGCAGCTGCATTTGGTCGATCAGGGAAAAGGCGCGAAAGCCGATCGGTTTGCGCACACCGTTTACGACCTGTATGCCCTGCCCGCAATACAGGAGCGGGTACCCCCTCGGATCGACCGTGACGCTGCCCTTGATCGGCGCGCCGACGGAGATGGCTTCGCGCGTGGGCGTGCCGTCGTCCAAATCCAAAAAGCGAATCTTCCCGTCGAGCGCGGCGTATATGACCTCTTTGAGGTTTTCTTTTTCCTTTTTGGACGCTTCAAGGTTCATGATGCCCTTTGTCGCATCGTCCCACCTGACGATGGCGGGCTGCCCCGTCCAGCCGACGCCCGACCACGGCCCGTATCCCCCGACGCTGATTGACCAGATGGCGGACAGGAGGGAGGGGTTTTCGGGGATCGTGCCATAGGCTGCGTTTTGCCTATAGTTTGAGCCGCGAAACGTAGAAACCCCTTCGATGTACCGCGTATACTCCGCCGCGTTCCCGAAGGAAACGGCGCTTAGCGCGCCCTCACCTTCCCGAAACAGCGCCGTTTCGAGGGGGATGTTCGCGGGATCCGCCTCGGGAACGACGGATTCGATCTCCCGAACGCCCGCACGGGGCGTCGGCAAAGGCTCCGCGATCTCCCACGCGAGGGCGCATCCCGAAAGGAAGAACAAACAGAGCATAAACGCTGCGACGCATTTTCCGCGAAACGGCATGGCAAACCTCCATATAGACAGAAGAATCCGCACAAAAAAACGGATTCTTCTATTGGGAACGGGCAGCGGCTACGGCGCGGCGATGTCCTCGTCTCCCGTGGCCGCGTCGCCCTGCGTTTCGGCGTCAAAATCCGGGGAGCCCTGCATGCCGTCCTCCTCGGAAAGGTACAATTCGGCCTCCTCCTCGGGCGTGAGCTGCTCGCCCTCGGGAACTTCGGGCATCGTATCCGCATCGGCGGGTTCCGCCTTCTGCGCGGGCAGGAACCTGCCAAGCGCGGTGTTGCGGATGAAGCCGAGCGAGATAACGCCGGCATTTTCAAGCAGCAGCAGACCGCAATAGAGGATCGCGAGGATCAGAACGAGGGTCAAGAGGCCCTTGAAGAAGCGGAGCACCCTCTTGCCGAAGCCGATGTCGTGTCCGTATTCATCGTCTTCGTCTTCGTCGTCCTCGTCGTCGTAATCGTCGTAGGAGGAGATATCCTCGTCGTCGTAGATATCGCCGCTTGCGCCGTATTCCTTCTCGTCGCCCTCATCCTCGTCGTCTTCAAAGCGGGGCTTTTTGAAGCCCCTGGCCTTTTTTATGGGCACGATGTCGTCGTCATCATCGTCGTAGGAAGAAAGGCTCGCCGGGCGCGAGAATCGCGCCGTACGCGGGCGTACGGGCTTGAATTCCTGCGTCGGCTCGTCCGGTTCGGGCTTGAATTCCCTTGTCGCCTCCTCGACGAGGCGCCCCTCCGGCTCGGCGTTTCCCTTCTCCTGCGCGGCCCTGCGTTCTCTGCGGGAAACGCGCTGCGTGTTTTCGGCATCTTCGCCGAGCATTCGGCGCAGTTGCTTTTCGTAATCCGTCATTTCGTCGACCTCCGTCTTCTTTTCGCGAGGCGGCATCTCTTCCTCCGCTTCGACTGTAAAGGTATCATCATCTTCTTCAAATTCGTCTGTTAAGGCATCTTCATCGTCTTCAAAGCGCCGCGCGACGGGTGCGGGATTCACGAAGCGCCTAAGCGCCTTGCTCTTGGTATTCGGCGCGTCGTCGTCGTCCTCATCGATGGGCGGCAGGTACTGCAGGCGCTTCTTTTTGCGGGCGGGGACCTTTTCGGAAGGATCTCTTTTGGGTAGTATCTGTTTCAGAGAGAGCAGTAGGGAGGGCGGTGCGCCTTCTTCCTCGTATTCCTCCTCCGGCTCGTCCTCCTCGTCTTTGAAAAGCCCTCGGAAAGGGGAGCTGCTCGGCTTGTCTTCCGTCTCTTCGGATTCCTCTTCGTCGTCCTCTTCAGATTTGTCCGCCTTGGGGCGCTTTTTGAAGATGGAGAAAAGGCTTGGGACTTCGTCGCCGCCGGTTTCGTCTATGAGGGCGCGGCGAACCTGCCTCGGCAGCGCTTTTTCGATGCGTTCTTCTTCGCCTTCCATTCCTTCTCCGGACGGCCGGTTCGAAAGCTGTTCTGTCGGCCCCTCGAATGGGGAAGGGGCGCTGTCTTCGGCGCCGTTTTCCTCTTCGGTTGGGCGATCGTCTTTCGGTGCTTCGATTGGGGCGGGAATACCCTCTTCTTCGATTTCGCCGTACTCCACAACGGACGGATGCTTTACGAGCTTTGCCTTGATCTCCTCGGGGAGGAAAGGGGTGTCCTCATTTTCGTCCTCTGCGCCCTCCTCGGACGGATACTTCAGGAGTTTGCCCCTCGGCCCCTTGGAGAGGGGAGGGATGTCCTCCTCCCCATCTTCGTCTTCCTCATCTTCCTCTGACAGATGCTTCAGGAGTCTTCCCTTCAGCCGACTGAAGAAAGAAGGGGTGTCTTCCTCGTCTTCTTCCTCCTCGTCCTCATCGGGCGCGCTTTCCGAGCGTTTTCCCTTGCGCCTTTCGGTGGAAGCAGGAGCATATTCCTCTTCTTCGTCTTCCTCATCTTCTTCGGACGGGTACTTCAGGAGCCTTCCCTTCAGCCGACTGAAGAAAGAGAGGGTGTCCTCCTCGTCTTCTTCCTCTTCTTCCTCATCGGGCGCGCTTTCTGGGCGTTTTCCTCTGCGCTCCTTGGTGGGGGATTTTGATTCTTCCCCGTCTTCGCGGTCTTGCTCCGTTTCGCGCAGCTTCCTTCGCTCCGCGCGGGAGAGCGTGGGTTCTTCTTCGGATAAGAGCTCGCCGTACAGAACGAGCAATTTCTCTGCGGAGGGTACATCCGCTTTTTTTTCTATGCTTTTGCTTTTTTTCGGTTCGTCTTCCTCTTCGTCGTCTTCGTCGGGTTGTGCATCCCTGCGGCGGAAGAGATTTTTGAAGCGACCGGCGATGCCGAAGAAAATGCCCTCGCCTTCATCCTCCTCGTCGTACACCTCCTCCGCGTCCTCAACCTCCGGCGGCGCTTCGGGTTCCTCGAAGGTTTCGCTCTCCTCCGGCGTCTCCTCTTGGGGTCGTGCGATGCGGGTACGAAGGGTATTCAAAAGGGAGACGCCGCGGGACGGCTGTGCTTCCTCAAATGCTTCTTCGATCGTCTCTTCGGGCTCCTCCTGCTTTTTCGGAGGCTCGCGCCTGACGGTGTTGCGACGATAATACTGATCGTGCAGCTTTCTATACTCGTAGTAGTCCATTTCCATACGCCTACGATCGTTATTCGCCATATCGGTTTCAGTCCGCCTCTCTGAAAGAGATGTATATTCAAAAATATTATATCATCAGATGCGCAAAGTTACAAGCCTTATTTTGGAAAAATATGAAGGGAATTGTACTGTGTAGATTTCCAAAGTAAACGCCACTACTAAGGGTGCCAGCAGTTGCGTTTAATCTGAAACAGAAGGGAGTTGCACTTAGTCTGATACAGGACTCCTCCGGTGGTCTTTCGAAGCTTCTGCCCC
>JBMNUF010000041.1:0-10664 GCA_050946115.1 Christensenellales bacterium
CGTCGACTTGGTGAGCCCTTACCCCACCAACTATCTAATCGGACGCGAACTCACCCCAAACCGGATTCCTCCTTTTACCTCAAGATGATGCCATCTCGGGGTCTTATGCGGTATTAGCGGATGTTTCCATCCGGTATCCCCCTGTCTGGGACAGATTGTTCACGCGTTACTCACCCGTCCGCCGCTAAAAGAATTCCCCGAAGGAAACTCTCTTCGCTCGACTTGCATGTGTTAAGCACGCCGCCAGCGTTCGTCCTGAGCCAGGATCAAACTCTTGTGTTTAATCCTTTCCACGCCCATCCGCATTCGGCGCCAACCAAATGCGAACGAACGAGTACTCAACTCTCGAAATCTGACTGTTCTTCTTCTCTCGCTCTCGCTGTATCGTTTTCAAGGATCGTCCGCTCCCAAGACAACAAGAAACTACGTCTCTCGCTTGGGGTGCTTGATTATAATACCACAGATCAACCCCTTTGTCAACACCAAAATTTTCCGTAAGAGAATTTTTCCTTTTAACCCTTTTATACGCCTTTTATTCCATACCTGGCGGAATATCAGCGAAACCTATCCCATGTAACGGTATAAATTTCGAACTATATTATAATATATGCTATTTATGTTCGATTATTTTGCAATGTTAAGTATTGGGTTTTTCGTGCCTCAGCTTGCTTTTCCCCGCAACATCGATTACTATGAACACAGAAAATCGGAGGAGGGGTATGTATGCGGTTTGAACCCGTAAAGGACTTCATGGACAGGCTCTGCGCGTGGCGCATTCCCGGCAACGCGATTGCCATCTATCAGGACAACGAGATCGTATTCCGATACGCCTCGGGCTATGCCGACGTGGAAAAGTGCATCCCCATGCGCGGGGACGAGCTCGTGAACATCTATTCGTGCACGAAGGTCGCAACCGTGGTTGCCGCGCTGCAGCTCTACGAGCGCGGGCATTTCCTCTTGGACGACCCGCTGTACGAGTTCCTGCCCGAATACAGGCATGTTTTGGTCAGGGACGGCATGGGCGGCCTGCGCGCGCCCAAATCCCCCATCACGATGCGCCACCTGTTCACCATGACGGCGGGGTTCGATTACAATTCCGACAAAGAGGGCTTCAGGAAGGCGCGGGAACTGACAAACGGGCACATGGACACCGTGACGGTCGCAAAATGCATGGCGCTCGACCCGCTCAACTTCGATCCGGGCACGCATTTCAGCTACAGCCTCTGCCACGACGTGCTCGCGGCGGCGGTAGAGGTGATATCCGGCAAGAAATTCTCACAGTATATAAAGGAAACGATTTTCGATCCGCTGGATATCGCGACGGGTACGTTCCATCCGACGGACGCGCAGCTTGAAAATGCAGCACAGATGTACCGCTTTGAGGAAGGCGCATCGGACGGCATCCAAACGGGCGACGGAACGGGCACTTGGACGCCCTTGGGCAAGCGTAACACCATGATCTACGGCGACTGCTACGAAAGCGGCGGCGCAGGCATCGTCGTCGGCATTTCGGATTACGCGAAGTTTGCCAACGCGCTAGCTATGGGCGGCGTCGGCAAGACGGGCGAACGCATCCTCTCCGAAGGCACGGTAGAGCTCCTGCGCACAAACCAGTTGGATGCGCAGTGCCTCGCGGATTTTGACTGGGAGCAGCTGCGCGGCTACGGCTACGGGCTGGGCGTGCGCACGCTGATCGACATCGCCAAAGAGCGGTTCGATCGGAAACCTCGGCGAATTTGGCTGGTGCGGCGCGGCGGGGGCGATGTTCCTCGCCGATCCCGCGATGAAGCTCGGCATCTTCTACGCCCACCACATGCTGAACAACCAGGAGGCGTATAATATGCCGCGCCTGCGCAACGTCTGCTATGCGGCGCTGCGCTCGTGATCGAACATAATCTCGGCAACACATTGCAAAATTAACACGGGAAGGGATTGACAGCCTCATCATCTCATGGTATCATATCATCGTATTAGCAAACTAAATCGTTTGGAGGGTTCATCCATGAAAAAGCTGCTTTCCCTGCTCCTTGCATCCCTGATGCTCCTGTGCGCCGTCTCCGCATTCGCGGAAGAGGATACCTCGCTCGACGCGATCCTCGAAAAAGGCAAGCTCGTCTTGGGGCTCGACGATTCCTTCCCGCCCATGGGCTTCCGCGATGAGGACAACAACATCATCGGCTTCGACATCGACCTTGCGACCGAGGTCTGCTCAAGGCTCGGCGTAGAGCTCGTGCTCCAGCCCATCGAGTGGGCCGCCAAGGACTTAGAGCTCAGCAGCGGCAACATCGACTGCATCTGGAACGGCATGTCGATCACCGACGAGCGCCTCGCCTCCATGTCGATGTCCGATTCCTACATGAACAACAAGATGGTGTTCTTCGCGAAGGTCGGTTCCGGCATCGCATCCGCCGCAGATCTCGCCGGCAAGGCCGTCGCCGTGCAGAGCGGCTCCTATGCGGAAGAGATTCTCGCGGGCCTCATGGAAACCTCCGACGAATACGCCGCCATCGGCGAAGTGCTCGCCTATGAGGACTACCTGACCGCGCTGATGGACGTTGAAAACGGCAATGCCGACACGGTGCTCATCGACCTGGTCGTCGCAAATTACAAGATCGTCGGCATGGGCGTGACCGACCTCGAGCAGGTGCTCGATATCGGCGACGACAACTACGGCATCGGCTTCCGCAAGGCGGACGTCGCCCTGCGCGACAAGGTGAACGCGCTGCTGAAGGAAATGGCAGCGGACGGCACCATGGCGGAAATTTCCACCAAGTGGTTCGGCAGCGATATCACCACCATCGTCGCGGACTGACCTTTCGGCATCACCACTCGGGCTGAGGGATTCCCTCAGCCCTGTATTTTGCGGGAGGAAATCCTAAAATGACCATCAAATACTTTAACGACCCGCAGGCGCTGGGCAAGCTCCTGTCGATCCTCTTAAGCGGCGTCGGCACGACGCTTTCCATATTCTTTCTGACGCTTTTGTTTTCCGTGCCGCTGGGCATGCTCGTCTGCATCGGGCGCATGTCGAAAAACAAGCTCGTCTCCGCGCCGATTTCCATCTATATCTACATCATGCGCGGAACGCCGCTGATGCTGCAGGTCATGTTCATCTATTTCCTGCTGCCGCAGGTGATTCCGTTTCGGTTCGACAGGTTTTGGGCGGTGATCCTCGCCTTCGCGATCAACTACGCCGCCTATTTCGCAGAGATCTTCCGCGGCGGCATCCTATCCATCCCCAAGGGGCAGCGCGAGGCCGGGCAGGTATTGGGCTATTCCTCCGCGCAGATATTTTTTCGCATCATATTGCCGCAGGTGGCAAAAAACGTGCTGCTTCCGGTGACGAATGAGGTAATCACGCTCGTAAAGGACACGGCGCTCGCCTCCACCGTCGCGGTGATGGAGATCATGTCGCTGGCAAAAAAGCAGGTTTCTTCCTCCTCCTCCATCGAGCCGTACATTTTGGCGATGCTGATCTATCTTCTGCTCAACGGCATCGCCGAACGCGCGTGCAAATTCGCGGAGAAAAAGCTGAGCTATTATTGACGCGGACGATCCGCGCGCCTCTGCAAAGAGGGGTATACATACTACTATATTGCCTTGTGAGGAAACAGATATGCTTTGTGCAGAAAACATCGTAAAGCGCTTCGGAGATACGCCCGTGCTGGGCGGCATCTCCATAAACATCAAACAGGGGGAGACCGTGTCCCTCATCGGCCCCTCCGGTTCGGGAAAATCCACCTTCCTTCGCTGTGTGAACCGTCTGGAAACGATCGACGGCGGCATGATCTCGCTCGACGGCGACATCATGTGCGAAACCGTACACGGCGCCGTTCGCTATGCGCACGAGGCGACGCTCAAAAAGATCACGCTTCGCATGGGCATGGTGTTTCAGAGCTTTAACCTGTTTCCGCATATGTCGGTGCTGCAAAACCTCATCGATGCGCCCATCCACGTGCGCAAAATGCCCAAAGAACAGGCGATAGAAAAGGCAGTCGCGCTGCTGAAAAAAGTCGGGCTGTCGGAGAAAGAAAAGGCGTATCCGCACCAGCTTTCAGGCGGACAGGCGCAGCGCGTCGCGATCGCGCGGAGTTTGTGCATGGACCCCGAAATCCTGTGCTTTGACGAGCCGACCTCCGCGCTCGACCCCGAGCTCACCAAGGAGGTGCTCTCCGTCATGCGCGACCTCGCGATGGAGCGCATGACCATGCTCGTCGTGACGCACGAAATGGCCTTTGCACGCGACGTGTCCGACCGCGTCATCTTTATGGAGGACGGGCACATCGTGGAAGAGGGCCCGCCCGCGGTGCTGTTTGCCTCCGAAAACCCACGCACGAAACAGTTTTTGGGCGACGCATCCCTTTGACAATTCGCACGCAGCCGTGTATACTATTCCCGTGGCACAACACGCATCGAAAGGAAGAGAGACAAAAATGTACACACCGATCTCCTGCGAACAGCTGAAAGCCTTCAGCGCGTCCTTTGGCAAAGACGAAGTCAACGAGATTCGCATGCACGCCGCCGTCAAAAACGGCGTGAGCAACGCCGCGGAGAATCACCTCGAAAACGCGAACAACCCCATGCAGTTCTCCGTCGAGATCGAAACCGGCAAGATCACCGACCAAAAGCATAGCGGTCGCTGCTGGATGTTCGCCGGCCTCAACACGCTGCGCTTCGAGGTAATGAAAAAGCTGAATCTGGAGACGTTCGAGCTTTCGCAGAGCTTCACGATGTTTTACGATAAGCTCGAAAAGGCGAACTATTTCCTGGAGAGCATCCTGCAGACCGTCTCCGAGCCGCTGGACGGCAGGCTTCTCGCACACCTTTTGACGGCGCCCGTGCAGGACGGCGGGCAGTGGGACATGTTTTCCGCGCTGATAGACAAATACGGCATCGTCCCCAAGAGCGCAATGCCCGAATCCTTCCATTCGGGCGATTCCGGCATGATGAACAAATTCCTCACGCTGAAGCTGCGCGAGGACGCGATGATTCTGCGCGAAAAGGCGCAGGGCGGCGCGGACGCCGCGGCGCTTGCGTGCGCGAAAGAGCAAATGCTCTGTGAAATCTACCGCATGCTCTGCATTTGCCTGGGCGAGCCGCCGAAGACGTTCGACTTTTCCTGCCGCGACAAGGACAAAAAGTTCATCTCCGCCAAGGGCATCACTCCCACCCGGTTCTATCGCGAATACGTCGGGCAGGTGCTTGACGACTACGTCTCCGTCATCAACGCGCCGACGGCGGACAAGCCCTACGGCAAGACCTACACGGTTGCCTTCCTCGGAAACGTCGCCGGCGGGCGCTCCATCAAATACCTGAACCTGCCCTCCTGCGACCTCAAGGCGCTTGCGATTCGCCAGCTGGAGGACGGCTATCCCGTGTGGTTCGGCTGCGACGTCGGCCAGATGCTGCAGCGCGATACGGGCATCATGGGTATGCACACATACGAGTATGAAAAGCTGTTCGGCACCGAATTCGGCATGGACAAGGCGCAGCGGCTCGACTATGGCGAGAGCGTCCTCACCCACGCGATGGTGTTCCTCGGCGTGGACATCGCAAACGGCAAGCCGACCCGCTGGAAGGTCGAAAACAGCTGGGGCGACAAGAGCGGGCAGGACGGCTACTACATCATGACGGACGAATGGTTCGACGAGTACAACTATCAGGTCGTCGTCAACAAAAAGTATATGACGGGCGAGCAGAAAAAGGCCTACGAGCAGGAACCCGTCGTGCTCAAGCCGTGGGATCCCATGGGTTCGCTCGCGTAAACAACGGTCGGACCTTGCGGGACGCGGTTGCAATACGCCTCGCCCCGTTCGCCTGAGAAAGGAGACGCCATGACGAAGACCCCATCCGCATTCCTGAACTCCCTCTTTTTATTCGCCGCGATTTGCTGCTTTGCCTATTATCTGGCAAACGGCCTCCTCGTGCGGTTCGGGCAGAGCATCCTTTGGGTATGGCCCGTACTGGGCGCGCTGCTGCTGCTTAGGTTCACACTCGTCGCGTACATGATCCGAACAGGCGCGCCGTCCCCCATCCCGCACGGCATTCTGAAAATCGGGCGCATCCTCGTCGCCGTCGCCCTTGTCGTCTTCTCGATCGGCGAAGCCGTAATCCTTACGGGCGCGTTCGAAAAGACGCCCGCGCGGCTCGAGTATATCATCATCCTGGGCGCAAAGGTCAACGGGAAATCGCCCTCCGGCGCGCTCAGAAACCGCATCCAGCGCGCCGCGGAGTATATGCAGGAAAATCCCGATACGATAGCCATAGCGAGCGGTGGGCAGGGCGAGGACGAAGAGATCTCCGAGGCGCAGTGCATCTATAACGGCCTCGTCGCGCGCGGAATCGACCCGTCGCGCATCCTCTTCGAGGACAAATCGACATCTACGGTCGAAAACATGCGCTTCTCCTTCCAAATCCTTTTTGACCTCGGGAAGCACGGATCGAAGGTCGGCATCGTCACAAACAACTTTCACGTGTTCCGCGCGCTGCGCATCGCGAGGAAACACGCGGGCGCATGCGAAGTACGCGGCGTGCCCGTGGCGACGACAAAGCTTTCCTTTCCGCACTATATGCTCAGGGAATTCGTCGCCGTGATCGTAGATTTCCTGCGCGGGAGCCTCTGACGGCAATTGACAAATCTCCTTCCGTGTGGGATAATATAACCATTGTATCTTACCATAACGGAGGTCGATTACCATGAACGCGACCCGGTTCATCGCATGGCTGCAGACAGCCGAAGCCGAAAAACGGCTGCGCGCAATCTATCCCGCAGGCGATATCGAAAATGAGCGCGCGCGCTATTCCGCCCTCGCGCAAAGCCATCGCGACTTTTTCGGCGATAAGGAAGGGCTGCTGCTCGTATCCGCGCCGGGCAGAACGGAGATTGCCGGCAACCACACCGACCACAACCACGGCAGGGTTTTGGCGGCATCGATCAATCTCGACACCGTGTGCGCCATCGCGCCCAACGATACCGGCATTGCGATGCTGCGCTCCGAAGGGTACGAAAGGCTCTTCCTCGTGGATCTTTCGGATCTCTCCGTGCGGGATGACGAGAAGGAGACCTCGCTCGCCATCATCCGCGGCGTCGCCGCGCGCATGAAAGAATTGGGGTACGAGATCGGCGGCTTCAACGCCGTCGTCACCTCGACCGTCCTCAAGGGCTCCGGGCTCAGTTCCTCCGCCGCATTTGAGGTGATGCTCGCGGCAGCCCTCGATGCGCTGTATAACAAAAACGACATGGACCCCCTGGTGCGCGCAAAACTCTGCCAGTACGCGGAGAACCGCTATTTCGACAAGCCCTGCGGGCTGCTCGATCAGGCGGCATCCAGCGTCGGCGGCCTCGTGACGATGGATTTCAAGAGCGAGGAGGTCGGCGTCGAGGCGCTGTCCTACGATTTTGAGAGCAAGGGCTATGCCCTCGCCGTCGTCTCCGCGGGCGGCGACCACGGAAACCTCACTGCCGATTACGCCGCGATCCCCGCCGAGATGAAGCAGGTTGCAAGGGCCTTGGGCGGCGAATACCTGCGCGACATCGAAAAGGACGTATTTTTAGAGAGGATTCCCGCCATCAAGAACAAGGTGCCCGATAGGGCGATCCTTCGCGCGATGCACTTTTACGACGAGGACGAGCGCGTGCCCATGCTCGTCTCCGCGCTCAAAAACGACGATTTGGACACCTTTTTTGCCGGCATCATCGCCTCCGGCGAAAGCAGCTGGAAGCTGTTGCAAAACATCTACGTCCCCGCAAGGCCGAACCAGGAGATGGCGCTCGCGCTCGCCATGTCGGAGCACATGCTGCGCGGCAAGGGCGCGTGGCGCATCCACGGCGGCGGCTTCGCGGGCACGATTTTGGCGTTTGTGCCGCTTGCGATGATGGACGAGTATACGCGCAGGATGAACGCCGTATTCGGCAAAAACGCAGTGACAAGGCTCTCCGTCCGCCCCGTGGGGCCGGCGGTTTTGAACCTCTGATTCAACAACCAAAGGGAGGATTATTCATGAAACTGAGTGTGTTTGCCGTTCTCCTGCAGGATCGCCCCTTCGAGGACGCCTGCAAATACCTCGCGGAGCAGGGCGTACAGGCGGTCGAGATCGGCTGCGGCGGCTTCCCCGGAAAGGCGCATTGCGACCCCGTGGAGTTTTTGAAGCACCCCGAAAAGATCGACGCGATGCTCGCAACGCTCAAGAAATACAACCTTGAGATCGCGGCGCTCTCCACCCACGGCAACGCCGTGCACCCCGACCCCGCGATCGCCAAGCAGTTCCACGAGGACTTTGAAAACGCGGTCCTCCTCGCCGAAAAGATGGGCGTGGACACGGTCGTGACCTTCTCCGGCTGTCCCGGCGGCAGCAGGGAGGACAAGACGCCCAACTGGGTCACCTGCCCGTGGCCGGACGATTTCACCGAAATCCTGAAATACCAGTGGGACGAGGTGCTCATCCCCTATTGGAAAAAGGAAGTCGAGTTCTGCAAGGCGCACAATGTGCACCGCGTCGCGTTTGAAATGCACCCGGGCTTTTGCGTGTACAACCCCGAAACGCTGCTCAAGCTCCGCGCAGCGGTGGGCGATGTGATCGGCGCGAATTTCGACCCGAGCCACCTGTTCTGGCAGGGCATCGACCCCTGCGCCGCGATCCGCGCGCTGGGCGATGCGATCTATTTCTTCCACGCGAAGGACACGAAGATCGACGAGATCAATACCGCCGTCAACGGCGTGTTGGACACCAAGCACTACGGCGACGAGATCCACCGCTCGTGGATCTTCCGCAGCGTCGGCTATGGGCATCCGCATCAGGTCTGGAAGGACATGATGAGCAATCTCCGCCTCGTCGGGTACGACGGATATATCTCCATCGAGCATGAGGACAGCCTCATGTCCGTGCCGGAGGGGCTGGGAAAGGCCATCGCCATGCTCAAAGACGTCATGATGTTCGACAAGTTTGGCGGCATGTGGTGGGCATAAACCGTTAGGAAATGCGAAGCGGACTGCCCTCGCGGCAGTCCGCTTGCCATTTTGAGGGGGGGCTTTTCTTGGCGGGGATATTACTGCGCGCCGTCGCGTTGTTCATGCTTCTCATGAGCGCGACTTTGTTCACCCTCATGGGAACGGACAAAAAGCGCGCGCAACGTGGCGCTTGGCGCGTTTCGGAGCGCGCACTGCTTCTCGTGGCACTCCTCTTCGGCGCCGTCGGCGGCGCGCTCGGCATGAGGGTCTTTCGCCACAAGACGAAACACCGCGCCTTTCGCATCCTGTTCCCCGCGCTTTCCGTCCTGCAGGCCGCGCTGCTGGTTCTGCTGCTATATCTGTCGATAGACATGTAATTTGGAGGGAAAACCTATGAAATCTTCGAAATTCCGCTACTTCTTATTGGGCGTTTCCATGCTCGCGTTCCTGTTCGCGGGCGTGATCTACGCATGGTCCACCATCAAAGCGCCCTTTGTGAACGAGTTCGGCTGGCAGGGCGCGTCTCTCGCCTTCTGCTACACGCTGACGCTCATCTTCTTTTGTCTGGGCGGGCTCCTCTCGGGACTACTGTCTAAGAAGTTCTCCCCGCGCATACGGCTGGCCGCGGCGGCACTGCTCGTGTTCGGCGGCTTTGCCATCGTGAGCGGCGTGAACGCAAACGGCATCGCGCTCCTCTACCTCGGCTACGGCTTCATGGCGGGCACGGGCATCGGCATCGCCTACAACACGCTGGTTTCCGTCACCAACGCATGGTTCCCCGACAAGAAGGGGCTGTGCAGCGGCGGCCTCATGATGGCGTTCGGCTTTTCCGCGCTGCTCGTAGGCCTTGTCGCGGCGAACGGCTTTGATGCTATCGGCTGGCGCAAGACGTACCTGCTCTTGGGGCTTGCGACGGGGCTCGTGCTGTTGCTTGCGAGTTTCGTCCTCAGAATGCCGGAAACCGCACCCGCGCCGAAAAAAGCCGCCGGCAAGGCGGGCACGGAGTACGAACCGAAGGAGATGCTCAGGCGCGCATCCTTCTATAAGCTGTTCGCGTTTTTCTTCCTGCTGTCCTCCGTCGGCAGCTGCGCCATCGGCATCGCGCGCGAACTGCTCTCCGGCTTCGGCGAAAACGCCGTCGCCATGACGGCGACCGTCGTCGGCGCGGTCTCCATCTGCAACGGCATCGGCAGAATGCTCTCCGGCGCCGCGTTTGACGCGCTGGGCCTACGAAAAACGCAGTACCTCACGAGCGCGGTCGCGATCTGCGCGCCGCTGTGCGTGGTGCTGTCGCTTCTGACGGGCAGCCTCCCCCTCGCCGTCATCGGGCTGTGCCTGTGCGGCATCAGCTACGGCTTCTCCCCGACCGTGACGGTCGCCTTCGCGGGCGCGTTCTACGGGCAGAAGCATTTCGCGGTGAACCTGCCGATTCTAAACCTCGTGCTCATTCCCGCAAGCTTCGTCTCCACGATCTCCGCAGCGCTCCCCTCGACACTCTCCGTGTTCCTCCTGCTGACGGCGTTTTCCGTCGTCGGGCTGTTCGTGAACCTGTCGATCAAGGAAGCGTAATCCCCGTACACAAAAAAAGAGGTTCATCACGGAAAGTTGTGGGATTGACAGAAACGAGGTAGACAAAAGGAGCATGAAGACTTCTAATTAATGTTACCACACAAAAAGAAAGAAGTCAGAACATGCTCCGAGAAGAGAATATCGCAA
>JBMNUF010000042.1:0-9705 GCA_050946115.1 Christensenellales bacterium
GACTGAATGTTTTCCCTGTCGTCTAAGGTGAGATGTTTTGCCATGACAATACCCTCCTTTTTTATTTGGAATTTAGACGCAGGAAATCCGTTTCAGACTAAACGCAACTCTCTCTGCCTCCTAGGGGCAGAAGCTTCGAAAGACCACCGGAGGAGTCCTGTATCAGACTAAGTGCAACTCCCTTCTGTTTCAGATTAAACGCAACTGCTGGCACCCTTAGTAGTGGCGTTTACTTTGGAAATCTACATAAGCTGCTTTTCTACCGATCATCCTCACGCGGATATTCCCTTTTCTGCTTTTTTGTGGTATCATTTGCTTGACCAACTCCGCCTGTCTGTTTCTGTATTTTACTTTTCCTTTTATAGGCTACAACTTACCTTACGGAAAGGCTGATGACAATGACGCGATACGAAAGCATGAAGGGTGCGATTGCGCACAAAGAAACGGGGTATGTGCCCTACGCGATCCCTTTGACGACCGAGGCGTATCGGGCATACGGCGAACGGCTCCTGCGCGATTACCCAAACAGGCAGGCGCAGGAGGATTATAAACGCGGCATCCTGACGCCGGAGCAGGCGGTGTCCCTCTCCATCGGCAACCACCTCTTGTATATCTATGCGCCGTGGTGGGGCTGGTACAACGTATCGGAGGAATACCTGCATCGGGAGGAAACGCCGGACACGTTGCCGGACACCGTCGGCTACGGAGACTACGAAAAGTTCTTTAATCTAATAAAGCACATCCGCGAAGCATACGACGTGTATCCGCTGATGACGGTATGGGGCAGCCACTGGGAAAAGGTGTACGGTTGCAGGGGCATCGAGAACTTTCTGTGCGACATGGCGGCCGATCCCGAATGGGCGCAAAGCATGTTGGTTCTCATCATCCGCAAGAACATGGTCATGCTTGAAAACGTGCTGCCTGCGGGAGATTTTGACGGCGTGCTTTTGGGTTCGGACTGGGGCACGCAGCGCGCGCTGATCATGTCGCCTGCCATGTGGCGAAGGATGATCAAAGCGGGAGAGCAACAGGAATACGACCTCGTGCATAAATACAACAAGGATGTGTGGATCCATTCGTGCGGCAACATCGAAGCCCTGATGGGCGATTTGTGCGAAATGGGCATACAGGTGCTGAACCCGGTGCAGCCGGAATGCATGGATATCGCGATGCTGAAGCGGGAATACGGCGACAAGATCTGCTATTTCGGCGGCATCAGCACGCAGAACATCCTGCCGTACGGAACGCCGGAAGACGTGAAGCGGGAGACCGAGCGCGTCATCGCGCTGATGGCGAAGGGCGGCGGGTATATCACTGCGCCGTCGCAGGAAATTCAGGTGGACGTGCCGTATGAAAACCTGCGCATGCTGATCGACACTGCGCGCGCCGCCGCCGTGCGGTAGCGAAAACGGGCGCTTCTCACACGAAAAACACTTGACGGAAGACCGCTTTTGTTCTACAATACATATTGTCAGGGACTCTCCGAAGGGGGATCGATATGGCTTTTTCCGTCAGGATACATATCCCGCAGGGCACCATATGCTTTGAGGCCGAAGAAAACGCGCGCCTCATGGACATTTTAACCAATGCAGGCACGCCCGTGAACGCTCCCTGCGGCGGCAGGGGTTTCTGCGGCAAATGCCGCGTCATCGTACGCGGGCATCTCTCCGAAATGACGCCCGAAGAGGCGCGGTTCTTTACCAAGGACGAAATTCGCGCCGGATATCGCCTCGCTTGTGCGGCGAGGATTTTGGGCGAAGCGGAAATAACCATTCCGGAGGAAGCGGGCGCCGTCATCGTGACCGAATCGCACGGCGGCACGATCGCGCTCGACAGTGGATATTCCCTTTTCCCCGTCCGCGTTCCCGCGCCGAGCCTTTCCGACCAGCGCGGAGACGACGAGCGCCTGCTGGCTGCTTTAGGTTTCGCAAACGGCATCACGCTTTCCGCCGCGCGCGCGCTTCCAAGCGCCGTCCGCGCGGAGACGACCTGGGCGCTGTTGAGGGACGGAAACGTCCTCGCCGTATCGGACGCTCCGCTGTCTGCGTTGGGCGTTGCGGTCGATATCGGCACGACGACCATAGTAGCCTATCTCCTCGACTTATTGACGGGCGAGCGCCTCGCGACTTCTTCGCGGCTCAACCCGCAAAGGCAGTTTGGCGCGGACGTCATCAGCCGCGCAGACCATGCGCGCACATCGGAAAACAGCCTCTTTGAGGAAGCGGAGTGCGTCAGGCGCACCCTTTGCGAGATGGTGCGCGAAATGCTGCAAAAAGAAAACCTGCCTGAAGAGGCAGTCTATGAATATGCCCTCGCGGGCAATACCATCATGATGCATCTGTTCGCGGGGATTTCCCCGGAGCACATCGCCGTGACGCCGTTCATCCCCGCATATACGGGCGGCATGACGGTCTCCGCAAAGGAGGTCGGGCTGATTCCGCAGGATGCGCGTGTTTCGCTCCTTCCGTGCGTCGCAGGCTACGTCGGCGCGGACACCGTCGCCGCGATGCTCGCGTGCGATATGGACGAAGCGGAGGGCGTATCGCTGCTGCTCGACATTGGCACGAACGGCGAAATCGCGCTTGGCGGCAGGGACGGGATTCTCTGCTGCAGCGCTGCCGCGGGTCCGGCGTTCGAGGGCGCGCACATCCACTGCGGCACCGGCGCAATCGAAGGCGCGATCGACCACGTGCGCGTGGACGGCGGAAAAATTTCCTATACGACCATCGCGGGCGTGGAACCCATCGGCATCTGCGGAAGCGGGCTCGTGGACGCGATCGCCCAACTCTTGGATGCGTATGTCATCGACGAAACGGGCAGAATAGACGAGGACGAAGCGCCCGAGGAGATGCTGTGCGATTTCGAGGGCAAGTGTGCCGTGAAGATCGCGGAAAGCATCGTTCTCACCCAGAAAGACGTGCGCGAGGTGCAGCTCGCAAAGGGCGCGATCGCGGCGGGCATCGAAATCCTCATGCGGGAAATGGGCGTGACGGATATGGACATCCGCAAGGTCTTCCTCGCGGGCGGTTTCGGCAGCTTTATTCAAAAAGAGAGTGCCTGCCGCATCGGACTGATTCCCGCGTCTCTCCTCTCCAAAATAGAGCCCGTCGGAAACGCCGCGGGGGCAGGCGCGCAGCGGCACGTTTTGAACCGCAGTGCCGCAAGCCGCATGGAGAATCTGCGCAAAAAGGCGACCTATCTGGAGCTCTCCGCAATCCGCTCCTTTCAGGAGCTCTTTGCGGAAAAAATGCTCTTTGAATAGCGATTTTTTCTGAAATATACGAAAGGTGTTGGAAACCATGGCAAGATATGTCGGAACCGTCTCCCGGGGCATCCGCGCCCCCATCATCCGCGAGGGCGATGACATCGCCGAAATCGTGGCGGATAGCGTCGTAAACGCAGCCGAGGGGGAGGGCTTTTCGCTGCACGAAAAGGACGTCGTCGCGGTCACGGAAGCGGTCGTCGCGCGCGCCCAGGGCAATTACGCGACGACGGCGCAGATCGCGGAGGATATCTCCGCAAAATTCGGCAATCACCCCGTGGGCGTCGTGTTTCCGATCCTGAGCCGCAATCGCTTTTCCATATGCCTGAAGGGCATCGCCATGGGCGCAAAAAAAGTCGTCCTCATGCTGGCATATCCGGCGGACGAGGTCGGAAACCACCTGATTTCTTTGGAAGCGCTCGACGCGGCGAACGTCAACCCCTATTCCGATGTTTTGGATGAGGCGACATTCATAAAGCTGTTCGGGCGCGTCGAGCATATGTTTACGGGCGTGGATTACATCGCCTTGTATCGCAGAATCGTCGAGGAAGCCGGCTGCGAATGCGAGATCGTCTTCGCGAACGACTGCCGCGCAATTTTGCGGTATACCGGGCACGTCCTCGCCTGCGACATCCATTCCCGCGCGCGCACCAGGCGCCTATTGCAAAGCGCGGGCGCGAAGACCGTGTACGGACTCGAGGACATTCTGACTTCGCCCGTCTCCGGCAGCGGCTACAACGAGGAATACGGCCTCTTGGGCACGAACAAGGCGTCCGAAGACCGCGTCAAGCTGTTCCCGCGCGACTGTACCGAGACCGCCGAGCGCATCGCGCAGCGCATCTTTGAAAAATGCGGCGTGAAGCCGCATGCGATGATTTACGGCGACGGCGCGTTCAAAGACCCCGTCGGCAAGATTTGGGAGCTGGCGGACCCCGTCGTCTGCCCCGGGCACACGGACGGGCTCAAAGGCCAGCCGAACGAGCTGAAGCTGAAATACCTCGCGGACAACGACTTTGCGGATCTGTCGGGCGACGCGCTGAAAGAAGCGATCTCCGAATCCATCCGCAACAAGGATGCGAATCTCAAGGGCAGCATGGCGTCCGAGGGCACGACCCCGCGCCGAATCGTCGACCTCATCGGCTCCCTGAGCGACCTCACGAGCGGCAGCGGCGACAAGGGCACGCCGATCGTGTTGGTGCAGGGCTATTTCGACAACTTCACGACGGAATATTGACGGAGGGATTTCTATGCGACTCGGCGTTTGCACGACAGATTTTCCCCGCATGGAAGCGGCATACATGATGGACAAATGCGCGTCCTTCGGCTTCCGCTCCGCGCAGGTGAGCTTCGCCTCCTTTGCGGAAACGGGCTTCATCGAAGACGGCGTATTCGAAATCCCCTATAACGTCTCCTCGCGCGCGATTACCGCGATTCGCAGCGCCCTGTCAGACAGCGGCATCTTCCCCGTTTCCGTCAACGGCACGTTCAACTGCGCGCATCCCGACCCCGTATTGCGCGGAGAGGGCATCGCGCGGTTTGAGGGCTTTACGGACGCGGTGTGCGAAATAGGCAGCACCTATATCTCCCTGTGCACGGGTACGCGCAACACGGAGTATCTTTGGCGGTCGCATCCCGAAAACGATACGGACGAGGCGTGGGACGACATGCTGAAAACCGTCGCAAAACTCGTGCGCATCGCGAAGAAAAAAGACCTCGTGCTCGCCGTCGAGACGGAGGCCTCCAATGTCGTCAATTCGCCGGAGAAGGCGCGGCGGCTCTTGGATGAAATCGCATCTCCGAACCTCAAAATGATCCTCGACGGCGCGAACCTGTTCAATCCCACGGAGGCGAAGCCGGAAAATGCGCGCCCGATCTTGGATCGCGCGTTTGCATGCTTCGGAAACGACATCGTGATGGCACACGGCAAGGACATCAAGGCGGGCAATGGCATCGAGTTCTGCGCGACGGGCGAGGGCATCGTCGATTTCGCCTACATGGCGCAAAAGCTCGCAGAAATCGGCTTCGACGGCGATTTCCTGCTCCACGGCATCTACGACGAGGCAAAGTTCCCCGCCGCCATATCGCACATCAGACAATTCATCCGCTTCGATTGACCAAATTCGAGCAGGGGAGGTTTTCCCTCCCCTCTCTCTGTGTATTCCTCTCCTTTCCGTTCGCCTTGGCGGCTCCAACGTTTACGGCACATGTACGTTTTGTCTACGTCCGTCGTCGGATGTCCAAAGAGACAACAATTCGGTTCGCACATGCCGTTGTTTGGACCTTCGGCTTTCGTCTACTGTGGCCTCTCTCACAGTTCGCCGTTACTGCGGCTACGTTGGCAGCCTGTGAGATCTTACGGGATATGCCGACGGTTTTTCCTCGTCTACCTGCCTGATTTACGCATATTGGGATTTCGCTGTCCCTCTTCTCGCCTGCACCTCGCGATACAAACCCTGAGAACCTCTTTGAGGTTCGTAGGCAAATACGCCTTCGCGGACTTTCACTACAGACTGACAATATGCCCCATCATACGAAGGGATTCGATCCAAATGCATAAACGGATAATTGCTATGGCATATAACAATGGAGCGAGGCGAATAAAGGAAAATATCGATTCTACCCAGATACGAATCTCAAAGGCATTGTTCGATAGACCACAGGGCAAGATGTGTATGCACTTAATGAAAAACTATTGAGCCCGGGATTTTTGAAAGCCGCACTGAAGGCTTTTGTGGTATGTAAATATATTAGATTGGCTATTTGATCTATTGCATCGCCGATCTCGCGATGCATGCGCGGGCTGAAATCGCAAGCAGGGCGACGTATAGTACCAAAGCAAAACGCGCCCCATACGTATCGATTCATGCATTTATTGTATGGTTTCTTTCGCGCCTGTCGGTCAACGAGGACTACATTCAGACAGGAGACCGAACGTTTGAGAGCGGTCGCCGCGCAACATCTGCCCTGCGGAAGATGTCCGATCGTCCGACCGCGATACCGGCGGCGAGCGATGAGGTGGCATTGGGTGGCATTGCAGAATCTTGTGAGCAGGGGCAGTGCACTCCCCGTGATATCGGCGCGATGGGCTTTGACGATATCGACATCGCACGTCGTGGCGCGTCCCTGAGGGCGATGCCGCGCAGACCTCGCTTTTGACCCGCGGAGTCCATATTAACGCGTATCAAGCGTGCAAATACCGGGTCGGCACCAAAGAAAGGGTATTCATACCTATAACAATGCAAGGAGATGCATGTACGGATGGCGAACTATTCAGTATTTACAAAGCCTTGGCGCGAAGCCTCGATTCCGGACTTGATAGAGATCGTTACTTCCATGGGCTTCGATGCGATCGAGTTTCCTTTGCGCGACGGCGCGCAGGTATGCCCGGCAGATGCCGAAAAGAAGCTTCCGGCACTCGTAAAAGAGCTTGCGGATGCCGGCATTCGGATAGACGATGTGGCCTCCGGCACCGATGAGCGCGTATTTGCCGCCTGCGCGGCATCGAATATCCCGATGATTCGAACAATGTTCAATCCCGTGCAGTCGGACGACTACTTGGTGCAGGAAAGTGCGTATTGCCGTGAGATCGAGAGCTGGCTGCCGCTGTGCGAAAAATACGGCGTGAAAGTAGGGATTCAGATGCACCGCGGGCGCGGCGCGATGACGACGGCGGATATGATGCGCGTGGTATCCCGCTTCGACCCGGCACACATCGGTGCCATCTGGGATGCTGCGCACTCCGCGCTGGCGGGCGAAAATCCCGAACAGGCGATCGATCTGTGCCAGAGCCATCTGTGCCTGGCAAACTTTAAGAACGCCCGTTACCAGATGTACGGCCGCAATGCCGACGGCACCGCCGTGTTTGAGCCCTATTTCTGCCCGGGCCCCGACGGCGTGATGAGTTGGCCCAGAGCCGTCGCGCATCTGAAGAAAAAGGGGTATACGGGCACATGGTGTATGCCCGCGGAGTATACCGGGCTGTCCCGTGAGCAGGAAAAGCTCTACGCGATGCGCGATCTCGCGTGGCTGAAATCTCTCGTGGAATCATAATGCGGATAAGCAATGGAAGATGCCGAATTGCTTCAAAACGGCCTTCATCGCCGCATTTGCCGCTCTTTACGATGTTGCCAGCCGGTGTTCGATTTGCAAACACATGCGCTCGAACACGGGTGCAATCATACGATCGATGGGCATTGCGCTGCATCGAGCCGGACTTTTGAACCGCCGCGCAGAAAAGAACCCCGCCGTTAGGCAACTGCCCGCGCGATTCCGCAGGGCCTTTTCTCGGCGCTCAATCCCATGGCGGATGACTGCGCGCATTCCGTCGGGTGCTTGACGACAGGAAAACCTTTTCGCTCGAAAGCGAATCGCGTTGTGTCGCAATGCCGGATATCTATTGCATCTGCCTGCACCTCTCTTTGGAGGAGACGGAACGGGGTATCTCATAAACAGCCGGATGAGCGGACGGCGCATTTTCGACATGGAAATGCGCGCAAGCGGTGTCTTTCACGAAGCCGAACACCCAAACAGCGACACCCGGGGCGTAGTATAATAACAACAGGAGGATGCCAAATATGTATAAGGTTGCAATGCTCATGACCCGCAGTCTTTCGGAAAGCCTTTTCCGCAGCGAGGATCTCGAATTTCTGAAGACATTTGCCACAATCAACCCCGTGGAGGAGCTGCCGGAAACGATCACGATCGGCTTCATGGCAGAACAACTTCGGGGCGCGGATGCCTGTATCACCTGCTGGGGCACACCCTGTTTCACCAAGGAGCTTCTGGACGACAATCCGAACCTGCGATTCATCATGCATGCCGCCGGCGCTGTTCGCAATCTCGTTTGCCCGGAGTTTTGGGATATGAAGGGCAGGCATATTTCGTCCAACGCGCCTGTCATCGCCAAGGACGTCGCCCAGACCACGCTCGCCTTCATGATGTCGGCGCTCAAGCAGTTTTGGCCGCTGCATGCCATGATGCAGGCGGGAAAATGGAACGGAGGCGAGAGCGGCAACTTCACGACAAAGAACGTCGACAAAGACCTAACGGTCGGCATCATCGGCTGTTCGCTGGTAGGCAAAGAGGTCATCAATATTCTCAAACCGTTTGGCTGCCGGATACGCGTGTGGGATCCGTACCTGTCCCCGCTCGAAGCGGATATGTTCTGTGTCGAGAAGACAGAGCTAAACGAGCTGCTTTCTTCCAGCGACGTGATCACCATGCACGCGCCCGCCAATGAGGACTGCCGCAACATCATCAATGCCGAAAACGTCAGGCTGATTCCGGACGGCGCGGTTTTCATCAATACCGCGCGTGGCCTCGAAGTGGATGAGCCGGCGCTGATTCAGGAGCTTCGCACGGGTCGGTTCTTCGCATGCATCGATGTGTACAACCCCGAACCGCCCGCACCGGACAATCCGCTCCGAAATATGCCGAACGTCGTAGCAACGCCGCACAGGGCAGGCGGCCACACCATTCAGAACAGGCATCTTATGGGGCGCAACGCGATCAAGGAAGTATACAATTACCTGACAAAGGGGCTCATTGCTTACGAAGTTCGCAGCGAAATGCTCTCTCATATGGCGTAGCGATCGATACATCGTGCGTCTCGTTCGATTCTTCCCGCGTCGTAAAACTTGCGGGACCAAATAGTTCGCATATTTCAAGCGTTAGAAGCACAAATGCCGCAATCTCGACAGGGCTTTCGGGATCAACGGTTCAACAAACTCCATTCCAGTAAACAGTAGCGCAACAATCATATCATATACGCATCCGCGTCAGCCGCCAAAGGAAAGGGTCACAAACGCTCCGGTGACCGGAATGCGCTCTTTCGGCGTCTTTTCCGGCTTGTATATGTGCGCGAGTATCAATACGCTCGCCGCGATCAGCAATGCGACCGCAGGAATCCGTAAAGCGAGTTTCCGCGTCGTACATATCCTCCCGCATAATGGTGAAACTACTTTACCGAGCTGTAAGGGAAATCAGGTTCCATATCAGTTTCATCAAGCCAGTTATACGTTTCTTCTCCTTATAGTCTGCCGTATCTGATACACTGATTTTCCTTGCTTTCCCGCAAGTGATGTCGATGTCTATAATAAAAACCCAGCCTGCTTAGACTGGGTTTTTTATGCATGGAGCATAGGAGATTCGAACTCCTGACCTCTACAATGCGAATGTAGCGCGCTACCAACTGTGCTAATGCCCCATATGCGGTTCTCGCGTCCAGAGACTGTTTCCCCTGACAACGAAAGAGAGTATACCATATTTCGCACCGGATTGCAACGGTTTCAGGGCAGAAACTCTACATTTAACAAAATTGTAGATTTCCAAAGTAAACGCCACTACTAAGGGTGCCAGCAGTTGCGTTTAATCTGAAACAGAAGGGAGTTGCACTTAGTCTGATACAGGACTCCTCCGGTGGTCTTTCGAAGCTTCTGCCCCCT
>JBMNUF010000043.1:0-8078 GCA_050946115.1 Christensenellales bacterium
ATAGAATTTACAGGGGTTTGTTAGCGCTCGAGGACGGTCGCCTCGTTTTCGAAGTCGAAGAAGTGAAGCCTGTTTGCATCGAACGCGACGCGAATCTTGTCGCCGCCACGGGATGTGGAGCGCGGGTTGACGCGGGCGACGATGTTGCCTTCCTTGCCCGTGGTCTTCAGGTACAGGTAGGTCTCAGAGCCCAACAGCTCGACGATTTCGACGTCCACGTCGATGATGGAATCGGGAGAGATCGCGAGGAACTGCTCCTCGTCGTGGATGTTCTCGGGGCGGATGCCCATGGTGACTTCCTTGCCGATGTAGCTGTCGCTCTTGAACTTGGCGAGCTTGCCGGCGGGAATCTTGATCTTGTTGTCGCCGAACTTCGCGTAGACGCCGTCCGCTTCCTTGACGAGCCTGACGTTGAAGAAGTTCATCTGCGGGGTGCCGATGAAGCCTGCCACGAACAGGTTGTTCGGATAGTCGTACAGGTTCTGCGGGGTATCGACCTGCTGCATGAAGCCGTCCTTCATGACGACGATGCAGGAGCCCATGGTCATGGCCTCGGTCTGGTCGTGGGTGACGTAGATAAAGGTGGTCTGCAGGCGCTGGTGGAGCTTGGTGATCTCCGTTCTCATCTGCACGCGCAGCTTCGCGTCGAGGTTGGAGAGCGGCTCGTCCATCAGGAAGACTTTCGGCTCGCGGACGATCGCGCGACCGAGCGCGACGCGCTGCCTCTGGCCGCCGGAGAGCGCCTTCGGTTTGCGGTTGAGCAGGTGTTCGATGTCCAGGATTTTCGCGGCTTCGCGGACGCGACGCTCGATCTCAGCCTTCGGGGTTTTGCGCAGCTTCAGTCCGAACGCCATGTTGTCGTATACCGTCATGTGCGGATACAGCGCGTAGTTCTGGAAAACCATGGCAATGTCGCGATCTTTGGGGGCGACGTCGTTCACGAGCTTGTCGCCGATGTACAGTTCGCCTTCGGAGATTTCTTCAAGTCCGGCGACCATCCTCAGCGTCGTGGATTTTCCGCATCCGGAGGGGCCTACGAGAACGATGAACTCTTTGTCTTCGATGTTCAGCGTAAAATCGCTGACGGCAGTGACTCCGCCCTGATACACCTTATAAATTCCCTTAAGAGTTACGCTTGCCATATGAAAACCTCCACCTAATTAGTATGCAGGCGCGCGTTACGCGCCTCCATCTGATGTAATAAGGATAACACAGATTATCACCTTTTGACAATATATAGACTATCTAAAAAAACAGAAAAGGGTTTGTGGATTCCTCATAATTTTCTGCTATTTTGGGCACTTTTGGCCGTCCTATGCCGCCTTTCCTCTCTCCTTAACCTTCCCGTGGAAAAACTTTAACGACAGGTGGGGGTTGCCAAGCACTACATATTGTGGTATAGTATCATCGTCGCAACACTATGTAGAATTTTCCGGGTTTCATCCCGGCTCGGCAGCGCCCGCATTCGATATACCGAAGACCGGATGCGTCCCGCTTCGGGGCGACAAAGTTTGGAGGACATACACATGAAAATCGATTCCATCATCAAACGCGACGGCCGTCAGGTCGGCTATGACGAGAGCAAGATTGTCGGCGCCCTGAAAAAGGCGTTTGAGGCCACGGGCAACGTCGCTGCGGATTCCCTTTCCGCCATGCTCGCCGAGCAGGTCACGCGCGAACTGGAAGCGGATGAGAGCCTTTCGCAACCGGGCGTCGAACAGATTCAGGACGTCGTCGAGCGCGTGCTGATCGAAAACGGTTTCGCCGATGCCGCGAAGAGCTATATCCTCTACCGCGCGGAGCGCACCCGCGTGCGCGAGATGAACACGCGCCTGATGCAGATCTACGAGGACATCACCTTCAAGCCGGCGAAGGATTCCGACATCAAGCGCGAAAACGCAAACATCAACGGCGATACCGCGATGGGCGCGATGCTGAAATACGGCTCGGAGGGCTCCAAGCAGTTCGCGCTGATGTTCGTACTGAAGCCCGAGCACGCCGAAGCGCACACCGGCGGCGACATCCACATCCACGACATGGACTTTCTGACCCTCACCACCACCTGCTGCCAGATCGACCTTTTGCACCTGTTCCACGACGGGTTTTCGACGGGGCACGGCGTGCTGCGCGAGCCCAAGGACATCTACAGCTACAGCGCGCTGGCGTGCATCGCGATCCAGGCGAACCAGAACGACCAGCACGGCGGGCAGAGCATCGTCAACTTCGACTACGCGATGGCGGCGGGCGTGAGGAAGACCTTCAGGCGCCGCTACCGCGAAAACATGGCGCGCGCGCTGGAACTGCTCGCGGGCACGGAAAATGCCGAGGACGCCGTTCGCGCGTATCTTGACGAATTGTCGAAAGAAGGCATTGCGCCCTCCCTCGTCAAAAACGCCGAATTCGCCGAAAAAGAGGCGGAGTGCCTCGCCGCGCTGGGCGTTGCTTCGGATTTGATCCCGCGCCTGCAGGCGTTTGCGCAGGAGCATGCGGAAAATGAGACCGATCGCGCCACCTATCAGGCGATGGAGGCGCTCATCCACAACCTGAACACCATGAACTCCCGCGCGGGCGCGCAGGTGCCGTTTTCCTCCATCAATTACGGCATGGACACCTCCCCCGAGGCGCGGCTGGTCATGAAAAACCTCTTGCTTTCCACGGAGCGCGGGCTGGGCAACGGCGAAACGCCGATCTTCCCGATCCAGATCTTCCGCGTGAAGGAGGGCATCAACTACAATCCGGGCGATCCGAACTACGATTTGTTCAAACTCGCCTGCCGCGTATCCGCAAAGCGGCTGTTCCCGAACTTCTCGTTTCAGGATGCGCCGTACAACCTCAGATACTACAAGCCCGGCCACCCCGAAACGGAGATCGCCTACATGGGCTGCCGCACGCGCGTGATCGGAAACGTGCACGACCCCGAGCGCGAAATCTCCTACAGCCGCGGCAACCTCAGCTTCACCTCCATCAACCTTCCGCGCCTCGCGCTCAAGGCGAACCGCGATATCGATGCGTTTTTCCGCAGCCTCGACGACATGATGGCGCTCGTCATGGACCAGCTGCTCGAGCGGTTCGAGATTCAGGCGTCCAAGCGCGTGCGCAACTTCCCCTTCCTGATGGGGCAGGGCGTCTGGCTCGACAGCGAAAAGCTCGCGTGGGAGGACAGCGTTCGCGAGGTGCTCAAGCACGGCACGCTCTCCATCGGCTTTATCGGGCTCGCGGAGACGCTCGTCGCGCTCATCGGCAAGCACCACGGCGAGAGCGAAGAGGCGCAAAAGCTCGGCCTGGAGATCGTTTCGCACATGCGCGAGATATGCGATGCCTATTCAAAGAAGTACTCCATGAATGTCACCCTGCTCGCCACGCCCGCCGAAGGCCTTTCGGGGCGCTTTGTCACAATCGATAAAAAGCGCTTCGGCGAAATCGAGGGCATTACCGACAGGGACTACTACACCAACAGCTTCCACGTTCCGGTGTATTTCTCCATCGGCGCGGCGAAGAAGATCGCCATCGAAGCGCCGTATCACGCGCTCACGAACGCCGGACACATCTCCTATGTGGAGCTGGACGGCGATACGACGCAGAACCTCGCGGCGTTCGAGAAGATCGTGCGCCTGATGAAGGAGTCCGGCATCGGCTACGGCTCCATCAACCACCCCGTGGACAGGGACCCCGTCTGCGGCTACAACGGCGTGATCGGCGACACTTGCCCCTGCTGCGGTCGCACGGAGGGCGAGCACAAATTCGAGCGCATCCGCCGCATCACGGGCTATCTCGTGGGCACGCTCGACCGCTTCAACAACGCCAAGCGCGCGGAGGAACGCGAGCGCGTGAAGCACCAACTGTAAACCGACAAAATGCCGCGTCCAGCGCGATGCAATATGCGCCGGACGCGGTTTTTTTACTGCTCACGCAATTTTCGCTGCCGCTCCTTTTCGAGCCACACGAGCAGCACCTGAACGTCCCCGGGAGAAACGCCCGAAATGCGGGATGCCTGCCCGAGGGAGCGCGGCCTGAGGCGGTTCAGCTTCTGCCGCGCCTCGATGCGCAGCGTGTCGATCGAAAGGTAATCCGCATCCGCGGGCAGGAGCATCTCCTCCGCCTGCCGGAACTTCTCGACGAGCATTTCCTGCCGCCGGATGTAGTTTTCGTATTTCACGTTGATTTCGGCGAGGCTCTGCGCGTCGGGGTCGATCGCATCGAGTCCCGAAACGAACGGCGCGACGTCTTTCAGCGCGGTTCCCGGGTGCAGCAGAAATTCTGCAGCAGATGCGGTCTTTCCGCCCATGCGAAAGCGCGTTTCGCGAAGCAGCGCCTCCGCCTTTGCCGCCTGCTCCCTGCGGCGGCACATTTTTTGGTAGCGCGCTTCCGTCGCAAGCCCGACTTTGTATCCCTTTTCCGTCATTCGCAGGTCGGCATTGTCCTGCCGAAGGAGCAGCCGATATTCCGCGCGGGAGGTCATCATCCGATACGGCTCGTCCATGCCCTTGGTGACGAGGTCGTCGATCAACACGCCGATATAGCCGTCCGCGCGCGTCAGAAGGAGCGGTTCCTCCCCCTTCAGATACAGCGCGGCGTTGATGCCCGCGATCAGCCCCTGCGCCGCCGCTTCCTCGTAGCCCGACGTGCCGTTGATCTGCCCCGCGAAAAAGAGGTTCGGTATCTCGCGCGACGCGAGCGACGCGTTGAGTGCCGTCGGGTCGATGCAGTCGTACTCGATCGCATAGGCGAGCCGCAGCATCACCGCCTTTTCCAGCCCCGGGATCGTGGCGTAGAACGCGCGCTGCACGTCCTCGGGCAGGGAGGTGGACATACCCTGCACATACCATTCCACGGTGTCCAGCCCCTCCGGTTCCAAAAACGCGGGGTGCCTGTCTTTATCCGCGAAACGAACCACCTTGTCCTCGAGCGACGGGCAGTACCTCGCGCCCGTGCCGTGGATCGAGCCGGAATACATCGGCGAACGGTGGAGGTTCGCGCGGATGATGTCGTGCGTCCGCTCGTTGGTATAGGTCAGATAGCACAGCGCCCGATTTTCGAGCTTTCCCTCCGTCATGAAGGAAAACGGCGTGATCGGATCGTCACCCGGCTGCGAGGTCATCTTCGAGAAATCGACCGTGCGCCCGTCCACGCGCGCGGGCGTGCCCGTCTTAAAGCGGCGGATAGAAAAGCCCAAATCCGTAAGGCTCTCGCCCATGCCGCCGTTTGCGGCGATCAGCCCCTGCGGGCCGCCCTCCCACGAGCATTCGCCGATGATGATGCGGCTTTTGAGGTACACGCCGCAGCATAAAATCGCCACGCGGCAGAAAATGCGACCGCCAGTCGTGGTATGCATGCAAACCGCTTTATTCCCTTCCGTTTCGATTTTATAAATCTCCGCCTGCCGAAGCGTGAGATTTTCTTGATTTTCCACCGTGCGCCGCATGCGGCGCATATATGCCGTTTTATCCGCCTGCGCGCGCAGCGAGTGGACGGCGGGACCCTTCGCGGTATTGAGCATGCGCGACTGGATGAACGTTTCGTCGATCGCAAGCCCCATTTCGCCGCCGAGCGCGTCCAGTTCGCGCACCAAGTGGCCCTTCGCCGTCCCGCCGATCGCGGGGTTGCAGGGCATGAGCGCGATCGCGTCCAAATTCAGCGCCGTCAAAAGCGTTTTGAAGCCCATCCGCGCGCAGGCGAGTGCCGCCTCGCAGCCCGCGTGCCCCGCGCCGACGACCACAACGTCATATGCGTCCAATACATCTTCCCCCTATAATAGCGCCATTACGTCTTCCGGTGCGATGCGCGATGCGGGAAACACCTTCGCGTTTGCCGCGCCGCAGGCACAGGCATAGCGCATCGCGGCAAACAGATTCGCGCCTACGCTTTCGGCATATAAAAACCCCGCCGTAAAAGAATCGCCGCTCCCGACGGGATTTACCGCCTGAACCTTCGGCGCAGGGCAATACGTCTGTACCTCGCCCGAGAAGAACGCCGCGCCCTTATCCCCCATCGTAACCAATACGCAGCCGACGCCCCTTTCCAAAAGAACGTTCGCGGCGCATTCGATGTCGCGTTTCCCGGTGATCGAAAAGAGCTCGTCCGTATTGCAGCGAAACATGTCGGGGAGGGCGGAAAGCGCGTACCCCTTCGTGTCCAAGAGCGTCTTGATGCCCATGGATTTTGCCAAAGCTATCATATGCTCCGCCGCATCCTCCACTTTTTTGCAGCACGCGGAGCCGCACACGCACAGTGCGTCCGCGCCCGGCAGCGCATCCTTGAGAGCCTCCATGAGCGAACCAATCTCTCCGTCGGTCATTTCCGGCGGCGAACCGAACGAAACTTTTTGCGCGTCGTCCGAAAGCCTGCGGTAGGTCGTTATCGTGCGCGTTTCGCCCGATATCGGAACCGCACACAGGGGAATCCCTTCTTCCCGCGCGAGCGCTGCGAAGTGTTCGCCCGTCTCTCTGCCGATCGGCGCGACCGCGAGCGTGTCTATGCCAAAGCGCGCAAGCACGCGCGCTACGTTCATGCCCTTGCCGCCCGTCTGGTATTCGCGCGCGAGCGCGCCTTCTCCGAATTCCGAAACGGACACAGTTTCATCCACGCAGGGATTGAGTGTAAGCGTTACGATGCGCATGGCTTAATACTTCTCCGTTCGCCGCAGGGAGCGCAGTTTGTTCCGCATCTCGCCTGCCGCCCAATCCGCCTTTTCCTCCTCAGTTTCAAGGCGCAGGCGCGGCACCTCGCAGGGCTTTTCGTCATCGTCCAGCGCGACCAACACGACGTATGCCGTATTGATGCATACCCTGCCCCCGTCCAAGTGCTCGGCGTAGCTCTTTACGCAGACTTCCATGGACGTGCGCCCCACGTAGGTAATCTTGCCGCACAAAAGCACCGTATCGCCGAGGTATGCCGCCGCCTGAAACGTCAGCGTATCCACGACCGCCGTAGTGACGGTGCACTCGGAGTGCCTGCGCGCGACGACGCCCGCGACGATGTCGATCCACTGCATGATTTGTCCGCCGAACAGGCGGTTATCGGCGTTGAGCATCCCCGGCATGAGGATCTGCACATGCTCCGTATACGAATCTTTTGTCGTCTTTTCCCGCATATGTCGCCCTTCTTTATTTCGATATGTGCGTATTATACGCCCTTTCGCCGTGCCTGTCAAACAAGGCATTCCAAAGGGTCTTCTCTTATTACCGTGAGAAGTCACTCAAAGAGCGGAATGCAGTCCGGTTTGAGCCTTCCGACCATAAGCATGATCATACAACGGAAGCCTTCGTAAGTGGGAAAGCCGCGTGCTTTTCGCTTTGCCGCTTGGATTAGGCTGTTCAGACCTTCCGAAACGGCGTTGGTCAGCCGGGCGGCAAAGTAGTTAAGAATCTCCCGCTCGTTCTCCTTGAGCGTCTGCGCTGCCGATTTCATCGGCTCTAAACGACTTCTTCGCATCCAACGGCACAGCTTGTCAAAACAGGCTTTTCCTTCGGCAATCGTCTTTGCCCTATACATCTCGTCCAGACTCTGCACCATTCGGAACGCACGACCGGTTTTCGGGTACGCCTTGCTCAATGTGTCCACCTTCAAACGCTGGCCCTCTGTCATTCGCGCCTCAGGAATCATCAGAAGCTTGCGCCCGGCATCTCGACGTTTCGATTGACGCCCCTGTTCTTCTATGCGCACTTTATTCAGGGCATCAAGCAATAGCTTCTTCACATGAAACTTGTCAATCGTCCGTTTGGCATTTGGAAAACACACGCTCACGCCCGCCTTATACGCTCCAGACATATCACATGTCACGCGCTCGATCTCTGCGCTGTCGCCTTTATGCGCGTCCAGATATGTCGAAAAACGTTCTACTGTCGCAGCGTCTCGCCCCTCCTCTACGTCGATTACCTTGTGAGAAGCTCCGTCTATTATCACTGTTACATAGCTCTGCCCGCGTTTGAATGATGTTTCGTCGATGTGCAACATCTTTACATCGCTCAAGTTCTGCTTCTCTTCCGCATGGCTGACCCAGTACCGCAGAATGTGCGTCAGCGCCGTTCCGCTTATCCTCAGCACCTTGCGCGCTTCGTTCACCGTCATTGCACTCAATA
>JBMNUF010000044.1:0-5889 GCA_050946115.1 Christensenellales bacterium
CCCGTGATCGAGAATACGTCTTCTACCGGCATCAGGAACGGCAGCTCGTTCGAACGCACCGGGTCCGGAATGTAGTTGTCTACCGCTTCCATCAGCTCGAAAATCGGCTTGCAGCTCGGCGCGTTCGCGACGTCCGAACCGTCGGTCGTCACGTACTCCAGCGCCTTCAGCGCGGAACCCTTGATGATCGGAATGTCGTCGCCCGGGAAGCCGTACTCGCTCAGAAGATCGCGAACTTCCATCTCGACCAGCTCGAGCAGCTCCTCGTCGTCGACCATGTCCGTCTTGTTCAGGAACACGATGATGTAGCCGACGCCTACCTGATGCGCAAGCAGGATGTGCTCGCGCGTCTGCGGCATGGGGCCGTCCGCCGCCGATACCACCAGGATCGCGCCGTCCATCTGCGCCGCGCCCGTGATCATGTTCTTTACATAGTCCGCGTGCCCGGGGCAGTCCACGTGCGCGTAGTGGCGCTTGTCGGTCTGATACTCCACGTGCGAGGTGTTGATCGTGATTCCTCGCGCCTTCTCTTCGGGGGCTTTGTCGATCTGGTCATAGCGCATCGCCTGCGCGTTGCCGTACTTCGCCAAAACCATCGTGATCGCCGCCGTCAGCGTCGTCTTGCCGTGGTCTACGTGCCCGATCGTGCCGATATTCACGTGCGGCTTGTTACGCTCGAATTTTGCCTTAGCCATTTGGAAAGGACCTCCCAAACTACATAATATGTATGGAATGGAGCGGGCGATGGGAATCGAACCCACATGGCCAGCTTGGGAAGCTGGAGCTCTGCCACTGAGCTACGCCCGCAAAGACCACCATACGGATACATTTTAATCGTATGTATGGTTTTTGTCAACAGACAAATGCGAATCGTTCGTCAAAATTGTGTTATTTGTCACTGCTTCTCCGCGAGCATTTTGAGCAGCTTCCGCTTGACGCGCTGTAGGGTGTTGTCGATGCTCTTGAGATGAAAGCCCGTGTCCGCCGAAATCTCCGCATAGCTCTTCCCCTCCAGATATCTGTAGAAGACCTTTTTTTCGAGCGCGGTGAATTCTTTTTCGATGCGCCCTTCGAGATGGCGGATGTTTTCCGAATCGATCACGAGATCCTCCGGGTTTGCCGTCGTCTCCGAAGAGAGCACGTCGATCAGCGTGCGCCCGTATTCCTGATTGTACACGGGCTTGTTCAGGGAGATATACGAGTTTAAGGGGATGTGCTTTTGTCGCGTCGCCGTCTTGATCGCGGAGATGATGTGGCGCGTCATGCAGATTTCGGCAAACGTGCGAAAGGAGGTGAGTTTTTCGGGCTTGTAGTCGCGAATGGCCTTATACAGCCCCAACATCCCCTCCTGCACGACGTCCTCCCTGTCCGCGCCCGCCAGAAAATAGCTGTGCGCCTTCTTTCGGACAAACGCCATATAGCGAATGAGCAGCGCATCCTGCGCGTCGTTTTGGCCGGACTGGGAGAGGCGCACGAGCTCCTCATCCGTCATTTCCCCGTATTTTTCGTTCACAGGATGCTCCTTTCTCATTTTTCGCCGCGCCGCATTCTCTCAAGCTTTTCGCGCACGTCGTCCGGGAGGTTTTCCAAAACCGTACTCTTCGCGCGCGATTTGGCGCGACCCGTGTGGCGCAGCGCGCTCGATTTCATGTACTCGATCTCCGCAAGAATCTCCCTCGCCGATACGCGGGAGGCGCCGCGCCCCAAGACGACCATCTGCTCCACAAAATCGCTCGTTGCGACGCGCAGCTCGATCTTCCCCAAGAACGCCCTTTGCGCATATTCGCCGCATATGCGCTCGATGTACTGATCTGCCGTCTCCCCGTTCTGCGTGAATACGACGGAAAAGCGCGCGTCCTTTTCGTCGTAAGTGCGCTTTTTTCGGTCGGACTGCCACGCGTCGAAAACGACGATGACCGTCTGGTCGGAATAGGCGGCGTAGTCGTGCAGCTTTTCCACGAGGCTGTCGCGCGCGTCCTCGATAACGCGCCCCGTGAGCCCGGGGTACTGCGCGTTTAGGACGTTGTACCCGTCCACGATCAAAACGCGCTGCTTCTTACTCGGCATGGCCGCCCTTTCTCGCCTTCACCACGTCGTACATGACCATGCCTGCGGCGACCGAGGCGTTTAGGGATTCGATCTTTCCCATCATCGGCAGACGCAGCAGGAAATCGCACTTTTCCGCGACAAGGCGCGACAGCCCCTCCCCCTCCGAGCCGATCACGATCGCGACCGCGCCGCGCATGAGGGCTTCGCCGCCCTGTTCTTCGCCGTCGACGGACGTACCGATAATCCACACGCCCTTTTCCTTGAGCTCGTCGATCGCGCGGGAGAGGTTGCCGACCTTCGCGACGGGCATATACTCGACCGCGCCCGCAGACGCTTTGACCGCAGCAGGGGTGAGCCCCACGCTCCTGCGCTCCGGCACGATCACGCCGTGCGCGCCGCAGCATTCCGCAGTGCGCAGAATCGCGCCCAAGTTGTGCGGGTCCGTGATGCCGTCCAAGAGGATGAGAAACGGCGCTTCGCCCTTTTCCTGCGCGTTTTCGAGCATTTGTTCCACAGAAGAATATTCTGCGGCGGCGACATACGCAATCATGCCCTGGTGGTTTTCGTAGATCGCATCCAACCTGCGCCTGTCCACGTACTGCACGATGATGTCCGCCTCCCGCGCCCACGCGACGATCTCCCGCGCGGAGCCGGAGAGTTCGCCCTCCGCCACGAGCAGCTTCTCGACGGGGCGGCCGGACTTGATCGCCTCGCGGATGGGGTTCCTGCCGACCAGAAGATTTTCGGGGAGCGGCTCGCGCTGCTCTTCCTGTTGCCGAAAGGGCGGGTTTTGGCGATTCTCGAATGCGGGCCTTTCTCCGAAGGGTTGCGCCCTACCCTCGCGGCGCGGTTTGCCGTCAAAGCGCACGGGCTTTTCGCCAAAGCGCCTCGGGCGTTCGTCAAGGCGGTTGGGGCGATCGTCGAACTGCCCGGAGTCATTTTCGGACTTCGGCCTGTTATCGAATCTCGGTCTGCGTTCATAGTTGCGGCGCGCTTCATCGGACCTCGGGTTGACCCCGTATCCGGATCTGCCTTCGAATCGGCGTGGCCTATCCTCTGATCTCGGGCTGTCCCCGAACCTCGATCCGCGTTCAAAGCGGCGCTGTTTTTCGTCGGGACCCGTTTTTTCGACGAATCGCGACTGTACCGAAAAGCTGCGCGGCCTTCCCTCAAAGCGCCTCGGCGCGTCTCTGCGTGTTTGCGCCGCGCCGCCTCGCCTTCCGCGCCCTTCAAACGGCGCGTCCTCAACCGCGGGCGGCACGTTTTTCACGGGGCGGGATCTTCGCACCTCGCCGCCGTAGTTCTCTCCCTTGAGCGGCCTTTTTACGGCGCCCGGCCTGTTTTGATAAAAGCGTCCATTTCGATTCTTATCATCCGCCATAGTAGCGTTCCTCCAAACCTTAAATCCCGAGCGCTGCGCGGATCAGTTCGTCCGCGCGCTCCGTTTTCCCCTTGATGCATAGATAACCGATCAGCGCCTCCAAGGCTGTCGCCCTATGATATTCCGCGGCGTCCGCGTTCTTGGAGGGCGTCTGCGCGCAGTTGCGCGCGCGCCGCGCGACGTCTAATTCCTCGCCCGTTAAAAGCCCTTCGATGCGCGTGAGCGCCTCCGCCTGCGCGTGGGCGCAGACCACCCCGCTCGCGGCGCGGTGCGCATCCCGCACCCTGCCGCCCGCTGGCGCGAGCCGAAAGCGCACGTACATGGTGTATACCGCATCGCCCAAAAATGCGAGCTCCAACGAATTGGGCATCTGCCCGTGCGCTTCGTACAGCGACGCGGCGCTTTGCAGCAGTTTTAGCGCGTCCATTTATAGCAGCTTCAAAAGGCGCTCGTACGCCGCATCCCATGCCGCCGCATCTCCCCCGGGCAGATACGTCTCCGTCGGGAAGGAATTCGCGACGATCTTGCGAAGCTGTCGCATGTCTTTGATCGCGCCCAATGCCATCGCCTGCATGAGGAGGTTGCCGACCGCCGTGCCCTCGCTCGGCCCCGTCACGACGGGTTTTCCGAGCGCGTCCGCCGTGAAGCGGTTGAGCATTTGGTTCTTGCTGCCGCCGCCCACGATGTGCAGCACCTCGATCTCCTTTTTGAGCAAGTCCTCTTCGAGCCGTTCGATGCCCCAGCGGTATTTGAGCGCCAAGGATTCGTACACTACGCGGGATATCTCGCCGCGCCCCTCGGGCACGCGCTGGTTCGTCTCGCGGCAGTACTCCTGAATGAGTGCGGGCATATCGCCCGGGTAGCCGAAGCGCGCGTCGTCCACGTCGATCACCGCGATAAACGGCTCCGCCTTTTCCGCGAGACGCACGAGCTCCGCGAAATCGACCGCATCGTCGCGCCTGTCCCACTCGCGCTTGCATTCCTGAATGATCCAAAGCCCCATGATGTTTTTGAGCAGGCGCACCGTGCCGTTGACGCCGCCCTCGTTGGTGTAATTTGCCCGCATGACCTCTTCGGATGTGAGAGGTGTCTTGATTTCCGCGCCAAGCAGCGACCACGTGCCGCTGCTGAGATATGCGAAATCTTCGCACTGTGCGGGAACGGCGGCGACGGCGGACGCGGTGTCGTGACTGCCGACGGCGATCACGGGCACCTCGCCCACGCCGGTTTCCTCGGCAATCTCTTTGAGGAGCGTTCCCCGAAGCGTTCCGGGCTGCTGAATCTTTGTCAGGATATGTTTGGGAATTCCCATTTTGTCGATGAGGTCATATGCCCAGTCGCGCGTATAGGGATCGACCATCTGGCTGGTGGACGCCATGGTGTATTCCGTCGCCTTTTCGCCCGTTAAGAAATACGCCAAGAGGTCGGGCATGAAAAGGAGCGTTTCCGCGATTTGAAGCGCGGGATCGTCCGTCTCGACCATGGAGAGGAGCTGATAGAGCGTATTGAAAAACATGAACGCGATGCCGGTCTTTTCGAAGATTCTCTCCTTGGGCACGACGGAGAACGCCTTTTCCATCATGCCGTTGGTGCGCTCGTCGCGATAGTGCACGGGAACCGAACAGAGGTTGCCGTTTTTGTCCAAGAGGCCATAGTCCACGCCCCACGTGTCGATGCCGATCGAATCGATCGCGATGCCCATCTTCGCCGCCTTGTTGAGCGCCTGCTTCATCTCAAAAAACAGCCGCTGTACGTCCCACACGAACCTGCCGTTGATCATGACGGGGTCGTTCGGGAAGCGGTGAAGTTCAGAAAGTTCGATCCTTTCGCCGTCGAATTTGCCCAACATCGCACGCCCCGAGGAAGCGCCGAGGTCAAATCCCAAGAGATTGTATGTCTTCATGGTATATCCACTCCCGCAAGTTTTATGCTGTGTATAGTATAGCAGATTTCGGAGCCTTTCTTCAACACTTTTTGGGAAAATTCCGTGTATCGGGGCCTTCTGCATAAAAAAGAGGGCGTATACACCCGAATTTGACAAGTTGTCCACAATATCCACAGTGTTTTCCACAGGTTATTGCCCTCTATATCGAGCACTTCATCGCCTTTCCCACGGGTTTCGCGGTCAGAAAGTGGAAAAGTCGCATCGCCCCAAATACTTATCCACAGACTTTGGTCGGTGTAATGTAATGACCCATATATACGCGAGCCGACTTCGGTCTTTTATAATGGTTCTGTTCGAGAATTGCGCGTATTTTCCACAAAGACATGACAATTCTCCACGCGTTACCCACATTCGGACTGTGGAAAACGCTTTATACATTCTCCCAAAGCCCGTGCACAGAGTCCAAAAATAGGGCTCTTCACGGAAAGTTGTGGGAATCGAGCCAAGCAACAGGTAACGAGAGAAAACGGACGAGAGTAAAGAAATACTCGTCATCTCTGTAGCCGTAGCCGAC
>JBMNUF010000045.1:0-5089 GCA_050946115.1 Christensenellales bacterium
CAGGTTTGTAATCTGAATCGACGCTTGTTACTCTTATTATCCAGGCAGGCTTATTGGTTGTACCTATTTTTCATCATGAAAGCTGTTTTCTATAGAAAAGAGGCTGCCTCATTGCATCAATCGATTTTCTGATGTTTTGAGACAGCCCCTTGTACAAAATCCTTACAGGATGCCGATCCATGCGTCCACAGTTTCGGCCGTGAAGGCATTGAGCTTGTTGAGATAGAGGATGTTTCCGCCGTCGTCAGACGCGATGACCTCGAGTCCTTCGAAGCCGGGTACCTCGATGGTCGCGCCGACGGATGCGTCAAATTCGCCGTTTACCATGGCAACGGCTACATAGGCGGAGACATAGCCTAGTTCGATGGGGTTCCACAGGAAGGTCGCGTCCGCGATGCCCGCCTTGATATATTCCGCCATGTCGGTGGCCAGGGTGAGACCGGTCATCTTGATCTGGCCCACCTTGCCTTCGTCCATGATGCACTTCGCGACGGCAGGGCCGCCATTGGTGGTCGGAACGATCAGTCCCTTGATTTCCGGGTACTTGTCGATGAGCGCCTTGGTCACGTCGTAGGACTTAGTGTAGTCGTCATCGCCGTAGACCACGCCGACGTATTCGATGTTGGCATAGGCTTCGTCGTTGGCGAGAGCTTCCTCGATGTAGGAAATCCACAGGTTCTGATTGGGAGCGGTCGCGCCTGCGGACACGATGCCGAGCTGGCCCTCGTAGCCAATGGATTCGGCGATGCTCTCAAGCTGCTGCAGGCCGATCTTCTTCGCGCTTGCGGGCTGGATGTCGAGGTCGCGGCCCTCCGCGTCGACCTTCGCATCCCAGCTCAGGACGACGATGCCCTTTTCCTTGGCTTCCTTGCAAACATCTACGAGGCCCGCAGCGTCGTTCGCGGAGATCGCGAGGACGTCCACGCCCTGGTCGATGTAGTTGCGGATGATGCGCTCCTGGCCATCGTTGGAGCTGTCCTCGGGGCCGTCGTGTAGAATGGAGCAGCCGAGCTCATCCGCGGCTTTCTGGAAGCCCTCGACGCCCGCCTGGAAGTAGGCGTTGCCGGACTGCTTGTAGACGATGCCGATGGTGATGCCGTCGCCGGGGAGCGTTTCGGCGGAGACGGCGACGCCCATCGAGAGGACGAGCATGGCAGCGAGGAGAAGTGCGAACAGTTTCTTCATTGGGGATACCTCCTTGAAAAATATGTATTTCAAGCGTCCGTATTAAAGGAGCTCAAAATCCTTTTTATGCCTCGGGCAACTTTACACGCTGCCTACGAAGGCGAATCTGCTTCGAGACGTACTCCGCGATATTCGGCAGCAGCGCACTCGCGACGAGCACGAGCCCGACCGCGAGATTCACGGTGCTGTCGGGGAAGCCGTACAGCGTTCCCAACCCCTTTTTCATGACCGCAAAGATCAGAACCGACAGGATCACGCCGATGATGTTGCCCTTGCCGCCGCCCGTGGAAAAGCCGCCCAAGACGACCACGGCGATGGCGTACATCTCGTAGCCGGTCATCGCGTCCGCGCGGATGGTCGCAGACGCGCTGCCGATGTAAAACAGCGAGGTAATCGCGGTCATAAAGCCGCAGATCACAAACATCCACAATTCAAACCTGTCCACGTTCACGCCACTGTACAGCGCCGCCGTGCGGTTGGTGCCGATCGCGAACAGCTTTCTTCCAGCGGTCGTCAGATGCAGCGCGACAAAGAAGATCACCGCAAAGCCGAGAAACCAGAATAGGATGGTCGGGACGTTGAAACCGCATAGGGAGACAGAGCCGTTGTACAGCACTTTGATGCCCGCCCACGTGGCATCGCCGTCGAACTTGAGCGTGTCGCCGCCCAGAAACAGATAGCAGAAGCCGCGGAAAAAGAGCTGCGTGCCAAGGGTTATAATCATGGGGAACAGTTCGCGAAAGCGCGTTACGAAAAAGCCGTTGATGCCGCCGCAGAGGGAGCCGGTCAAAAGGCACAATACGATCGAAATCGCAAACGATACGCCGCTGTGCAGCCCGACTCCCGTCATCGCGCGGTAGCTGATGCCCATGACGGAAGCGGAGAGCGCGGCGATCGCGCCGACGGAGATGTCGATATCGCCCATACCGAGCAGCAGCGCCATGCCCAGCGCCATAAAACTGTACAGCATATACACACCCATGCTGCCCAGCATGTTCGCGAAATTGAAAACGTCCTTTGCCTTGCGCCCCCGCGCGATGAGTTCCGCGTCGCGCGCGGCGTCCCTCGCGTCGAAAATCACCCACAGGAGGACGAGCAGCGCCAAAAGCATGGTCTCCCAACGGAGGAGAACGGAGAGCACTTTTTTGAGCGGTTTCATCAGATGTTCCTCCTCTTCAGGTTGCGCCTGTCGGCGGCGCGCTGCATCGATACGTTCAGCAGGATGGCGGCGAGGATCAAGATTCCCTTGAAAAATTCCTTCATCATGGTACTCTGCATGAAAAGCTGCGGGATCGCGCTGTCGATGGTCGCGATCAAAATCGCGCCGATGACCACGCCGATCATCTTGCCGTATCCGCCCATGACGGACACGCCGCCCAAAACGCATGCCGCGATGACGTACATCTCCTGCCCTGTGGCGGCGCCCTTTTCGATGGCGTTGTACTGCGCAAGGCGCATGATGCCCGCCATGCCTGCCGTCGCGCCGCAAATCACGTGTGCGAGCACCTTTACGGCGTTCACTTTCACGCCGCGCATCGCGGCGGCTTCGGGATTGGAGCCGACCGCGTAGACCGAGCGCCCAACGCGGGTGAACCTGAGGAACACGCCGATTAAGATCGTCATTGCAAAGGCGATATGCACGATCAGCGGAATGCCGAAATACTCCGCCAGAATAAAGTCCTTAAAACTGTCCGCAAGGTCGATGCGGGCGATCTTGTTCATGCCGAGCAAAAAATCCATGGGGATGAGAGCGCGCGCCATATACATCATGCCGAGGGTCACGATGATGGGGAGTACGCGGCCGTAGCTCATAAGTACGCCGTTTGCGAGTCCCACGGCGGCGCCGATGCCGATGCCGATGGCAAACATCGCGATTACGCTCGAAACGTGCCCGTCGCGCATGAGCATGCCTGCGACGGCGGCGGAGAGCTCCAACACGGCGGCGACGGAAATGTCGATGGAACCGATTAACAACACGCAGAGCATGCCCGTCGCCATGACGAGGTTGATGGAACAGTTTTTGAGGATATTCATGTAGTTCGCGGAGAAATATCCGGGGATGCGCAGCGATACTGCGTACAAAAGCAGCGCGAGGATGAGCGCCAGCGGCACTTCGCGGTGTTCTATAAAAAACGACGTGAGCGAAAACCTTTCTTTTTGCGGCATCGTATTACGCCTCCCTTTCCTGCGGCATGGCGGCGGTCAGAATCTCCTGCTGGGTAATGCCCTTCGCGGAGAATTCTGCGGTGATGTGCCCCTCGCACATGACGTAGATGCGGTCGGACATGTTGATGACCTCTGGCATTTCAGAGGAGATCATGAGGATGCCCATGCCCTGCGAGGCGAGATCGGTCATGAGCTGGTAGATTGCCGCCTTGCTGCCCACGTCCACGCCCTTTGTCGGCTCATCCAAAATGATGATGCGCGTATCGGAGACGAGCTGCTTTGCGATGACGACCTTTTGCTGGTTCCCGCCGGAGAGCGTCTGCACCGCGGTTTCGGTGTCGGGCGCCTTAATGCTCAAAAGCTCTTTCATGCGCTGCGCGATATCCCGTTCCTTTGCGCCCGACAGGAAGATCGATTTCGTGCAGGTGTCGATGATCGGAAGCGAGATGTTTCGCGCGATCGACCACGGCAAGAGCAGCCCCTGCTTCTGTCGATCCTCGGGGAGCAGCCCCACGCTGCGGCGCATCATGGCTCGTGGCGAGCGCTTTTCGGGCACTTCTTTGCCCTTGATATAGATTTTGCCGGAATTTGCGTTTGTTATGCCGTACAGCGCCTCCACGACCTCCGTCCTGCCCGCGCCGACCAGCCCCGTAAGGCTCACGATCTCACCCGCGCGGAGCGTAAAGGACACATCGCGGAAAAAGCCGAGGCGCGATAGCGACTCCACGCGCAAAAGCTCCTCGCCGATGTTCGGTTCCTTTTTGGGGAAGAACTGGGAAATGGAGCGGCCGACCATGTGCTCAACGAGCGTCTTGTCGTCCACTTCATCGATGTCGAAGGTCGCGATATATTTCGCGTCGCGAAAGACCGTCACCCTGTCGGCGAGCCCGAAGATATCCTCGAATCGGTGGGAGATGAGAATGATCGCGACGCCCTTGTCTCTGAGCTGCCGCGCAATGCGGTAAAGGTCTTCGCTCTCCCTCTTGGAGAGCGCGGCGGTCGGCTCGTCCATGATGAGAATGCGCGCGTTCTGCGAGAGCGCTTTTGCAATCTCGACGAGCTGCTGCTGCGCGACGGAGAGCGACCCGACGGAGGCGCTCGCTGAGAAATTCGCGCCGACGCTGTCCAAAATGCGCCGGGCTTTCCTGCGCGCCTTGCGCCATGAGATAAAAGGCCCCACCATAAACTCGTGGCCGATAAAGATATTCTCCGCCACGGACAGATCGGGGTAGGAGGCGGCGTGCTGATAAATCGCGGCGATGCCGTGCTTTTCGGCGACGATGGGATCGGTCATCTCGATGCGCTGTCCGTCCAGAATAATCTCGCCGCCGTCCGGCTGATGCACACCCGTCAGCACCTTGATAAAGGTCGATTTGCCGGCGCCGTTTTCGCCGACAATCGCGTGAATCTCGCCTTCCCTCAGGTCGAAAAACACATCGTCAAGCGCCTTGACGCCGGGGAAAATCTTGGTGATGCGGTTCATTTGCAGCAAGACGTCTGCCACAACCTCACCTCCGAATTTAGGAATCTCAATACAAATATATCATATTATAACAACCGTGACCTGTTCTGTCAAGGCGACATGCGATAAAAATGAAATACTTCGCATTGGTGTAGATTTCCAAAGTAAACGCCACTACTAAGGGTGCCAGCAGTTGCGTTTAATCTGAAACAGAAGGGAGTTGCACTTAGTCTGATACAGGACTCCTCCGGTGGTCTTTCGAAGCTTCTGCCCCCT
>JBMNUF010000046.1:0-4557 GCA_050946115.1 Christensenellales bacterium
TAGGGGGCAGAAGCTTCGAAAGACCACCGGAGGAGTCCTGTATCAGACTAAGTGCAACTCCCTTCTGTTTCAGATTAAACGCAACTGCTGGCACCCTTAGTAGTGGCGTTTACTTTGGAAATCTACAACAGGATAGTACACAAAAAGACAACCGAAAATGCGCTTGCGGAGAAGCGTATATGGGTGTATAATGATGCAGTTAGTACTACATAGGGGGTATTTTGCATGGATCGTGTATATAACTTCGCTGCGGGCCCGTCTGCCATGCCCTTGGAAGCGCTGGAAACGGCGGCGCGCGAAATGACCTGTTACGGGGAGACCGGTATGTCCGTCATGGAGATGAGCCATCGATCGAAGATGTATACCGCTATTTTTGACGAGACCATCGCGCGGATTCGCTCCGTCATGCACATTCCGGACACCTACGAGGTGTTGGCGCTCGCGGGCGGCGCGACGGGGCAATTCGCCGCGATCCCGATGAACCTCATGACGGGAAGCGGCAAGGCCGACTACGTGGACAGCGGCAATTTCGCGCACGGCGCGCTCGTAGAGGCGCAGAAGTACGGAAACGCCCGCGCGGTCGCATCCTCCAAGGACGATGCGTACAGAGCCATCCCGCACCTTGAAAAGGCGATGTTCGACCCCGAGGCGGACTACGCCTATATCACCACGAACAACACCATTTACGGCACCCGCTACGCGGAGATTCCCGATGTCGGGGATATCCCGCTGGTCGCGGACATGTCAAGCAACATCCTGTCCGAGGTGTACGACATCGAAAAATTCGGCGTCGTCTTCGCGGGTGCGCAGAAAAACATCGGTCCCGCCGGCATGGTGCTCGTGATCGTCAGGAAAGACTTGCTCGGCAAAGCCATGCCCATCTGCCCCAAGATTTTCGACTGGGCGGTGCAGGCGAAAAACGGCTCCATGGTCAACACGCCCGCGACGTACCCCATCTACATGGCAAACCTCTGCCTGAAGTGGCTGGAAAAGCAGGGCGGCGTCGAGGGGATCGAGAAGGTCAACATCGAAAAGGCGGACATGCTCTATCGTGCGATCGACGAGAGCTCTGTTTTCAAGGGCGTCGCAGATAAGGCTTCCCGCTCCCGCATGAACATTACGTTCCGCGCGCAGGACGAGGAGACGGATGCGGCATTCGTCAAGTTTTGTCAGGAGCGAGGGCTCATCAACCTGAAGGGCCACCGCGTGACCGGCGGCATCCGTGCAAGCATCTATAACGCAATGCCCGTAGAGGGTGTAAAGGCGCTGATCGACGCGATACAGGCGTTTGAAGTCGCGCGCAAGTGAGGAGGACGGAAGATGTTTCATATCAAGACGCTCAACAGCATTTCCCCCGTATATGCCGACATCCTGAAGGATACGGAATACAACATTTCCGCGGATATTGAAAACCCCGATGCCATCATCGTGCGCAGTACGGACATGAAGGCCATGCCCGTGCCCGAAAACCTCAAATGCGTGGCGCGCGCCGGCGCGGGCACGAACAATATCCCCTCCGAGGAGTACGCGAAAAAGGGCATCGTCGTGTTCAACACCCCCGGCGCGAACGCGAACGCAGTCAGAGAGCTTACGATTACCGCGCTCCTCATCGCCTCGCGCGACGTGTTGGGAGGCATTCGCTGGGCATGCAGTCTCACTGGCGACGACGTGCCCAAGCAGGTCGAAAAGGGCAAGGGCGCGTTTACGGGCCCCGAAATCAAGGGCAAGACGCTGGGCGTGATCGGACTGGGCGCGGTCGGCGTGCTCGTCGCGAACGCGGCGGAGGCGCTGGGGATGCATGTATTGGGCTACGACCCCTACATTTCCATCGATCACGCATGGGCGCTGTCGCGCAGGATCGAGCACGTGACGACGCAGGACGAACTGATCGCGCGGAGCGACTACATCACCATCCACATCCCGCTCATGGATTCCACGGCGGGCTTCGTCAATAAGGACTTCCTCGCGAAGATGAAAAAGGGCGCGACGCTGCTCAACCTTTCGCGCGGCGAGCTGGTTGTGGACGACGACGTATTGGACGCGCTGGAAAACGGAAATCTCAGGCTCTACGTCACGGATTTCCCGAACGCAAAACTCATCAATAAGCCCCACGTCATCGCGATCCCGCACCTCGGCGCTTCCACGCCCGAGAGCGAGGACAACTGCGTCATGATGGCTTCACAGCAGATCGATCTGTATCTCAAGACCGGCGCGATCCGCAACAGCGTGAACTATCCGAACTGCGAACTGGACGCGCCCCGCGGGAACCGCATCGCGGTGCTCCACGCGAACGTCCCCAATGTCGTCGGCGCGATCGCGAAGATCATCGGCGAGACGGGCATCAACATCGGCTCCATGGTAAACAGGAGCCGCGGGCAGTTTGCCTATACCGTGCTGGATTTGGACGAGGAGCCGACCGAGGAGCAGGTCGCGCGGCTGAGGGCCAGCGATACGGTATACGGCGTCAGGTGCTTCTGATATGGCAATCATCCTTTCGACGCCCCATTCGCACACGCGCTTTGTGGACGGCAGGGATACGCCGGAGGATATGGTGCGGCAGGCGCTCAAGTGCGGCTGCCGCTCTTTCGGTTTTTCCGAACACGGGCACGAAGTGGTAGAGAACCCCTGCGGACTATCGCCTGAGGACGTACCGCGCTATATCGCACAGGTGCGCGAACTGCAGGAAATGTATCGGGACCGCATTCGCGTGTGGCTCGGCATCGAGCGCGACTTCTTTTCGACGGCGGATCCCGCGCAGTACGACTACGTGATCGCGTCTGCGCACTATCTCGATGCGCCGTGGGGCGAGGTCGCCGTGGACGGAAAGCCGGAAGACCTCGTGCGCTATAAGAAAGAGGTCTGCGGCGGGGACGGCGTTTTGATGGCGAGAAACTATTTTGACAGGCTTGCGGACTCCGTCAAAGCCTGCCGCCCGGACATCATCGGCCATTTCGATCTCCTCGTCAAGACGAACGCGATCGGCGAATATTTCGACGAGAGCGACGAAGAATATTTGCAGGCGGGCTATCGCGCGATGGATGTGATGATCGGTTTCTGCGACATGCTGGAAATCAATACCGGCGGCATGGCGCGGGGCTACAGGGATTCGCCCTATCCCGGCGCCCGCTTTTTGGAATACTGGCGGCATCTGGGCGGCAGGGCGATCCTCTCCTCGGACAGCCACAGGAAGGAAACGATCCTGTACGGGTACGACAAGGCGCTTTCGCTCGCGAAAAGGGCGGGCTATCATACGCTTTGGGCATTGGGAACGCAGGACGCGCTCTTTGAAGAATACGACATATCTTGAAAGGAGAAACAGGACATGGCAAAAATCGGGCTTTCGAGCTACTCTCTGGACAGCGTCATCGAATCCGGCCGCATGACGCTGGGCGATGTGATCGACTTCACGGCGAGAAACGGCGGCGACTGTATGGAAATGGTGCCGTTCTCGTTCACCTTTGGCGACGAGGAAAAGCGCACCATCGATACCGCCTTCATCGCGGACACGAAGCGGCGCGCGAAGGACGCGGGCATCGAGATCGTGAACTATTCCGTGCTGGCGGATTTGTGCAAGGACGGGCAGGAATACGAGGACGAGATTAAGCGCATTTGCTACCATGTGGACATCGCGGCGGAGCTGGGCGTGCCGCGCATGCGCCACGACGTGACCGCATTCAGAAGGCCCTTGGGCATGAACACGCTCAAGGATTTTGACGAGTGCCTGCCTAAGATTGTCGAGGGCGCAAAGCGCATCGCGCAGTACGCCAAGACGAAGGGCGTTATGACGCTGATCGAAAACCACGGCTTCTTTGCCAACGGCTGCGACCGCGTTGAGCGCATCCTCTACGGCGTGAACGACGACAATTACGGTCTATTGCTCGATACGGGCAATGTGATTTGCGTGGACGAGGACCCGTCCGTCGCGGCGTATAAGCTCGCGCCGATGGCGAAGATGATCCACCTGAAGGACTTCTACATCCGCAAGCGCGACCCGGGCGACACAACGCAGTTCGATTGCGGCGGGCGCTGGTTCCGTTCCTACGCGGGCAAATACCTGCGCGGCGCGATTCTGGCGCAGGGGGATCTGGACATCTACGAGATGCTGTCTGAGATCAAGCGCGCGGGATATGACGGCAACATCGCCGTGGAGTTCGAGGGGCTGGAAGACCCCGAATACGCATCCGCCGTATCGCTGGAGAACGCACGGCGCATCTGGGAGGAAGTCTAAAAGCCTCAAAACCGTTTGGGAAACGAAGGATTGATTGCCGCCCGAAAGGGCTTTTGCAGGGCCGGGGCGCAGGTATCTATGGATGCCTGCGCCCTATTTTTGGTTCATCACGGAAAGTTGTGGGAATGACAGGAATGAGGTAGACAAAAGGAGCATGAAGACTTCTAATTAATGTTACCACACAAAAAGAAAGAAGTCAGACCATGCTCCGAGAAGAGAATATCGCAATAGAGATCAAAAGTCAAGGGTACGAATGCAAAACTTACACGGCAAAGCCCAATGGAACGGAAACAGTACTGCTGTTTGAGAATCAGCGAAAGACAGAAGCG
>JBMNUF010000047.1:0-3980 GCA_050946115.1 Christensenellales bacterium
ATCCCTTCGCGGTCTCGTGATATAATACGCGCAGTCACAAGGAGGGTCACATGCAAAAGGAGAAAGCGCGCATCTGGAATTTGCCCAATGCCCTGACCATGCTTCGTCTGCTACTGATTCCTGTCTTTATCATCCTGATGTGCCAGGACCACATGATGCCTGCCCTGGCTGTTTTTGTATTCGCCAGTTTTACCGATATCCTGGACGGCTGGATTGCCCGTAAATACAATCTGATTACCGACTTTGGCAAGCTGTTTGACCCCTTGGCGGACAAGCTGATGGTGATGTCGGTGATGACGCTGTTGGTCATCAAGGGCATTGTGCCGCTGGTTGCCATCATTATTTTAATCTCAAAGGAATTGCTGATGCTGATCGGCAGCTATCTGCTGATGCGCAAAAATGTCATCGTCTACTCCTTTGCGATTGGTAAAATCGCGCAGTTCATTACTGTCGCCGGGCTGATTCTGTGCTTTTTCCATAAGGAGTTTGCCGCCCGGGGCATACCTGTTCACCTGATAGTGCTGTGGATCGGCGTTGGCCTGGCGGTTGTATCCATGTTCTATTATGGCTTTACAAACGGCCCAAAACTGTTTATAACTCACAACAATACGACGGATGAGGATTTGGAGGGTTAAGATGCTTGAACACAATCTGCGCGAAGGTTTGACATTTGATGATGTGCTGCTGGTACCCCGCAAAAGCGCGGTGTTGCCCCGGGATGTGGACCTGTCTGTGCAGCTGTCCGAGAAGATCAAGCTTAACATTCCCCTGCTATCTGCTGCCATGGACACGGTAACCGATTCGCGCATGGGTATCGCGCTGGCGCGTGAAGGCGGCCTTGGCATTATCCACAAAAACATGACGATGGACGAGCAGGCCAGCCATGTGGACAAGGTCAAGCGCAGCGAGCACGGCGTCATCACCGATCCCTTCTTCCTCTCACCTGAGCACCTGGTGTCTGACGCCAAGGCGCTCATGGCCCGCTACCGCATCTCCGGCGTGCCCATCACCAACGAAAAGGGCGTGCTGGTTGGCATTTTGACCAACCGGGACCTGCGCTTTGAGGAGGATGACAGAAAACGGATCGCCGAGGTCATGACCAGCAGAAACCTGGTGACTGCCCCTGTCGGCACCACGCTGGACGAAGCCAAGAAGATCCTGGGCACGCACAAGATTGAAAAACTGCCGCTGGTGGATGATGCGTTCCATCTGCGTGGTCTGATTACCATCAAGGACATCGAGAAAAACATCAAGTACCCCCATTCCGCCAAGGACAGCAAAGGCCGCCTCCTCTGCGCCGCAGCGCTGGGCGTGAACAAAGAAACCATGGAGCGCGCCCGCGTGTTGGTGGAACAAAAGGTGGACGTGCTCTCCCTGGATACCGCTCACGGACACAGCGAAGGTGTCCTTCGGATGGTAGAGCAGCTGCGCGCAGCCTATCCGGAGATCACCCTCATCGCCGGCAATGTGGCAACCGCAGCCGCCACAAGGGACTTAATCTTGGCTGGCGCTGATATCATCAAGGTGGGCATTGGACCTGGCTCCATCTGCACCACGCGCGTAGTAGCCGGCACTGGTGTGCCCCAGATGACCGCAATTGCCGACTGCGCCCAGGAAGCGGACAAACACGGTGTGACCGTCATCGCGGATGGCGGCATCAAGTACACCGGTGACATCGCCAAGGCCATCGGTGCTGGCGCCAGCGCTGTCATGCTGGGCAGCCTGTTCGCCGGGACAGAGGAAAGCCCGGGTGCTACCGAAATTTACCAGGGCCGCTCATTTAAGGTGTATCGCGGCATGGGTTCCCTGGGCGCGATGGCGCAGGCGCATGGCTCTGCTGACCGCTATTTCCAGGAGGATCAGAAGAAACTGGTGCCCGAAGGCGTGGAAGGGCGCGTCCCCTACAAGGGCACGCTGGCAGATACGGTCTACCAGATGGTGGGCGGGCTGCGCAGCGCCATGGGGTATTGCGGCACAGGTACCATCAAGGAATTGCGCGAGCATGCGGAGTTTGTGCGCATCACCGGCGCGGGTTTGACCGAGAGCCACCCGCACGATATTTTCATCACCAAGGAAGCACCCAATTACTACCGCATGAACGACTGATCAAAAGTAGACAAAAATCCCGGAGCAAGCGCGCCCCGGGATTTTTTATGCTGTTTGCGGTTATTCGGCTGTAAAGGCAGCGACAATACCCAAATGGTCAATTACGTCTTTGGTCAACGGCGACAGCAAGCCCAGTTGTCTGGCTGCGGACCTGCCTGCCATCCCATGCCAGAGGCTGGCGGTTCTTGCTGCATTGAACAAACCTTTCCCCGGTTCCTGAGCAATGAGGGTGGCAATCATCCCTGCCAAGGCGTCCCCGCTGCCGCCCTTGGCGAGGGCGGGCGAGCCCACCAGGTTGAAGGCTGTTTCATTTTCTGACTGGATGGTGCTGACATCGCCTTTCAGAAGAACGATACCGCCAAAGGTTTTCTGCAGCCGCTCCGCCGCGGATAGTGGGTTATCAATGACCTTTGCTGCCGAGGTGTTCAGTAACCGGGCTGCCTCCCCCGGATGCGGCGTCATCACAGCGTGTTCGCCCAGGCGCATCGGGTTTTTGGCCAGCAGATTCAGCGCGTCCGCGTCCCACACGCTGGGCAAATCCGGCGACCAGAGTTTTACTATGTTTTCCCAGATTGCGTCTGATTGCCCCAAGCCGCATCCCACCGCGAACACATCATACCGCGGTCTGCTTTTAACTGCCTCCTCAATTGGCACACACATGGCGTTGGGCACAAGTGACTGCAGAATCGGGATAATCTCCCGCTCACAGACAATGGTCACCAGACCCGCTCCCGAACGCAGGCAGGCCAGCGCTGCCTGAGCAGCCATACCCGCCGCACCGGCCATGCCCAGGGAGCCCATGTACATCAGGACGCGGCCATTGTCCCCCTTGTGCGCGTCTGGCGCGCGCTTGGGCAGATAATCCTTTAAATCTGTTTCCTCAAGCGAGGTAATCAAGCGGTCTTGGCCCAGTGATTCATACGCCTTCTTCGGCAAGCCAATGGGAACCACTCTTATTTTGCCAAGTTTTGTCTTATCCTTTGCCAGGCAGTGACCGGTCTTCAAATGCCCCAGCGCGATGGTGTGGGTTGCGTGAAAACAGCCTTGGCTCATTAGACCGCCCGAGCTGTCCAGGCCGCTGGGCACATCCACCGCAATGCGCGGTACATCCCACTCGTTCACCGTGTTGATGATCGATGCGGTTTCCTGAGGCAATTCACCATGAAAGCCTGTACCAAACAGGGCATCCACAACGGCGTCAACTTCTTGTGCATGCCTTGTAATAAAATCTATGAACGGTATTTCCAAGGTTTTGGCATAGGCATAGTTTGCTTGCGCGTCCTTGGTTTTCGGATCACCAAGCATCACAACCCGCGGTTTGCCGCCGGCAAGCAGGCACAGCCGGGCCATGGCCAAACCGTCGCCGCCGTTGTTGCCGGTACCGATCAGAAAAAGAATGGTCTTGCCATCAATACCGCCCAAAACGTCTTGTAAGGCCTGAAAGGCTTCCCGCGCCGCGTTTTCCATCACAAGCAGGCTGGGTACACCCAGACTGAAGGCATGCTCCTCCAGCATTTTCATCTGTTGCGGTGTCAAGATGGTTTGCATCTATTCCCCTTCCAAAACCGTAAACGCGATGGCCAGGCCGCCGTCGTGTGAGATGCTCAGGTGTGCCTGGGTGACACCCAAGCTGTCTGCCAGATCTTTAGCAGTACCCTTGAGGTGATAAGACGGCGCGCCCTTGTCATCATGCTGGATGACGATATCCTGCAGCCGCACGCCATCAAGGCCAGTGCCCAGCGCTTTTGCCAGCGCTTCCTTGGCCGCGAAATGCCCAGCCATGGAATCGGCTGCCAACTTGCCGCGGGACAGGATGTACGCCTGCTCGCCGGGGTCAAAGTATCGCGTTAAAAAAGACGAATCCGCAAGCAGGC
>JBMNUF010000048.1:0-3189 GCA_050946115.1 Christensenellales bacterium
CCCAGCGTGGCGGCGGCAGTAGCGGGATCCCAAGCTGGAATGAAGCACTGGTCCGTCAGAAGTCTATACGCCTGGGCGGGAGAGAGGCGGCGCAGGCGCACAAACGGCGCGCGATGCACCTCGCAGATCGTCTGCAACGGCGCCTCCACCTGACGATATACCCTGCCCTTGCCGTCCCAGGGGACGCCGCAGGCCCGCGCGCAGTCGCCGTCGAGACGTATGGCCGGTCGGTCGTCGCTGATGTGGCGTGCGCCGAGCGCCCGCACCCACGTGGTCGCCCGTGTCGATTTGCCCGTACCCGAGGGCGCGGTGAACGCTACGGCCTGTCCGTCCAGCTCGATGCAAGCGGCATGCAGGGAGACGGTGTTGTGTAGCGCAAATCCGCACTCAAATGCGACGCGCAACAGGAGCAAGAGTTTTTCCTCCTGCAGCGCCGTATTCTCGCAGGGCGGCAAGCAGTAGGCGATGCGCGCATAATCGTCGGAAGCCGTCACGGAGACCGGTACATTTGGATCGGGCGAGTCAAAACGCCAGCCATCTTCCAGCGCGTACACCGCTACATCGGCGTGTGCGCAAAGGAGGGTTCCGGCATCTCCCGGCACTGATTCATACAGTTCCACCGTGCGTGAAAAGGGCAACTCCCCCTCAAAAGGGCGAAAAGACGCAAGCGCCACCACCCCGCTGACCTTGATCCGCGCGAAGTAATACGCCATCTGCCCTCCACAATCATCTACCCATTAGATAATGTAAAATTTACTATGATAATAATAGTATGTCGTATTGTCCTTGCCAAGAAAATTATTTGTATAGAACACACATAATATTTATGGTCGCTTAAACATTACCTAAAATCTGAACAAATATATTTTGGCGCAACCAATATGTAATGCTCGCAGAATCTGCAGGGAAATGCAATGAACCTTACAGTCGTCCAATCAAAGTGGCCTGATTTTCCTTCAGCCCTTTTCAATGCTCACGGTAATCGGGAATCATTTTCTCCACCTCCGCCCAAAGTGGGGGCAATGATCCATTTCTTAGAGGTGCCACAACGCATGAATGATGACATAATCGTGCACCTTCGGAGGAACAAGCATCAACAGGCAGTTGAAATTCAGATCCCGTTTGCTGCTGCAACTGCCCCAAGGGGGTCTTCTGGTTGCGGATTGTAATACCGCCGTATTGGACACCCATCTGTCGGGCGAAAGAGGCGACGCGCTTGGGGATGATCGCAACAGCTTGATCTGCCGATGTTCGAATCTCCTGTTCAGTGAACTCCCCGACCGCGGCCGTTTGGGCCTCCCTTGTTTCAGCAAGTTGCAGATGTCGTATGTTCCAATCCCAATGCTCTTTGATAAAAACGTCGATGTCGGGATTGCGCATGGCTCTCGGTACCCGCATAGTTAAACACGTTATGCCACGACGCGTAGCGCAACCTGCAACGCTGGATAGCTGCCGCTGGTCTCGACCACAGCGTTTGCACCCAGACCTCCAGTGAGCCGTTTGATCTCTAGCCCGACGTCCTGCGCATCGGATTGAGCGCCACGTCCGCACCTTTTTTCAGCGCCAGCCCACCTCGCTTTTCGATCGGGTCACTCACAATCACTAGCCGCGTGCCGTGCATGCGCACCATTTGCGCGGTTATTACAGCAATTGAACAAATAGCGCAGATGTGGTAAAGTGAGAAAAAAATCGAGGAGTAGTGACGAAGATGATAAGCATGGAAAAACGTGAACTGATCATGTATGCACGAAATGAAGGCATGAGCGTGGAAGAAATCGTGCGTGTATATCGAGTTGGAAGAAGCACGGTATCGGACGAGCTTTTACGGGTGGAAGCAACGGTTTCAGACGCATGCTCTTGAAGGGTTGAAGGATATGCCGTCGATTCCGAAGAGCCAACCAAGCGCGACGACGCTGGAGGTTGAGGCAGTGACCTTGCGCACCCGTCATGAGGCTGTGTGAAACTGTCGGACTACCTGAAGCCCAAAGGGATATCGGTCAGTTCTCCGACGGTTCAAAAGATATTGATTCGCAACGGGATGGCCTGCGTCTATGACCGATGGCTCCAGCTGGAAGGGAAACATCTGATCGAGGGAATTGAGCTGACCACAGAGCAGATAGCGAAGATCGAGAAGTTCAATCCATGCTTTGAGGAGCGGCATGGGGGAATCCTCGCGGACGGGGGAACTGCTCAAGCCAGGATACCTTCTTTGTGAGCACGTTGAAGGGCATTGGCAATGTGTACATGCACGCGGCGGTGGACATATACGGCTCCTACGCTTTCGGCTTTCTCCACGCGGGGAAGCGGGCCGAATGTGCGGCGGTACTGATCCACAACGACGTGCTGCCCCTTTATGAATCCCACGGTCTGGAGGTTAGCGTCATTCTGACGGACAATGGCCCGGAGTTCTGCGGCACGGCCAACCATCCCTACGAGATGTACTTGGTGCTCGATGATATCGAGCATCGGCGTACGAAGGTCAGAACGTCCCAGACCAACGACTTCATTAGAGCGATTCAGTCGCACTGCCCTATCTCACGAGAGCTTTTCCGCACAAATGATGCACAAAACGTACTACAAAATCCGGTCGCATATAATAGGAAACTAAAATCGAAATTCGATGCACAAACGCAGCTACGAACCAAAAGGTCGTGGGTTCGAATCCCTCCGGGCACGCCAGTGAAAATTGTGCAGTTCGACATACGGACTGCACTTTTTCCTACGAATAACGCACACAGAAATCCTTCAAATTATTTCTTTGTCGTTAAGCCCATATGCCTCTAAATCCGTTCGGGGCACGAAATGCACAAAACTTACACAAACGGCAGCACTTTCCCCATCGTTTCCCCAGCGGAAAGCACCTGTTTTTGCTGGCTGTGGACGTACCGGTTCATGGTGGTTCCGATGTCCGCATGCCCGCCGATGGCCTGAATGGTCTTCGGGTCAATGCCCGCGTTGTTCAGCAAGGTTAGATATGTGTGCCGGAGAATATGCGCGGTTGCCCCGTGCAGGTCGATGGTACGCTCGATTCGCTCCATGCTCCGCTCGTACTTCCGGCTGTCGCTGTATGCCGGATCCTCCGACTCCCGCCCGTCGATCTGCGCGTCGATCTCCTGCTCCAGCATCGCTTGAATCGTCTCCCCAAGTAGATCCTTCAATGCCCCCTGCAGGTCCGCCGCCGTTTTCACG
>JBMNUF010000049.1:0-3053 GCA_050946115.1 Christensenellales bacterium
GCTGATAATGTTCCGCTTCTCTTCACTCAGTCCGTTGTACTTCCTTGGTCTTCCCATTGTTAACGCCTCCTGTGTTTTATTCTATCACAGAAGGCGGTGCATTTACAGAAAATTCTTTACAGACTCTTTGCCGCTCGACTGACCAATGCCGTTTCAGAGGATCTGAACAGCCTAATCCAAGCCGCAAAGCGGAAGGCACGTGGCTTTCGGACTTACGAGGGCTTCCGCTGTATGATTATGCTCATGGTCGGAAGGCTTAAACCGGATTGCATCCCGCTCTTTGAGTGACTTTTCACGGTAATAAGAGAAGAACCTGAAAAAGAATACCATTGCCATTTTTGGCGATTGGCTGTATGATTGTTTTATTTGGGCAGACCGTCTGCCCAGAGAGGGCGAGACCGTCACCGGCACGGTCAACGGATTCTTCGCCAGCGGCAAGGGCGGCAATCAGGCGGTGACCTGTGCGCGTCTGGGCGTGAAGGTCTGCATGCTGGGGAAGGTTGTCGGGACGAGCGGGGCAAGTTTCTGCTGGAGACCATGCGTGAAAAAGGCGTGGACACCTGCGGCGTGGTTGTTTCCGACCAGCATGCCACGGGGACGGACGCGTGATGGTGGCGGCGGACGGACGCAATGCGATTGTCGTTGCGCCCAATGCCAACGCGACCGTGACCGCAGATGAGGTGGATGCCATGCGGCCGATCCTTGAGCGTGCGGATGTGGCGCTGTTTCAGCTGCAGATCAACGCAGACGCGGTGGAGCGGGCCATGCAGCTCGCTCGGGACTGCGGTGCGATGGTGGTGCTCAATCCCGCGCCGGCGTGCGAGATTCCGGACGCGATGTTTGCCCTGGCGGACTATGTGACGCCCAACGAGACGGAGACGGAGTTCTTTACCAACGTCTACCGCGAAGGACTGTCGCTGGACGTCTGGCATGAACACGCGGCATCGGCGATGCATGATCGCGGCGCACGCAGGCTGATCATAACCATGGGCAGCCATGGCGCGTATCACAGCGGCGACGAGGAGTCGTTCATGCTGCCCGCGTTCTCCATCGATGCCGTGGATTCCACTGCCGCCGGTGACGCGTTCAACGGTGGATTGGCTGTGCGGCTGGCGGCGGACGACGGCATCTGGGAGGCCATGCGTTATGCCAACGCCTGCGGTGCCATTGCGGCGATGCGGCGCGGATCGTTGCCCTCTCTGCCCAAAGTGGATGAGGTTGAACGCTTTTTGAAGGAACATTTGGAGGGAAAATCATGAACATTGCAAGGTATTTGGATGCTGCCATTCTCAAGCCCGAGATGACTCCGGTTCAGGCGGAAGCAGCCATTCTGGAGTGCATTGGCTACAAGGCGTGCACCGTGTGCGTGCGCGGCTGCGACATCGCACTAGCCAAGAAGCTGTGCGCGGGCACTGACTGAGACGAAGGTCAGCTGCGTGTTGGACTTTCCCTATGGCTACGGCGGTGCAGCGGCCAAGCGCGAGACCGCGCGGCTGTACAGCAGCAGGGCGTTGACGAGATCGACATGGTGATGAACTATGGCGCGGCGCGTGGCGGCAACTGGGACGTGGTCGAGGAAGCACATGCGAAGGGTGTCGGCGTGAAGGTCATCTTTGAGACCAGCCAGCTGGACGACGCGCAGATCCGCAAGGGAACCGAGGTCTGCATCGCGGCGGGCGCGGACTTTGTCAAGACCTCCACCGGCTTCAACGGCGACAGCGCGACGGTTGAGTCCGTGAAGGCCATGATTGAAACGTCGAAGGGCCGAATCAAGGTCAAGCCCTCTGGCGGTATTCGTAGTTTTAAAACCGCGAAGATGTACGTCGACATGGGTGCGGATCGCTTAGGTGTCGGCTATACCAGCTGCAAGCCCATCTGCGAGGACGGGGAGTACCTCTCAGGAGAACTATTGAGTCCATGATGCTATCTTTTGCAGGTTACCGGCAATGTGGTAGGGACTTTGATTCGATTTTAAACAGAATAGCAAGAACTCCGTCAACAACTTTTACATATTTAACGATGGAAGCCTTTACGGAGCGCATAAAGGGTGTCTCTTTTCATCGGAAATAATCCGGTTGTACGTTGATAACCTCGGATTATCAGCACTATTACTATCGCCCTACGAACCAAAAGGTCGGGGGTTCGAATCCCTCCAGGCACGCTGCAAAAGCTCGAAATCGCAGGGTTTCGGGCTTTTCTTTTTGCCTATAATGCAATCCGTCGGCATTTTCACACAAAAGCGCCACCGCACAAAAACCTGCGGCGGCGCTTTTTCAAAACCCGTTATCTGTATTTTGCTTTGCGTATGACCTTGTATCCGTCAGTCGAATACTTGGAAATGTTCATGATGGAGCAGCAGATCGTATTGTGCGGATCGCCGGGGCTTCCGCCGCCCTGTTCGATGATCATCATGCGCGTTTTGGACGCATTGGTGTAGTACAAAAACATCACCACGTGGGCGCTTCGGTTTGATCGGATGATCAGATCTCCCGGGCGAAGCGCTATGTATCCGTTCAAAACGGTCTTATAGAACGAGGAAGATGCGATCTGGCTGCACAGGTGGTATTTCTGCGAAGGATGCACGAGCTGCGCCTGCGACACGAAGGAGGAGCAGTCGCTCCCGCAATAGCTGCCGCCCAAGAGGTTATTCTGGTTCAGGATGTAGTACCCGTTGCCGGAGGCGTAGTAGCGATTTTCGCTGAGCGCGCGGGCGACGCCGTATCGGCGGTTGATGTTCGTCTTTGCCCGCTGGATGTAGGGGAAGCCGTAGTATACGACGCCCGGCTTAAAGTCCTTGAGTCCCTTTTCGCTGTTCGCCGCCCTCCAATAGGGCTGCCTTTTCTTCGTCATCCAGGTGAACTTCTGCATTTCAAACGCCCTCTCGATGACGTCCCTGCGGTCTGCCGCCTCAGATGCCGGTATCGCGCAGGGCGACATCATTTACTTTGAGAAGAGGCGAGTGCGATACATTAATATTTCGTTAACCAAAAGGAGAATCGCAAGAAATGTCGAATAAATCAGCAGAGGTGAGCTGAATGAAACGAATAGATATA
>JBMNUF010000050.1:0-3017 GCA_050946115.1 Christensenellales bacterium
CTACCACGCCCCCGAAGCGGGACGGTAGCTTTCCTACTCCGTCTTTGATGACTCAAGGACCTTGATATAGGCTTTCGGGTCCTTCCGCAAAGCTTGCTGGCACTCGGCGGAGCAGACGAAGATGTCTTGGTTGGCAATGTTCACCTTGATCGGAGTTCCATTCGCTCCAAGCATCTTCCCATCGACCGGGCAGACGCGCTGCGCCAGCGCCGCCGGCCGGTCGCTCTCAGGAACGTCCAACAACTCGGGAGCCTGCTCCTGCGGGGCGCCACCGCCCCCACAACCGGAGATGGCCGGCATTATAGCCAGAATCGATAGCAGCATGGCGATAGCCAGCAAGCAAGATTTACAGCGTGATGTCATTATGCTCTCCACTCGATGCCAAAGATTCGGTGATTTGATCGCGTTGGCCGTTAGAAAGCGCCGGAGGGCACGGGCAGCCCAGACGCCTTTTTCGCCAAGATTTCCATCGCCGTACCGTCGATGGTCTCCGCGATGAAGTGCACCGAGGCATCGCAGAAAACGAACATCATCCCGCCCGGATGCGGGCTGGCAAACGCATGCTGACTAAGCCCATTGATCCGCCGATCCACGTTGTTTGCGAGAAAACCGGCCACCCCTCCCCAGCCCACCGTGGTGGTCAGGCCGGGCCAAATTGCACCCAAGTAGCTCGTCGGCTTTGCCTCCGTCATGCGGCCTTGATAGGTTTCGCCGAAAGCAAACGTGTTCGACGTGCCATCGACGATATCGCGGAATTGATAAGCGGTGCTGGCGCCAAAAACACCGTTCGGCAGGGTCGACGTCGGCATTAGATTATGAGAAATCGTGCCAATGATGGGCTTATAGTTGCTCTTGGCATAGTCTTCTCGCGACGGATTGATATTGGCGTCTCGCGCTGACGGGCAGTGATAAGCCGTGACGGCGGTCTGCGTCGTTGCGTTTGCCGGGGCCGGAAAGTCAATCCCCGTAGTCACTGCGAGTTGGTCATACAACGCTCCCTGCTCCAGATACGGCAGGAGCATCGTTCCCCAAGCCCACCCGGGGCGCTTTTCCTGGGTAGGAATCCGGTACCATGCGGCCGGGAAGCGGCCGACGACATCGTGATAGTTGTGCAGGGCAAGCCCGATCTGCTTCAGGTTGTTGGTGCACTGAGATCGCCTCGCCGCCTCGCGCGCCGCCTGCACGGCCGGCAGCAGCAACGCGATCAAGATACCGATGATCGCAATCACCACGAGAAGCTCCACAAGCGTGAACGCGCGCGCATACCTCTTTCGATCGAGCATAATAAACACTCCCTTCGCTAGACGGGTCCGAGCCGGCCAAGACCCCATAGTCCGCGGACGATTCGGAAGAAAACAGAAATACTGACGGCAATTTACGACACTGGATTATAGAATCACGCCGCCACCGTGTCAAGGGAGCATTGCGCTTTTATAGGAGTTATGCGACATTCGTGAGTGGGATTCCAAAGGCTTTGTTCGTCAGGACTTGCCAGTGCTTCGACTTGTAATAGGCCCGCAACAGCAGCATCTGCTCGGCGTGCTCCTCGTGCCAGAAGATGCCCGGCCCCTTCAATCGCAAGTTGATGACCCGGCGAACCGCGCTCTCCATGGAACCGCTGCCCATCGGCATCTTCGCACGACGCGCCTTGGCGTAGTCCAGACGCCCGGCGCGGGCATTGCGCAGGAGGTAGTCCCGTTCGCGACTCCATCCCTTGCCCCGTTTCCCCTGGCAGAGTCGCTCGACTTCCTGGATGAACGCCTTCAGTTCCCCGCGCCACAAACGACGCCGTTGTCGAGTCGCCCAGCGCTTGCGCTCGCGGGCCCGCCAGGAAGTGTTCAAGGCCGCCAGGGCGTAGACGTGCTCGACCACATGGTAGAAATCGACCAACTCCCGGCAACGCACTACTCCTGCCAGTTCCAGACGCCGCCACAACTGTGTCACCCGCTTCCAAATCCACTTCGCCCCGTCGGCAATGAACAAAACTTCCTTGGCCTGCTCGATGCCCAACTCGCGAAGATAGAACTCTATCAGCCGGAACACTTCATCGGGGCCCTGGAGCGTACCGTCCATCACGGGCGCGAATTCTTGGGCAATCCGTCCTTTCTCGTCCACTACGTAGATCACCAGCAACTTGGGCTCGCGCCAATCCGTGCGATAACGCGCACGCCCCTTCTTGGTCTTCTTGCCCCGCTTGTTCTTGCGCACACGAAGCCTGCCGCCGTCCGTGGAAATCACCACGCGTTTTCCGGCCAACGAGCCCTCGATGCCCATTCCCTCCAGTTCCTGTTGACGCCGTGCCCGCTGGGCGAAGTGATACGCCACGTTGGCAATCCGCCGGATCGACATCTCGACTCCCATCTGCCGCAACCGTGCTTGGGCGTCCTCGAACGAACTCAATGCCGCGGCAAGTTGGGCCACTTCGCTGGCCAACGCGGGCGTCGTGCGGTCGCAGACGCCCACCAGCGTCAGGCCAAAGTAGCTTCCTTTGCCCTTGTCGGCACGGGCTTGGCTGCGACACCAGTAGCGGGCCATCAGTTTCACTTCCACTCCTCCCAGAAACTGCACCGTCAGCGGTCGATAGCCGAAGTCCTTCATCTTCTTGGGCGAGGCTTTGGCCAGGGTCCGCTCCTGTTCATGCAACGCCGGGCTGGCCAAGGCCCGCTGTACCGCCAACGCGGTAGCCAATGCCTGGACTCGATCTGTCAGGGTTTTTCCTTCCCGCTCCCTCAAGGCCACTTCCACAGCGCTGGTCGGCACGAATCCTGCTGCCAGCCACCGCTCCAACTCCGCTTTTGCCTCTTGCAACTGCCGTTCGATTTCTGTTATCCTCCGCACCGCCTTCGAGTCGTCGTCCGTAAGATAGGGCATGGTGGAACTCCTTTCCGCCAGGGATTTGTACAAGAACCGCCCTTATCGACGACTCGAAGGTTTTTTTCCAGGCCAATTTCCTCCTACAAAACCGGAATGCTCCCCCGTGTCAAACATCCGCGAATCGTTCAAGCCCCGCGCGATGG
>JBMNUF010000051.1:0-2814 GCA_050946115.1 Christensenellales bacterium
CTTCTTCCTGAAGCTGTTCGACAACTTTTTCCATGCCCCCCATGGTGGTTGTCATCAGAGTGCTCATGGAAATAGCTGCTGCTTTGTTTTCCTTTGCAGCTTCTATGAATTTTCCGAGTGGGACATCGACGCCGAGATCGATCATATTGAAACCGGCTGCGGTCATCATTGTCTTGACCAGGTTCTTTCCGATATCGTGCACGTCTCCTTCAACTGTACCGATGATGACGTTCTGGGGACCAGCGCTTGCGTCGACCTTCATGTGAGGGATAAGAATTTCCATTCCTGCATACATCGCATCTGCTGCAAGCAGAAGGCTGGGAACGAAAGCTTCTCCTTTTTCGTACTGGTCACTGACAATGTTCATGCCCTTTGCGAGGCCGTCAACGATTGCTTTATATGCGTCGACCCCCTCATCAAGAGCTTTCTGTGCGAATTCTTCTGCTAAGTCATCGTCTCCTTCGACGACAGCATTAGCTAAAGCGTTCAAAATTACTTCAGTTGCCATATTAAACCTCCATTTTTCAGGATTAGATGTATCAGATACTGGAATTCTGCTTTTACTGCAGGGAAGGGTCATTTAAAAAGGTCCCTTTCCTCCATTTTCCATAGATCTCCAGATGACTATCCAGCAGCTATTTTCTCCAACCTGATAGTCTTCTTTAGTATGCCTGAAAATAGCCATTTTCTATCTCCGGATTTTCATCTTTCTGCTATGTTTTTTGCATTTTAGTAATATTTCCCAATATTATATAGCATAGACGATATTGTTTTTGTGAAAACTGCAAATATTTAGTCGTGTTCTTATTTTTTTGGCCTTTTCATTTTTGCGTGTCTATTTATGTTTTCAGCTGTGTTCCTTTCAGAATCCTGTTATTATGGCAGGGAGCCTTTTCAGGGAAGGGCAGGAAAAATTTTAATGAGGTTTTTATGGAGGGTAGGAAATATAGTTAACCAGGAAATTTTAGGGAAAAACGAAATTATTAAACGAGGCTTTTTAGGGATAGGACTAAAAAAGATTTTCTCTTTGAACACAAAGGCTTGAAGAGAATAGATGTATTCAAAAATAATTCTACCTTGAAAGATTTGAGGGTATTTTTTAGTGTACGAATCAATATTTAACAGGCTTGAGATTAATTTTTATAACGTTGTAAAAGAAATTAATACAATGAAATTGCTAACAATGGAGAAGGGAAAACTTCTGATAGATTAAAGTTTATGAACAATCTCGAAAATGAAAAAATCGCATGAAATCAATCGAAAAATTATCTATTTTGAATTGTTGGTAGGGCGCAAAAATCAGCTTGTGGTATTCCAGCCTAATGCCCCACTTATCTAATTAATTCACTTTTTCAGAAAGGCCTATATAGTAATCAGCAAGTTCATTTCCCCATTCAATAGCGCTATTGTTGAAACTCATAATATTTCTGTGGTCAAACTCCCCTTCCTTTCCGAAGAGTTTCAGCATTATAAACTCATTTGAAACTATGAAGGAAGAAGGCTTTATTTTTCCCCTGTAAATATAAAGCGAAATATTGTTTTCAAGCAGCAATCGGTATATATCTTTAAAATCATTCTTTAGTCTGAGGTACACCTTTTCATCCAAAATCAGATCCACTTTTGTCCCGTTCTCTGCACAAGTTGCCTGAATTGAAGGGCAATCAGGGCAAAAGAATGAATAAAAGCTCCTTATCCTCTGGGACTTGAATAATATGTCTTTCAGCTCTTTTGGAAATTCAAAGAGGTGGTTAAGGTCAGGCTCATTTAGTTTGCATTTTCCAAGCATGTGTATTTTCTTTATCAGATGCTCAGGGATTGGTCTTCTATCGTGCTTTGACCAGTAATCCTTGTTTTCCTCGAAAACCTGAAGGAGGTCATTTAGGGGTAGTATTTTCTCACCAATTATTTTTCCGATGTCTGAGAGTTCATAAATGTCCCCTTTCTGGACAATTATGTCCATATCTTTCAACTTTTTTAACTGCGGCATTATGGATAATGCGCCCCCTTTAAGTTCATTTCTGATTTCATCGGCACTTTTTGGTCCTTTTGTCAATAAGATCAGAATTTCCTTTCGTATTTCAGAAAAAAAGATCAAATCTATAAGTCCACTCATAATATCAACTTCCACCGTCGTAGTCAAGATAACTATTAAAACCAATTCTCGCAGCATTAAGTCCTTTTTATGCCACAGTGATAAAAACTGCACATCGGCCAGGTAATCCATGAACCTTCGGGTTTTCTATTTCCTGCAATTTCCATATGTTGCAAGTTTCAATAGTAAAACAACGACGCCAAATTATCTGGTATCGGGAATTTCCCCTAACTCAGAGACTACCTCTATATAAATATAATTCGCAGCTTTACACGAAGAACTTTGGGTTTTCAGGGTCCTTGATTTTACATGGAATCTACTTTTTTCTATGGATATTTTTTCGTGACATTTCGATTTTTTGAGACTTATGCTTTTTATCCCGCCTCAGAATTTTTCCTATGATGAAAAAAAAGGCCATTGAGTAAAAAACCATTGAGCTAGGAAGGCAGTTGAGTAAAAAATCATTAAGTCGAGAAGACTGTTGAGTAAAAAGTGTTCAGAAAAGAAGATCATTGAGGCATCTTCATGGGATTTTTTTGGATATACCTACTTCCTAGAAGACACTTTAAAATGGCAAATTTGTTCCCCCGATAAAGTACTTCAGGTCTAACTCATTTTTTGGGGAAGTGATAACAATGCCACTGAGAGAGGGAAGACATTGTCATCAACGCGATTCATCTTTTTGGAACTATTTCGTCTATTCTGAGCACATTTCTTGCGGT
>JBMNUF010000052.1:0-2748 GCA_050946115.1 Christensenellales bacterium
CGAGGTACGGACAAGTGCCGAAAAAAAACTCACTACAAGCTTTTACAATAACCTTTTGCTCTTGGTTCAAAAAACTTGGGTTGAAGGCTCTGATGAAGCGCTCAAAAATCAAGCTCTAGAAAAACTCAAGGACTGTTGTGGTAAAGATCATTACATTGACTACAAAGCCTCATACGAAGCTTTTATAGATATGCTCCACGACGTTGTTTACCTCATGTTTGGACCCCAATCAAAAAAAGCTGATTTTTCAGAATATGCCCTACGGATAGACCCAGGCTTTGGAGTCTTTTGGTGGTATTTACAAGCTCTTCCAAAAAAAACAGATTGGTCTTTAGACAAAACAAGGTTAGCCCTACTCCTTGGAATGTTTTTCTTAGCTAATTATTAAAACTCATAAGATAAAATAGGTATCGATGATGAATTTTGAACAAGTCTGCCAACAATTGCGAGTCGGCGCAAACAAGCTCTCACAAGTCAATGCAGGTGAAAAAAATGCAGCGCTTCAAGCGGTAGCTATAGCCTTGGACAAAAATCGCTCTAAAATACTCGAAGCAAATAAAAAAGACATTGAAACTGCTCGTGCATCAGGGATGAAAGAAAGCCTCATTGACAGGCTCATGCTCGATGACAATCGAATTTCAAGCATTATTGAAAGTATTGCTATTATTATCAATCAAACTGACCCAATCGGCGTTGTTGAAACAGGCTGGACAAGCCCTGAAGGCTTAAAAATCCGAAAAGTTCGCGTTCCCATCGGCATTGCGGCAATTATCTATGAATCACGACCAAATGTTACTGTCGACGCCTTTGCTATTGCCTATAAAAGTGGCAATGCTATCTATTTACGTGGATCATCCTCTGCCCTTAAATCCAACAAGGCGATTGTCGCCGCGATAAAAGAAGGTTTAGCAGAAGCAAAATCTGGCGTTTTAGAAGCTATCGCCCTTGCTGAAACTGGTGAGCGCAGTGAAGTCGATGAAATCCTCAATGCGGTTGGAAAAATCGATGTAGTTCTCCCCCGTGGAGGCGCTGCTCTCATAAAACTTGTTGTAGAAAAAGCACGTATTCCCGTTATTGAAACAGGGAGCGGTATTTGCCATCTCTTTGTAGATAAAAGTGCTGACCTCGAGCAAGCTGTCGAAATAGCCTGCAACGCAAAGCTACAAAGACCAGGTGTTTGTAATGCAATCGAAGTCTTACTTGTGCACGACGCCATAAAAGAAAACTTTTTGGAAAAACTAGCCAAATCGATGAAAGAAAAAGTGCTTTTCAAAGCATGCCCCGAAAGCTATGCCGTTTTAAACAGAATAGAAGGTCTACAAGTAGAAAAAGCTGGCGATACAGACTTTGACACAGAGTTTTTGGACAAAATTCTTGCGGTTAAAGTTGTTTCTACACTCGATGAAGCAATTGACCATATAAACACGCACAATACAAAGCATTCTGATTCTATACTGACAAAAAATATTAGCCATGCACAAAAATTTCAAAACCAAGTTGACTCATCCTGTGTCTATGTAAACGCTTCAACACGATTTACCGATGGCGGAGTCTTTGGCTTTGGTGCTGAACTCGGCATAAGCACACAAAAATTCCACGTACGCGGTCCCATGGGGCTTTCGGCTCTTACCACAGAAAAATATCTCATCGACGGCGAAGGACATATTCGATAATGAGCGAAACAATAGATACATACAACGCAGGGAAAAATTCTTGTCCCACAATACAAGAAATTCTCAAAACAGCTCGAAAAATTGTTATAAAGATAGGTTCAAACACGCTTGCAACAAGCGACGGAAAAATAAACATCCCTTTCATGGAATCATTTGCCCTACAATGTGCATCCCTCATGAAAAAAGGAAAACAAATCGTTATTGTCTCATCTGGCGCGCAAGTTGCAGGACTTTCTACTATCGATCGATGGGAGAGAAAAAAAGACATACACTATCGACAGGCTTTGTGCGCAATCGGGCAAGTTGAACTTATGGACAACTGGCGAAATGCCTTTTGGAAAAACAATATTCATATAGGACAATTATTGCTCACAAAAGATGACTTTCACGATGACAATAGAACCCTCAATATGCGAAATACACTTTTTACCCTTGTCGATGAAGGCGTTGTGCCTATTATCAATGAAAATGACTCTGTTTCCACTGAAGAAATTCGCATTGGCGATAACGACAATTTAAGCGCTCTCACTGCAATTTTATGGAATGCTGACCTTCTCGTTCTGTTTAGCGACATAGATGGTGTCTACACGGATAATCCAAAAACAAATCCCGAAGCAAAACTCATAGAATATGTTCCAAGCATGGACGATTTGCGTGCAAGTATTCGACTTGGGAGTGCAAACTCCTTTGGTACCGGTGGTATGAACACAAAACTTGAAGCTGCGGACAAACTCACTTCCTACGGCATTCCTATGATACTTGCAAATGGCTCCCATGAAAAAATCTTGGAAAAACTTGCAGACGGTAGCCAAAAAGCGACACTTTTTTGTGCAGAATAAACAGAGCCTAGAAAAACAGCTAGAAATTGCCGATACTATAGCAAAGCCTCCTTTTTTTACCAAAGAGGGCGTATATAAAGAAATCTAAGGAAAACATGATGAATAAAATAGGAATACTCGGTTGTGGTGTAATGGGTGAGGCTCTAGCGAAGGCTATGCTAAAAAAAACAGAAGGCAAAAATATTTTTCTATTTGATATAGATATGGAGCGCACAAAAAAGCTTGCCGAAAAATTC
>JBMNUF010000053.1:0-2641 GCA_050946115.1 Christensenellales bacterium
TTTATGATTTTAGCCGGCGTGAATTTTAGTTTGTATTTTTTACTATGGAATAAAAAAAGACAAGAGCTATTAAAAAACACCGAATGCAAGGTTTATTTTTCTATTATTTTTATTGCTTCGTTTTTTGTATTTTTATCTATCTATCCTTTATATCGAAAAATAGAAGAAGCCTTGCGACATGCTTTTTTTCAAGTTGCTTCCATACTCACAACCACAGGTTTTGCAACAAGTGATTTTACGCTTTGGCCAGGAGCTGCACAAAGTCTTCTTTTCTTTTTGATGTTTATCGGAGGCTCATCCGGCTCCACCGCTGGTGGTATAAAGGTTGTTCGCTGGACTGTTTTATTTAAACAAGCGACAAATGAAATAAAAAAGATGCTGCATCCCCACGGTGTCTATACGATTCGGCTTAACCAAAAAGCTGGCAGAAAGGACTTAGTTTTTTCTGTCTCAGCCTTTGTGTTTCTTTATTTTATTCTAGTAGCGATTAGCACAGTCATTGCGTCTCGCGATGGAGTTGATTTACTTAGCTCATTTACCGCCAGTCTTTCCATGGTGGGCAATATCGGTCCGGGATTTGGACTCCTTGGTCCCGCTGGAAACTATGGCTTTTTTTCTAATACAACAAAGCTCTGGTTTAGTTTTGCTATGCTTGCCGGTCGCTTAGAGCTTTATACGCTTTTAATTTATTTTAGCCCAGCCTTTTGGAAAAAGTAAGGTTCGCAAGAGCTATAGGGTCGATATGCTAAGACATTGTGCGGTTTCAAAAAGCTAGAAAAAATAAAATTTTGAAAAAAAAGATTTGTTTTCCATTGTAAAAAAAGCGCTTTCGGTTTAGAATGAGTTAACTGTTATCTAGGAGATTAACTTGTTAGAAAATATATTTGCATTTTTTCTTGAAGGCATCCTTGCTATAGGTTATGAGCAAGTTCTCATGTACCTCATCGGCATTGTGCTTATTTGGCTTGCTGTTGCAAAGGACTATGAGCCTATGCTTTTGCTACCCATTGGTTTTGGTGCCATCTTGGTAAACTTACCTTTGGAAGTGGTGTGGAGCCATGACGGAGCACCTGGCGCTTTAAAAATCCTTTTTGAAGCAGGTGTTTTGACAGAACTCTTTCCCTTGCTTATTTTTATAGGCGTTGGCGCTATGATAGATTTTGCCCCGCTCTTTCAACGACCCTGGCTCATGCTTTTTGGTGCAGCTGCCCACTTGGGAATCTTTGCAACGATTTCTCTTGCAGTTGCCCTCGGCTTTCCGCTTGAAGAAGCAGCCTGCATAGGTGTAATCGGGGCAGCAGACGGGCCGACAACAATATTTATTACAACAAAGCTTGCAAAAGACCTTCTTGGACCAATTATGGTTGTCGCATATTCGTATATGTCCTTGGTACCTATAATTCAGCCGCCGGTGATAAAGGCATTAACAACAAAAAACGAGCGACTTATTCGCATGACCGCAGTCGATCACAGTATCCCCCGAGTTGTTTTTGTTATATTCCCCATAGCGGTAACCTTAATCTGCTCAATCCTTATTCCAATTGCAGCGCCCCTCGTTGGTTTTTTAATGTTTGGAAACCTCATCCGAGAAAGCGGTGTTTTAGAAAAACTTTCTCTTACCGCCCAAAACGAATTGTCAAACATCGTTACGATTTTACTCGGCATAACCGTTGGCGCTTCTATGAGGGCGGACAGCTTTTTGCGACCAGAAACCCTTCTCATCATGGCACTCGGTTTATTTGCCTTTGTTTTTAATACAGCCGGCGGTGTCCTCTTTGCAAAATTCATAAATCTCTTTTTGAAAAAGAAAATAAACCCCATGATTGGCGCCTGTGGCATTTCTGCCTTCCCTATGTCTAGCCGCGTTATTCAAAAAATGGCGCTCAAAGATGACCCAACAAATATTATTTTAATGCATGCAGTTAGTGCAAATGTTTCAGGACAACTTGGCTCCGTTGTTGCAGGGGGACTCGTTCTCGCACTCATACCTATTTTAATTGGAGGTTAATATGGACTTTCTTGCACTTCAAAAAAGTTTTTTACTTATGGGCATAGGAATGGCTGTTCTTTTTGTCTTTATGGGCATTTTAATTCTAGTCGTTGACCTCACCGTAAAAGTCTTTAGAAAAAAAGATATACAATAAGCCTGAAGATATAATCCTCATTTAAAATAAAACGAATATAAGGAAAGAAGATGCATTTTGTTGCCCTCGATTTTGAAACAGGAGATTATGCGCCAAACTCAGCTGTATCTATTGGCTTGGTAAAATACACAAATGGCAAAAAAACAGACGAGTATTATTCACTCATCTGTCCGCCAAAACTCTATATTCGCCCCGATTTTACCGAAATCCACGGGCTTCGAGTAAAAGACGTAGAAGATGCACCCCTTTTTTCCCAGATATGGGCAGCGGTAAAAGAATTTATTGGAGACTTTCCTGTCATCGCTCATAACGCAGGATTTGACATGGGCGTTCTCTGCGCCCTCATCGCCCATTACAAGCTCGACCTCCCCTCAATTCAATATTACGACTCCGTATTTATAGCACGCAAAACCTGGCCAGAATTAGCCTGCCATAAACTCACCTTTTTAGGACAAAACTTTGGAATTCAGTATGAAGCCCACAACGCCCTTGCCGAC
>JBMNUF010000054.1:0-2592 GCA_050946115.1 Christensenellales bacterium
GCGACGTTTAAATGCTCTCGGTCCTGGCGGTTTGTCCCGTGACCGAGCAACCTTTGAAGTTCGTGACGTTCACTACACCCACTATGGTCGAATGTGCCCGATTGAAACTCCTGAAGGACCAAATATCGGACTCATTGTTTCACTCGCTGTGTATACTCGCGTTAACGATTACGGCTTTTTGGAAGCACCGTATAGAAAGATTGTTGATGGAAAAGCAGTTGACCAAATAGACTACCTTTCCGCAATGGATGAAGATAGATACTATATTGCTCAAATTTCAGAAAAAATAGATGAAAAGGGCAATTTTTTGACCGAACAAGTGCCCTGTCGACGCTATGGGGACTATACATCACGAAGCCCAAAAGATGTACAGTACATGGACGTATCTCCAAAGCAAATTATTTCAGTTTCTGCCGCACTTATACCCTTCTTGGAACACGACGATGCAAACCGTGCGCTCATGGGTTCAAACATGCAACGTCAAGCAGTTCCCCTTCTTTTCCCAGAACCACCTCGTGTTGGAACGGGTATGGAAGCAAAATGCGCAGTCGATTCTGGTGTTTTAGTAAAGGCAAGACGCGCAGGTGAAGTCGTATGGGTTTCTTCAGATATGATAAAAGTCAAACCCACAGATGCGAAAGACAAGGACGAACTTGATGAGTATCAACTCTTAAAATACCAAAGAACCAATCAAGATACCTGTTATCACCAAAGACCTCTTGTGGAAGTTGGCCAAAAAGTGGAGTTCGCAAGTGTTCTTGCTGACGGTCCCGCGACCTTCAATGCTGAACTTGCACTTGGTCGAAACATACTTGTTGGTTTTGTACCTTGGCACGGCTATAACTATGAAGATGCTATCTTAATTTCACAACGCGTTGTTAAAGAAGATATGTTTACTTCAATACATATTAAAGAATTTATTACAGAAATACGCGAGACAAAACTCGGCGCAGAGAAAATAACCCGCGATGTACCCAATACAAGCGAAAAAACGCTCGACAACTTAGATGCCGAAGGTATTATCCGTGTTGGAGCTAAGGTTAAGTCTTCCGATATTCTCGTCGGTAAGGTTACTCCGAAGAGTGAAACAGAAACTACTCCAGAATTTAAGCTTTTGAATTCTATCTTTGGTGAAAAAGCAAAAGACGTTCGAGATTCTTCCTTACGTGTTCCACACGGTATCGAAGGTACGGTAATCGATGTGCAACGTTTACGCAGAACTGAAGACGATGCTTTAAATCCTGGCGTTGAAGAAGTTGTAAAAGTCTTAATTGCAACCAAGCGAAAACTTCGCGAGGGCGATAAGATGGCTGGACGGCATGGAAACAAAGGTATTGTTGCGAAAATCCTTCCTGTCGAAGATATGCCATACCTAGAAGACGGCACTCCACTCGACATTTGTTTAAATCCGCTTGGCGTTCCATCTCGTATGAATATCGGACAGATTCTTGAAAGCGAGCTTGGACTTGCAGCACAGTTCTTGGACGAATGGTACGAATCTCCCGTCTTCCAGTCACCAACTACCGAGCAAATTGATGGAAAGCTTAAGGAAGCAGGATTTAATACCAACTCCAAAGCAATTTTGCGCGACGGTATGACAGGCGAAACCTTCAAAAACCCTGTTTTTGTTGGCGTTATTTACTTTATGAAACTGCATCACCTCGTTGATGATAAAATGCACGCTCGTTCAACAGGTCCTTATTCACTCGTAACGCAACAACCTCTCGGTGGTAAAGCACAATTTGGTGGACAACGTTTAGGAGAAATGGAAGTATGGGCACTCGAAGCCTACGGAGCTGCGAACACCTTGCAGGAATTACTTACGATTAAGTCAGATGATATGACCGGTCGCTCAAAAATTTACGAGTCAATCGTAAAGGGTGAACCTTCAACAGCCGCAGGTGTACCAGAAGCCTTCAATGTATTAGTACAAGAATTGCGTGGACTTGCCTTAGACTTTACTATCTATGACGCAAAAGGTAAGCAAATACCGCTTACAGAGCGTGATGACGAGCTTATTGCAAAGGCTGGTTCGAACTTTTAACGAGAATTAGAGCAAGTGAACAGCGGCTAGTTTTGCTATTGCTGTTCACAACAAGTAGGAGAACATATGCGAGATATCCAAGATTTTGATAACTTGATGATTAAACTAGCTTCGCCAGAAACCATCAGAGCATGGTCCTATGGTGAAGTAAAAAAACCAGAAACAATAAATTATCGAACATTACGACCAGAAAATGATGGGCTTTTTTGCGAAAAAGTCTTTGGTACTACAAAAGAATGGGAATGTTACTGCGGTAAATTTAAGTCTATTCGATATAAGGGTATTATCTGTGATCGTTGTGGCGTAGAAGTTACACACTTTAAAGTGCGACGCGAAAGAATGGGACATATTGAACTCGCAGCCCCAGTTTCACATATATGGTATTATCGTTCTACTCCTTCCCGCATGGGACTTTTGCTCGACTTGCAAGTTGCAGCCCTACGTTCTATCTTATACTACGAAAAATACATCGTAATCGATGCAGGGGATACCGACCTGAAGCAAATGCAATTGCTTACAGAAGATGAATTCCTTGCAGCACAAGAACG